>NZ_JALMEX010000005.1:0-542118 GCF_023100605.1 Pseudomonas sp. MWU12-2020
GCCTGCTCGCGATAGCGTCCTCAAAAACACTGCAACTCTCCCCGCCTGTCAGCTGTCCACACTCCCCATAGACACTCTTTAACCTTTAAACATTGGGCCGCCTCGCGCTGCCAGTGCTAATCTCCACCGCTAATTTCAGCGGAGTCGAGCCGCGACCCGGTCACGGGTTCAGGGAAGACGACCACATTTTCAGCCACGGACATTGATCAGGTCATTCATGAATAAATCAGCAGGCGTGCTTCTCGGGATTGTTGTAGCCATCGGTGCCATCAGCGCCGGCGGGGCCTGGTACACCGGAACCAAGATCGAAGGCGTGCTGAACAACGCCGTCACCAACGCCAACAAAGAGCTGCAGACCGCGATGGCCGGCTCCAATGGCACCGCATCGCTGGAGCTGGTGTCGCTGGAGCGTCACACCTTCACCAGCACCGCGCACTACCGCCTCAAGGGCGAGGGCGAGATGTTCGGTGACAAGCCGGTCGAGCTGCTGTTCGTCGACCATATCGAACACGGCCCGCTGCCGTTCTCGCGTCTGGTATCGCTGAAGTGGCTGCCGGTCATGGCCACCAGCAATTACGAGCTGGAAAAGAGCCCGGCCACCGAAAAATGGTTTGCCGCCACCAAAGGCGCCGCGCCGCTCAAGGGCGTGACCAACATCGGCTACGACGAATCCACTACCAGCAGCCTCGAGTTGCTGCCACTGGAAACCGCGCTGGACGAGCAATCGAGCCTGAAATTCTCCGGCCTGACCATGAACATCTCCGCCAGTGCCCAGGCGCAGAAGGTCAAGGCTGACGGTTACATGGACAACCTGAAACTGGTCACCGTGGCGCAAGACCAGGCGCCGGTGCAGGTCGAACTCAACGGTCTGACCCTGGCCAGCAACCTGACCAAGAGCAGCTACGGCTACTACACCGGGGAAAACACCCTGGAGCTGACCAGCAGCAAAACCACTTTCGGTGCCAAACAGTCGGTGCTGGGCGTGAAGAACTTCGAAATGAAGAACCTCACCGAAGAGAATGGCAGCAACGCCTCCGGCCGTGCGGATTACCAGATCGGTGAAGTGTCGCTGAACGACAAAAAGATCGGTTCGGCGCAACTGGCCATGAGCCTGAAGAACCTCGACATCCCGTCGACCCTGTCGTTGATGCAGATCTATCAGACCAAACTGCAGCCTTACGAGAAGGCTGCTGCTGATGCCGCTGCCGCTGGCCTGCCAGCTCCGGAGCTGAATCTGACCGAGGCGGAAAACGCGCAAGTCAAATCCGATCTGCAAAAACTGCTGGCCGCCGGCCCGCAACTGGCGCTGGAAAACCTGTCGCTAAAAACCGCCAACGGTGAAAGCCGCGCCAATCTGGTGATCGACCTGACCAAACCGGCCTCGATGGATATGCCGCCGGACCAACTGGTCAAACAGTTGATCGCACTGCTCGACCTCAATGTGCAGGTGTCCAAGCCGATGCTGGTCGATCTGCTCAGCGTGCAGGCGCAAGTCGATGGCCAGACCGATGCCAAAGCCATTGTCGATCAGGCCAGCGCCGGCGCCGACATGTTTGCCGGCATGGCAGTCGGTTCGCAGTTGGCGACTCTCGACGGCACCAATGTGGTGACCAAACTGCACTACGCCGCCAACCAGGTGGAGTTCAACGGCCAGAAGATGACCGTGGAACAGTTCGTCGGCTTCCTGATGAGCAAATTCGCCGGGGTTCAGATCCAGTAACACCCGCGCGTTCCAAAAGCGACGCCCGGCCTCTGCGCAATGCAGACGCCGGGCGTTTTGCTGTCTGGCATCAGGCTTTGCTCAGGTTGGGGGCAGACGCTGCGTCACGAATCTGAACAATTATTGTGTTCTGAATATTGGTCTACGCTTGCATGCAAGACTGCCTGACTAAGCTTGGCCGAGTGCTCTCGACTTGGCCGCCGTTACTAATGGGCAAGGGGGGCATTGCGACCCGGCTGGCCATGTAAGGATGCTGACGAATGCCGCGTATTGATGTGCCTGTTCTACATCGTGGTTTACGCCCGTTGTTTCGTGTCGCGCTGTGCAGCCAGTTGCTCTGGCCGGCACTGGCGTTTGCCGATACGCCCTATGATCAGATGGTGCGTGATGCCCGTGCCGGGCAGACAACGCCTGCGCTGAATGTGCTGCGTCAGGTGCCGCCCGGGCAATCGACCACCGGCCAGATCAGCGATCACCTGCAGATCGCCAGTTGGGCCGGTCTCGATGCCGAAGTGGTACAGGTCTATGAGACCCAGGGTCGCGACCGTGCGCTGCCGGTGCAGGCACTGACCGCCACGGCCCGTGCCTATCGCAACCTCAAGCGTTGGGATCAGGCAATCCAGGTCTACAACAAAGCCCTGGCGCTGGAGCCGAGCAACGCTGATCTGCAACTGGGGCTGGCGCTGACCCAGGCCGACTCGGGCAAACCCGACGAAGCCGTGACCCGCGCCAAGGCTCTGGTCGCCGCCAAACCCGATGATCCGACTCGTCGCCTCGCACTGGGCTATGCCCTGACCCGCGCCGGCAAGCAATACGATGCCCTGTTTGAATATGATCAGGCGTTCATCCGCGCCGGCAGCAAACCGGACGTTGCCCGTGAGTACGTGGTGGCGCTGCAAAAGGCGCGTCTGCCGGAGCCGGCACTGCGTCTGGCCAACCAGCGTCCGGGGCTGATCGATCCGGTAACCCTGCGCCGCCTCGAAGGCGACCTGGCCGCCGAGCGTGTGCGCCTCGCCGAGTTCGCCACTCGCAGCGAAAAAGAGCGCTACGTCATCGCCGACCGCGCGCTGGCCGACTACGACAAACTGCTCGCCACCTGGACCCCCGACGCCAGTGCCCACGACGACGTGGTTCGCTGGCGCATCGACCGCATGGGCGCCCTCAAGGCACGGACGCGAACCGCTGAAGTCATCAGCGAATACCAGAAGCTGCAAGCCGAAGGCGTGAAGGTCCCGACCTACGCCTTGCGTTGGGTCGCGGCGTCGTATCTGGATCAGCGCCAGCCGGAAATCGCCACCGATCTGTACCGTCAGGTGCTGGCGGCACCTGACGCCGATCCGGGGGATCGTCTGGAAGACACCACCGCCCTGTATTACTCGCTGCTGGAAAGTGATCACCCCGAGGAGGCCCGCAAGGTTGCGGATGATCTGGCCAAGTCAGAGAAGCCACGGGTCGAACTCAAGGGTCTGCCGATCGGCAACCCCAACGACGAATGGATGGACGCTCAGCAACTGGCCGCGCAGGCCGGGACGTACGGCGCCGACCTGCCTCACGGCGAAGAAGGCCTGCAAGCCCTGGTCGACCAGGCGCCGGGCAACGTCGGCTTGCGCGTGGCCCAGGCGGATCTGTATCTGGCCCGTGACTGGCCGCGCCGCGCCGAGAGTCAGCTCAAGGAAGTCGAGAGCATGGTGCCGCGCGACATGAGCCTGGAACTCGCTCAGGCGCGCACCGCCATGACCCTGCAGGAATGGCGGCAAATGGATGCGCTGACCGACGACCTCGTCGAGCGTTTCCCTGACAATCGCCAGGTGCAGCGCGCCGAGCGTGAGCGAGAAGTGCATGACATGTCCGAACTGCGCGTCGAAGCCTACGGCGGCAAGGCCAATGGCGGCGGCAGCAGCGGCGCCGGCGCGGTCAGCGGCAGCCGTGATTTCGGCATCCAGAGCACGCTGTACAGCCCGCCGATCGATGAAGACTGGCGGGTATTCGTCGGCGCCGGTTATGCCACTGGTGATTTTGCCGAAGGCACCGGCACCGACCGCTTCCAGCGCGTGGGTCTGGAGCGGCGTACCCGCGACATGACCCTGGAAGCCGAAGTCTCCAACCACGACTACGGCTATGGCGACAAGCAAGGCGCGCGCGTGGCGATTGCCCGCGACATCAACGACAACTGGCAGTACGGCGGCAGCTTCTCCTATCTGTCGGCCGAGACGCCGTTGCGTGCGTTGAACAGCGATATCAAGGCCAACGGCGGCAACGCGTTCATCCGCTGGCGCGCCAACGAAAGCCGCGAGTGGAAACTCTCCGTCAGCCCATCGCACTTCAGCGACGGCAACAACCGCGTCGAAGCCTTGCTCACCGGGCGCGAGGGCGTCTACAGCACGCCGCACGTGCAGGTCGACGCCGGTCTGGAAGTCGGCACCAGCCACAACTCCAACTCCGAAGACGTGCCGTACTTCAACCCGAAGTCGGACTTCAGCGTCATGCCCACGGTCAACGTCAATCACGTGCTGTACCACCGCTACGAAACCTCCTGGAGCCAGCAGTTCCAGGCCGGTGCGGGCACCTACAGCCAGCGTGATTACGGTACTGGCGGCATGGCGATGCTCGGTTATGGCCAACGTTATGCCTGGAACGACGTGTTCGAGGTGGGCGGCTTGTTCAGTGTGATCAACCGGCCCTACGACGGCGATCGGGAAACCGATCTGCGTCTGCTCGTCGACCTCACTTTCCGCTTCTAGAAGAGTTTGAAGATGCCTTTGATTTCGCGTTTCATCCTTCTGCTGGGAGTGCTGCTGGTCAGCGCCTGTGCCCAGCAAGCCCCGGCCTTCGCGCCGCCGTCGGAACGACCGCTGGCGGCCAGCGAAAAGCCGTGGCCGAAAAATCACGTGCTGGGCATTGCTTATCACGACATCGAAGACCGCGATCCGGATCAGGCGGTGGTGGCAGTACGCACCGAGCGCATGATCGAACAACTGGCCTGGCTGCGCGAGAACGGCTACAAGCCGGTGACGGTCGACCAGATCATGGCCGCCCGCAAGGGTGGGCCGGAGCTGCCGCCGAAGGCGATTCTGCTCAGTTTCGACGATGGTTATTCGAGCTTCTATACCCGCGTGCTGCCGGTGCTGCGCGCCTACAACTGGCACGCACTGCTCGCGCCGGTCGGCACCTGGATCGATACACCCTCCAACCAACGGGTGGATTTCGCTGGCGATATGCGTCCGCGTTCCGAATTTCTGACCTGGGACCAGGTGCGGGAAATCTCGCAATCGGGGCTGGTGGAAATCGCTGCTCACACCGACGCGAGCCACAAGGGCATCCTCGCCAACCCCCAGGGCAACCTGCAGCCAGCGGCCGCGACCCGGCGTTATGATCCGGTGACCAAACGCTATGAATCGGAAGATGATTTCCGCGCACGGATTCGCAACGACGTGGTGACCATTTCGGAAAAAATCCGCAAGGTCACCGGCAAGAAGCCGCGCGTCTGGGTCTGGCCTTACGGGACGGCGGATGGCACTTCGCTGACGGTGATTGGCGAAGAAGGCTATGAATTGGCTCTGACGCTCGACGACGGTCTCGACGCTCTCGACAACCTGATGAGCAGCCCGCGCTTCCTCGTTGCCTCCGATCCTGACGGCGAACACTTCGCCAACAGCATCGTCGCGGTGCAGTCGGATTTCACCATGCGCGTGGTACACGTGGATCTGGACAATGTCTACGACCCTGATCCGGCGCAGCAGGAAATCAACCTTGGCAAACTGATCCAGCGCATGGCCGACATGGGCGCCAACACCGTGTTCCTGCAAGCTTTCGCCGATCCGAAAGGCGATGGTCTGGTGCACTCGCTGTATTTCCCCAACCGTCACTTGCCGGTGCGCGCCGATATCTTCGACCGTGTAGCCTGGCAACTGCGGACACGGGCCCACGTGAAAGTGTTCGCGTGGATGCCGGTGCTGAGTTTCGGCCTCGATGCGAAGCTGCCGCGCGTGACTCGCTGGGATCCGAAGACCGGCACCACTGCGGTGGATCCGGACCAGTACCAGCGTCTGTCGCCGTTCGATCCGCAAGTACGGCGGATCATTGGCGAAATCTACGAAGACGTGGCGCGCCTGACCTCGGTCGACGGCATTCTTTATCACGACGACGCGGTGCTGTCGGACTTCGAAGATGCCAGCCCGCAAGCGCTGAAAGCTTATGCAGCGCACGGCTTGCCGGGTTCGATTGCCGCGCTGCGCGCCGATCCGGCGGCGATGCAGCGCTGGACGCGCTTCAAGAGCCAATACCTGATCGACTTCACCAACGAGCTGACCGCCAAAGTCCGGGCTATCCGTGGCCCACAGGTGCTGACCGCGCGCAATATCTTCGCTGAACCGGTGCTCAATCCCGACAGCGAAGCCTGGTTTGCGCAGAACCTCGACGACTTCCTCGTGACCTACGACTGGACGGCGCCGATGGCCATGCCGTTGATGGAAAAACAGACCCAGGCGCAATCCGGCCCGTGGCTCGAAGAACTGGTGGCAAAGATCAAGCAGCGCCCCGGTGCACTGGATCGCACGGTGTTCGAACTGCAGGCCCGCGACTGGACGAAAAAGGATCAGGCCGACATCGACGGTGCGCAACTGGCCGACTGGATGGGCCGGCTCAAGCGTCAGGGTGCGACCAGCTTCGGTTACTACCCGGACAACTTCCTCGACAACCTGCCGGACCTGAAAACCGTAAGGCCTGCGCTCTCCAACAAATGGAACCCATGACATGCTGGATAGACTGTTAGCCCTGCTTGTTCTGGCGCTCGTCCTCGGCGTGCCGCTGGGGTTGATCTTCCTGGTCACCGGGCAGTTCCTGATGGACTTCGTGTTCTTCTACCCGTTGTTCATGTCCGGGCTGTGGATTGCCGGCGGCCTGTATTTCTGGCTGCACTGGGAGCGCCATTGGCCATGGAAGGACGACACCCTGCCGCCGCCACTGGAAGGCGAGCCGCTGATCTCGATCCTGATTCCTTGCTACAACGAAGGTGAAAACGCCGCCGACACCATTCATGCGGCGCTGGCCCAGCATTACCCGAACATCGAAGTCATCGCGATCAACGACGGCTCCAAGGACAACACCGCCGAAGTGCTCGACCGGCTGGCCAAGGAAGACCCGCGGCTGCGTGTGCTGCATCTGGCGGAAAACCAGGGCAAGGCCGTGGCCCTGCGCATGGGCGCCATCGCTGCGCGCAGCGAATATCTGGTGTGCATCGACGGCGACGCGCTGTTGGCGCCTAACACGGCGGCCTATCTGGTGGCGCCGATGCTCGACAACGCGCGCCTCGGCGCGGTGACCGGCAACCCGCGAATCCGCACACGGTCGACGCTGGTCGGGCGAGTGCAGGTTGGCGAGTTCTCATCGATCATCGGGCTGATCAAGCGCACGCAACGGGTGTTCGGGCGGATCTTCACCGTGTCCGGCGTGATCGTCGCGTTCCGCCGTACGGCGCTGAACCGGGTCGGCTACTGGAGCCCGGACATGATCACCGAAGACATCGACATCAGCTGGAAGCTGCAACTCGATCACTGGAGCATCTTCTACGAACCGCGTGCGCTGTGCTGGATCCTCATGCCGGAGACCTTGCGCGGCCTGTGGAAGCAGCGCCTGCGCTGGGCGCAGGGTGGCGCCGAAGTGCTGTTCAAGAACATCCGCGGCATCTGGCAGTACCGCCATCGTTATCTGTGGCCACTGCTGTTCGAATACTGCCTGTCGACCGGTTGGGCGTTCACCTTCCTGCTGTCGGTGATTTTCTGGGCGATCGGCAAGTTCGTGGTCATGCCCGACGCCATCGCCGTACACCACCTGATGCCGCCGGCGTTCACCGGACTGTTGCTGGCGTTCGTCTGTCTGGTGCAGTTCGCGGTCAGTATCGTTATCGACCGGCGCTACGAACCGGGGCTGGGCCGAACCATGTTCTGGGTGGTGTGGTATCCGCTGGTGTTCTGGTTCATCAGCCTGCTGACCACGCTCGTCAGTTTTCCCAAAGTGCTGTTCGGCCAACATCAGAAGCGTGCGCGTTGGGTCAGTCCTGACCGGGGTATCAAACCGGCCGGAGACGACGAAGAGGAGGTCATCAAATGAAAATCATCCGGACCCGCCAGCGGCCATTTCTGGTGGTCGTCGATGTGATCCTCACCGTGCTGGCCTGGGTTGGCCTGCTGTACCTGCTGATTCGCGGGTTGTGGCCATTGATCGAGACGCACGCCGGCGGGCCGCGCATCGACAGTTCGGCGTTCGAGGCCCTGGGTACGTTGGAGATTTACCTGTGGGTGGCGCTGGTCAATGCGGTCATTCTGATTGGCTGGGCGCGTTATCAGCAGCGCAAAAGCCGAAGCTTCGCGCAGCGTCGATTACCGGCACCGGTTGTCGATGACGAAGGCCTGAGCAAGAGCTTCAAGATCTGCGATGACCGCTTGCAGCAGCTGCGCACCCCCGGGGTGATCACCATTCATAACGACCAGGAGGGCGATGTCAGCCGTGTCGTGCTGAACTTCAGGCCAGTCGAGGCCACGGAACTGCCACCGCCGCTGGCTCCGCTGGAGCATCCACGGGTGATCTTTCTGCACTCGGAAGACGATGACAATCGCGGGCCGACGGCTCACTGAACGGCTCACGCAACCTCGGTAGGAGCTGTATTCACCCGCGAATCAGCTCCCACGCTTCTTCCATCTCCAGCGGTTGCTTCATGCGTTCGGCGAGCATGGCCATCTCCCGCTCTTTCTCGCACGCCACGGCGGCAACGACGACGCCGTTTTTGCCGAACAGGCCGAGGAACGGTGGCTGTTCCGGCTCGCCGATGAACTCCACTTCATCCCAATGTTCGGCGTGGCCCAGGTAGTCGTAGTTCTTGCCAAAGTGCCAGGTCCAGAAAAACGGTACGTCCAGATAATGTTCGTCAGCGCCGAGCATGTTGGCGGCGGCGATGCGCGCGTGTTGCTGGGCCAGGCGCCAGTGTTCGATGCGTTGTGGCTGGCCGTTCAAGGGAAAGGTCGCGATGTCGCCAATCGCCCACAGGCCTTCAGCGACGCGCATGCCGGCATCGACCCGCAATGACTGATCCTTTTCCCTGGGCAGCGAGGCGAAGGCCTCGGTGGCCGGATGCACGCCGATCCCTGCCAGCACCAGATCCGCCTTCACCCGCAGGCCGTTATGCAGCAGCACTGCCTCCACCTTGCCTTCGCCAACGATTTCCCGCGCTTGATGCTCAGCGATGAACTTCACCCCGTTTTTTTCGTGAAGTGCACGGATCGCTTTGCCCACGGCTTCGCCGAACTGCGCGGCGAATGGTACCTGGTGCCGCGCCAGCACGGTCACTTCGAGGCCGTGCTGGCGCAACGCCGAAGCGCATTCGAGGGCGATAAAGCTGTCACCGATGATTACCGCGCGTTGCTCCGCCTTGGCTGCGCTCATGATCTGCCCGGCTTGCGCCTTCGAGCGCAGGACAAAGACTTGCGGCAGATCGGCGCCGGGCAGCTCCAGTGAATTGGGCACAGCACCGGTGGCCAGCACGGCCGCGTCGTAACGCAGGGATTGGCCCTCGCGCAGGTGCAGGATTTTGCCGTCGACATCGATTGACCGGACTTCGTCCTGAAGGCGTTCGATGCGTTGTTCGCGGTAAAAATCGTCATCACGCAGCGGCGGGGTTTCGCTGACTTGCATCTCTGCGGCGAGGACGAATTTGCTCAGCACCGTACGGTCATAGCCGGCATCGGGTTCATGGTCGATCATCACGACGCGGCCACCAAAGCCCTTTTCCCGCAGCGCCGCCGCACACGCCGTGCCTGCCGCTCCGGCGCCGACGATCACAAAGATGCGCGCATCATCGGCCGGCGGAACATGCGGATCGAATATCGGCTGATCATCCACCCAGACTTCATCACCACGCATTTCCAGCGGATAACGCTTGAGGCTGTCCAGCGCCGGCGGTTCGCACAGTGCACCGTCTTCGGCGCGGAACGCGGCTTTGTGCCACGGGCAGATCAGACGACCATGGCACAGCGCTCCGTCAGCCAATGGCGCGCCGGCGTGTGGGCATTCGCCCTGAAATGCACGTAATTGGCCGGCGACACGCAACAAAACCAGCTTGCAGTCGCCGATCTGCACCGGCAGGCCACGGTCTTCAGGGACATCGGCGAAACGGGCGACACGGTGCAGGCTCATGTTCGTGCTCCTGGCAGGTATTTCTCTTACGAGTTTGCGGCGCAGTGCGAGGTTCAGCCAATTGCTACTGCCACGGCACGAACGGTACGGCTATAGTTTGCAAGCCGACGAAGGCCCAACTGCACAAGGTGCTCCCGGAATGACCCGATTGACCTCTCTAAACCCTTGGCTGGCGGCCGTCGCCGTCGCCCTTTGCGTGCAGTTTCCGGCGCAGGCGGCCGAGCGCTTTACCCTCGACATCCCCGGTGTCTCGGACAACCGCCTGTTCACCTCGGCTGCCGCGAGCGATGCGGCAGGCTGTGGCGGCAAGAACCAGTCGCCGGCGCTGGCCTGGAATGCGGGCCCTGCCGGTACCCTGAGCTACGCGATCGTCATGCACGATCCGGACGGCCAGAAAGGCCTGGGCGTCGATCACTGGATTCACTACGGCATCAAGGCCACCACCCGGCAGATACCGGCCGGTGTCGGCGCCAAATCCAACCTGGAAGGCGTGGGCGGTACCAACACCAAAGGCACCACCCACTACATCGGGCCTTGCCCTCCGGTCGGCGACAGCGCCCACCACTACATCATTCAGATCTACGCCCTCGATCTGGCCCCGGACGCCTTGCCCGCCGGCCTGACCCGCGCCGAGCTGATGGACAAAATCAAAGGCCACGTACTGCGTAACAGCAGCGTGGTGCGGCGTTATCACCGCTGAAACTAATTTCAGCGGCGTTTAACCCGATCTGAAGGGGCTGCCTGCCTCAGTGGATGAATGATCACGTTCATTCACTGAGGCGGGCAGCCCCATGTTTCGTTGCCTGCCTTTACCGCGACGCCTGTGCCGCGAACAAATCCGCTGCCAGCGAGCGGATGAATCTCCAGCCATTTGGCATTGCCCGGCAAAAACGCGCACTATCGGGCCATGGTTGAAGCGCTGGAGAACAAAGTGGCACCAAAAATCGACCGCATCGCCCAACTCCTCAACTGCCCGCAGAAGGGCGAGGAGATGCGGCGAGCGATTACCGAGGCTCGCAAGGAGTTTCTGCTGAACCAGTCGGAAGAAGACGTCGTGGAAGAGGACGAGGTTTTTGAGGAGGTTGGGGAAGATCAGGAAGACGAAGACGACGATTACGACGAGTTTGACTGGACGACGGAGTGACCGCCGCCAGAGGACTGCGTTGCGCCCACAAAAAAGCCCCGGACCATCACAGTCCGGGGCTTTCTCGTTTCAATTCATGGCGCACCAGGCGGGATTCGAACCCACGACCCCTGCCTTCGGAGGGCAGTACTCTATCCAGCTGAGCTACTGGTGCAGCGGGCGACATCATACCTAGGTCGGCTCGGGGCGTCCATGCCGGGTTTGGGCGGGTTTTGTCAGTGCGCGTGTCGGTGCGCAGACGCTGCATTCCTTAAAGCTGTAACGTCCTGCAAAACCCTCGCTTGGCGCTTTTTCCCGGCTGATCTATGGTTTGGCTGCGGCCGGGGGTTTTTGCTCGTTGATCTGAAAAAACCAGCAAACGCTGGGTTTTTGTTCTTTTTTTCGAACGGCCTATTGTCCTTTAACCCCTTTGCTCCTACGATCCGTTTGAGATTTCAAACGCTCTTTGATCGGGTGTTGAGCCGCACGTGTTTGCAACCGTGCGCTATTTAGAGGTTTCAGCCCGGTCCATGATTTCCCTGACGGCAGCCTTGCGAGGCGCCTTTCTACAATCATAATTTTGCTCCGCGCAGGCCGCGGTGCTGTTAAGGAAAGCCGACATGCAGCTTAAAGATACCCAGTTGTTCCGCCAGCAAGCCTTCATTGATGGCGCTTGGGTCGATGCGGACAACGGTCAGACGATCAAGGTCAACAACCCGGCCACCGGCGAAATCCTCGGCACCGTGCCGAAAATGGGCGCCGCCGAAACCCGCCGTGCCATCGAAGCCGCTGACAAAGCGCTGCCGGCCTGGCGTGCACTGACCGCCAAGGAGCGTGCAGGCAAGCTGCGTCGCTGGTTCGAACTGATGATCGAGAACCAGGACGACCTCGCGCGCCTGATGACCCTCGAGCAGGGCAAGCCGCTGGCCGAAGCCAAGGGCGAAATCGTTTACGCCGCTTCGTTCATCGAGTGGTTCGCCGAAGAAGCCAAGCGCATCTACGGCGACGTGATCCCGGGCCACCAGCCAGACAAGCGCCTGATCGTGATCAAGCAGCCGATCGGCGTGACCGCCGCGATCACCCCGTGGAACTTCCCGGCGGCGATGATCACCCGTAAAGCCGGTCCGGCGCTGGCCGCCGGTTGCACCATGGTGCTCAAGCCGGCGTCGCAAACGCCATTCTCCGCCTTCGCCCTGGCCGAACTGGCGCAGCGCGCCGGCATCCCTAAAGGCGTGTTCAGCGTGGTCTCCGGCAGCGCCGGCGACATCGGCAGCGAGCTGACCAGCAACCCGATCGTGCGCAAGCTGTCCTTCACCGGCTCGACCGAAATCGGTCGTCAGCTGATGGCGGAATGCGCCAAGGACATCAAGAAAGTCTCGCTGGAGCTAGGCGGCAACGCGCCGTTCATCGTGTTCGACGACGCAGACCTGGATAAGGCCGTCGAAGGCGCGATCATCTCCAAGTACCGCAACAACGGCCAGACCTGCGTCTGCGCCAACCGTCTGTACATTCAGGATTCGGTCTACGACGCGTTCGCCGAGAAGCTGAAAGTCGCGGTGGCCAAGCTGAAGATCGGCAACGGTCTGGAAGAAGGCACCACCACTGGCCCGCTGATCGACGAGAAAGCCGTGGCCAAGGTGCAGGAGCACATCGCTGACGCCGTGGCCAAAGGCGCCACCGTGCTGGCCGGTGGCAAGCCGATGGAAGGCAACTTCTTCGAGCCGACCATCCTGACCAACGTGCCGAAAGATGCCGCTGTCGCCAAGGAAGAAACCTTCGGCCCGCTGGCACCGCTGTTCCGCTTCAAAGACGAAGCCGAAGTGATCGCGATGTCCAACGACACCGAGTTCGGTCTGGCTTCCTACTTCTACGCTCGCGACCTGGGCCGGGTGTTCCGTGTGGCTGAAGCCCTGGAATATGGCATGGTCGGCGTCAACACCGGGTTGATCTCCAACGAAGTCGCGCCGTTTGGCGGCATCAAGGCGTCGGGCCTGGGCCGTGAAGGCTCCAAGTACGGCATCGAGGATTACCTGGAAATCAAATACCTCTGCCTGGGCATCTAAGCCGGGAAAGGGATCGCTGCAAACGCAAAGGGCACGAGAGCGCTGTCCCTTTGCGTCGTTTCAAACCGGAATTTTCTCTGCGGCCGGGAACGCCGTGGCAGTCGATCATCGCATGCTGCCACCGCCGATTCCTCCCGCTTAATCCTTGAACCACGCCGCCCGATGAGCGGTGAATGAGGACTGTAATGAGCAAGACTAACGCTGAACTGATGGCCCGCCGTACCGCAGCTGTTCCACGTGGTGTTGGCCAGATTCACCCGATCTTCGCTGAATCGGCAAAGAACGCTACCGTGACTGACGTTGAAGGTCGTGAATTCATCGACTTCGCCGGCGGTATCGCTGTGCTGAACACCGGCCACGTGCACCCGAAAATCATCGCGGCCGTGACCGAACAGCTGAACAAACTGACCCACACCTGCTTCCAGGTACTGGCCTACGAGCCGTACGTTGAGCTGTGCGAAAAGATCAACGCCAAGGTGCCAGGTGATTTCGCCAAGAAAACCCTGCTGGTGACCACCGGTTCCGAAGCCGTGGAAAACGCCGTGAAAATCGCCCGTGCCGCCACTGGCCGTGCCGGTGTGATCGCCTTCACCGGCGCTTACCACGGTCGCACCATGATGACCCTGGGCCTGACCGGTAAAGTCGTGCCTTACTCGGCCGGCATGGGCCTGATGCCAGGCGGCATCTTCCGCGCGCTGTACCCGAACGAACTGCACGGTGTGAGCATCGACGATTCGATCGCGTCCATCGAACGCATCTTCAAGAACGACGCCGAGCCGAAAGACATCGCCGCGATCATCATCGAGCCTGTGCAGGGTGAAGGTGGTTTCTACGTCGCGCCGAAAGAATTCATGAAGCGTCTGCGTGCCCTGTGCGACCAGCACGGCATCCTGTTGATCGCTGACGAAGTGCAGACGGGCGCTGGCCGTACCGGCACCTTCTTCGCCATGGAACAGATGGGCGTTGCTGCCGATCTGACCACCTTCGCCAAATCCATCGCTGGCGGCTTCCCGCTGGCCGGTGTCTGCGGCAAGGCCGAATACATGGACGCCATCGCTCCAGGCGGCCTGGGCGGTACCTACGCCGGTAGCCCGATCGCTTGCGCTGCGGCCCTGGCCGTGATGGAAGTGTTCGAAGAAGAGCAACTGCTGGACCGCTGCAAGGCTGTCGGCGAGCGTCTGGTGACTGGCCTGAAGGCCATTCAGGCCAAGTACCCAGTGATCGGCGAAGTGCGTGCCCTGGGCGCGATGATCGCAGTCGAGCTGTTCGAAAACGGCGACAGCCACAAGCCAAACCCGACTGCCGTTGCGGCAGTCGTGGCCAAGGCGCGTGACAAGGGCCTGATCCTGCTGTCCTGCGGCACCTACGGCAACGTGTTGCGCGTACTCGTACCGCTGACCTCGCCGGACGAGCAACTGGACAAAGGTCTGGCGATCATCGAAGAGTGCTTCTCGGAGCTGTAAGCCCGGCACTGTGTGATCGGCTCGACAAAAAACCCGCTTCGGCGGGTTTTTTTACGCCCCTTGAAACACATCAGGCGCTTTTGCGCTGTATCGAAAGGCCAGCATTGGCTAAGGTTCAGGCATTGCAAGGGAGAGCGCGCATGACTGCCGTTGATTTACCCGCCGTACCCCGAGTGCTGATTGCCGAGGCTGACCCATGGTCTCGTGACCTGCTCAAACAAGTGCTGCTCAATGTGCGCTGCGATGCGCGACTGGATCTGTGTGCCGACGGCCAGCAAGCGCTGTCGTTGCTTAGCGAAGTGCCGTATGACCTGGCCATCGTCGATTGGGAGTTGCCGGGCATCGACGGTCTGAGCGTGCTGCGCAGCGTACGCCAGCGCAAACGCAATCCGCCGCTGCCGTTCATTCTGATGAGCAGTCGTAACGACAGCGCCAGTGTGCGCGAAGCCATACCTTTGGCCCCGACGGCCTACCTGACCAAACCGTTGAACATGGAAAGCCTGACCGAGCGGCTGCAGGGTTTGCTGCTGAACGCGGGTGAAGAGGTGTTCTGCGAAGTGCCGACGCTGGCGCCGGGCATGACCTTGTCGGTGTTCCTCGAGCGACGCCGCGAGCAGGCCGACGGCGCGCCGTTGATGACCGATGTGCAGGTGGCGGTCAAACGCAGCCTCAATCCCAATGGCCTCGACCTGAAGCTGCTGGAAGAAGAGATCCGCACTGATCCGCAGATCACCGCCGTGCTGATCGCCGCCGCCAACAGCGCGGCGCAGCATCATGGCGCCGCGGTGCAGACCCTGGGGCAGGCGCTGCATCGGCTCGGCACCGGGCAGAGCATGAACCTGATCCTCGGCCTGGCGCTCAAACGCAGCGCCAAGCTCAGTGACCCGTGCCTGGCGGACTACGCCGAGCGCTACTGGGGGCTGTCGCTGCACACCGCGGAATACGCGCGCACGCTGGCGCGCCTGCTCGATCTGGATCAGGAGCGCTGCTACTGCGCCGGTATGTTGCATCGTCTCGGTGACCTGGCGTTGCTGCGCTGTTTGCAGGAGTGGCAGCAGGCTGGTGGCGCACTGGATGAACTGGAGGAAGTCGGCGAGGCGCTGGCGGAATTCGGCGCGGCCTACGGTTCGGCGTTGCGCACACGCTGGCGCTTGCCGCTGGAGTTGCGCGAGTTGATTGCGTCGGTCTACCAGCTCGGTGGCGGGGTGTATTCCCGGGAGGCGCTGGTGATGAACATGGCGGCACAAATGGCCCGTCTGACCGAGCATGAGGGCGTTGAAGAGCTGGCGAAGAGTCGCACGGCGCGGCTGCTGAAGATCGGGCTGCCGGAATTGATGCGGATGCGTAAGTAACCGGATTTGCATAAACCCCCTGTGGGAGCGGGCTTGCTCGCGAAGGCGGTCTATCAGCACCACAAATGCTGAATGACCCAGCGCCTGCGCGAGCAAGCCCGCTCCCACATTGGATCTCTGAGTGGCTGAAATTCTGGATCAGGCAGAGATGATCCGGTTCTTGCCCTGACGCTTGGCCTCATACATTGCCGCATCCGCCCGGGCGAACAGGCTGTCGAGGCTTTGGTCTTCGTCCTTCAGGCTGGTCAATCCCTGGCTGACGGTGATGCTGAAGGTCTGGCCGTCGATATTGAAGCTCAACCGCTGAATCTCCTGCTGCAGCCGCTCGGCCACCTGCATCGCCATGTCCGGTGCGCAAGCGGGGAACACGGCGGCGAACTCCTCGCCGCCGATACGTCCGAACAGATCGCCGCGGCGTAACGACGCGCGCCCGCACTCGGCGATGCGCTGCAGCACATTGTCACCTTCCGGATGGCCGTAGCTGTCGTTGATCAGCTTGAAGTCATCGATATCCAGCAGCAGAAAGGCTAGAGGCGCACCTTGCAGGCGCGCCTCTTCGAACTCGCGGTTGGCGCATTCGAAGAAATGGCGGCGGTTGCTGCTCTGGGTCAGCACGTCAGTGGTGGCCAGACGTTGCAGCTCGGTTTCCATGTGCTTTTTGTCGGTGATGTCCTCGGCGATACCGACGATGATCACCGGTTGCCCAGGCTCATCCTGACGGTTGATGAAGCACTTGTCGCTGAGCCAACGGACCTGGCCGTCGGCGGCGATGATCCGGTATTCGCGGTCTTCCACTGCGCCTTTGTGCAGGACTTCGGCAAGGCTGCGTTCGGCGTAATCCAGATCGTCGGGGTAGATGCTGTCGCGCCACTGGTTGTAGTCGGCCAGCAACAGGCCTGCGGAGCGGCCGAAAATCCGCTCGTAGGCCGGGCTTACATACAGCACCTGACGGGTTTCCCAATTGAAGGCCCAGAGTACCGCGTTGACGCTCACCAGCAGCGAGCTGAACAGCTGTTCGCGTTCGCTCAGGCGCGCCACCTCACCTTGGGCGTGCATCAATGCCATCAGGGTTTGCGCGGCTTCGGGCCACTGCGGGAGGGATGAGTCTTTTTGATTGTTGTTGACCATCGGCACTTATCTCAAAGGGCGTGCCGCAATATCGACAACGGCCACAGTACTGCCCGCCGGGGTGGCGAAGTGTCTTTGAGATAGGGGATTGTTGGCTTAGTTCCGCGCTTTTGTGGCGAGGGAGCTTGCTCCCGCCGGGCGGTAGGAACGACGCGTTTTGTCTGTCAAAACGCGTCGCCTGGTCTACGACTGCTGCGCAGTCGATCGGGAATGAATCCCCTCACCACAGGGGACTCATTCACCGCAGTCAGACTGCGGCGGGGCGTAACGAGTAGGTTTTCAACTGGTCGGCGAATTCACGCAGGGACTGGATGCCGCTGGCCTCGGCCTCGTGCACCCATTCCTTGATGGCGGCGAGCATGTCGTGGCCATTGGCGCTGGTCTTGACCCAGATCTGCTGCAGGGCCAGGCGTTTTTCATAAATGACCTTCAGCGCCTGGCTGTGCTCGAGCATGTTCTGGATACGCAAGTGATGACGATCTTCCAGCAGGCTGGTCTCCCGTGACAGCAGACGCTTGGCCCGATGGAATTGGTGGCGTACCGAATGATCGACCTTGTCCAGCTCCTGCTTGACCAGTGGGCCGATGACCAATTTGCGGTACTGGGCCATGATCTGGAAGCGGTTGTTGAGGATCGCCATGGCGGTGTCCATGTCCAGACTGCCCTTGCCTTCGACGCGGTGGGCGATCGGCGCCACACGCTGCACCTTGGCCAGACCGAAGAAGCTGAAGACCTTGATCCATGCCCAGCCGAGGTCGAACTCCCACTTCTTCACCGACAGCTTGGCCGAGTTGGGGTAGGTGTGATGGTTGTTGTGCAGTTCTTCGCCACCGATCAGGATGCCCCATGGCACCAGATTGGTTGCCGCATCGCGGCATTCGAAGTTGCGATAGCCAATGGCATGGCCGAGACCGTTGACCACGCCGGCCGCCCAGACCGGGATCCACATCATCTGGATCGCCCAGATGGTGATGCCGATGGTGCCGAACAGCAGCAGGTCGATCACGCCCATGATGGCGACGCCCAGCAGCGGATAGCGGCTGTAGACGTTGCGTTCGATCCAGTCTTCGGGGCAGTTCTTGCCGTAGATGCGCAGGGTCTCCGGGTTCTCGGCTTCGGCGCGATACAGCTCGGCGCCTTTGCGCAGCACGGTGGACAGGCCCTTGATGACCGGGCTGTGCGGGTCATCTTCGGTTTCGCATTTGGCGTGGTGTTTGCGGTGGATGGCGGTCCACTCGCGGGTGTTCTGCGCCGTGGTCAGCCACAGCCAGAAGCGGAAAAAGTGTTTCAGACCGGCGTTCAGCTCAAGCGAACGGTGGGCCGAGTAACGGTGCAGATAGACCGTGACGGCGACAATTGTCACGTGGGTCATCAGCAGGGTGACCGCGACCAGTGACCAGGCCGACAAGCCAAGAAAACCTTCGTACCACATAGGCTATAGGGCCCTCGATAAAGATAAAAACAGCCGTTGCATTATCACCAAGCACACAGATAAAACCAGTCGCCCTTTCAGATAAGAGTCGCTGGATGTTTCTTGACCTATAATTCCAACCTTTTTGTAGGGACATGGACAGCCGAATGTCTGCCACTTATCGCGATGCCTTGCGTGCAGCGCTGCTCTATCTCGTGCTTGCCGCCGTCTGGCTGCAAGGTACTGGTTATTTATTAAACAATTTCTTCGATGAGTCCGTCGATCAACTGCGCTGGCAACTGATCAACGGTTACGTCTGGGCGGCGCTCAGTGCCGGGCTGATTTTTCTGGCCCGCGTGCGCTTGTGCGAGTTTCTCGGCATCGGCGCGCGGTTGCGTGAGCGGCAGGCTGATCGCGAGCGCCTGCGCCAGGCGGCAGCGGTGTTCGATTGCACCCGAGAAGGCGTGCTGGTCACCAACCGTCAGGGCCTGATCGTGCACGTCAACCGCGCGTTCATGGAGATCACCGGCTATCAGCGCGAAGAAGTCCTCGGGCATCAACCGAGCCTGTTCAAGTCCGGCCACCATCCGCCGGGCTTCTATCAGGCGATGTTCGCCACGTTGGAGGCGGAGGGTGAATGGAGCGGAGAAATCTGGAACCGGCGTAAAAGCGGCGAGATTTATCCACAGTGGCAGACCATCCGCGTGATTAACGATGATCAGGGCCGGCTCAGTCACTACGTGGCAGTGTTTTCCGACATCAGTGCCATCAAGGACTCCGAACACGAACTCAAGCACCTTGCCCACCACGACCCGCTGACCGATCTGCCCAATCGTCTGTTGTTCAGCGACCGCGCCGAGCAGGCGCTGGCGTCGGCGCAGATCCACAAACGTGGCTGCGCCCTGCTGCTGATCGATCTGGATCACTTCAAGATGATCAATGACAGCCTCGGGCACAACGTTGGAGATCGCCTGCTAAAAGCGGTGTCGGCGCGCCTGCAGGAACTGTTTGGCCCGGGGATTACCCTGGCGCGGCTTGGCGGTGACGAGTTCGCGGTGCTGGCGGAGAGTTGTCCACAGCTGGTTCAGGCGGCGGCGCTGGCCCAACGCATTCTCGATGCGCTCAAGGAGCGCTTCTGCATCGATCGGCATGAGCTGTTCATCAACGCCAGTATCGGTATCAGCCTGTTCCCCAGCGATGCATTGAGTGCCGATCAATTGCTGCGCAATGCCGACGCCGCGCTGTTCAAGGCCAAGAGCAGCGGGCGTAACGGCTACGCGCTGTACACCGAAGAGTTGACCGCGCATGCGCAGCAACGGGTCGAGATTGCCTTCGAGCTGCGTCGCGCGCTGGAACAGCAGGAGCTGCGCGTCTATTACCAACCGGTTCACGATTTGCACAGCAGTCGGCTGATCGGCGTCGAAGCGCTGGTGCGCTGGGAGCATCCGCAGCGTGGTCTGGTGTCACCGGCGGAATTCATCCCGATTGCCGAACGCACCGGGCTGATTGCCGAAATCGACGCCTGGGTGATGCGCCAGGCGTGTTCGCAGATGTGCCAATGGCAGCAGGCCGGGGTGGTGTTGTCGTTTGTGGCGGTGAATGTGTCGTCGCGCCTGTTTGCCCGGCGTGAGCTGTACCAGCAGGTGGCGCAGGTGCTGCACGAGACCGGGCTGGATCCGGCGTATCTGGAACTGGAAGTCACCGAAAGCGCGGTAATGGATGACCCGGAAGTGGCGCTGGAGCAGATGCATCGTCTGCGTGAGTTGGGTATTCGCCTGGCGATTGATGACTTTGGCACCGGGTACTCGTCGCTGCTGCGGCTCAAGCGCCTGCCGGTGCAGAAGTTGAAGATCGATCAGGGTTTCGTCGCCGGTCTGCCGTGGGACGAGGATGATGCGGCGATCGTCCGGGTGATCATCGCCCTGGCTCGCAGCATGGGCATGCAGGTGCATGCCGAAGGCATCGAGCAGGCCGAGCAGGCGGCGTTTCTGCTGGAGCAGGAATGTGATCTGGGGCAGGGTTACTGGTTTGGGCGGCCGGTGCCGGCGGGGGAGATTGATTGGGCGCGGGCACCGTTTATCGATTGAGTCCGATTCTGTGGCGAGGGAGCTTGCTCCCGCTGGACTGCGTAGCAGGCCCAAAAAAACGGCGAGCGCTGCGCACTCGAGCGGGAGCAAGCTCCCTCGCCACAGGGGGGGCGGTGTTCTTTCGAAGCGGGAACACCGCGCAAACCCTTGCTCCGTCAGATAATGTTTTCCAGTTATATAAACATTCTTAAATAGTCTTTTTAAGAATATCTGCGCCTCTCTTATATTGCTCCCACGCCGAACGCAGTGCCGCCCACTGCCAGGCATTTCCCATTCAAAGGAGCAGCACCATGAGCGCATCCCTTCGCAGCGTTGACGGTCAGGACGAAACCACCATTTTGCGTGAGATCCAGAGCGCCCTGCGCGATCTGCGATTTGGCGCGGTGGAGATCACTGTGCACAACGCTCAAGTCGTGCAGATCGAACGCAAAGAGAAATTCCGTTTGCAGCAGCCGGGTAACAAGCCGAGCTGAAAAAGATCGCAGCCTGCGCCAGCTTTTGCAGGGGGCTGTGCGCAAGCGCTGGCGCAGGCGGCGATCTTTGAATGAGCACCCGATTCCAGCAACACATAAGAAAAAGCCACCACCAAGAATTCCAGGAGCTTTCACCATGTCGTCGATTCGCCGTTACGCTTTGGCCGCGCTGGCCAGTGCCGTGTTTGCCGGTTCCGCGGTTGCCAAGGATTACGAACTGCTCAATGTGTCGTACGACCCGACGCGCGAGCTGTATCAGGACTACAACGCCGAATTCATCAAGTTCTGGCAGAAGGATCATGCCGGCGACACCGTGAAAATCCAGCAATCCCACGGCGGTTCAGGCAAGCAGGGCCGGGCGGTGATTGACGGTCTGCGTGCCGACGTCGTGACCCTGGCCCTGGCCGGCGACATCGACGAAATCGCCAAGCTCGGCAAGACCCTGCCGGCCGACTGGCAGAAGCGTCTGCCGGATGCCAGCACCCCGTACACCTCGACCATCGTGTTCCTGGTGCGCAAGGGCAACCCGAAAGGCATCAAGGACTGGGGCGACCTGGTCAAGAACGACGTTTCGGTGATCACCCCGAACCCGAAAACCTCCGGTGGTGCACGCTGGAACTTCCTCGCCGCGTGGGCCTATGGCCTGAAAGCCAACGGCGGCAGCGAAGAAAAAGCCAAAGAATATGTACAGACCCTGTTCAAGCACGTGCCGGTATTGGACACCGGTGCTCGCGGCTCGACCATCACCTTCGTCAACAACGGTCAGGGTGACGTGTTGCTGGCCTGGGAAAACGAAGCGTTCCTGGCGCTGAAAGAAGATGGCGGCGCCGACAAGTTCGACATCGTTGTGCCTTCGCTGTCGATCCTTGCCGAGCCACCGGTGGCCGTGGTCGACAAGAACGCCGAGAAGAAGGGCAACGAGCAGATCGCCGAAGCCTACTTGAAACACCTGTACAGCCCGGCTGGTCAGGAGATCGCGGCGAAGAACTTCTACCGTCCGCGTGACAAGGACGTGGCGGCGAAGTACGCCCAACAGTTCCCTAAACTGGAACTGGTGACCATCGACAAGGACTTCGGCGGCTGGAAATCCGCGCAGCCGAAATTCTTCAACGACGGTGGCGTGTTCGACCAGATCTATCAGGCGCAGTAATCTGACCCACAATGAGCCTGAAGTTTAGGCACTTGAGATGTGGGAGTGAGCTTTTGTGGTGAGGGGATTCATCCCCGATGGGTTGCGCAGCAGCCCCAATGCCGACCTTTGCGGTGAATCAAATCTACCGCGAACTCTGGTTTTGCGACTGCTTCGCAGTCGGTCGGGGATAAATCCCCTCACCACAGGGCTCGCTCCCACATTGATGCGTTTTTAACCAAGGACTTTTATGTCGCGTCGTATCTCCCCCGTCATACCCGGCTTCGGGCTGACGCTGGGCTACACCTTGGTGTACCTCAGCCTGATTGTGCTTATCCCGCTGGCGGCGATGTTCGTCCACGCCGCTCAACTCACCTGGGATCAGTTCTGGACGATCATCACCGCGCCGCGCGTGCTCGCCGCCTTGAAGCTGAGCTTTGGCACGGCGCTGTGTGCAGCGATCATCAACGGCATCATCGGTACGCTGCTGGCCTGGGTACTGGTGCGCTACACGTTCCCGGGACGCAAGGTGATCGACGCGATGATCGACCTGCCGTTCGCCTTGCCGACGGCGGTGGCCGGTATCGCCCTGACCGCGCTGTACACCCCGACCGGTCTGGTCGGCCAGTTCGCCGCCGACCTCGGTTTCAAGATCGCCTACACGCCGCTGGGCATCACCCTCGCGTTGACCTTCGTCACCCTGCCGTTCGTGGTGCGCACGGTGCAGCCGGTACTGGCTGACATTCCCCGTGAAGTCGAAGAAGCCGCCGCCTGCCTCGGTGCCAAACCGCTGCAGGTGTTCCGTCACATTCTGGTGCCGGCGCTGTTGCCCGCGTGGCTGACCGGTTTTGCCCTGGCGTTCGCTCGGGGTGTCGGCGAGTACGGTTCGGTGATTTTCATTGCCGGCAACATGCCGATGAAAACCGAGATCCTGCCGCTGCTGATCATGGTCAAACTCGACCAATACGATTACACCGGTGCCACTTCCATCGGCGTGCTGATGCTGGTGGTTTCCTTCGTCCTGTTGCTGCTGATCAACCTGTTGCAGCGGCGCATCGAAACCCCATAAGGAGGCGCGAAAATGTCCCAATCGTCTATTGCGGCCGCGTCCTCGGCCAACGCTGCGCGCCGCGGCAGTGCTACGTCACGGCGCGTGCTGATCGGTCTCGGCTGGCTGATCTTTTTCCTGTTTCTGGTGTTGCCGCTGTTCATCGTGGTTTCGCAGGGTTTGAAGAATGGCCTCGGCGCGTTCTTCACTGCGATCTTTGAACCGGACGCCTTGTCGGCGCTGAAACTCACCGTGATCGCCGTGCTGATCTCGGTGCCGCTGAACCTGGTGTTCGGGGTTAGTGCCGCGTGGTGCGTGAGCAAGTATTCGTTCCGTGGCAAGAGCATGCTGGTGACGCTGATCGACCTGCCGTTCTCGGTGTCGCCGGTGATCGCCGGTCTGGTCTACGTGTTGATGTTCGGCGCTCAGGGCCTGTTCGGGCCGTGGCTGCAGGATCACGACATCCAGATCGTCTTCGCCCTGCCGGGCATTGTGCTGGCGACGATCTTCGTTACCGTGCCGTTCGTGGCCCGCGAGCTGATTCCGCTGATGCAGGAACAAGGCACGCAGGAAGAAGAAGCCGCGCGGCTGCTCGGCGCCAATGGCTGGCAGATGTTCTGGCATGTCACCGTCCCCAACATCAAGTGGGGCCTGATCTATGGCGTGGTGCTGTGTACCGCGCGGGCCATGGGTGAGTTCGGTGCGGTGTCGGTGGTCTCCGGGCACATTCGCGGGGTGACCAACACCTTGCCGCTGCACGTCGAGATCCTCTACAACGAATACAACCACGTGGCCGCGTTCGCCGTGGCGAGCCTGTTGCTGATCCTGGCGCTCTTCATCCTGCTGCTCAAGCAGTGGAGCGAAAACCGTATCAACCGCCTGCGCGCCAGCGCCGCGGAGGAATAATTCATGTCGATCGAAGTGCGTAACGTCAGCAAGAACTTCAATGCGTTCAAGGCGCTGGACAACATCAGCCTGGATATCCACAGCGGTGAACTGGTGGCGTTGCTCGGGCCGTCCGGCTGCGGCAAGACCACGCTGTTACGGATCATCGCCGGCCTGGAAACCCCGGATCAGGGCAACATCGTGTTTCACGGCGAAGACGTCTCCGGCCACGACGTACGTGATCGCAACGTCGGTTTCGTGTTCCAGCACTACGCCTTGTTCCGCCATATGACGGTGTTCGACAACGTCGCGTTCGGCCTGCGCATGAAACCGAAAAACCAGCGCCCAAGCGAAAGCCAGATCGCGACCAAGGTTCACGAACTGCTGAACATGGTGCAACTGGACTGGCTGTCGGATCGCTATCCGGAGCAACTGTCCGGCGGTCAGCGTCAGCGTATCGCCCTGGCCCGTGCCTTGGCGGTGGAACCGAAAGTGCTGCTGCTCGACGAACCGTTCGGCGCCCTCGACGCCAAGGTGCGTAAAGAGCTGCGCCGCTGGCTCGCGCGCCTGCACGAAGACATCAACCTGACCTCGGTGTTCGTGACCCACGACCAGGAAGAAGCGATGGAAGTCGCCGACCGCATCGTGGTGATGAACAAGGGCGTGATCGAGCAGATCGGCTCACCGGGCGACGTCTACGAAAACCCGGCCAGCGATTTCGTTTATCACTTCCTCGGTGATTCGAACCGCTTGCTGCTCAGCGACGACAACCATGTGCTGTTCCGTCCGCACGAAGTGTCGTTGTCCAAGCATGAGCTGGAAGATCACCACGCCGCTGAAGTGCGCGATATTCGCCCGTTGGGTGCGACCACGCGAGTGACGTTGAAGGTGGAGGGGCAGACCGATCTGATCGAGGCGGAAGTGGTGAAAGACCATGACAGCCTGATTGGTCTGGCCAAGGGTGAAACGCTGTTCTTCAAGCCGAAGGTCTGGCAGAAAGTCGCCAGTCTTTAAGATCAAAAGCTTCGTCGGATCGCCGCCCGGAGCAAGCTCGCTCCCACCTTTGGAACGCATTCCATTGTGGGAGCGGGCTTGCTCGCGAAAGCGCTCTACACGGCTGCACGATTCGGATTGACCCGCACCACCCCCGCCCGCGCCTCGATCTGCTCTTTCAACTCATGGCACATCCCGAGCAGGAAAGCCACTTCCGCCACTACAAACAGCGGCCCGACAATCAACCCGCTCACGTCATCGACAAACGCCGGTTTGCGCCCCTCGTAGTGGTGCCCGACAAACTGGATTACCCAGCCAATCACAAACATCGCCAGACCGCTGCTCAGCCAGACCATGGTGCTCTGCTGCGCCAGCGTGTGCCCGGCCCAGACCGACAGGCCCATCAGCACCGTCATCAACACGCCGAGTTTCACTTCCAGGCGCAGGTAGAACCACGCCGACGCCAGTGCCAGCAGCACCGCCGGCGATAGCCACAAGCCGCCCAGCGACCACTCTGGTCGCGACAACAACACCGCCACCGCCACCACGATCAGCGGAATGCCGATAAAGTGGCTGGCGATGTTGCGCGGGTCGCGGTGGTAGGCGGCGTATTGACTGAGATGGTCGACGAGGCTTTTCATTGTTGTTCCTCCTGTAGGGTGCGTGCAGCATGCCTCGGGTTCGGCGTTCGCTCTGTCAGGCAGGCGACAATTGGGAGTGTTCATGGATAAGCGTTCACGGCTGCTGACCGGGCAATGGTTCAGTCATCTGCCGGCATCCTTTCAGGATAGTCTGCTGGCGGCGGCTCGGGAGCGGCGGCTGACGGCGGGGCAGCGCTTGTTCCAGCGCGGTGATCCGCCTTGCGGGTTGTACGCGGTGCTCGACGGCGCGATCCGGATCGGGGCGGTGAGCGAGCAGGGCAAGGAGGCGTTGCTGAGCCTGGTCGAGGCACCGCACTGGTTCGGCGAAATCTGCCTGTTCGATGGCCAGCCACGCACTCACGATGCTTACGCGGTCGGGCCGTGCACCCTGCTGAATATCCCGCAGGCCACGCTGCTGAAAATCCTCGACGAACAGCCGGTGTATTGGCGGCACTTGGCGTTGCTGATGAGCCACAAACTGCGCCTGACCTTTATCAATCTCGAACAGTTGAGCCTGCTGCCGGCCCCGGCTCGCCTGGCCCATCGCTTGCTGATGATCTCCGAGGGCTACGGCGAAATCGATGCGCCACGCCGGGTCCTGCAACTGCCGCAGGAGCAGCTGGCGTCGATGTTGTCGTTGTCACGCCAGACCACCAACCAGATCCTCAAGGATCTGCAGGGGCAGGGGATTATCGGGCTGGGGTATGGCGAGATCGAGATTCTCGATGCCGAGCGATTGCGGGCGCTTGCCACAATTTGACAGGCACCTGAGATCCCCTGTGGGAGCGAGCCTGCTCGCGAAAGCGGTGGGTCATTCAACGGTGATGTCGACTGAACCGACGCCTTCGCGAGCAGGCTCGCTCCCACATTTTTGATCTGTGTTGATTCAGGAGCCGCGATAGGTCGAAAACCCATAAGGGCTGAGCAGCAACGGGATGTGGTAGTGCTGGTCAGTCTGCTTCACTTGGAAAATCACCGGAATCTCCGGGAAAAACGTCTCGCGCTTGTTCTTCTCGAAATACTCGCCGGTCTTGAACACCACCCGGTATTCGCCCGCCTCGAAAGGCTGTTTGGCCGGGAACAGTTCGGCGATGCGCCCCTGCTCGTTGGTGGTGCCCTGGGCCAGTGGCTGCCAGTTCTGGCCGACGTGTTTTTCCAGGGTCACGTTGACGCCCGGCGAGGGCAGGCCGTTTTCCAGGTTGAGCACGTGCACGCTCAGCGGGTTGCCGGCGGCCAGCGCCAGGCTGGAGAAGGCACTCAGGCCGAGTGCGGCGAAGGTCATGCGCAGGGTGGTCATGGTCAGTCTCCTTATTGGGAACGGGTGAGGGTAAGGCCGGCCTTTTCGGCGGCCTTGATGGCACAGCTTTCGTCTTGCTCGCCGCCGCCGGAGCCGGCCACGCCCATGGCGCCGACCAGTTCATCAGCGGCGAATAACGGGATCCCGCCGCCGAGCAACAGCAGCTCATCAAGGGTGTTGAGGTTGGCGGTTTCCGGATTGCTGCGGGCGCGCTCGGCGAACAGCCGAGTCGGGGTTTTCGTCGACAGCGCGGTGTAGGCCTTGCGCTGGCTGGCAGCGGTGTTGTGCGGGCCGATGCCATCGCCGCGCAGGGTCACCAGCAAGTTGCCGCCACGGTCGAGCACCGATACCGTGGCGGTGCAGTTGCTCAGCGCCGTGTCGGCCAGCAAGCGTGCGGTTTTCAGATCGAGGTCAGCGTGGCGCGGCAGTTCAGGGGCGGCGAAAACACCGGCGCTGATGCCGAGGGCGAGGCTCGCTGCAAGGTATTTGACGGTCATGGACAGGCTCCGAAAGCGAAGGACATCACCTTAGCCGCCGCTCTTCGTCAGAACCCCGTCAGTCGGATTACAAGTTTGTAATGGGCAATCGGGCCGAAGGCGCCTAGCCTGTGTGCCTGATCAATCGAGGTGTGCCATGCGTTTGCTGGTCGTAGAAGATGAAGCCAAAACCGCGAATTTCCTGGCCAAGGGCCTGGGCGAGTCGGGTTTTGCCGTGGACGTGGCGCTCAATGGTCTCGATGGGCGCTATTTCATCGAGCAGCAGGAATATGACCTGATCATCCTCGACGTGATGCTGCCGGGCCTCAATGGCTGGCAGCTGCTGCAACTGATCCGCCAGCGCGGCGCCACCCCGGTGTTGTTCCTGACCGCCAAGGACGCCATCGAAGACCGCGTGCGCGGCCTCGAATTGGGCGCCGATGATTACCTGTTCAAACCCTTCGCCTTCGCCGAATTGCTCGCGCGGGTGCGCACGTTATTGCGGCGCGGGCCGCTGCGCGAGGCCGAGTCCTACAGCATCGCCGATCTGGAAATCGACGTGCTACGGCGTCGGGTCAGTCGCGGCGGTCAGCGCATTGCCCTGACCAACAAGGAGTTCGCCCTGCTGCAACTGCTCGCCAGCCGCCAGGGCGAAGTGTTGTCGCGCACGCTGATCGCCTCGCAGGTGTGGAACCTGAATTTCGACAGCGACACCAACATGGTCGAAGTCGCGGTGCGGCGTTTGCGGGCCAAGGTCGATGACCCGTACATGCCGAAACTGATCCATACCGTGCGCGGCGTCGGCTATCAACTGGAAGCGCCGGACGATGCGCTCTAAGTCGATCGCCTGGCGCCTGGCGCTGGCGTTCGCGATTGTTTGCGCTTTGGTGTTGAGCGTGATTGGCGTGTTTCTCTACCGCTCGCTGGCCTCGGAAATCGCCTACCGGGATGATCTGGCGTTGCTCGGTCGACTGGAGCAGGTGCGCGCCTTGCTCGCCGACAGCGACAGCCTCGGCGCCTTGCAGGCGCGGCCACGGCTGTACCAGAACATGCTCGGTAACCTCGACAGCCTGTTGCTGGTGCGGCGGGCCGATGGCTCGAACGTGATCGCGATCAACCCGCGCCAGCGCGACCTACCGCCATTGAACGCAATCGCGCGCGAGCAAACGCCACAGCGCCGCGATGTGCTGACCTGGCAAGCGCCGGACGGCGCCGAGCTGGCGCTGTTGTCCGGTGACGCCCAAGGGCCGAACGGCGAACCGCTGACGGTGATCGCCGGCAAGGTGCTCACTGAACGTGAACAGATGCTCGCCAGTTATCGCTTGCGCTTGTATCTGGCCGTCGGGCTGGGCGCGCTGCTGGCGTTCGCGCTGGGCCTGGTGCTGCTGCGCCGTGGTCTGCAACCGTTGCGCCAGTTGAGCGCGGCGGTGCGCGGGATTGATCTGCGCAGCCTCGACCAGCGACTGCCCGCCAGCGGCACCCCCGCCGAACTGCTCGAACCGGTGCAGGCGCTCAACGGCATGCTCGCGCGACTGGACGACAGCGTGCAGCGGCTGTCGCAGTTTTCCGCCGACCTCGCTCATGAGATCCGCACCCCGTTGCACACCTTGCTCGCCAGCAACGGCCAGGCGCTGAACCACCCGCGCAGCACGGCGGAGTATCAGGAGCTGCTGGCCTCGAACATGGAAGAGTTCGAACGCCTCAAGCGCATGGCCGAGAACCTGATGTTCCTTGCTCGCGCCGAACAGGCAGAGCGCGCGCTCGACTTGCAAACGCTGGATCTGCACAGCGTCGGCAGCGAGCTGTGCGATTACTTCGAAGCCCTGGCCGATGATCGCCAGTTGCACCTGGAAAACCAGCTGCACGGCGAACTGTTGGCCGACCAGCAACTGCTGCAGCGCGCCCTCGGTAATCTGCTGGCCAACGCGGTGCGCCACGCCGATGAAGGCACGCTGATCAGCCTGCGTCGCCGCGATGAACCGGGCGTGTGCTGGTTGCAGGTACACAACCACGGTCCGGTGATCGCGCCAGAACATCTGGGCAAACTGTTCGACCGCTTCTATCGCGTCGACCCTTCACGGACGCAGCCTGGGGACTCGGGTGGGCTGGGGCTGGCGATTGTGCAGTCGATCATGCAATTGCATGGCGGGCGGGTGCGGGTGAGCAGTGATGTCACTGGGACTGTGTTTGAGCTGGGTTTTGTTCTGAGCCCATGATGCGCCGTGCAAGTCTTCTGAAACTCCGCTAGAGTTTGTCTATCTGTGTATCGCATACGATGCATATTGCTTTTTTCTTTATAAATGCATCGTAAATAGTGCAGGTAATGCGTAATGGAACAGATCGGCGAACTGATCAGAAGCTTGCGCAAGGCGCGCAAACTCTCCCAGCAGGCACTGGCTCAACAATATGGCATGAGCCGCGCCACTATCTCGGGGATCGAAAACAATACGGTCTCCGAAATCGGGCTGCGCAAGGTTGAAGCAATTCTTAATGGCTTCGGTTACGAGCTGATTGCCGTTCCCCGGAAGTCAAATCGCCCAACCCTCGACGCTCTGCAAAAAGTGAATTTCCATGACTGAAACGCCGGACAGGTTGCAAATCCGTGTGGGTGAACAGGTGGTCGGGACACTGGGGCGCGGGCAGGTTCGCGACGACAGTGTGTTCAGCTACCGTGAAGATGCCAGCGCAGACAATGCTGTATCGCTGACGATGCCCACTCGCCTGGACAGCTATGGCTGGGAACATGGCATCCACCCCGTCTTCGAGATGAACTTGCCCGAAGGCGCGCTGCGTGAGGAGTTGATGCGGCGCTTCAGTAAAGCAGTGCGTGGCTTCGATGATTTTGCTTTGTTGGCTATCGTCGGGCCCCATCAGCTCGGCCGTCTGGCAATTGCCTGCGCACCGGCGACCGAGCAGCCTCCCGCAACATCCCTTCGCGATCTGCTGGTGCACGATGGTGCTCAAGGCTTGTTCGAAGATCTGTTACAGACCTACGGTCAGTATTCCGGAGTGTCAGGCGTGCAGCCCAAAGTGCTGGTGCGTGACAGCGCCGCCGCGATTGATCGCCTGACTCATCGGGGGGCGACTCATCTGGTCAAGGCCTTTCGCGCCGAAGAGTATCCGCAGCTGGCAACCAATGAATATTTCTGTATGCGGGCGGCGCAGCACTGCGGTCTCGAAGTGCCAAAATTCGAGCTCAGCGAGCGCGGCAAATTTCTGGTGGTCGAGCGTTTTGACCTGAGCGATTCGGGGTACCTCGGTTTCGAAGATTTCTGTGTACTGAACGGGTGGCCGTCGAAGGCCAAATACGACGGTTCCTATGAAGGTGCCGCGCGGCAGATCAAGGCATTCGTTTCGCCGCAGTTGCTGGGCTCTGCCCTGGAAGCGTTTTTCAAGATCGTCGCGTTGTCTGCGGGGCTGAAAAATGGTGATGCGCATCTGAAGAATTTTGGCGTGCTTTACGAGGATTGTGCAGAGCAGTCATCCGTCAGGCTCGCGCCGGCTTACGACATCATCACAACGTCGGTTTATATCAAGAGCGACAGCATGGCGCTGCTGCTGGGCGGTTCGAAAGCCTGGCCCAAGTACAAGATGTTGGTGCGGTTCGGTCGCACGGCATGCAACCTGACCGAGGCGCGTTGCAACGAATTACTGCAACAAGTGGCTCATGGCATGCAGATGGCGATCGAGGAAATGGCCAGACACAGCCGCCAGCATCCCGAGTTTGCCGAAGTAGGCGAGGCGATGATCGAACAGTGGACATCCGGCCTGCAACGCAGCTTGATCAAGGGCTGACGTTCAGCGCAGCTGATCGCGAAACTGCCCCGGCGTCATCCCGGTCCAGCGCTTGAACGCGCGGCTGAAGCTGCTGGTGTCGGCAAACCCCAGCAGGTAGCTGACTTCACTCAACGAACAATGCGGATCGCGCAGGTGCAGCAGCGCGAGGTTTTCGCGGCTCTCGTTGAGCAGCGTGTCGAAGCGGCAGCCCTCATCCGCCAAGTGCCGTTGCAGACTGCGCAGGCTCAGGTGCAAGGCTTGAGCAATGCGTTCGGCGCTGGGTTCGCCTTCGGGCAGTTGCTCCTCGATGGCATCGCGCACCTTGCGCTCCCAGGTCAGCGGTTTGAGCTGGGCCAGGGTGCGCTTGAGCACCGCTTCGTTGTGTTCGGCCAATTCCGGGTTGGCGTCGTCGAGGTGGCTGTCGAAGTCGGCGAGGGCGAATTCCAGGCGATCTTCGGCGCAGGAGAAATGCACCGGGGCGCGGAACACCTTGTGCCACTGATGCGCATCGGACGGTTCCGGGCGGCGCAGGTACACCGCCAGCGGCGCGTAATCGCGACCCAGGCGATTGCGGCAGGTACGCACGTAGATCGCGGCAAACGCGTCGATGGCTTCGAAGGCCGGCGCCGGATTGCCTGACGGAATTTTCAGACGAAACAGATAGCGGTCATCGCTGCGGCTCAACTCCAGTTCCAGCGCATCGCTGACCACCGGGTGATAACGCACGATGCGTTCGAACACTTCGCGCAGACTGCCGCTGGCCACCAGCGCGTAACCGAGCGCATGGAACGTGGTCGGGCTGACGAACCGCGACACCCGCAGGCCGATCGCCGGATCCCCGCTGAACTGCACCGCCAGTTGCCACAGGCGCGTGGTGCCGGACAACGGATAACGTGCGTTCGGGTCGTCCATCAACTGCGGGTCGAGCCCGGCCTGCTGGCACAGGCCGAGACTGTCCAGCCCCAGCGCATCGAGTTGCTTGCGCAAGGCACGGGTCCAGCTGGCGAGAGAGGTCGGTTCCTTCATGCTGATTGGCGCTTCCGGTCAACAGGTTGGCGTTCACGGCTATCATCAATAAAGCTTTCGCAAGGCAGGATGCGAACATCAATAACCAGAGGATGGAAGCATGGACCGTACTTCTGCAAGTCCCCCGCGACACAATGCTGCCCAGCGATCAGCGCATATTCGTGAAGTGGTGCTGGCCAAGGGTGTCGAACTGCGTGAGCGCTATCCGATTCTGCAGCATCAGGATGCCCTCGGCGCCGGCATTCTGGCCTTCGCCCTGGCCGGGATGATCGGCTCGGCAGCGCTGTACATCACTGGCCACATGGCGTGGTGGGTGTGTCTGCTGCTGAATGCGTTTTTCGCCTCCTTGACCCATGAGCTGGAACACGACCTGATCCACAGCATGTATTTCCGCAAACAACGGCTGCCGCACAACCTGATGATGGGCCTGGTGTGGCTGGCGCGGCCGAGCACGATCAATCCGTGGATCCGCCGTCACCTGCACCTCAATCACCACAAGGTCTCCGGCACCGAAACCGACATGGAGGAGCGGGCGATCACCAACGGCGAACCATGGGGTTTTGCGCGCTTGCTGATGGTCGGCGATAACGTGATGTCGGCGTTCATCCGCATGCTGCGGGCCAAGACCTGGGCGCACAAATTCAGCATCATCAAACGCAGCCTGAAGGTCTACGCGCCGCTGGCGCTGGTGCATTGGGCCGCGTGGTACGTGTTCCTCGGTTTTCATGCGGCGAATGGCATCGCCTACCTTATGGGTTCACCGATTGAATGGTCGGCGACCACGCTGTCGGTGATGCAGGTGATCGACATCGCGGCAGTGGTGATCATCGGCCCGAATGTGCTGCGCACCTTTTGCCTGCACTTCATCAGCTCGAACATGCATTACTACGGCGACATCGAGGCGGGTAATGTGCTGCAGCAATGCCAGGTGTTGAACCCGTGGTGGTTGTGGCCGTTGCAGGCGTTCTGCTTCAACTTTGGCAGCAGCCACGGGATTCACCATTTTGTGGTGAAGGAGCCGTTTTACATCCGGCAGATGACCGTGCCGGTGGCGCACAAGGTGATGCGTGAGATGGGCGTTCGGTTCAATGATTTCGGCACGTTTGGGCGGGCGAACCGGTTTGTTCGTCGGGATGAAGTGGTAGCGGAGGAGGCGCGTACGGCTCAGGCTTGATGGTGAATTTGCGGGCCTCTTCGCGAGCAAGCCCGCTCCCACAGGGGAACGCATTCCAACTGTGGGAGCGGGCTTGCTCGCGAAGGCACCGGATCAGGCAACCTCAATCCGGCTGAAACGGCGAAGCACTGAGAATCACCCCGGTCTCCTCCACATACTGCTGCCAATGCCCGATCAAGCTGTTGAGCTTGTCCGGCTGATGCGCCGCCAGATCATGAATCTCTCCCGGATCGCTGCTCAGATCATAAAGCTGCCAGGTCGCCGGCCCCACCGGCCCGGGGATCCACACCGCTTTCCACGACCCTTGGCGAATTGCCCGACGGCCGAACAATTCCCAACCGGTGACGGTGTGCTCGTCGTGCACTTGCGCCGTCTCGCCGGACAAAAAGCCCAGCCACGATTTACCGCGCAGCGGCGCCACCGGTTTGCCGTGCCATTGCTTGCCCGGATGGCGCACGCCGGCCAGATCGAGAATGGTCGGGGTGACGTCCATCACCGTGCCGAAACCGTGGCTGATCTGCCCTTTGATCGGCAATTGCGGATAGTGCAGCAGTGCCGGTACGCGAATCCCGCCTTCGGTGGTGAACGCCTTGAACAGCCGTGACGGCGCGGTCGCCACCTGCGCCCAGCTCGGCCCGTACCAGACGTAGGAATTGGCGCGGCCAATGTTGTCGAGGCTGTTGTCGTAATGCTGATTGAGGTAGGTCAGCAGTTCCGGGCCGAACTTGGGAAACGCCTCCAGCAGTGCGCCCTCGGCACCGTTGTCGGACATGAACAGGATGAAGGTGTTATCGAGTTGGCCCTGCTGGCGCAGGTAATCGACCACCCGGCCGATGTTCCAGTCCATGCGCTCGACCATGGCCGCGTAGACTTCCATGGCCCGCGCGGAAATCTGTCGTTGCTCATCACTCAGCGCGTCCCATTGCGCATTCAGTTGAATCAGCGGATGTGGCTCGACATCCGGCTCGATCAGCCCCAGCGCCTTGAGTTTTTCCAGGCGTTCGAGGCGCAAGGCTTCGGGACCGGCGTCGTAGCGGCCACGGTATTTTTCGACCACCTCGGCCGGTGCCTGCAACGGCCAGTGCGGTGCGGAGAAGGGCAGGTAGGCGAAGAATGGCCGGCTCTGATCGCGCTCCTTGAGGTAGTGCAGCAGCTTGTCGCCGAAGGCATCCGACGAGTAGAAATTCTTCGGCAGTTCATCGATAAAGGTGTCGTCTTCGATGTACAGCGCTGGCGTCGATTTCAGCAGGCCAGGCGTGTGTTCATCGTAAGTCGGCTCGAAACCATAGTGGTTGGCCGCACCCGGCAGCAGCGAGAACGAACGCTCGAAACCGCGAGCCTGCGGCGCCAGTTCAGCGGTCAGGCCGAGGTGCCATTTGCCGCTCATCAAGGTTTGGTAACCGGCCTCGCGCAGCAGCTCGGGCAGGGCCACAACGCGGTCGTTGAGATAGCCTTCGTAACCCGGTTTGCCGATCAACTCCGGGGTCAGCGCTTCGGCCATGGTGCCGATGCCGGCGATGTGGTGGTCGGTGCCGGTCAGCAGCATCGAGCGGGTTGGCGAGCAGGTCGGCGCGGTGTGGAAATCGGTCAGGCGCAGGCCGTTATTGGCCAGGGCATCGAGGTTCGGCGTGGCGATTTCGCCACCGAACGCGCCGATGTCGGAGAAGCCGAGATCGTCGGCCAGAATCACCAGAAAGTTGGGGCGTTGCGGCATCGAAAAGCTCCTCTCAGCAGGCAATGAACGACAGCGGCAGATCGCGGATCTGGACCGGCAGGCTCGGTTGGTAATGGTCGTCACTGGTCAGTTCGTGCAGCAGCTCTTCACGCAACTGATGGAAGTCGAAACTGCTGCGCTGGCGCGGGTGCGGCAGGGCGATATCGACCACTTGCTTGATCCGCCCCGGACGCGGCTCCATCACCACCACGCGGTCGGCCAGAAAGATCGCTTCTTCGACGTCGTGGGTGACGAGGATCGTGGTGATTTTTGCCCGGTTACGGATCGCCAGCAGCTCGTCCTGCATTTGCTGACGGGTCAACGCATCAAGGGCGCCGAACGGTTCGTCGAGCAGCAGGATCCGTGGACTGGCGACCAGCCCGCGAGCAATCGCCACGCGCTGGGCCATGCCGCCGGAGAGCTGGTGCGGATAGGCGCGGGTGAAATCGCGCAGGCCGACCAGATCGATGAAATCGTTGATGCGCTGCTGCTTTTCAGCGGCGCTCAATGGTTCGTTGACCAGGCCGAGGCCGATGTTGTCGGCCACCGTCAGCCACGGGAACAAACGGTGCTCCTGAAACACGATGCCACGCTCGCCGCCGATGCCGCTGACGGCTTTGCCATCGACGCTGATCTGCCCGCGAAACTGCGTATCCAGACCCACCAGCAAGCGCAGCAAGGTAGATTTGCCGCAGCCGCTGGAGCCGACAATGGCGACGAATTCGCCCTCGGCGATGTCGAGGTTGAATTCGCGAATCGCCTCCAGTTCGAAACCGTCGACATCGAAGGATTTGCCTACGTGGGTGAAGCTGACAATCGGTGCGTTCATGCGTGTCTCCAGCGAGTGGCGCGAATTTCCAGGCGTTGGCCGATGAGGTTGAGCAGGGCGCCGGTGAGGCCGACCAGCAGCATCCCGGCCATGATCAGGTCCATGCGCAGCAGTTGTTGAGCGCCGATCATCTGGCTGCCGATGCCGCCGTTGGATGGCATGAAATATTCGGCGCCGATGGTGCCGAGCCAGGCGTAGATCAGGCTCAGGCGCAGCCCGGCGAAAATCCCCGGCGCCGCACCCGGCAGCACCAGTCGGCGCAGGCGCTGACCGAGGCTCAAACGCAACACCTGCGCGGCCTCGTTGAGTTGTGGCGAGAGGTTGGCGACGCTGCGCTGGGTGGCGATGAACAGCGGGAAAAACGCGGCGAGGGCGACGAACACCCACTTCGACAATTCACCCAAGCCGAACCAAGCGGTGAGCAGCGGCACCCAAGCGAAAATCGCGATCTGGCGGATGGCGGCGAGGGTCGGGCCGAGCAGCCGCTCGCTGGTGCGCGACAGACCCAGCAACAGGCCGAGGGCGAAACCGAGTCCGCCGCCCAGCAGCAACCCGCCAAGGGTACGACCGAGGCTCAAGGCCATGCCGCTGATCAGCGTGCCGTCGAGCAGACCGTTCCTGGTCGTTTCCAGTACCGCCAGCGGGCTGACCAGAATATTCACATCGACCCACTGCTGATCGCTCGCCACTTGCCAGACGCCAATCAGGCCTAGTGGCAGCAGCCACGGTTGCAACCGCTGCCAGCCTTCATAACGCGGGCCACGGCGGATTTCCGCAGTCGCCGGGTGCGGCCAGTGCACCAGTTTGCGGTCGAGAAATCCGATGCTGCGATCCATCGCTACACCGAGCACACCGATGACCACGATGCACACGAATACGATGTCGAGCATGAACAGTTGCCGTGCCCAGACCATCAGGTAACCGATGCCTTCGCTGGACGCCAATAGCTCCACCGCCAGCAATGAAGTCCAGCCAGCAGCCAGGGCCAGACGCACGCCGGCCATGAACGCCGGCAGTGCAGCGGGCAGCACCAGGCGCCGGATCAGCAGGTACGACGGCAGGCGTAATACGGCGGCGGCTTCACGCAGTTTCGGTTGCGCATCACGAACGCCGACCAAGGTGTGCAGGGTCACCGGAACCACGATGGCCTTGATCAGCACCACCAGTTTCAGCACTTCGCCGATGCCGAAAAACACCATGAACAGCGGAATCCAAGCCAGCGTCGGCACTTGTGCCAGACCGGCGAACGTGGGGAAAACCAGGCGTTCGAGACGCCGGCTGAAGCCCAGCGCAGCACCCAGCACCGCGCCCGCAGAGATCCCTGCCAGCAAGCCCCAGAGCAGGCGTTGCAGGCTGATCCACAAATGACTCCACAGCTCGCCCTGGGACAGCTCGATGGCGCTGTTCCACACCAGCGATGGCGCCGGCAGGATCTGCTCGCTCATCCATTGATTGCGCGCGGCCAGCCACCACAAAGCGAACAGGCTGATCGGCAGCAGCCATGGCAACAGACGTTGGTTGAGGCTCGGCCACGCGCGCCGACTTTTCAGTGGCGGCGCCGGCAGTGGCAGACTGAGCAGGGAATCACGGGCCATGGGTGACCTCCGTTGTCGGGTTGCATGGCGAACCGCTTTGCTTGGTGGGAGTGGGCTTGCTCACGAAGGCGCAGTGTCAGGCGCCGGTGATGGCGAATGACGCGACCCCTTCGCGAGCAAGCCCGCTCCCACATTTGGCTAGCGGTGTATGCAAATTAGATCTATAAAAATTCAAATCAATTCTATTGAGAGATAAGCCAGACCATTTAAGGCTTGCAGCCCGACGCGCATCCAATGCATTCGAAGAATATTTTCGATGCTGTTAATGCATACGCCGCTGCAACCCGCGTCGTTGCTTGCTTAGCGTCAAAAGCTATAAAAATGTGCATTTATAGTATTTAAGCGAAGGTCATGCTTCGGCCTACTTTCGGCTCCTCAACGCCCGTCGTGATCAAGGAGCCGTACCCATGAACCTTCCCTTCAAACGAGTCTTCAGTCTGTTTGCCATCCCTGCGTTGGCGGGCCTGCTGGCGTTTACCGCGCAGGCCGACGAGCTCAAGGAAATCAGGATCGCCGTGCCCGACCTGAGCGCCGGCACCCAGCACAGCGGCGGCGGTGTGGTGGACGTGCTGCGTGATCGGCAGATCTTCGAAAAAGCCTTCGCCGATCAGGGCATCAAGATTCAATGGAGCTTCTTCAAGGGCGCCGGGCCGGTGATCAACGAGGCGTTTGCCAACGGTCAGGTCGATCTGGCGTATCTGGGCGACCTCGCGGCGATCATCGGCAAATCCAATGGCCTCGACACACGTTTGCTCAGCGCCAGTGCGCGCGGGGTGAAACAGTATCTGGGCGTGGTGCCGGGGTCGGGGATCAAGACCCTGCAGGATCTGAAAGGCAAGCGCGTGGCGATCTTCCGTGGCACCGCCACCCAGTTGTCGTTTGATGCGGCGCTGGCCAGTCAAGGCTTGAGCGAGAAGGATCTGAAGGTGATCAATCTCGACTTCAGCGGGGCCACCGCCGCGCTGGCGGCCAAGCAGATTGATGCGTCGTGGGGCAGCTCAGGTCTGGCCGCTTTGCAGAGCAAGGGGCTGGCCGAATTGCCGCTCAACACCAAGGACTTGGGGGGCGCCGGTAGCGTGCAATCGGTGCTGGTGGGGGCCGGCAAGTTTGTCGACGGGCATCCGGAGGTCGTGGCGAAACTGCTCAAGGCGCAGCAGCAGGCGGTGGATTGGCTGACCCAGGACAGCAACAAGGATGCCTACGTGCAGCTGGTGTCGGGGCTGGCAAGTTATCCACCGGTGATCCTGACCCAGGACCTGCAGGATCAGAAACTCAGCGAAGTGTTCCCGTCGACGCTGGACCCGGTATTCCTCGGCAAATTGCAGGACTCGGTGGATCTGGCGGCGCAGCAGAAGCTGATTCGCAAGCCGTTCAAGGTCAGCGATTGGGTGGCGCCTGAACTGGCGGCGGCCAAGCTCTGAATCTTCAGTGTCTGGACGGGCCTCTTCGCGAGCAAGCCCGCTCCCACAAGGATCTTCAGTGAACACAGATTTTGTATTCACAACGGTCCCCTGTGGGAGCGGGCTTGCTCGCGAAGGCGTCCTCAAACCGCGACGCTGACTTCCTGCTTGTCCACCGCCACCAGCGTCTCGATCATCGCCCGCGCTGCCGGCGACAAACGAAACCCGGTACGACTGACAATCCCGCAGCGCGCGTTCATGCTCTCCAGGTTCTGCGGCAGGTTGCGCCAGTGCAGCAGCGCCAGTGAACCCTGGGCAATGTCCTCGTAAAACGCTTCTTCCGTACCGATGCCGATGGCATTCGATTGCAGCACCACTTTCACCAGCGCCGGGAAGTGCTCGGTCTCGATGGTCGGGGAAAAATCGATCCGGCCGCTGAGGTTCGCCAGCAGTTTGCGAATCCCCGGCGGGATCAGCGTGGTTGCCAGCGGGTAGTCGAACATGTCGTTGGTCGACAGGCTTTCCTTGGCCAGCAGCGGGTGCCCGGGCCGGCAGAAAAACACCCCGCGCTTGGGCGTCAGGGCCTGGGTCTGGAAGTTCGGGTCGGCTTCGAAGTGGCGGATGTCGGCGATGAAGAATTCGATCTCTTCACGGCTCAGCGCACGGCTGAGTTTTTCCCAGTTATCCACCTGAAAACAGGTGCGCACTTTCGGGTGCGCGTTGATGAATTGCGCCACCGCATCCGGCACCAGTTTCACCGCCGGGGCCGGGCCGCAGCCGAAGTGCAGCTCACCGGCATCGAGCTTGGTCATCTGCGTCACTTCGGCGCTGAGCAGCGCCGCGCCTTGCACCAGGGTCAGGGCGTGTTGCAGCACCACCTGGCCTTCGGGCGTCGGGCGCAAATCCTTGTTGCCGCGATCCACCAGCACACAGCCGAACTCTTGCTCCAGCCCTTGAATGCTGCGGCTGAATGCCGGTTGGGTGATGCCCATGGCGTCCGCCGCACGAACAAAACTGCGGTGTTCGTTGAGGGCGATGAAGTAGCGCAACTGGCGAAGATCCATATGCTTTTCCGGCATCCTAAAAATAGCTCGAAGGCATTTGCGACGAGGGTTGCTTGAGGTTTTAAATGCAAGCTCTTATTCCGTCAACGAAGCATGTGAATATCTATTAGATGTAAATGGAATATAGATAGAGCGATGTTTCGCTGCCGCCAACCGCAAGCAGTCGATGAGGGTCTACCCATGAGCAATGCCGCACTCGCTGTAAAACCCGCTGTCCACGCGCTGGAAATCCACCCGGTGGCCGGCCGTATCGGCGCCGAGATTCGTGGCGTGCACCTGTCCGGTGAACTGGACGCCGCCACGGTCGAAGCCATTCAGCAGGCGCTGATCCAGTACAAGGTGGTGTTCTTCCGCGAGCAGACCCAGCTCGACGATCAGCGCCAGGAAGCCTTCGCCCATCTGCTCGGCGAGCCCGTGGCGCATCCGACCGTACCGGTGCGTGAGGGCACGCGTTATCTGCTGGAGCTGGACGGGGCCGAAGGCCAGCGCGCCAACTCCTGGCACACCGACGTGACGTTCGTCGACGCCTACCCGAAAGCCTCGATCCTGCGCTCGGTGGTGGCGCCGGCCTTCGGTGGCGACACCCTGTGGGCCAACACCGCGACTGCCTACAACGAACTGCCGACCGAACTGCGCGAGCTGGCGGACAAACTGGTCGCCGTACACAGCAACGAATACGACTACGCCGGGGCCAAGCCGGACGTGTCGCCGGAGAAGCTTGAGCGCTATCGCAAGATCTTCACCTCGACCGTCTACGAGACCGAACACCCGGTGGTGCGCGTACACCCGATCAGCGGCGAGAAAAGCTTGTTGCTGGGGCACTTCGTCAAACGCATCAAGGGGTATTCGCAGGCCGATTCGGCGCACTTGTTTGGCCTGTTGCAGAGCCATGTGATTCGTCAGGAAAACACCGTGCGCTGGCGCTGGAAGGCGGGTGACGTGGCGATCTGGGATAACCGTTCGACCCAGCATTATGCGATTGATGATTATGGCACCCAGGATCGCATCGTGCGGCGGGTGACGCTCAAGGGGGAAGTTCCGGTTGGGGTTTCGGGGCAGCGTAGTCAAACCATCAAAGGTGCCGAGCTCGTCGGCGTCTGATCGGGCCTCTTCGCGAGCAAGCCCGCTCCCACAGTGGAAATGTGTTGAACACAGTGGATGTGAACGACACAGAACCCTGTGGGAGCGGGCTTGCTCGCGAAGCTCTTTTACCAAACGCCAATCTGCACGACTTTCTCGGTCTCAGGCTCGCCATAGCGAAACCGCTGCCCGCGCAAATCGATCTCCTGATGACTGATCGTGGTCCGCCGCTTCAAGCCGCGCACCCATTCGAACAGATACCCCGCATGCTCTTCGCGCACCGCCGCGTATGCCGGGTCCTCACCCAGATCGCGCAACTCCTGCGGATCATTCAGCAGATCAAACAACTGCGGCCGGAAGCCGTCGTACGCCAGGTATTTCCAGCGCTCGCTGCGCACCATGGTCATGCGACAGCGGTCGATCGGCTGGCCAAGTCGCTCGCGCGCCGGGGCCTGAAATGCGTAGTCGTATTCGCTGATCGCGTAGCGGCGCCAGTCGGGATTTTCGCCGTGCAGCAGCGGGATCAGCGAGCGTCCTTCCAGGCGATGCTCGGCCCCCGGCAGGCCCAGGGCCTGGAGAAACGTCGGCAACGCATCAATGGTTTCCGCCAGCCGCTCATCCACCGTACCCCGGGTGATATCCGCCGCCGCGCGCGGGTCGCGCACGATCAATGGCACGCCCACCGCTTGCTCGAGCAAAAACTCCTTCTCGCCCAGCCAGTGATCGCCGAGAAAGTCGCCGTGATCGCTGGTGAACACGATCAAGGTGTCATCCCAACGTCCGTGGCTCTGCAGAAAATCGAACAGCCGCCCGAGTTGGTCATCCACCTGCTTGATCAGGCCCATATAGGTAGGGATTACATTCAATCGTACTGAATCACGGGAGAAGTTGAGGCTTTCCTCATGTTGACGAAACGCCGTGTATACGGGGTGTTTGCTGGCTTCGGAGGGCGTCGCGCGGACCGCTTCGAGAATCGATTTCGTACTGTACAAGGCGTGGTATGGCGCCGGTACGATGTAGGGCCAGTGCGGTTTGATGTAGGAGAGGTGTAAACACCAGGATTTATCACCTTGCTCGGTGATGAAGTCGATGGCTCGATTGGTAGTGTAGACAGTCTCTGAGAACTGCTCGGGAATTCGCGCTGGCAAATGCGCATGACGCATCTGCCAGCCGCTGAGGATTTCGCCGTTCTCGCCTTCGGCGGCGTTGGCCCAGTCGTGCCAGGGATTGCGCCCGTCAAAACCCTGCTCGCGCAGGTAATGGGTGTAGGGTGCGGATTCGCGTTTGTCGTCGAACAACGGGTCGTCGGGGAAGATTCCGTCGTGGCGAAAGTACGGTTCGAAACCGACCTCGTTGAGCACCTCGGCCTGTGCGCTGTCCGGGCTGATCGCCAGTCGCTGCAGGGCATCGACATTGGCCGTGGCGTGGGTCTTGCCGACCAGCGCGGTGCGAATGCCGTGGGGGCGCAGGTAGTCGCCGATCGTCAGCTCTTCCAGCGGCAATGGCACGGCGTTCCATGCGACCTGATGGCTGCTGACGTAGCGCCCGGTGTAGGCCGACATCCGCGACGGGCCGCAGATCGTGCCCTGGGTGTAGGCACGGCTGAAGCGCACGCCGGCGGCGGCCAGGCGATCGATATTTGGCGTGTGCAGATGCGGATGGCCATAGCAGGACAGGTAATCGCGGCGCAGTTGATCGCACATGATGTACAGCACGTTGCGCACAGGGTTTTGCGGGTTGGGCATGGGGTTCACCGGTCAGAAAGACAGGCGAGGGTTGTCGCTTTCGGCAGGGGTGTTCGGCAAGTGCATTTGGGGAATGGGTTTTATGCAGTGGATGCATCGGTGTGAGTGGCGACCCCTTCGCGAGCAAGCCCGCTCCCACAGGAGTACGCATTCCAAATGTGGGAGCGGGCTTGCTCGCGAAGAGGGTGGCTCAGACGGCAAAATTCTCCAGCGAACACACCTCATCATCCACCGCATCAATCGCCTTGATCTGCTCAATCATCGCCTCGGCCAGCGGCGACAACCGATACCCCGCCCGACTGACAATCCCGTAGCGGGTGTACAGCTCTTCCAGATCATCCGCCAGACCCTCGATCCGCAAACACACCAGCTCACCCTTGGCCTGATGCAGCGCATCGGAATACGCCCCGACAATCCCGATCGCATCCGAGCGCAGCACCACGCTGAGCAGGCTTGAGCTGTTTTCGCATTCGACATTGGGGGTGAAGTCCGGGCGGCCGCTGAGGTCGACGATGACCTTGCGCAGGTTCGGCGGACGAATGCTCACCGCCAGTGGATAACTCATCAGTTGCTCGGCCGAGACCCGTTCAAACGCCGCCAACGGATGCCCAACACGGCAGCAGAAATGCCATTTGCGCGGGCGTAACCGATAGGTGAGGTAATCCGGATCGGCCTCGAAGTGTCGGGTGTCGGCGACGAAGAATTCGAACTCTTCGCTGAGCAGGCGTTTGCTCAGGCTCTGCCAGTCATCGACCTGAAATTGCACCCGCGCTTTCGGGTAGCGCCCGATGAACGCGCCGATGGCGCGCGGGATCAATCCGGCTGCCGGCGCCGGGCCACAACCGAAGCGCAGTTCGCCGGCCTCCAGACCATTGAACTGACTGATCTCGTTGGCCATCTGCTGCGCGCCGCTGACCAGTCGCCGCGCGTGTTCGAGCAGCACCTGACCCTGCTTGGTCGGCGGCAGATCCTTGCGCCCGCGATCGACCAATTGGCAGCCAACGCTGTGTTCCAGCGCCTGAATGCTGCGGCTGAAGGCCGACTGCGACAGGTTCACCGCCTGCGCGCCGGCGACGAAGCTGCGTTGTTCGGCGAGGGCGATGAAGTGTCGAAGTTGGCGCAAGTCGATATGCATTTTTCACATAAAAAATATCCGGGAAATGCATTGGATATGCATTAGGTCGACTCCTTATAAAGGCAATCTCTTATGCAGTAAATCTTTGTAAAAACATAAATAAATAACTTTAAAGAATATGCAGCGCAAAAGTTGACTGTGTGTTTTTTGACCAGGAGCCGCGCCATGAGTCCGTTGAACCTTGCGTCACCCTTAACGCCACGACGGCTCAAACGCCTGCCTCTGGCCCTGTTGCTGGCGGGGAGTGCCAGCTGGACTCACAGCTACGCCGCCGACGCCGACACCCCGCCACCGGCTCCCGCCGGCAAGCCTGCGGCCAACAGCTCGCAGCTGGAGACCGTGACCGTCACCACCCGCCGCCGCGAAGAAAGTTCGCAGGATGTGCCAACGCCGATGAGCGTGGTCAGCGGCCAGACACTGGAGACCCAGCGCGTTTACCGGATTCAGGATTTGCAGCAACTGGTGCCGAGCGTCAACGTCGCCTACATGCATGCGCGCCAGTCCAGCGTGTCGATTCGCGGCCTCGGCAACAACCCGGCCAGCGACGGTCTGGAGGGCAGTGTCGGTCTGTACATCGACAACGTGTATCTGGGCCGTCCGGGGATGGCGGTGTTCGACCTGATGGACATCGAACAGCTCGAAGTCCTGCGCGGGCCGCAGGGCACGCTGTTCGGCAAGAACACCACCGCCGGGGTGATCAACATCAGCACCCGCGCGCCGACATTCACCCCTGAGCGCAGCATCGAAACCTCGTTCGGCGAGGACGGTTATTTCCAGACCAAGGGCACGATTTCCGGGCCGATCAACGATGAGCTGGCCGGACGTTTTTCGGCCTATCGCACCCGCAGCGACGGCGACATCAAGAACGAATACAACGGCCATGATTTGAACGGTGGCTCGCGCGATGGCTTCCGTGCGCAGTTGCTGTTCAAGCCCAACGAAGACTTCAACCTGCGCTGGATCGGCGACTACAACGAAGAGGACTCCAGCGCCGGCACCCGCGTGCTGTACAACACCGGGCCGACCATCAATGGCGTCAACCTGTACCAGTCGCGGGCCGATGCCGCCGGTGCGACGTTGGTCAACGGCTCGCACCGCAAGGTCAATCTGGACAACGATCAGCACGTCACCGTGCATCAGGGCGGCACGTCGGTGGAGGCCAACTGGACGCTGCCGAGCGATTTCACCCTGACCTCGATCAGCTCCTATCGCTTCTGGAATTTCACCCCGGCCAACGACGACGGTCTCAACGTCGCGGCGACCTACAACGCTGGCGTTTCGGTCGAAGACAAACAGTACTCGCAGGAATTTCGCCTGGCCTCGCCCAAGGGCGAGTTCTTCGATTACGTGGTGGGCGCGTACTACTTCGGCTCGGATCTGGACAACAAATCCTTCGCCTATTACGGCCCGCAGGCCGACATCTGGAACGGCACGCCACGGGGTGCACTGGCTAACGTCGACAGCGTGGGCAACGGCCATATCAAGACCGACAGTTTCGCGTTGTTCGCCCAAGGCACCTGGCACCTGACCGAGCGCCTGGATTTCACCGCCGGGGTGCGCGGCACCTATGAAGAAAAAACCGCCTGGGTCACTCGCGATGCACCAGTCGGTGGCGCTGTGGTGACCGGTGCCGCGGCCACTGCACGACGCGGACGCACTGGCGCCTACGATTCCGGCGATCTCAACCAGTACAGCTCCAGTCCGTCCGGGTTGCTCAACCTCAGCTACCGCATCACAGATGATCTGCTCGGCTACGCCACGCTGTCCCACGGCGAAAAATCCGGTGGCGTGAACCTCGCGGTGGGTTCGGCGCCAACCGCTGGCGCCGACTCGTTGTTGATCGGCACCGAGCGCGCCAACAACGCCGAACTCGGCTTCAAGAGCACCCTGTGGGATCGGCGTCTGCAGTTGAACGCCAACGTGTTCTGGACTCAGGTCAACGCCTATCAGACCAACGCCTACGACGACGTCAACCGCGTGCAATACCTGACCAACGCCGGCTCGGTGCGCTCGCGCGGCGTCGAATTCGAAAGCACGGTGATCCCGTTACGCGGCCTGACGCTGAACTTCAACGGCTCGTACAACGACGTCAGCTACCTCTCGTACAAAGATGCGCCATGCCCACCGGAAATCAGCCAGGCCCCGGGCGCACCGGCGTCCTGCGATCTCAGCGGCCACCAGGTGGTCGGCGCTTCCAAATGGATCGGCAACGCCAACGGCGAATACAAATGGAATCTGGCCAACGGCTTCGAACCCTACGTCACCGCCAGCTACGCGTTCCGCTCGAAAGCGGTGGGCACGGTCGAAGATTCCGACTACGGGCAGATCCCGAGCTACGCGGTGGTCAACCTGTCCACCGGTCTGCGCGGCGATTTCAATCAGGGCCAGTGGGACGTTTCGCTGTGGCTGAAAAACGCCTTCGACAAGACCTACTACACGACCCTGTGGACTGGCGGCAACGGCGGTTATGAAGGCCTGCTCGGTACGCCGCGCACCCTCGGCGTTACCGGTCGCTACGACTTCTGATCTGTCATTCAAGGAGCTGCATCATGTTGCCAGGCAAAACCGCTTTAGCGCTGTTGTTATCCGGCGCAGTGTCAAGCACCGGGGCGCTCGCCGCCCCCAGCGTGTACCCGACCGGCGTCACCCGTTATGACCCGGACAAGGCGTTCAACCAGTACGTGATCTTCAGTGGCGCCGACAAGCAGACGCACCTGATCGACATGAACGGCAACGAGGTGAAAACCTGGCCGCAGGCGGGTTTCCCATCGGCGATCATCGACCCGCAACTGGTCGGCGGCGAGCGCGGGCATGTGCTGCTGCAACTGAGCGACAAGGATCCGGGCAAGCTTGGCTCCGCCGGTAATGGCCTGGGCAATCAGAGCGTCGGCGAGCTGGACTGGGACGGTAAAGTCGTCTGGCAATGGGGCGACAAGGCGCCCGGTGGCGCGGCGCAGCAACACCATGACCAGCGGCGCCTGAGCAACGGCAACACCGTGGTGCTGGCGAACAAGGTGCACCAGGTCAAAGGCTTCAAAGTGCCCGAGGTGATCGACGATGCGATCTATGAAGTCAGCCCCGACGGGCAGGTGAAATGGCAGTGGCTGGCCTCGGAACACCTGAACGAATTCGGTTTCACCCCGGAGCAATTGAAGCTGGTACGCGCCAGCGACAACCCGGATTACCTGCACATCAACAACCTCAGCGTGGTCGGGCCGAACAAATGGTTCGATGCTGGTGACAAACGCTTCAACCCGGACAACCTTTTGCTTGATTCGCGCAACGCCAACTTCATCGCGATCATCGACAAGCACAGCGGCAAAGTGGTCTGGCGCCTCGGTCCGAACCTGCCGCTGATCAACCCGAAAACCGCGCAGAAACTGCCGCGTCCGGTCGATCAATTCGTTGGCCAGCACGACGCGCACATCATCCCGGCCGGGCTGCCCGGCGCGGGCAACCTGCTGGTGTTCGACAACCAGGGTTCGGCGGGGTATCCGAACGTCACCCTCGGGCTGATTTCCGGTTCGCGGGTGCTGGAAATCGATCCGCTGAAAAATGAAATTGTCTGGCAGTACAGCGCGGCGAATTCGAAGCAGCCGGGGTGGGCCTTCTACAGTTCGTTCATCAGCAGCGCGCGACGCTTGCCCAACGGTAATACGCTGGTCGACGAAGGCATGAACGGGCGGTTCTTCCAGATCACGGCCAGCGGTGAAAACGTCTGGGAATACGTCAGCCCGTATCTGGGCAAAGCGCCGGGCAGTGACGCGATCAGCAACTGGGTCTATCGGGCGTTGCCGGTGAGTTATGACTGGGTGCCGGCCGGAACCCCGCGTTCCGAGACTGCGGTTGTCGCCCCGACACCGTCCGCGCAACAAGTCAGCGTCAGTCGTTAGTTGAAAAGGAATTAATGCTCGAATGAATGGCGATAAGTTATGTGGGAGATGAATAGTGCTTATTGCAATTTCGTTGAAAAGTCGCGTGGACAATAAGTGAATGGCCAACCATCCTGAGTGTCGTGAGTTTCCAGGAGGAAACTTGCTCTCATCGGAAGACACTTATCCAACGATAAAGGAAATCTCGTTATGTCGAGCATTAATGGCAATTATGTGAACGCTAACGCTGGCGCCAAACTGACGATTACCGATGGCAACGACTCCAACGGCACCTTCAGCGGCAAGTTCAGTCAGAACGGCGTGAACTACGACATCGCTTACGGGCATTACCATTTCCAGAACAGCACCGGGCAGCCTACGATCATCACCTTCGCGGCTCTGAATGACGGCACCGGTTATCAATCCTGGACGCTGTTCTCACCGGATCACAACTATTCGAAAGTTCGTGCGGTGGGTTCGCGTACCAACTTTGATGGTGATGTTGTGGGGCTGGCTGGAGAATTTATCAAACAGTAATCTGGAGTCACAAAAAAGCCGCCCCGCTATTTAAGCTCGGCGGCTTTTTCTTACACTCAATAAGTCGTTTTCATGTCTATCGTACTTCCTTTGGATGACAGAGTTTGCTTGTGCATGATTCTAAGCTCGCTGCGAACTTCATCACTCGATCAGGATGCGTACATGCAAAACGGACTTTATTCCAATACCCTTGATGGTCCCTCTCTGACCATTGTCGATTCCGATGATCGCACCGGCGTTTTCGGTGGCACGTTGCATCACGAAGGCGTCAACTACAGCATCGTCAACGGTCGTTATTCCAGCCTCAACGGCTATCAGCCTCCCACCGTGGTTTCGCTCCTGGCGGCTAACCAGGATCACGGTTACTTCGCCTTGACCCTGTTTTCGCCAAGCCGTGGCACCCACGAGCTGCGCGGCCACTGCGTGCGCGTCACCTACGACGGTGCGGTCAGCACGTTGCCCGGTGACTTGCTGCGCAATGCCTGAGGCACCGCCGGCGCCCGCTGTCTCTCTTCAAATAAACCAAGCAAGGATGCTGCACATGTCCACGATCAACGGCGTTTATCGCCACGAGCCTTCCGCGACAACGTTGACCCTGACCGAGGGCGATGACCGCACCGGCAGTTTCACCGGCACATTGTCGCTGTCCGGGATCGACCACCCGCTCGCGTTTGGCAATTTTCATTTCAAGCACGGCTTTTCAACAGGCACGATCGCCATCACCTTCAGCACGCAGATGACCGATGGCAGGCGACAAGCGTGGGTAATGTTCTCCGCCGATCAGACCTATGCACGCCTGCGTGCAATGGGTAGTGCGGCCGACCTGTCAGGGGATGTCGCGCTGACCGGCCTGGAATTTGTCCGACAAGAGCCGTGAAAAAGCCTGGATTGAACGGTTTTCGCATGCCTTCGCCGAATATTTTTCATGCTTGAAAAGCATTGTAAATCTGCGCCCGGACGCTAGCCCTTGCCGGCCGCGGCTTCGCGACATTCGGCAGAAATTTATATTCTCAAAAAGACTAAGCACATCAATAAAAGTTACTTTCGGAGATAAGCAATTGCTCCAATGATTCACCCAACGACCGGTCGCCCGGGGGATGTTTGCGGCGACCCGTCGGGTACTTCGCAAAGAGACCGCAGGGAGTGAATCAATGGGCAATGTCCAGACCGCCGCCAGTGCACAGGAGGTGCTGTGGCGCCAGGCACCGAGTGGCGAATTGGTCGATCTCGGCCGGCCTCATCGTGTGCCGCTGGGGCAGCTGCGTTTGCAGCGTGCGCCCAAGGGCATTCTGAGCCGCCGTGAAACCATTCTGCTCGGCGTGCTGGCGCTGCTGGTGCACGGTGCGGTGATCTACTGGATCAACCAGCATCCGACGCCGGCGTTGCCGATCGTGCCGCCGGAAATTCCGCCGATGACCATCGAGTTTTCGCGTCCGGCGCCACCCGCGCCGCCGGTGGTCGAACCGCCGCCACCGGTACCGGTGGTTGAGCCACCGCCGCCGGTTGAAGACGAGTTGGCGGTGAAGCCGCCGCCACCCAAACCGATTCCCAAGCCCAAGCCGAAACCGGTGGCCAAACCGGTGCCGAAACCGGCACCCAAAGCGCTCGAGCAGCCTCCGGCGCCGCCCCAACCGGCCGCTCCGGTCGCGGCCCCGGCACCGCCCGCGCCACCGGCCCCCGCGCCAGTGACACCGGCCTCGGCCAACGCGGCTTACCTGAAGAACCCGGCGCCGGAATATCCATCGTTGGCCCAGCGTCGCGGCTGGGAAGGCACGGTGATGCTGAGGGTGCACGTATTGGCCAACGGCAAGCCTGGTGAGATCCAGATTCAGAAAAGCAGCGGTCGGCAGCAACTCGACGATGCGGCGCTAAGCGCGGTCAAGCAGTGGAGCTTTGTGCCGGCCAAGCAGGGTGATGTCGCCCAGGACGGCTGGGTCAGCGTGCCCATCGATTTCAAGATTCATTAATTGGTAATCAGCTGACTTTATTCTCGCGGTGTGTCTGGAACCGCCATCGCGAGCAAGCTCGGCTCCCACACACGAGGGAATACATCATGACGTTACTGGCCTCTCCACTGGAATCCATCGAAAGCGCGGTGATCTGGCTGCTGGTGGTTTTTTCCGTTGCCACCTGGGGACTGGCGCTGCTCAAGGCTGTGCAGTTCGGTCGTCTGAAGGCGCAGGATCGCAAGTTTCATAAACGTTTCTGGGCGGCGTCGAGTCTCGACTCCGCCGCCGAGTTGAGCGAAACCCAACCCGGCGCTGCCGCTCGGGTGGCACAGGCCGGTTATGCGGCGATCCAGGTCGGCGAAGCGCCACAGGCCAATGACCTGAGTCAGGCGATCAACCATCAGGATCGCCTTGAGCGTGCCTTGCGTCAGCAGATCGTCCGCGAACGGCGTTCGCTGGAAACCGGTCTGGCGGTGGTCGCGAGTATTGGCAGCACCTCGCCGTTCATCGGTCTGTTCGGCACGGTGTGGGGAATCATGGAAGCGCTCAAAGGCATCAGCGCGGCAGGCTCGGCGAGCCTGGAAACCGTCGCCGGTCCGATCGGTGCGGCACTGGTTGCCACCGGAGTGGGGATCGCGGTCGCAGTGCCGGCGGTGCTGGTTTACAACTACTTTTTGCGGCGTCTGAAACTGACGGCGGCGGATCTGGATGACTTCGCCCACGACTTCTACAGCCTGGCGCAGAAGAGTGCGTTCCGAGTGCTGATCCACCCGACTGCAAACAAGGTAGCGGCACCGGGCAACGCAACAAAAGTGAAGGAGGCGTCCTGATATGGCCTTCTCCACGCAAGACAGCGACGAGGTGCTGAGCGAGATCAACGTGACGCCGCTGGTGGACGTGATGCTGGTGCTGCTGGTGGTGTTTATCGTCACCGCGCCACTGCTGACCAACGCGATCCCGATCAACTTGCCGAAGACCGAAGCGGTAGCACCGGTCGAGCAGAAAGATCCGCTGGTGGTGAGCATCGACGGCGCCGGCAAACTGTTTATCAACAAGGATGAAATCCAGCCGGACTTGCTGGAATTCAACCTCAAGTCGGCCAAGGCCAAGGACCCGGAAGTGCGCGTGCAATTGCAGGCCGACGACGGGGTGAACTACGGCGAAGTGGCGCGGGCCATGGCCTCGATCGAGCGGGCAGGGATTACCAAGTTGTCGGTGATCACCGCGCGGTAACAGGATTTACGTTTTTCCGGGGCCGTCTCCTTGGCAGGGTGCGGCCCTTTTTTTATCCCGCAAAACAAGCCTCACCAGCGATTCATTGTGGGAGCGGGCTTGCTCGCGAAGGCGCTGGGTCAGTCAATTTATCTGTGACTGAAAGAATGCATTCGCGAGCAAGCCCGCTCCCACAGGGCTGCATCCAATATTCTTTTTGGGTCTTAATAAATAGCTTCTTATTCCTTAAAGAATATAAATCCCGTCCCTATACTCGATCAGGAACAGACACGACGCAGGAGAGCTCCCCATGCGCAACGAATCAATCCGCTATCTGATTGTGCCGGGCTGGCAAGGATCGCCAGAAGATCATTGGCAAACCCACTGGCAGAACAGTCTGCCCAACAGCGCACGCGTGGAGCAGGCCGACTGGCTGACGCCGCGCCGTGAAGACTGGGTCGCGGCGCTGGCCGAAGCGATTGCTGCCGACAGCACGCCAGTGATCCTGATTGCTCACAGCCTGGGTTGCATCACCGTTGCACATTGGGCGGCTACCGCGCCTGTGCAATACCTGCGTCAGGTGCGCGGTGCGTTGCTGGTCGCACCTGCCGATGTCGAGCGTCCGGCCTGCGCGCCTGCGTTGCGCAATTTTGCGCCGATCCCGACCGATCTGTTGCCGTTCCCGAGCCAGGTGGTCAGTTCCGACAACGACGCCGCCGTCAGCGCTCCGCGCGCTCTTGAGCTGGCGCGCAACTGGGGCGCCGAGGCGGGAATTCTTGCCGGGGCGGGGCACATCAACGTCAAGTCCGGGCATCAGCGCTGGGAGCAGGGTTTCGCTTATCTGTATCGCCTGCAAAACCGCATGGAACACCACGCCCGGCGTCGCGCTTGAACCTTTTTCTTTTCTGAACGCCCCCGTCTGCCGGCGGTTCTGGGCGGGAGTCTGCCATGAGTTTCGAAACGTTCGGTCAGCCGTTGCTGACCTTTCCCGATGCGGAAAAAAGTCCCCTGAGCATTCGCGCCAAGGCGCTGGTGTTCGTCGATCCCCGCTCCCGCCAGTTGCGCGAAGAACTTGAGCACCTGGCGCCGCGCGCCATCTCGGTATTGATCCGCGGCGAGACCGGCACCGGCAAAGAATTGCTCGCGCGCCACATCCACCGTGCCAGTGATCGCAGCGGTCTGTTCGTCTCGGTCAATTGCGGCGCGATCAGCCCGACCTACGCCGATGCCGAGCTGTTCGGCTATGCCGCCGGCAGCTATACAGGTTCGGCGAGCAGTCGGGCCGGCTGGTTCGGTTCTGCCAACGGCGGCACCTTGTACCTCGATGAGATCGGCGATCTGCCGTTGCCGATCCAGATCAAACTGCTCGCCGCCCTGGAAAATCATGAAGTCACCCGCGTTGGCGCGCATCAGCCAAGCCCGGTGGATGTGCGGTTGGTCGCAGCCACCAGCATCGATCTGGCACAAGCGGTGGACGCCGGAAAATTCCACGAACGGCTCTATCACTACCTCAGCGAAGGGCAGCTGGAATTGCCGGCCCTGCGCGAGCGGATTGGCGACATCCTGTCGCTGGCGGAATATTTCCTCGGCATCTACAGCCAGCGCCTGGATCTGCCGGTGCCGTTGATCAGCGAAGCGGCGCAGCACCTGCTGGAGCGACACAGCTGGCCGGGCAACACCCGCGAGCTGGAAAACGTCATTCACTTTGCGCTGCTGGTCAGCACCGGCGACGAAATCCTCCCGGAGCACCTGAACCTGCCCGAGGTGTCTGGGCCGCAGCTTCAGATCGAACGACTGGTAGCACAAATCAATATCGGCGGTAGCGTTGACGAACGTAAGGCTTTGAAAGATCTGCTGATTGGTTTGAGCCAGCAGTTGTAGCCGTTTGGTTCTGTATGAACGAAATGGAATATCAAAGTGAATAAACGTTATTGTCCGGGAATAAAAAATCCCGGTATTGTCCGCTCCACGCCAGAGATAGCACTTCACTGGCACTCGTATTAATAGCCGTCGCCATTCGCGACCGTGATTCTCGATAAGGACACTGCATGAAAAAGGTTCTGTTGTTTACCGCATTGGCGGCTGCTCTGACTGCTTCCCTGGCCCAGGCCGGCGAGAAACTGGTGGTGGCGGCGACTCCGGTGCCGCACGCGGAAATTCTCGAGCTGATCAAACCGACCCTGGCCAAAGAAGGCGTGGATCTGGAAATCAAGGTCTTCACCGACTACGTGCAGCCGAACGTGCAAGTGGGTGAGAAGCGTCTGGATGCCAACTACTTCCAGACCGAACCGTACCTGAACAGCTTCAACGCCGGTAAGTACAAGGACGACAAAGCCAAGTACCTGGTGACCGTGAAGGGCGTGCACATTGAACCGTTCGGTGGCTACTCGAGCAAGTACAAGACTCTGGCTGAACTGCCGGACGGCGCGACCATCGCCATCCCGAACGAAGGCAGCAACAGCGGCCGTGCGCTGATCCTGCTGCAGAAGGCTGGCCTGATCGAGCTGAAAGATCCGAAAAATGCGCTGGCGACCCCGAAAGACATCGCCAAGAACCCGCACAACTTCAAGTTCAAGGAACTGGAATCGGCCCTGCTGCCACGCGTCCTGAAGGAAGTTGATCTGGACATGATCAACACCAACTACGCGCTGGAAGCCAAGCTGAACCCGACCAAGGATGCGCTGGTGATCGAAGGCGCTGACTCGCCGTACGTGAACTTCCTGGTGGCCCGTGAGGACAACAAGAACAGCGACGCGATCCAGAAACTGGCCGCTGCCCTGACCAGCCCGGAAGTCAAAGCGTTCATCGAGAAGAAGTACAACGGCGCGGTACTGCCGGCGTTCTGATCCGACGCGTGAACCACCCCTTCAAGGTATGAAAACGCCGATGGCCAGTGATGGTCATCGGCGTTTTTGTGTGTGCTCGATTTGTGCGATCGACACAAAATCTATAGCCAGAAGCAAAAGATCGCAGCCTTCGGCAGCTCCTACAGAGGAATGCGATCTCCTGTAGGAGCTGCCGAAGGCTGCGATCTTTTGATTTTTTCGCTGACTCAGGCCACTTGAGTCTTCAACGCCCGGCGCAACGCCACGAGCAATTTCACGATGTCTTGCGGATCCAGTCGCTGCGGCACTTTTACGTCCATGTTGTCTTCCTTGTAATGGTTTGGCCGGAGGAGTCTGGCCAAAAGCTGTTCGTCCTTGGAGGGCTTTCATGCAAAAAAGATCCTTCCTACAGCGCAAGGGAAAATAGCCTTCTTATTCCTTCCCGGCAAACCCACAGGATAGTTTTTTGGGTGATATCAATATGCTTTAACGGTATTTAAATTCTTGTTTTTATACCTATAAAGTCAGTGCCTGCCGGACAGCCACCCGCTGTCCATGGACTGCACCACCGCCACTTACCGAGTGGCGTCAGGACGTTTCATGACATTCGATTACGCATTTATCCTCAGCACCCTGCCGGCCTTTCTCAAAGCCGTGGGCGTGACGCTGCAGGTCGGGTTCATCGCTATCGGCACGTCGTTGCTGGTGGCGCTGCTCAACGCGACGATTCTGGTGTTTCGCACGCCTTACCTGCAGCGCGCCGTCGGCCTGTATGTAGAACTGGCGCGCAACACGCCGCTGCTGATTCAACTGTTCTTTGTCTACTTCGCCCTGCCGGCGCTGGGGATCAAGGTTTCCGGGTTCACCGCGGCGATCATCACCATGACGTTTCTCGGTGGCGCCTACCTCACTGAAGTGCTGCGCGCTGGCGTCGACGCGGTGCCGCAGGCGCAACTGGAATCGGGGCGTTCCATCGGCTTGTCCCACGGCCAGTTGCTGCGCTACGTGATCCTGCCGCAAGCGGGGATTCTCAGCCTGCCGTCGCTGTTCGCCAATTTCATTTTCCTGCTCAAGGAAACCACCGTGGTCTCGGCGGTGGCCGTGCCGGAAATCCTCTACACCACCAAGAGCTACATCGCGCTCTACTACAAAACCTACGAAATGCTCGCCGTGCTGACGCTGATTTGCGTGCTGTTGTTCTTGCCGCTGTCGCTGCTGCTCAGCCGTCTGGAAAGGAGGCTCCAGCATGGCCAGTTCGGGTCTTGAACTGCTCTGGGTGTCGTTGCCGCAACTGGCAAAAGGCGCCGGGCAAACCTTGTCGATCTCGTTCCTGAGCATCGCGATCAGCACCATAGGCGGCGTGCTCTACGGCGTATTGCGCACGCTCAACGTGACGTGGCTGAACGCGATCCTGCGGGTCTATCTGGAACTGTTCCGGGCGATCCCGGTGCTGGTCTGGCTGTACCTGCTGTTTTTCGGCCTGCCGATTTTCTTCGGTCTGAGCCTGCCGAGCTTCTGGTGCGCGGTGCTGGTGCTATCGCTGTGGGGTGCCAGCGAGGTCGGCGAAGTGGCCCGTGGCGCGCTGCATTCGTTGCCGCGCGGGCAGCGTGAGGCGGGATTGTCGATCGGCCTCAATGCGGCGCAACTGTACGGCTACGTGTTGCTGCCGCAGGCGCTGAAACGCATGACGCCGCCGACCATCAACGTCTACACGCGGATCATCAAGACCAGCTCGCTGGCGGTGCTGATCGGCGTGGTCGACGTGATCAAGGTCGGCCAGCAGATCATCGAGCGCACCTACGAATCGGTGTTGATCTACGGCGCGCTGTTTCTGTTTTTCTTTTTCATCTGCTACCCGCTGTCGGCCGCCTCGCGCGTGCTGGAGCGGCGCTGGACGCAAGCATGAGCGCATTGATCGAGTTTCACGGTTTCAACAAATTCTACGGCGAACAGCAGGTGCTCAAGGGCATCGACCTGCAAGTGCGCAGCGGCGAAGTGATCGTCATCCTCGGCCCCAGCGGTTGTGGCAAAAGCACCTTGCTGCGTTGCCTCAATGGTCTGGAGGAGGCCCACAGCGGCAGCCTGAAATTTGTCGGCCGGGAACTGCTGGACAAGGCCACCGACTGGCGCGAGATCCGTCAGCAGATCGGCATGGTGTTCCAGAGTTATCACCTGTTCCCGCACATGAGCGTGCTCGACAATTTGCTGCTCGGCCCGCTCAAGGTGCAAAAGCGCCAGCGCCGTGAAGCGCAGCAGCAAGCCGAAGCCTTGCTCGAACGGGTGGGTCTGGCGGACAAGCGCGATGCCTTCCCGCGCCAGCTCTCCGGCGGCCAGCAGCAACGCATCGCCATCGTCCGTTCGTTGTGCATGAACCCGCGGGTCATGCTCTTCGATGAAGTCACCGCCGCCCTCGATCCGGAGATGGTCAAGGAAGTGCTGCAAGTGATTCAGGGCCTGGCCCGCGAGGGCATGACCCTGCTGATCGTCACCCACGAAATGGCCTTCGCCCGCGCGGTGGCCGACCGTATCGTGTTCATGGATGCCGGACGCATCCTTGAACAGAACCCGCCCGAGATTTTCTTTACGAACCCGCAAACCGCACGCGCGCAGCAGTTTCTGGAGAAGTTCTCCTTCGTTGCAACACTGCCTGAAACGAATCCGACAAAGGAACTGGAACCGCTATGAAAACTGCCAAGTCATCCCTGTTTTTACTGCCGCTGCTGGGGCTCGCGCTGCTCGCCGGCTGCAACAAATCCGAAGAACCGGCCAAGCCGAAAGTCGCCAGCGAAAGCACCGCGCCGGCCAGCTATCTGGACAAGATCAAGGCCCGCGACAAACTGATCGTTGGCGTATTCACCGACAAGCCACCGTTCGGTTTCGTCGATGAAGCCGGGCGCTACGTCGGCTTCGACACCGATATCGGTCGGCGTTTCGCCAAGGATCTGCTGGGCGACGAGAACAAGGTCGAGTTCGTGGCCGTGGAGCCGGCGAGCCGCATTCCGTTCCTGCAGAGCGACAAGGTCGACCTGATCCTCGCCAACATGACCGTGACCCCGGAGCGCAAGGAAGCGGTGGAATTCACCAACCCGAACCTCAAGGTCGCAGTCCAGGCGCTGGTACCGCAGGGCAGTTCCGTGAAGAACCTCGATGACCTGGCGACCCGCACCACTATCGTCACCACCGGCACCACCGCCGATATCTGGCTGACCAAGAATCACCCGGACTGGAAACTGCTGAAGTTCGAGAAAAACTCCGAGTCGCTGCAAGCGCTGGCCAACGGTCGCGGCGATGCCTACGCGCAGGACAATCTGGTGCTGTTCAGCTGGGCCAAGCAGAACCCGGGCTACCGCGTGCTGGAGGAAAAACTCGGCGCCGAAGCGCCGATCGCGCCGGCAGTCAAGAAGGGCAATATCGAGCTGCGTGACTGGGTGAATACCGAGCTGGCCAAGTTGGGTGAAGAGAAGTACCTGCTCAAGCTGTATGACCAATACGTGCGTAAAGAGCTGAGCGATGACACCAAGCCTGAGAGCGTGATTGTTGAAGGTGGCAAGTGGCAGGGTTGATTGGCCGATAAATCTGCGCTGACCTGAAGGTCCTCTTCGCGAGCAAGCCCGCTCCCACAGTTGGAATGCATGCCCCTGTGGGAGCGGGCTTGCTCGCGAAAGCGGTGGTTCAGGCGCCGCTCAATCCGGCCAGTTCCACGCCGGCTCATCCAGCACCCGCTGGCCGACAATCCCGGTCTGCCCCAGTGTCTTCTCCAGCACGATGCAGTTGCACTCGGGACCTTCCTGCAGCGCCGAAATCAACCGTCGTGCGTGGGACACCACCCACACCTGACACTCCTGCGAAGCGCGAATGATCAAGCGTGCCAGCGCCGGCAGCAGATCCGGATGCAGACTGGTTTCCGGTTCGTTGAGCACCATCAACGACGGTGGCCGCGGCGTCAGCAGCGCCGCGATCAGCAGCAGATAACGCAACGTGCCGTCCGACAGCTCCGCCGCCGACAGCGGTCGCAGCAATCCTTCCTGATAGAACTCGATGGCAAAGCGGCCGCCGGCCAGCGGCGCGATGTTCAGTCGTGCGCCGGGGAAGGCATCGCTGATCGCTGCCTGCAACGCTTCGGGGTCGCCGATTTCGCGAATGGTCTGCAACGCTGCGGCCAGATCCCGACCGTCGTGATGCAGCACCGGCGTGCGCGTACCCAGTTGCGGCTGGCGCACCGGGGCGTCGGCGTCGCTGCGAAAGTGATCGTAGAAGCGCCAGCGGCGGATGAATTCGCGCATCTGGAACACCTCCGGTGAACTGCGCAGGCTGCCGACCTGATCGAACAGGCTGTCGAAGTTCGGCGTGTGCTGGGCCAGCACGTCCCAGCCGCGCCCTTCGCGGGCGCGAATCATCGGGCCGTGGCGATCCACCAGCAGGCTCGCCGGACGATAGAGCGGCCCGGCCCAGATGCATTCCTTCTTGATCTCTGGATCGAGGGAGAAGAACGAGAGGCTCGGCTCCGGCAAGCCGAGAGCGATCGCGTAGCTGAAGTCTTCCCCGGCAAACCCCAGACGCAGGCGTTTGACGCCCTGACGCACGGTCGGCTCGATCGCCACTTCGCCGTTGCGCATGCGCCGGCTGATGGTTTCCGGCCCGGCCCAGAACGTCGAATCCAGCCCACCCTCGCGGGCCAGCGCATTGACCACGCCACCCTGCGCGGTCTCCGCCAGCAGGCGCAGCGCGCGGTACAGGTTGGACTTGCCACTGCCGTTGGGGCCGGTGATCAGATTCAAGCGGCCCAGCGGAATCACCAATTTATTGATCGAGCGGTAATTGGCCACCGCGAGGGTCTTGAGCATGGGCGTTTCCTTCTGCCGGAACCGATAGTGTGCCGTGCCGGTACCCCTGTGGCGAGGGAGCTTGCTCCCGCTGGGCTGCGAAGCGGCCCCAACCCCCGATTCGAGAGGTTTGCGCCTGCTTCGCAGTCGAGCGGGAGCAAGCTCCCTCGCCACAGAAATCAATGTGGAAAATGCGTTATTCCCGCGAGCGAAGGTTGAACCCTGTTCTAAGCTCACAGTCGTATCGTCACTTGCACGTTCGTACACAGGAAGGAGTCTGCATGGCGAGTCCCGGATTGAAAACAGTGGTCGTGCTGAGCCTGCTCACGGCGCTGACCGCTTGCGGCAAGAAAGAAGCCCCGGCGGAGTACTTCCCCCGGGTCTTTGTGCAAGTGGTGAAACCGGCTGACTATGCCGCTGCCGTGACCCTCACCGGTGACGTGCAGGCGCGGGTGCAGACCGAACTGTCGTTCCGGGTCGGCGGCAAGATCATCCAGCGCATGGTCGATGTCGGCGACCGGGTGAGCGCCAAACAGGTGCTGGCCAAACTCGATCCCAAGGATTTGCAGACCAACGTCGATTCCGCCCAGGCGCAGGTTGTCGCCGAGCAGGCGCGGGTCAAACAAAGCGCTGCGGCGTTCGTGCGGCAGCAAAAACTGTTGCCCAAGGGCTACACCAGCCAGAGCGAATTCGACTCCGCCCAAGCCGCGTTGCGCAGCAGCCAGAGCGCTCTGAGCGCGGCCCAGGCGCAACTGGCCAATGCCAAGGATCAGTTGAGCTACACCTCGCTGATCGCCGATGCCCCCGGCATCATCACCGAGCGCCAGGCTGAAGTCGGCCAGGTGGTCCAGGCGACCGCGCCGATTTTCAAACTGGCTCGCGATGGCGACCGCGATGCGGTGTTCAACGTCTACGAATCGCTGCTCTCGGAACGGCCTGCCGATCGCTCGATCGTCGTCAGTCTGCTCGACAACCCAAACATCAAGACCACCGGCACCGTACGTGAAATCACCCCGGCGGTGTCGGCGCAATCGGGCACGGTGCAGGTCAAGGTCACCCTCGACAGCCTCCCGCAAGGCATGCAGCTCGGCTCGGTGGTCAGTGCCACCGCCAAGGGCACTGGCAAAACGGCGGTGGAATTGCCGTGGTCGGCGCTGACCAAAAACATCAGCGACCCGGCGGTGTGGATGGTCGACGACAAGGGTCAAGCGCAATTGCATAACGTCACCGTCGGCCGCTATCTGACCGGTAAGGTCATCATCAGCGGCGGCCTCAACGGCGGCGAAAAAGTCATCGTTGCCGGTGGACAACTGCTGCACCCGGGCATGAAAGTCGAAATCGCCGAAAATACCTACAAGGATCTGCAACCGGGAGCACAGCCATGAAGCGTTTGGGGCTGTTGTCCATTGGTGTGCTGCTGGCTGCCTGCTCGAAAAGCGAACCACCGCCGGAGCCGGTGCGGCCGGTGCTGTCGATCAAGGTGCAGGCGCTGAACGAAGAAACCCTCGGGCGCTTCGCCGGGAGCATTCAGGCGCGTTACGAGAGCAATACCGGGTTTCGCGTTGGCGGGCGCATCGCCAGTCGCAACGTCGATGTCGGCGCCGAAGTGGATAAGGGCACGCTGCTTGCCACCCTCGACCCGACCGATCAGCAGAACCAGTTGCGCTCGGCCCAGGGCGATCTGGCCAAGGTGCAGGCGCAACTGATCAACGCTCAGGCCAATGCCCGGCGGCAGCAGGCGCTGTTCGATCGCGGCGTGGGCGCCCAGGCACAACTGGACATCGCCACCACCGACCTGAAAACCACCCAGGCTTCGCTCGATCAGGCGCGGGCGGCGGTCAACCAGAGCAAGGATCAGCTCGGCTACACCGAACTGCGCGCCGACCACAAAGCCGTGGTCACGGCATGGAATGCCGAGGCCGGCCAAGTGGTAACCGCCGGCCAGCAAGTGGTGACCCTGGCGCAACCGGACATCAAGGAAGCGGTGATCGACCTGCCGGATACGCTGGTCGATCAGATCCCCGCCGACGTGGTGTTTCTGGTGGCCGCGCAGCTCGACCCGAGCATCAGCACCACGGCGATCATTCGCGAAATCGAACCCCAGGCACAGAGCGCCACGCGTACCCGTCGTGCACGCCTGACCCTTAGCGAAACCCCGCCCGGGTTTCGTCTCGGCACGGCGATCAGCGTGACCCTCAGCTCGGCCATAAAGTCGCGGATCGAATTGCCCGCGACGGCGTTGCAGGAAGTCGACGGCAAGACCCGCATCTGGGTCATCGACCCCCAAAGCAAAACCGTCTCCCCCCGTGACGTCAGCGTGACCAGCCGCACTGACAGCACCGTGGTGCTGGCCGGCGGGGTCAAGAGTGGTGAGCAGGTGGTCAGCGCAGGCGTCAACAGCCTCAAACCCGGACAAGCCGTGAAACTCGACGAGGACAGTCAATGAAAGGCTCTTTCAATCTCTCCGAATGGGCCCTCAAGCATCAGTCGTTCGTCTGGTACCTGATGTTCGTCGCGCTGCTGATGGGGGTGTTTTCCTACTTCAATCTGGGGCGCGAAGAAGACCCGTCGTTCACCATCAAGACCATGGTGATCCAGACCAAGTGGCCGGGCGCGACTCAGGAAGAAACCCTCAAGCAGGTCACCGACCGCATCGAGAAAAAACTTGAGGAACTCGACTCCCTCGATTACGTGAAAAGCTACACGCGGCCCGGTGAATCGACGGTCTACGTGTACCTGCGCGATACCACCAGCGCCAAGGACATTCCGGAAATCTGGTACCAGGTGCGCAAGAAGATCGATGACATTCGCGGGCAGTTTCCCCAAGGGATTCAGGGACCCGGATTCAACGATGAGTTCGGCGACGTCTACGGCTCGGTCTACGCCTTTACTGCCGATGGCCTGACCATGCGCCAGTTGCGCGACTACGTGGAACAGGCCCGCGCCGAGATCCGCAACGTGCCGGGGCTGGGCAAGATCGAGATGGTCGGCCAGCAGGACGAAGTGATCTACCTGAACTTCTCCACGCGCAAACTCGCCGCGCTGGGCATTGATCAGCGCCAGGTGGTGCAGAGCCTGCAATCGCAGAACGCGGTGACCCCGGCGGGTGTGATCGAGGCCGGGCCGGAGCGGATTTCCGTGCGCACCTCGGGGCAGTTCGCTTCGGAGAAGGATCTGGCCGAGGTCAATCTCAAGCTCAACGACCGCTTCTATCGTCTGGCCGATGTCGCCGACATCAGCCGTGGTTACGTCGACCCGGCCACCCCGGAATTCCGCTTCGATGGCAAACCGGCCATCGGCCTGGCGATTGCCATGCAGAAGGGCGGTAACGTGCAGGAATTCGGTAAAGCGCTGCACGCGCGCATCGACCAGTTGACGGCCGACCTGCCGGTGGGTGTCGGCGTGCACACCGTGTCCGATCAGGCGGTGGTGGTGGAAGAGGCCGTCGGCGGCTTCACCAGCGCGCTGTTCGAAGCGGTGATCATCGTGCTGGTGGTCAGCTTCATCAGCCTTGGCGTGCGCGCCGGGCTGGTGGTGGCGTGCTCGATTCCGCTGGTGCTGGCGATGGTCTTCGTGTTCATGGAGTACAGCGGCATCACCATGCAGCGGATTTCCCTCGGTGCGCTGATCATCGCCCTCGGCCTGCTGGTGGACGATGCGATGATCACCGTGGAGATGATGGTCACGCGCCTGGAAATGGGCGAGACCAAGGAGCAGGCGGCCACGTTCGCCTACACCTCCACAGCGTTCCCGATGCTCACCGGTACGCTGGTGACGGTCGCCGGGTTCGTGCCGATCGGCCTCAACGCCAGCTCCGCCGGTGAGTACACCTTCACCCTGTTTGCGGTAATCGCGGTGGCGATGTTGGTGTCGTGGATCGTCGCGGTGCTGTTCGCACCGGTGATCGGCGTGCACATTCTCAGCACCAACGTGAAACCCCACGCAGCCGAGCCGGGGCGCATTGGCCGGGCATTCAATCACGGCTTGTTGTGGTCGATGCGTAACCGCTGGTGGGCGATTGGCATCACCGTGTTGTGCTTCGTGCTGGCGGTGTTCTGCATGCGCTTTGTGCAGAACCAGTTTTTCCCGTCCTCCGATCGCCCGGAAATCCTCGTCGATCTGAACCTGCCGCAAAACGCCTCGATCGACGAAACCCGCAAGGCCGTGGACAAGCTCGAAGCCACGCTCAAGGGCGACCCGGACATCGTGCGCTGGAGCACTTACATCGGTCAGGGCGCGATCCGTTTCTACCTGCCGCTCGACCAGCAATTGCAGAACCCGTACTACGCGCAACTGGTGATCGTCAGCAAAGACTTCAAAGCCCGCGAGGCCCTGAGCCAACGCCTGCGTGAGCGTCTGCACAAGGACTTCGTCGGCATCGGCAGTTATGTGCAGGCGCTGGAAATGGGCCCGCCGGTGGGCCGGCCGATCCAGTACCGGGTCAGCGGCAAGGACATCGATCAGGTGCGCAAGCACGCCATCGACCTGGCGACCGAGCTGGACAAGAACGAACACATCGGCGAGATCATTTACGACTGGAACGAACCGGGCAAAGTCCTGCGTATCGACATCGCCCAGGACAAGGCGCGTCAGCTCGGGCTGTCGTCGGAAGATGTGGCGAAGTTGATGAACAGCATCGTCAGCGGTTCGCCACTGACCCAGGTCGATGACGATATCTACCTGATCAACGTCGTCGGGCGCGCGGTGGATTCCGAACGCGGCACCCCGGAAACCCTGCAGAACCTGCAGATCGTCACGCCCAACGGCACCTCGATTCCGCTGCTGGCCTTCGCCACCGTGCGGTATGAGCTGGAGCAGCCGCTGGTGTGGCGTCGCGACCGTCTGCCGACCATCACCATCAAGGCCTCGGTGCGCGACGAGATCCAGCCGACCGACCTGGTGAAACTGCTCAAGCCGTCAATCGATGCCTTCGCTGAAAAGCTGCCGGTCGGCTACAAAGTCGCCACCGGCGGTACGGTCGAGGAAAGCGGCAAGGCCCAGGGGCCGATCGCCAAGGTGCTGCCGTTGATGCTGTTTTTGATGGCGACCTTCCTGATGATCCAGCTGCACAGCGTGCAGAAGATGTTCCTGGTGGCGAGTGTCGCGCCGCTGGGTCTGATCGGCGTGGTACTGGCGCTGGTGCCGACCGGCACGCCGATGGGCTTCGTGGCGATCCTCGGGATTCTGGCGCTGATCGGCATCATCATTCGCAACTCGGTGATTCTGGTGACGCAGATCGATGAGTACGAGAAGAAGGGCTATGCGCCGTGGGATGCGGTGGTGGAAGCGACCGAACACCGCCGTCGACCGATCCTGCTGACCGCCGCGGCGGCGAGCATGGGCATGATCCCGATTGCCCGCGAAGTGTTCTGGGGGCCGATGGCTTACGCGATGATTGGCGGGATCGTGGTCGCGACGTTGCTGACGCTGCTGTTTTTGCCGGCGCTGTATGTGGCCTGGTACAGGATTCGCGAGCCGAAGAAAGAGGACGCTTAAAAGCGAGTGCTGCGCACTCATCGCGAGCAGGCTCACTCCTACAGGGGAGCGTATTCCAACTGTGGGTGCGGGCTTGCTCGCGAAGGCGTCAGAACTGACTACGCAGATTTACGCCAGACACTGGCCAGCCAAGGCTGCTGCTCGCGCGGCAACCCCGCGGGCCGGTAGTAATGCTCAAGCTCGACAAACCCCGCTGCCGTCAGCAACCCGCGCCACGCCTCCAGGTCGTGATATGAGCCATAACGCGGCCCGTTCCAGCCCTCACGGTTATCCCCGCGCGGATTGGAACTGAACAACACCCCGCCCGGTTTCAACGTGCCATGCAGCTGCTTGAGCACTCGCGGCAACTCCTGCAACGGCACATGAAACAGCACCGCATTGGCGAAGATCCCGTCGAAGCGCTCGGCCGGCAGATCAAGTTTCAGAAAGTCCTGACACCACACTTCACAGCCACTGTCTGCCCGTGCCATTTGCGCGAATTGCTCTGCACCGTCGAGGCCGACCGCAACGTGGCCCATGCGGGTGAACGTGCGCAAGTCACGCCCCGGCCCACAGCCGAAATCGAGAATGGAGAACGGCGCCGTGCCCTGGATATGGCGAAGCAAGGCGTCGATGTTCTGGCTGACATCGTGATCGCGGGTGCCTTCGCGAAAGTCTTCGGCCACCGAGTTGTAGTGGCCGAGGGTGGTGGCGGTGATCTGTTCCAGATCGGTGGGGGTTTGCTTCATGGTCGAGGGCTGCGCGGCAGTTGGGATTCGCCGAATATACGCCAACCAGCGGGGCCGCTGCGCAGCCCATCGCGAGCAGGCTCGCTCCCTCAGGGGAACGCATTCCAAATGTGGGAGCGAGCCTGCTCGCGAAAGCGGTTTCAAAAGCGTCGAATGAGCCCTGCTGAAATCAGCGCTTGTTCAGGCCCCGCGCCAGACGATCCCCACCCAACTGAATCACCGCCACCAACGCCACCAGCAACACAATCACCGTCAGCATGATCTGGCTGTCAAAGCGCTGATAGCCGTAGCGATAAGCGATGTCGCCCAGCCCCCCGGCACCAATCGCCCCGGCCATGGCCGACGAGTTGATCATCGTCACCAGCGTAATCGTGAACCCGCCAACAATCCCCGGCAGCGCTTCAGGCAACAGCACATGCCAGACGATGTGCCAGCGTCGGCAGCCCATGGCCTGCGCGGCCTCGATCAATCCGTGATCGACCTCACGCAAACTCACTTCGGCAATCCGCGCAAAGAACGGCGTCGCGGCAATCGTCAGCGGCACCACCGCCGCCCACACACCGTACGTGGTGCCGACAATCAGCCGGGTGAACGGAATCAGCGCGACCATCAGAATCAGAAACGGGATCGAGCGGAACAGGTTGACGAACGCGCCCAACGCTTTGTTGAGTACGGGCGCTTCGTAGATTCCGCCCTTGTCGCTGGTGACCAGAATCACCGCCATCGGGATCCCCACCAGCAAGGCGATCAGCGATGACACGCCGACCATCAGGAAGGTGTCGATGAAACCCTGGAGCAAACGATCAAACCACATAACCCGATACCTCCACCCGTTGTGCCCACTGCGCGGCGCGCTCGCGCAATTGTTCGGCGCTCAAGGGTGAGCCGCTGACCGCTAACAACAATTGTCCCAGCGCGTGGCCCTGAATCCGTTCGACGCCGCCCTGCAGCAACTTCACCCGACCACCGAGGGCGGCGAAGAGGGCTGCCAGATCCGGCTCGTCGCCGGCACTGCCAGTGAACTGCAAACGCAGCACCACCGCTGCGCCCGGGGAGGGCGGCTGGGCATGCAGACGGCTTTGCAGTTCTTCCGGCAAGGCGTGTTGCAGCGGCGCGAGCAAGGTCTGGCTGACCTCGTGCTGCGGATTGCCGAACACCTCCCAGACGGGGCCCTGCTCGACGATCCGCCCGTGTTCCAGCACCACCACGCGGTCGCAGATTTCGCGGATCACCGCCATTTCGTGGGTGATCAAAACAATCGTCAGGCCCAGGCGCTGATTGATCTCGCGCAGCAGGCCGAGGATCGATTGGGTGGTCTCGGGATCAAGCGCCGAAGTGGCCTCGTCGCAGAGCAGAATGTCCGGGTCATGCACCAATGCGCGAGCGATGCCGACGCGCTGTTTCTGCCCGCCGGAAAGCTGCGCCGGGTAGGCCGTGTGCTTGGCTTGCAGGCCGACCAGTTCGAGCAGTTCACGGACCTTTTTTTCCCGCTGTTCCTTCGGCACGCCCGCGACTTTCAGGGGCAGTTCGACGTTCTGCCACACGGTCTTGGCCGACATCAGGTTGAAGTGCTGGAAGATCATGCCGATGCGCCGGCGCAGGGCGACCAGTCGGTCTTCGTCGAACTCGCCGATGTCGACCTGATCGATCAGCACCCGCCCCGAAGTCGGTTGCTCCAGACGATTGATCGTGCGGATCAGCGACGACTTGCCAGCGCCGCTGCGACCGATGATGCCGAACACCTCGCCGCGCTGGATCGCCAGATCGATGCCTTGCAGGGCCGCGACCGGGCCTTGCCGCCCCTCGTAGGTTTTACCCAGGCCGATGAAGCGCACGTGGGCGCGATTCAGCTCGGGATGCAGTTCGGTTTTTTCAGCATTTTTGGGCTCTGGAATATCCAGTCGCCGTTGGATCGCGGCGGTCATGCTCAGCTTTCCCAACCGGCCTGATACAGCTTGCCGTGAGCCTTATCCAGCGCGGCGCGAACAACCGGCGAGTGCTGATAGATGTCGACGAATTTGATCAGGCGCGGGTCGTTCTTGCTCTTGGGCTGGATCACGAACTGGATCACATATTCCTTGTGGTCGAGACCGTCGAACAGCAACGCCGAACCGGCGTCAAAAGTCTTCGCCAGACGGATGTAGGCCGGGTAGCCCTGGACCAGATCGGCGTCATCGTAGGCGCGCACCAGTTGCACGGCTTCGACTTGCAGGATCTTGATCTTCTTCGGGTTGGCAACGATGTCGTCTTCGGTGGCCTTGTAGCCGACCCCCGGTTTCAGGGTAATCAGACCGGCCTTGGCCAGCAGTTGCAGACCGCGACCGCTGTTGATCGGGTCGTTGGCGATGGCGACGCTGGCGCCTTCAGGCAACTCGTCGAAGCTTTTGTATTTTTTCGAATAGAGGCCGACGTTGTTGATGATCCCCGGGGCGAACGGCACCAGGTCAAAACCGGAGGCAGCCTTGGCATTTTCGAGGAACGGGATGTGCTGGAAGTAGTTCACGTCGATGTCGCCGGCGGCGAGGCTGACGTTCGGTGCGATCCAGTCGGTGAACTCCACCAGCTCGACTTTAAGGCCTTGTTTGGAGGCCTCTTCGACGGCGGCTTCCAGGGGAATGGCGAAGGCGGCGGTGGTGCCGATTTTCAATGGAGCGTCGGCAGCGAACACTGCCGAGCTGAACAGACCGAAGGCCAGGGCCAGTGCTTTGACTGGGTGGGACAGGAATTTCTGGGTCATGGTGTGGTTTCCAGTCAGTGCATGAATTTTGTGGTGTCTGGTCGGGCCTCATCGCTGGCAAGCCAGCTCCCACAGGTTTTGTGAACGCCACAGACCCTTGTGGGAGCTGGCTTGCCAGCGATGCTTTTAGCGGCGGTACGAAGAGCCGGTGTGTTGCTCAGGCAAATGCGCCTCACCGTGGAACAACTTCTCGCGCAAGCTGCCGTTGTCATACGCAGTCTTGTACGACCCGCGCCGTTGCAGCTCCGGAATCACCAGCTCAATGAAATCGACATAGCTTTCCGGGGTCACGATGCGCGTCAGGTTGAAGCCGTCGAGTCCCGTTTCAGCGATCCACGATTCCAGTTCATCCGCCACTTGCTCAGGCGAGCCGACCACGGTGATGTAGCGGCCACCGAGGGCGTGCTGCTCGAGCAATTTGCGCCGGGTCCAGTCGTTGTTCTGCAGGTTCTTGGTCGCGGACTGGATGGCATTGCTCTTGACGTACTGGATCGGTTCGTCGATTTCGTACTGGGAAAAGTCGATGCCGGTGGAGGCTGAGAAATGCGCGACGCCAGCCTCGGCGCTGGCATAACTCAGGTACTCGGCGTGCTTGGCCCACGCGGCTTCTTCGGTCGCGCCGACGATCACGTTGAGGCCCATGAACACCTTGATGTCCTCGGGATTGCGTCCGGCTTCGACGGCGCTGGCGCGGACCTTGTCCACCTGCACTTTGGTCGATGGCTTGTTCTGGCCGCTGATGAACACGCACTCGGCGTGACGCCCGGCGAACAGCAAACCACGATCGGAACTGCCAGCCTGGAACAGCACGGGTGTGCGCTGCGGCGACGGCTCGCAGAGGTGATAACCCTCGACCTGATAGAACTCGCCGTGGTGTTCGACCTTGTGCACCTTCTCCGGCTGCGCATAGATGCGCTGCTCACGGTCATTAAGCACCGCGCCGTTTTCCCAACTGCCTTCCCAGAGTTTGTAGAGCACTTCGAGGTATTCGTCGGCCTGATCGTAACGACGGTCATGCTCGACCTGTTCGCGCAGGCCCATGGCCTTGGCGGCGCTGTCGAGGTAACCGGTGACGATGTTCCAGCCGACCCTCCCACGGCTCAGATGATCGAGCGACGACATGCGACGGGCGAACAGATAGGGCGGTTCGTAGGTGAGGTTGGCGGTCAGGCCGAAGCCGAGGTTTTTCGTCACGGCGGCCATCGCCGACACCAGCAGCAGCGGGTCGTTGACCGGCAACTGGATCGACTCTTGGAGTGTGACGTCCACCGAGTTCTGGTAGACGTCGTACACGCCGACGATGTCGGCGATGAACAGCCCGTCGAACAAACCGCGCTCCAGCAACTGCGCCAGTTCTGTCCAGTATTCAATGGTGTTGTAGCGCGTCGAGGTATCGCGTGGATGCGTCCACAACCCGTGGTTGATGTGGCCGATGCAGTTCATGTTGAACGCGTTGAGCAGGATCTTTTTCTTGCTCATCAGATAGTGCCCCGCAGTGGCGGTTTTTCATCGTTGAGGTAGTAATTGCCCACCGCGTGATACTTCCAGCGCACCGGGTCGTGCAGGGTGTGCACCCGGGCGTTGCGCCAGTGGCGGTCGAGGCCGTGTTCGATCAGGGTCGCCTGACTGCCGGCCAGTTCGAACAGGGTGCTGCCGGCGGCGAGCGAGATTTCAGTGCTGATCGCCCGTGCTTCGGCGACGGCAATCGACGCGGCGGCGACGGTTTCGGCGTTGGTCTCGGCCTGGGCTTTGTCGAGGAATTCGCCAGAGCGCTCAAGCAGCGCTTCGGTGGCGTGCAGACGAATGCTCAAGTGGCCGAAACTCTTCAGGGTCAGCGGGTCTTCGGTGGCCTTGTCGTTGCCGGAGTCGATCCACGGCCGGGTCTTGCTGCGCACGAAGTGCAGGGCATCTTCATAAGCAGCGCGGGCGATGCCGGTATCGATGGCGGCGTGAAGAATCTGCGCCAGCGGGCCGACCGTGGTCGGGCGCTCGAAAGCGCTCTGGAACGGGATCACGTCCTCGGCAGCGACATAGACGTCTTCGAACACCACCGAACCGCTGCCGGTGGTGCGCTGGCCGAAGCCGCTCCAGTCGTCGATCACCGTCAGGCCTTGGCTGTCACGCGGGACGAAAGCCAGTTGCTGCACGCCGTTTTCATCGACGACGGAAGTCGGGATGCGCTGCGCGTAGATCGCGCCGGTCGCATAAAACTTGCGACCGTTGATGCGATAGCCGTCGCCGTCACGCTTGAGGCTGGTGACGCGGTCGTGAGCGGTTTTGGTGCCCAGTTCCGCCAGGGCGTTGCCGAAACGTTGACCGGCCAGCACCTCGGCGTACAGCCGTTGCTTCTGCTCGTGGCTGCCGTTAACGCGCAGCACTTCGAGGGCGTAGAAATGGTTCTGCGGAATCTGTCCGAGGGAGCCGTCGGCCTGAGCGATCAGGGCGATGACTTTGGCCAGGGTCACGTTGGACACACCGGCGCCGCCGTATTCCTTGGGCACGCTGATGCCCCAGAGGCCGGAGCGGGAAAACACGTCGAGTTCCGGCAGTGGCAGGCGGCGTTCACGGTCGCGCACGGCACTGTCGCGTTTGAAATCTTCGGCCAGGTCGCTGGCGACAATCAGGGCTTGCTCATCGCTGGTGATGACCGCGACGTGATGAGAATAAGTCATGTGTTTCTCCAGAGATCTGGTCAAAAGTGTGCGGTCGTTAAATCCAGGAATGGCGAGCCGGCAAAGTGCCGTTGAGGCGATAGGCGCCGACCGCGTGATACTTCCAGCGCACCGGGTCGTGCAGGGTGTGCACCCGGGCGTTGCGCCAGTGGCGATCAAGGTTGAATTCGGCGAGGGTCGCGCGGCTGCCGGCCAGCTCGAAGAGTTTTTCGCTGGCTTGCAGCGAGATCTCGGTGGTCAGCACTTTGGCTTCGGCTACCGCAATCGAAGCGCGGGCGGCGGACTCGGCGGTGAGCGGCGCGGCATGGACTTGGTCGAGCACTTTGCCGGCCTTGCGCAGCAGCGCTTCGGCGGCGTGCAGTTCGATTTTCAGTTTGCCGATGTCGGCGATCACGTAGAGGTCATCGCTGGCGCGTTCGACCTTGGCGTCGATCCATGGCCGCGCGCGGGTTTTGACGAATTCGATGGCGTCGTCGATAGCGCCACGGGCAATGCCGGCGTCGATGGCCGCCTGAATCAGCTGCGACACGGCGCCTTGGGTATTCGGCTTCTCGTTGATCTTCCAGTTGTCGACCACCAGGCTCGACTCGACCCGCACATTGTTCAGCAGAATCGTGCCGCTGGCGGTGGTGCGCTGACCGAAACCCGACCAGTCATCAACGATGCGCAGACCCGGGGTGCCACGGCGGACGAAGGCCAGCACTTGCTTGCCGTCGTCATTGAGCGCCTTGACCGCCACCCAGTGCGCGAACAGCGCGCCGGTGGAATAGAACTTCTGGCCGTTGATCACGTAGTCATCGCCGTCGGCGGTGATGCGGGCTTTCAATTCCAGAGTATTTTTGGTGCCGCGCTCAGGGCCGGCATTGCCGATGCGCCAGCCTTCCAGAACACTCTGGAACAGCTGCTTTTTCTGCGCCTCGGTGGCGCTGCCGAGTACCAGGTTGATGATGCCGAACTGGTTCTGCGGGATCTGTCCCAGCGCCGGGTCGGCTGCGGAAATGATCGCGAATACCTCGGCCAGGGTGACGAATGAAACTTGTGGGCCACCGTATTCGCGCGGGATCGCAATGCTGCCCAGTCCGCTGCGGGTGAACTGTTCGATTTCCGACCATGGCAGCTTGCGCTGGCGGTCGCGCTTGGCGGCCTGCACACGGGCAACCTGCGCCAGTTCGTGGGCAGCCTTGATGGCTTGGGCGTCGTTGCGCAAGACCTGCGCGGGCAACAACAGTGGGGCGATGTCCAGATCAGACTGGACGTTTGCATCGGCCAGACTGGACATCAATGCCGCTCCTTGGCTGCACGCAATGCCCTGGCGATCTGCACTGGGGTGATTGTGTTCCGGACCATACTACCTACCTCACATCTCATGAAAAACGCCGCAAAAGTGCGGCGAACGAAAGAATGTCCGGTGGTCCGGTTCATATACCCTAAGCGTGTATAAATATTAAATAAACTAACTTTTAGGAATATGTATAGAAGGGGTGGTGGTCGGGTTGGTTAACAACTTTGTTTCGGTGACTGGAGTCTGTGGCAAGGACGCTTGTCGAATCCTCGCACCGTCCCGTTCGGCTGCGCAGCAGTCGCGAAACCTGATCCCACCTTTCATTTGAATGAACGCGGTGCGCAGGTCTGGGGGCGCTTCGCACCCCAGCGGGAGCAAGCTCCCTCGCCACAAGGTTCAGCGTTCTTCTTGGCGTGATTCAGCGGCCTTCAGCTCCTGGCGCAGCGGCACCTTCAGATAAGGGTTCACACAGCCGATCTTCAGCGTTCGAGGCGGTGCCCAGCGCGAGTTGTTGCCCACCCAGTCGAGGACGCAATAGGTCACATCCAGGCGCAGATCCTCACCTCCCTCGACGATCACCGCCGGTGGCACCCAGACCTGGATCGGCAGGCCGATATCGGCGGCGGTGATCGGTGCCAGGTCCATTCGCACGTCGCCCCAGCGCAAGGTGATTGCGTCATCCTCGGCCATGTTCAGGTAGGGTTCGATGGTCAGGGGCACACCGCGTTTGATCTGATTGGGGTTCACGCCCTGACGGCGGATGGTGTCGGGAAACGTGACTGGCGCGAGTTGTTGATTTTCATCACCGCACAACGGCGAAGGCTGGCCGCCGGGGCAGTCGAGCTTGACCTGCACCCGGGTTGCCGCCGACAGCGCCGGTCCCTGGCCGATCTGCATCACCCGATAATGAATCCGCGCGGTGCCACTGGCGATGAAACTCTCCGGCACCCGCAGGCTGACCGTTGCGCCAAGATCCTCACTGGTCAGGACCCGCGAGGCGACGTAACAGTTGTTCCAGAACAGTTCGATCAGATCGCCAACGTCCATGCCGGGGTAGGGCATGACATCAATCAGCAAGTGCGCGGCAGCGGCCAGGTTGATGGCGTTTTTCTGCGCGGATGCGAGGTTCGGCGCTGCCAGTTCGGGGGTAGGCGAAGTGCGGGTCATCGGGTTCTCTCCTTGAAGTCTTGCGGCGAAGTCCGTTTCTTGAAAAAACAAAAGGCGTGATGAATCGGTAATGCAGCCATGAACTTTTGTTCGGGCTGAGTACGGATTGATTCAACTAATGGGTGCCGGTTGGCGACTAGATAAGAGCGTGCGGGAAAGAGTGTCAATAGAGCGCCTTAGTTAATCCATGAATTACGGATTAATCAGAAGCTTCCTACGATGATGAGGCATGCTGCCTAGCGTTGATTGCGAATGGAACTACGGTTTTTCGCGAGTTTTTGCGATTTTTGTGCGGGCTCATCCAGTTAATTTCACAGGCACGCAAGCGCGCCTCAGATTAGTTGTATCTGTTGCAGAACATATATGAATTGTTTTGACAGGTTTAAGATTGGAGCGGTTTAGATGTTTTTTTCAAATCGGGGGAAGTATAACTTCCATCCATGGAAGTTAATGATGCAAAACAATGATGTTCTCAGGCGTGATTCAGAAACTTGCTGAGAAACTGTTGGGTGCGCTCTTCTTTCGGGTTGGCAAACAACGCCTTGGCTTCGCCTTGCTCGACGATCACGCCCTTGTCGAAAAACACCACACGGTTGGCCACGTCGCGGGCGAAACCCATTTCGTGGGTGACGATGACCATGGTGCGTTTTTCTTCAGCGAGACCGCGAATGGTCGCCAGCACTTCGCCCACCAGTTCCGGGTCGAGGGCCGAGGTCGGCTCGTCGAACAGGATCACTTCCGGCTCCATCGCCAGCGCCCGGGCAATCGCCACGCGCTGTTGCTGACCGCCGGACAGACGACGCGGATACGCATCTTCCTTGCCGGCCAGACCAACCTTGGCCAGCAGCTTCATGCCCAGGGCAACGGCTTGCTCGCGCGGCATCTTCTTGACCACGATCGGTCCTTCGATGACGTTTTCCAGTGCGGTGCGGTGGGGGAACAGGTTGAAGTTCTGGAACACGAAACCCACGTGCTGGCGCAGGTTGCGCACCAGACTCTGCTGCTGGCTCAGCGGGCGGCTGGTATCGATTTCGATATCGCCGACCTTGATCCGGCCGCTGGTGGGTTGTTCAAGGAAGTTCAGGCAGCGCAGGAACGTGGTTTTACCCGAACCGCTGGGGCCGATGATGGCCACGACCTCGCCTTCCTTCACCTCAAGATCGATGCCTTTGAGCACCTCTTGACCCTTGAACTGCTTTGTCAGTTTTTCCACGACAATCATGGGGTCAGGACTCCTGGTCGTGCCGATTGGCCCGCTCTTCCAACTTGTTCTGCAGGTGCGACAGCACCGTGGCCAGAATCCAGTAGATCAGTGCGGCGGCAAGATACATGGTGAAGACTTCGAAAGTCCGGGCGGTAATCAGTTGCGCCTGGCGGAACAGTTCCGGCACCTGAATGGTGGCGGCCAGTGCCGTGTCCTTGACCAGCGAAATGAAGCTGTTGCCCAGCGGCGGCAGCGCCGTGCGCATCGCTTGCGGCAGGATGGCCCGGCGCAAGGTCTGCGCACGGGTCATGCCGATGCTCGCAGCGGCTTCCCACTGACCACGCTCGATCGAACCGATCGCGGCCCGCAGGATTTCACAGGCGTAGGCGGCCATGTTCAGCGAGAAGCCGATCAGCGCTGCCGGGAGCGGATCCAGTTCCAGACCCAATTGCGGCAAGCCGTAATAGATCACGAACAGTTGCACCAGCAACGGCGTGCCGCGAAAGAACGACACGTAGATGCGGGCAATCCAGCTCACCAGTTTGAAGCGCGACAGGCGCATCAAGGCCAGGCCGAAGCCCAGCAGCAAGCCGAAGAACATGCCGCCCAGACTGAGGATGACCGTGTAGTACGCGCCCTTGAGCAGAAAGGGCGCGGAGTCCAGTGCGAGTTGGAAAGCTTCTTCCATTATTTGGTGACGTCAGCTTGGAAGTATTTTTCCGAGATCTTCGCCAGGGTACCGTCGGCACGCAGCTCATCGAGAGCCTTGTTCACCGCAGCCAGCAGTTCAGGCTCGCCTTTGCGCAGGGCGATACCGGATTCCTGACGGGAGAACGCTTGACCGGCAGCCACGGTTTTCGGGGCTTTTTTGGCGTATTCAAGCGCAGCCAGACGGTCGATCAGGATGGCGTCGGTGCGGCCGTTGTTCAGGTCGGCGAACTTGGTCGGATCATCATCGTAGGTACGCACGTCAGCGCCCGGCACATTGGCGCGGACCCATTGTTCGTAGTTGGTGCCCAGGCCGACACCGACTTTCTTGCCGGACAGGTCGGCAGCAGTCTTGATGTTCAGCGCGGCTTCCTTGCTCTTCAGCACCAGCGCCTGAATCCCGGAAATGGTGTACGGCTCGGAGAAGTCATACTTCTTCTTGCGCTCGTCGGAGATAGTCACCTGGTTGACCACGATGTCCAGACGCTTGGATTCCAGCGCTGCGAGAATGCCGTCCCACTTGGTCGGCTGAATCTTGGCTTTGACGCCCAGCTTTTTCGCCAGGGCTTCGGAAAGCTCGACTTCGAAACCGGACAGCTTGCCGTCGGCGTCAACGAAGCTGAACGGTGGGTAAGTGCCTTCCAGGCCGACGTTGATAACGCCTTTGTCCTTGATCTGTTGCAGTTGCTCACCGGCGGTTGCCTGGCCGATCAGGCCGGCGCTCAGTGCAAGGCCCAGCGAACCTACCAGCAGATTGCGACGTAGTGCGGAAAAATTCATGACAAGCCCCTGTGTTTTCTTATGGAAGACGCTTAAGGAAAGTTGGCGAATTCGGGATTTGAGCGACTGCGTTATCGTGCCCTAAAGCAGCTTATGCGTCTTGCCCGAAATTCGCCTGCGGCGAGACTATAAGATGTCTGCTTTAGACTTGAAAATACTTAATATCTAATTTGATATTCATATATGGAATATGTGGCTTTTACCTGTGGCGAGGGAGCTTGCTCCCGCCCGACTGCGCAGCAGTCGCAATACCTTCCGCCAGTGTTCAACTGAAAATGGGGAAGCAAGTTTGGGGGCGCTGCGCGCCCCAGCGGGAGCAAGCTCCCTCGCCACAAAGGCGCTTCAACCGCTCAAAGCGTCCTTGTAGGCAAACAACGCCGGCGCCCCACCGGTGTGCAGGAAGATGATCGGGCCATCGTCGAAACGCTGGCGGCCGATCCCGTCGAGCAACCCGGCCATGGCCTTGCCGGTGTACACCGGATCGAGCAGCACCGCGTCCTGACTGGCCAACAGTTTCACCGCCGCCAGTGTCCCGGCATTCGGCTCGCCGTAACGCGGGCCGAAGTATTCGTCCCACAACTCGACCTTGAAGCTCTCCGGCAATTTCACGCCCAGCAGGTCTGCCGTGCGTTCGGCCAGGCCCTGCACTTTTGGTCGCTGATCTTCCTCAGTGCGCGATACGGTCACGCCGATCACTGGCAATTTCGGCAGTGCTTCGCTCAAGGCCAATGCCAGACCGCTGTGGGTCCCGGCGCTGCCCGAGGCCAGCACCACGGCGGCGAAATCGAGGCCGGTGTCCTTGATCTGCTCGGCCAGTTCCAGACCGGCACGCACGTAGCCCAATGCACCGAGAGCATTCGAGCCACCGATCGGCACCAGATACGGTTTCTTGCCATTGCTGCGCAGGCGCACGGCGAGTGCGGCGAGTTGTTCGTCGGCGTTATCGAGGTTGTCCACCAGCTCGACCTTGGTGTCGAACAGATCCAGCAGCAGGCGGTTGCCGTTGCCGGTGTAGTTGCTGTCGTCGGTGCCCAGCGGATTTTCCAGCAGCGCCACGCACCCCAGGCCGAGTTTGGCCGCCAGCGCGGCGGTCTGGCGCACGTGGTTCGATTGCAGGGCGCCGGCGGTGATCAGCGTGTCGGCGCCCTGGGCGAGGGCATCGGCGGCGAGGTATTCGAGTTTGCGCAGCTTGTTGCCGCCCATGGCCAGCGGCGTCAGGTCATCGCGTTTGATGTACACCTCGCGGCCCAGCCAAGCGGACAGGCGTTCGAGTTTTTCCAGCGGCGTGGGTTGGCCGAGCAGGTCGAGACGGTTAAAGCGATCCAGCTGTTGTTTGATCATGAGCCCGTACTGGCGGAGAAAGATGACAGGACTATAGGCACGCCGTTTTACCGGGGCAACCGTGAATCGCTTATAGCCAAATGTGCTTAGCCCAGCACTATCGGTTCTTAATTCGCCTTCGTTGGCATGCCGTAAAGTAGTCGCCGTTGACGCGGCCCGACCGTCCGGCCGCCCGTGAGGAGTCTTTACCGTGAGCGAGCGTTCCAGCCATTGGCAATTGCAGACCATCGTCAGCCAACTGCGTACCGCGCGGGATCAGTGGCGTACCCAGAATGGCCGGGCCAGCGGCGAGCAGGGTGGCCGCGAGTTACCGTCTCGCGCCGCGATGGCAGAGATTCTCGAGGCGCTGTGTGGCGCGTTGTTCCCGATGCGTCTGGGGCCGGTGGACCTGCGTGAGGAGAGTGAGGACTTCTATGTCGGGCATACCCTCGATGCGGCCCTGAATGCGTTGCTGGGGCAAGCGCGGCTGGAGTTGCGTTATGTCGCCCGGCACAGCGCTCAAGGTGACGCTGACGTCGAAGCTCAGGCGATCCGCATCATTCAGGATTTCGCGCTGGCCTTGCCGGGCCTGCGCAGCCTGCTCGACACCGACGTGCTGGCCGCCTATCACGGTGATCCGGCGGCGCGCAGTGTCGATGAAGTGCTGCTCTGCTATCCAGGGATTCTGGCGGTGATTCACCATCGTCTGGCGCACCATTTGTATCGCGCCGGGTTGCCGTTGCTGGCGCGGATCAGCGCGGAGATTGCGCACTCGGCCACCGGTATCGATATCCACCCGGGCGCGCAGATCGGCCGCAGTTTCTTCATCGACCACGGCACGGGTGTGGTGATCGGCGAGACCGCGATCATCGGCGAGCGGGTGCGGATCTATCAGGCTGTGACCCTCGGGGCCAAGCGCTTCCCGGCGGATGAAGACGGGCAGTTGCAGAAGGGCCATCCACGGCACCCGATTGTCGAGGACGACGTGGTGATCTATGCCGGGGCGACGATTCTCGGGCGGATCACCATCGGCCAGGGTTCGACCATTGGCGGCAACGTCTGGCTGACGCGCAGCGTGCCGGCGGGGAGCAACCTGACGCAGGCCAATCTGCAGCATGATGACGGCACGCAGAAGTAAGATTCCAGTTCGTTTGTGGCGAGGGAGCTTGCTCCCGCTGGACTGCGCAGCGGTCCCAATCCGGCGTTAGTCGCAATTGGGAGTCCTGCGGCCTCCAGCGGGAGCAAGCTCCCTCGCCACAATTTACCCATCAATTCAGGTTGATGGCATTCAGCCAATTCTCCATTGAACGAATCCCCTCAAACCCGCGTCATACCCCTCCTTGGGCTACTGTAGGAAAACTACCGCCTGGCCCTGCGATTAGTCCTTAGCGCCCTATCCATGTTTAACTTGAACGTTCATTCAAGTTAAACCGGTGGTTCGCTGCCCGCTCACAACAGGAGGCTTGCCTTTGCTGAGTCCGATCATTTCAGCCACGTTTCAACCCCTCGAGGTGCACGTTTCATGAGTGCATCGTCTACCCCCGCCAGCGGTCTGGTACGCATGAATCCGCCGGTGTTCTACTTCGCCGCGACGGTCATTCTGCTGTTTGGTCTGGTTGTCATCGCCATGCCGGAGCAGGCCGGTGCCTGGCTGCTGCAAGCGCAAAACTGGGCGGCCAACACGGTCGGCTGGTACTACATGCTCGCGATGACGCTGTATCTGGTCTTCGTGGTGGTCACCGCGTTATCGGGCTACGGCAAGATCAAACTCGGTGCCGACCACGACGAACCCGAGTTCAGTTACCTGTCCTGGGCCGGCATGCTGTTTGCCGCCGGGATCAGCATCACGCTGTTTTTCTTTTGTGTCTCTGAACCGCTGACGCACATGCTCCAGCCGCCACAAGGCGAGGCCGGCACGGCGGACGCGGCGCGGCAGGCGATGCAGATTCTGTTTCTGCACTGGGGCCTGCACGGCTGGGGCGTGTTCGCTTTCGTCGGCATGGCGCTGGCGTACTTCGCCTACCGGCATAACCTGCCACTGGCGTTGCGCTCGGCGCTGTATCCGCTGATCGGCAAACGCATCAACGGCCCCATCGGTTACGCAGTGGACGGCTTCGGCATCATCGCCACGGTGTTCGGTCTGGGTGCCGACATGGGCTTCGGCGTGCTGCACCTCAACTCCGGTCTGGACTACCTGTTCGGCGTCGCTCACACCCAGTGGATTCAGGTCGGCCTGATCACGCTGATGATGGGCGCGGCGATCATCGTCGCCGTGTCGGGTGTGGATAAAGGTGTGCGGGTGATGTCCGACATCAACATGCTGCTGGCCTGTGCGCTGCTGCTGTTCGTGTTGTTCGCCGGCCCTACCCAGCACCTGCTCAACACCCTGATCCAGAATCTCGGCGATTACCTCGGCGCGCTGCCGATGAAGAGTTTCGACCTCTACGCCTACGACAAACCAAGCGACTGGCTCGGTGGCTGGACGGTGTTCTACTGGGCCTGGTGGATCGCATGGTCGCCGTTCGTGGGCCTGTTCATCGCACGGATTTCCCGTGGTCGGACCATCCGTGAATTCGTCTTCGGCGTGCTGTTGATTCCGCTCGGCTTCACTCTGGCGTGGATGTCGATCTTCGGCAACAGCGCCATCGATCAGGTGCTCAACCACGGCATGTCGGCGCTGGGTATGTCGGCCATCGACAACCCGTCGATGACCCTCTACCTGCTGCTGGAAACCTACCCGTGGAGCAAGACCGTCATTGCGGTGACGGTGTTCATCAGCTTCGTGTTTTTCGTCACTTCCGCCGATTCCGGCACCGTGGTGCTCTCGACCCTGTCGGCCAAGGGCGGCAACCCGGATGAAGACGGGCCTAAGTGGCTGCGGGTGTTCTGGGGCGCGATGACGGCGCTGATCACCAGTGCGCTGCTGTTCTCCGGCAGTATCGATGCGCTGAAGTCAGCGGTGGTGCTGACCTCGCTGCCGTTCTCGCTGATTCTGTTGCTGATGATGTGGGGGCTGCACAAGGCGTTCTATCTGGAATCGCAGAAGCAGATCGCGCAATTGCATTCGCTGGCACCGGTCTCCGGTTCGCGGCGTGGCAAGGGTGGCTGGCGCCAGCGTCTGAGTCAGGCGGTGCACTTCCCGTCGCGCGACGAGGTGTACCGCTTCATGGACACCACGGTGCGTCCGGCGATTGAAGAAGTGACGGCGGTATTCGTCGAGAAGGGCTTGAACGTGGTCACCCAGCCGGATCCGGCGCACGACAACATCAGCCTGGAAATCGGCCACGGCGAGCAGCATCCGTTCATCTACCAAGTGCAGATGCGCGGCTATTTCACGCCGTCGTTCGCCCGGGGTGGCATGGGTTCCAAGCAGCTCAACAACCGCCGCTATTACCGCGCTGAAGTGCACTTGAGCGAGGGCAGTCAGGACTACGATCTGGTCGGCTACACCAAAGAGCAGATCATCAACGACATCCTCGACCAGTACGAACGCCACATGCAGTTCCTGCATCTGGTGCGTTGATCGGCAACTGAGCGCCGGGACGTTTCACGACTCGGCGCTCAGCACCATGAACAACACCATCGCCGCCATCGGCACCCCGAACACCGCACTGCCTACCGCGATTTCCGACCCCAGCGGCTGCCCGGCATGCACCACCCCCACCGCACCATTGATCACCGTCAACGCCAGCCACAGCGCGGCGAAACTGTAGGCCAGCGTTTGTCGGCTGAAGCCAACGCGCTCGCCGATGTAGAGCATCAGGGCGAGCAGGACCAGGCCGAAGAAGATGATGATTGCGGTGTGCATAGGCGTGCCTGCGGGTCATGCGGTGCTTGATCGGACGCCTTCGCGGGCAAGCCCGCTCCCACAGTGATCTCGGTCATTCACAGATTCTGTGTACAACCAAAATCCTGTGGGAGCGGGCTTGCTCGCGAAGGGGCCACCTCGGTGTTACTTGGAGCATAGCCAATCCAGCCTAGGCCATTTTGGTCAGGTGCTCTCGCGCTCGATCACCTTGCACTGCAACAGATTCAGGCGCTGCACCTCATCGCTCGGCAACACCCCAAGACTTTCCAATACCCGCGTTGCCGCCAGCACGCCGATCTCCAGTGCCGGTGGTTTGATCGTGCTCAGGCTCGGCAGGAGCATTTCGGCGAACGGGTAATCGCCGAAGCCGAGCACGGCGCAGTCTTCGGGGATCTTCAGGCCGGCGCGTTGCCCGGCGAGCAGGCCGCCGGCGGCGAGGTTGTCGTTGGCGAAGATGATCGCGTCGGGGCGGGGGACGGCGTTCATCAGTGCTTCCATCGCTTGCTTGCCGGCCTCGAACGGCGCGCGGTCGGCGTCAGGAGCGAACACCCACGGCTGCAGTCCGAACTCGCGCACGGTGGCGGCGTAACCATCGCGGCGTTCCAGTGCGCTGAGGTCGCCGGGGGCACTGTTTTGCACGAAGGCGATGCGGCGATAGCCTTGGCCGTGGAGATATTTTGCAGCCGTGACGCCGACTTCGTAGTGCGAGAAGCCGATCTGCATCGGCTCGCGATCCGGCTGGTAATCCCAGGTCTCGATCACCGGAATGTCTGCCTCGGCGATCATCTTTTCCGTGCCCGGACTGTGGAAGTGGCTGGTCAACACCAGCGCCGCCGGCGACCAGCCGAGAAATGCGCGCACGGCGTTTTCTTCCTGCTCGGTGCTGAAGTAACTCGACGCCAGCAGCAGTTGATAACCGTGGCGGCTGAGGGTGTCGCTGAAGCCCTGGATGGTGTTGGCAAAGATCGGCCCGGAGATGTTCGGAATCACCATGCCGACGATTTTTCCTCGCGCCGAGGCCAGCCCGCCGGCCACCAGGTTCGGCACGTAACCCAACTCGGCGACCACCGCCGCAATCCGCTCGCGGCGCTCCGGCGAGACGGTGTCCGGCTGATTGAAATAGCGCGACACGGTAATCGCCGACACCCCGGCCTCGCGCGCTACCGCATTGAGGGTCACGCGTCCGGCACCACGGCGTTTGCGGGGCTTTTCCTGGCTCAAGGCTTGATCCTTCTTAAAAACCAAAACGCATATAAAAGTAATTTTTCAGTATTGGACGCTCTATGCCGAGCTTGCCGATACTGGCGATGTTAGCGCTAACAAAGCGCATTGTCTGCTACTCGCTCGAGCGAATGCCCAAGACACCGATTCAGGCGCTGTCGTCGCAGAACGGCAGCGGTTCAGGGCCAATTTCGAGCGGGCAAACATGCACAACATTCCTGGGGCGACACACACACTGGCGCAGTCGATTCGCGCCGCTGGCTGGATTTTTACCGGGCTGGCGGCGTTGCCGCTGCCCACTGCGTTCGCCGCTGACAGCAGCGATCAAGAGCCGACCCTCAAGTCCGTCACGGTCACCGCCACCCGCCGCGAAGAGTCGTTGCAGAAGGTGCCGGTGGCGGTTTCGGTGATCGACGGCGAACAACTGGAGCGCGACAACCGCAATGGCGTGGCGAGCATCGTCCAGCAAGTGCCGTCGCTGAATTTCCGTACCGGTGCGTCGAACAAGGACACCTCGTTGTTCGTGCGTGGCGTCGGCACGATTTCCACCTCGCCCGGCGTCGAGCCAACGGTGGCCACGGTGATCGACGGCGTGGTCTATGCCCGCCCCGGTCAATCGACCCTCGACCTGCTGGATCTGGAGCGCGTCGAAGTACTGCGCGGCCCGCAGGGCACGCTGTTCGGCAAGAATGCCTCGGCCGGTGTGCTCAACATCACCAGCAAAGCGCCGACCAACGAGACCCACGGTTATATCGACCAGTCGTACTACAGCGGCAACGAAAGCCGCACCCGCTTCGGCATTGGCGGCAGCCTGATTCCGGATACGTTGAAGGGCTCGATCAGCACCCTGGTCAGCAGCTACGACGGCAACGTCGACAACAAATACAACGGCCAGGAGGTCAACGGCTACAACCATCGCGGCGTGCGCGGCAAGCTCGAATTCACCCCGAATGACGACGTCACCTTCACCCTGATCGCCGACTACATGCAGTCCCACGACGACGGTCCCAACGGCGTCGTCAGCAAGTCGCTGACCCCGGCCTTCGCCAACGCGCTGAGCCCGGTCTATGCGAGCAACCACAACCGCGACATCAACACCGATACCCGCACCCATGTCGAGGACACCAACAAAGGCCTGTCCGGTCAGCTCGACTGGCAGTTGGGCGATTACACCCTGACGTCGATCACCGCGTGGCGCGGCTGGGACAACACGCAATATCAGGACGGCGATCGGCTGAGCACGATCACCGCCGCGTTCCCCGGCACCGCCGACAAGGGCGATCTGGCCTTCGATCAGTACTCGCAGGAGCTGCGCCTGGCCTCGCCAAAAGGTGAGTTCCTTGAATACGTCGGCGGCCTGTTCTACATGCACGGCAAGGATGACGAGACCTACCAGCGCACCCTGACGACGCCGACCAGCGTCAACCGTGGCGTGGCTGACTACAGCACCACCAGCGACAGCTACGCAGCGTTCGGTGAGACCACGCTGAACTTCACGTCGGCTTTCCGCGGCATCGCCGGCCTGCGCTACACCCACGATGATCTGGAATACGATCACCGTCGTGTCTCGACCTCGGCGACCACGGTCAGCGGCATCCAGCCGGCCACCAGCAGTTCCGGTTCGGTGGACGAAGACGGCTGGTCCGGCCGCCTCGGCGTGCAGTACGACCTGAGCGATGCGGTCACCACGTACCTGACCTACTCGCGCGGCTACAAAGGCCCGGCCTACAACGTGTTCTTCAACATGCAGCCGCGTGACACCGAGGCGCTAAAACCGGAGACCTCCAACACTTGGGAAGCGGGGATCAAGGCCACCAGTTGGAACAACCGGCTGACCACCAACCTCGCCGTGTTCCATAGCGATTACGACAACTATCAGGCGAACTTTTTCGACACCGTCGCCGGGCAAGTGGTGACGCGCCTGATCAACGCCGGCAGCGTCAGCACCGAAGGCGTCGAACTCGATTACGCCTTGCAGGCGACCCAGCAACTGAAGTTCTCCGGGGCACTGGCCTACACCCGCGCGCGCATCGACCAATTCAGCTGCCCGGCGGGCGCGGCGGCCTCGTGCAACGTCAATGGCAAACCGTTGCCGTTCAGTCCGGACTGGAAAAGCTACGTGCGTGCCGACTACACCATCCCGCTGGAAAACGGTCTGGATATCGAACTCGGCACCGACTACAGCTGGCAGAGCGAAGTGCAGTACGACATCAGCCAGAACGCCGATACCAAGCAGGGCGCCTACGGCATCTGGAACGCCAGTGTGGCGCTGGCCGATTACAGCAACGGCTGGCGCGTGGCGCTGCTGGGCAAGAACCTCGCCGACAAGTCCTACTCGCCGCTGCTGGCCAGCGGCGGCAACTACATCTACCGCGCCGTGCCACGGGATGACGAGCGCTACTTCGGCGTGCAACTGCGCAAGGATTTCTGAGATGAGCAGACAGCTGAAACTCGGCGCCTTTCTCATGGCCACCGGGCACCACGTCGCCGCTTGGCGTCACCCGCAGGTACCGGCGAATGCCGGGCTGGATTTCGCCCACTACAAGCGTCTGGCGCAGATTGCCGAGGCGGCGAAGTTCGACACGCTGTTCGTCGCCGACAGTGTGGCCGCGCCGACTCAGGACATCGCCAGCCGCATGGCGCGTTCGGATCACTTCGAACCGCTGACCTTGCTCTCGGCCCTGAGCGCGGTGACCGAGCTCATCGGCCTGATCGCCACGGCGACCACCAGCTACAACGAGCCGTACCACGTGGCGCGTAAATTCGCTTCGCTCGATCATCTGTCGGGTGGCCGCGCCGGGTGGAATCTGGTGACCTCGGACAACGCCGCCGAGGCGCTGAATTTCGGTCGCGATGAACACATCGGTCACGCCGAACGCTACAGCCGCGCCCGCGAGTTTCATCAGGTGGTCACCGGGCTGTGGGACAGTTGGGAGGACGATGCCTTTGTCCGCGACAAGGCCAGTGGCGCGTATTACGACCCTGCGAAGCTGCATGTGCTGGATCACGTCGGTGAGCATTTTCGGGTGAAAGGCCCGCTGAACGTGGCGCGCTCGCCGCAGGGGCAACCGGTGATCGTGCAGGCTGGCTCGTCCGAAACCGGGCGTGAACTGGCGGCACAGACCGCTGAGGTGGTGTTCACCGCGCAGACTTCGCTGGCCGGTGCGCAGGCGTTCTACGCCGACCTCAAGGGCCGCTTGGCCAAGTACGGGCGCAGTGCCGATTCGCTGAAAATCATGCCGGGGGTGTTTGTCGTCGTCGGGCAGACAGAAGCCGAAGCGCAGGAAAAATGTGAAACGTTTCAGCAATTGGTCGAACCGGAGGTTGGCGTGGCGTTGCTTGGGCGTATGCTGGGCAACTTCGACTTGTCGAAGTACCCGCTGGACGCACCGCTGCCGGCGTTGCCGCTGACCGACAGCGGCCAGCAGAGCCGGCAGAAATTGCTGACTGAACTGGCAGGGCGGGAGCATCTGACCCTCGCCGAATTGGGCCGCAGGATTGCCGGTGGGCGCGGGCATTACAGCCTGGTGGGCACGCCGGCGCAGATCGCCGACCGCTTGCAGGAGTGGTTCGAACAGGGCGCGGCGGATGGCTTCAACGTGTTGGTGCCGCACCTGCCGGGCGGACTCGAAGACTTCGCTAATGGCGTGGTCCCGGAACTGCAGCGCCGTGGGCTGTTCAGAACCGAGTATGAGGGCCGAACCTTGCGCGACAACCTGGGCCTCGCCCGACCCATAAACAAATTTGTGTAGAGCACTTTTGTGGCGAGGGAGCTTGCTCCCGCAGGTCTGCGAAGCAGACCCAAAACCTGCCATCGCATTCAGACAGGCATAGCGCGCTGGATGGGTTTGCGGTTGCTGCGCAACCGAGCGGGAGCAAGCTCCCTCGCCACAGGTTTGGGATTCACCCTCAATTTGCTGGCAATCAAACAAGAGAGGATTCGATGACTTACACCGCTGCCGAAAACCGCTACGACTCCATCCCTTACCGCCGCGTCGGCCGCAGTGGTCTGGTACTGCCGGCGCTGTCGCTGGGCCTGTGGCACAACTTCGGCGACAGCACGCCGATCGACACCCAGCGCGCCTTGCTGCGCACCGCGTTCGACCTGGGGATCAACCACTTCGACCTGGCCAACAACTACGGCCCGCCGTACGGTAGCGCCGAGATCAATTTCGGTCGCCTGCTGCGCGAAGACTTCAAGCACTACCGCGACGAGCTGATCATCTCCAGCAAGGCCGGTTGGGACATGTGGCCGGGCCCGTACGGTCAGGGCGGCGGTTCGCGCAAATACGTGCTGGCCAGTCTCGACCAGAGCCTGCAGCGCCTCGGTCTGGACTATGTGGATATCTTCTATTCGCACCGCTTCGACCCGGACACCCCGCTGGAAGAAACCGCCAGCGCCCTCGCCACCGCCGTGCAGCAGGGCAAGGCGTTGTACATCGGTATCTCGTCGTACTCCGGGGTGAAAACCCGCGAGATCGCTGCGCTGCTGAAGGAATGGAAAGTACCGCTGCTGATTCATCAGCCGGCGTACAACCTGCTCAATCGCTGGGTGGAAAAAGACCTGCTCGACACCACCGAAGAACTCGGTACTGGCGTCATCGCCTTCACGCCGTTGGCGCAAGGTCTGCTGACCGACAAATACCTCAACGGCGTGCCGGCGGATGCGCGGGTCAATCGTCCGGGCGGTGGTTCGCTGCAGGCTTCGCACCTGTCCGAGGCCAACATTGCGCATGTTCGCGCATTGAACGAGATCGCCAAGCGTCGCGGCCAGAGCCTGGCGCAACTGGCACTGGCCTGGACCCTGCGTGATCCACGCGTGACCTCGGCGCTGATTGGCGCGAGCCGGCCGGAGCAGATCATCGAGAACATCGGGGCGTTGAAAAACCTGAGTTTCAGTGCCGAGGAACTGGCGGAGATCGACCGGTTTGCCCAAGAGGGCGGGATCAATCTTTGGGAGAAGCCTTCGACGGCTGAATAAGCGTTCCGCGCCGGATCACCCGGCGCCGGTACTGACGCCTTCGCGAGCAAGCCCGCTCCCACATTGGATCAATGGTGAACACTGGTTTCGTGTGCACCACAATCCCACTGTGGGAGCGGGCTTGCTCGCGAAGGGGCCTTTAAACACAACACATAAATCAGGCTTTATTTAAAAAACGGCACATCCCCCAACACCGTAGCCCGTTGCATCACCCGTCGCGCCGGACGGTAATCATCCACCGCGTAATGCTGGGTCACGCGGTTGTCCCAGAAGGCAATATCGTCCTTCTGCCAGCGCCAGCGAATGGTGAATTCCGGTCGGGTCGCATGAGCGAACAGGAATTTCAGAATCGCTTCGCTCTCGGTGTCCGACAATTCGTTGATCTTCGAGGTGAAGCCTTCGTTGACGAACAACGAGCGCCGTCCACTGACCGGATGGGTGCGGATTACCGGGTGTGACAACGGTGGGTTCTTGCGTCGCGCCTCTTCCCACTGGGCCAGTGCTTGCGGCGTATTGCCGTAGCGTTCCAACGGGAAAGAGCGGGTGAAATCGTGAGTCGCGGTCAGCCCTTCGAGCAGGTTTTTCATCGGTGCCGACAGTGCTTCATACGCGGCAATCCCGCTGGCCCACAGGGTGTCGCCGCCAAACTCGGGCAGCAGCTTGGCGCTGAGCACCGCGCCCATCGCCGGGGTCGGCAGGAAGGTCACGTCGGTGTGCCAGATCGCGTTGTCGCGCACGTCGGTGACGGCGGTGTCGAGGATCAGCACTTCGGGCTGCTCCGGCACGTTCGGGTAGATCGGGTGAATGTGCAGGTCGCCGAAGTACGCGGCGAAACGCGCCTGTTGCGACGGTTCGATCGGCTGGTCGCGAAAGAACAGCACTTGATACTTGAGCAGCGCCTGCTCGATGGCGTCGCGCTGTTCCAGGTTCAACGGCTGGCTGACGTCGACGCCGCTGATCTGCGCGCCGAGGGCCGAGCTTAATGGGGTGATGGTCAGGCTGCTCATGGTGGGTCTCTGGAATTCGGGTTTTGAGCTTTTGGTGGGAGCGGGCTTGCTCCGGGCGGCGTTCCGACGAATGCGGTGTGTCAGAAGACATTTCTGTGACTGATACACCGCATTCGCGAGCAAGCCCGCTCCCACAGGTTTTGGATGGCAAGTATTCAGTGCGCCTGGCCGTGCCACGGCACCAGTTTGCGCTGCAGGGCGCGCAGGCCCATTTCCATGGCGAAGGCGATCAGGGCGATCACCAGAATCCCCAGCACCACCACATCGGTGACCAGGAACTGCGCGGCCGATTGCACCATGAAGCCCAAGCCGCTAGTGGCGGCGATCAGCTCGGCGGCGACCAAGGTCGACCAGCCGACGCCGAGACCAATGCGCACACCAGTGAGAATATCCGGCAACGCGCTGGGCAAAATCACATGACGAATCAGCTGTGCGCGAGTGGCACCGAGCGACTGCGCGGCGCGCAATTTAGCCGGGTCAACGGTGCGCACGCCGGTCGCGGTAGCGATGGCGATCGGCGCGAAAATCGCCAGGTAGATCAGCAGCACTTTCGACAACTCGCCGATGCCGCACCAGATCACGATCAGCGGCAGATAAGCCAATGGCGGAATCGGCCGGTAGAACTCGATCAGCGGATCTAGCACACCACGGGCAATACGGTTGGCACCGATGGCGATGCCCACCGGCACCGCGGTCAGAATCGCGAAACCCAGACCCAGGCCAATGCGGCTCAGGCTCGCGCCCAAGTGTTGCCACAGGGTCGAATCCATATAGCCCGTGGTCGCCAGCAACCAGCCTTTTTGCAGCACGGCGGACGGTGGTGGCAGGAACAGCGGTTCGATCAAACCGCTGGCAGTCACCGCCCACCAGATCATCAGCAAGGCGAACAGTGTCAGCAGGCTGATCCAGCGGGTGCTGAGGCTGCGCCGCACCGGAATCACCACCGACGGAGCTTTTGCTACCGGGGCGGAAACGTCGTAACTGCTCATGCGCGCTCCTGCCGTTGTACGGCGCTGCGTTGCGAGAACACTTTGCTCAGCACGTGCTCGCGGGTTTCGATAAAACGCGGGTCGGATTTGATCGCCCGCGCCGACTCACCGGCAGCGTAGCGCTGACCGAAATCCAGATGCAGACGCTCGACAATCTGCCCCGGATTCGGTGCCAACAGAATCAGGTCAGTGGCGAGGAACACCGCTTCTTCGATGTCGTGGGTAATCAGGAACACCGGTTTGGCGGTGCGCTGCCAGACTTGCAGCAACAGCTCCTGCATCTGCTCGCGAGTGAACGCGTCGAGGGCGCCGAAGGGTTCGTCCATCAGCAGCACGCGCGGGTCGGCGGCGAGGGCGCGGGCCAGGCCGACACGCTGTTTCTGGCCGCCGGAGAGTTGCCAGATACGGCGGTGTTCAAAACCTGTGAGGTCGACCAGCGCAAGCATCTCGCGGGCGCGCTGTTCGCGTTTGTCCTTGGCAACGCCAGCCAGTTCCAGACCGAAGGCAACGTTGGCCAGCACGTCCTGCCACGGCAGCAGGGCGTCATCCTGGAACACCACGCCACGTTCGGCGCTCGGGCCTTTGACCGGCACGCCGTCGAGGGTGATGCGCCCGGCGCTGGGTTCGACGAAGCCGGCAATCAGGTTCAACAGCGAAGTCTTGCCACTGCCGGACGGGCCGAGGGCGACCAGCAATTGCTGAGGCCCGAGGGTCAGGGAAATGTCCGCCAGCACCGGTTCCGGGCTGCCTGGGTACTGTGCGCTGATGCGCTCCAGCTGTAGCAAGGCCATCGCAGTTAACTCCCGATCAGTTGGTGATGTATTTGGCGCTGACGTACGGCGCGTAGTCCGGCAGTACGGCTTCGACCTTGCCTTGCTCCTTGAGGAACGCGGCGGTGTCGGTGATGGCTTTGGTGGTCGGCGCGCCGAGGGTGATCACCTGATCAGCCGCCAGCGGGTAGACGTTGCCTTGCAGCAGCAATGGAATGTCGCTGGCCTTGGCGCCGGAGAGCTTCACCAGCTTGTCGACGTGGGACTGGTCGGCGAGCCAGGCTTTCGGGTCCTTGCGGTAATCGGCGTAGGCGTCGAGGGTGACCTTGGCGAACGCGGTGACGATTTCCGGGTGCTTCTCGGCGTAGTCCTTGCGCACGATCCAGGCATCGAAGGTCGGCGCGCCGAACTTGGCCAGTTCGCCGGAAGTGATCAGCACCTTGCCGTTTTCCTTGGCGACACCGAGGGCCGGATCCCAGACGTAGGTGGCGTCGATGTCACCGCGTTTCCATGCGGCGATGATCGCTGGCGGCGCGAGGTTGAGCACGGTGACTTTCGACGGATCGATGTTCCAGTGCTTCAGCGCCGCGAGCAGGCTGTAGTGACCGGTGGACACGAATGGCACGGCGATTTTCTTGCCGACCAGATCCTGCGGGGTGTTGATCCCGGAACCGTCGCGAGCGACCAGCGCTTCGGCGGCGCCGATCTGGGTGGCGATGAGGAAAGTTTCCACCGGAACCTTGCGGGTGATCGCAGCGGTCAACGGGCTGGAACCGAGGTAGCCGATCTGCACGTCACCGGAAGCGATGGCAGCGATGATGTCGGCGCCGTTATCGAACTTGCGCCAGCTGATGTCGGCCTTGGTGGCTTTCTCGTAGGCGCCATCGGCCTGGGCGACTTTCGCCGGATCAACGGTGGTCTGGTAGGCGACGGTGAGGTCGGCGGCCTGCGCCAGAAAGCTCGCAGCAGCCAACGAGGCCACGGCCAGCAGGCGAAGCGGGAAATTCAGTTTCATGGGGAGTGCTCCAAGTCAGGCGACCGATGATCGGCGTGAAAGGAGACTAAATGATCTAAGAATCTAAAAATAAATAACTTTTTAGACTTAGCTTATGAGCGGAAAAATCTAAGCGTGGCCGCTGCGCGGTCATTCGCGAGCAGGCTCGCTCCCACAGGAGATTGCAATCTAATGTGGGAGCGAGCCTGCTCGCGAAAAGGTTCGAAGAACCTTCTGATGTCAGTTGCTGATCGCCAGAATGCTCGCCTGATACGACCCGACAAACACATCGAAATCGCCCACCTCGTTCTGCTCCAGCTCAGCCTGCGCCGCCAGCGACGAACGCGCCAACTCCTCAAACTTCGCTTGCTCAGCCGCCGCCAACGGTTCGCTGCGGAAGAACTCGGCATGCGCCTGGCTCTGACGCAGGGAGAATTGCGCGAAGCTCTCCTTGTGTTCGGCCATCGCCGCCAGCACTTGGGCCGAAGGGGTCAGGGACGAATCCTTGACCTTGGCCAGTTGCGCGTCCAGCGCCTTGCTGTGTGCGTCGCCGCCATGGCTCTGATCGAGCAAGGCCGCCAGGGGAGCGATTTTTTCCAGCAGCTCGGCTGCCCAAACCTTCAATTCGACCGCTTCACCGTCGCGCTGCAATTGCAGGCCCGGACGGCGACCTTCCTTGACCACGCTGAGGAAGTTCGAAGTGGCGTTGCCGCACGAAGTGTTGGTCAGCAGCGGACTGTCGTTCAGCGCGCAGTACAGCAGGAACGCGTCGAGGAAGCGCGACTCGGTGACGTCGATGCCCATCGGCAGGAACGGGTTGATGTCCAGGCAACGCACTTCGACGTACTGAATGCCACGGGCCATCAGGGCCTGGATCGGCCGCTCGCCGGTGTAGGTCACGCGTTTCGGGCGGATGTTGGAGTAGTACTCGTTTTCGATCTGCAGGATGTTGGTGTTGAGCTGTACCCACTCGCCATCCTTGTGCGTGCCGACCTCAACGTACGGCGCGTACGGCGTGGCGACGGCCTTGCGCAGGCTGTCGGTGTAGCTCGCCAGATCGTTGTAGCAAGGCGTCAGGCCGGCCTGGGCGTTGCTTTGGTAACCAAGGTCGCTCATGCGCAGGCTGGTGGCGTACGGCAGATACAAAGTATCCGGATCGAGCTGTTCCAGTTGATGCGAGCGCCCACGGAGGAAACCGGCGTCCAGCGCCGGCGAAGCCCCGAACAGGTACATCAGCAGCCAGCTGTAGCGGCGGAAGTTGCGGATCAGCGCGATGTACGACGATGACTGGAAGTCGCGGTCGGTGCCGACGAAACCCTCGGCTTCGCGCAGCAGCGGCCAGAGCTTTTCCGGCAGGGAAAAGTTGTAGTGAATCCCGGCGATGCACTGCATGGTCTTGCCGTACCGCAGGGCCAGGCCCTTGCGGTAGACGTACTTGAGCTGACCGATGTTGGACGTGCCGTAATAGGCGATCGGGATGTCTTCCTCGGCCGGCAACGGGCACGGCATCGATGGACTCCACAGGTACTCGTTGCCGAGCTTGCTGTAGGCAAAGCGATGAATCTTGTCCAGACTCGCCAGCGTATCGGCCGGATCGGGCAGGGCGGGGGTGATGAATTCCAGCAGCGACTCGGAGTAGTCGGTGGTGATCTGTTCATTGGTCAGCGCGGAACCCAAGGCTTCCGGGTGCGGCGTTTGCGCCAGACGACCTTCACTGGTCACGCGCAGGCATTCACGTTCGATACCGTGGAGGCACTGTTCGAGCAGAGAGAGGTTGGCGCGCTCGCCGAGCAGAGCCAGGCGGCGGTTGAGAAGTTCGCTCAATTTGGATTCCTTCACGCGTCAGTCGCCCCAATATGGGGGTGGGCAGGACGGTCTACAAGGGTGAAGTTGAAACTGGCGTTTTCGCCTGGTTTTTTGGGCTCACGAAGCCCCTTTCGAACCGCCGACTTCAATCCCTGAATCTGGCAGATGCACGCGAAGATTATGCGGTCCCTGTGGGAGCGGGCTTGCTCGCGAATGCGGTGTATCAGTCACAGCCATGCAAACTGACACGCCCCCTTCGCGAGCAAGCCCGCTCCCACAGAAAAGCTCGACGCTGCGATCACAGCGCCGAAATTAACTCAAAATGATGAACAACATCTACAGGACAGCGAACGTGCCTTGCGCTTTTGCGACCAGTTTGTCGCCCTGCATCACGTCGGCCTCGACCACCAAAGTGCGGCGGCCCGGGTGGATGACCCGCGCCGTGCACAGCACCTCGCCGTCGGACACGGCGCGGATGTAGTTGATCTTGCACTCGATGGTCGCGCTCTGCTGATCGAAGCCGTGGGTGCTGGAACAGGCCAGCCCCATGGCGATATCGACCAGACTGAACAGCGCGCCACCGTGCAACTTGCCGCCGCGATTGCGCAGTTGCGGTTCCAGCACCAGGGCGACTTGCGCCACCCCGGTTTCCAGGCTGTGCAGGCGGCAGCCCAACAGCTTGAAAAACGCGCTCTCGACGAGCCCGGCCGGAACTTCCATCAGCGTTTCTTCAACTGCTTGGCGTTGGCGAACAGCGAGGCCATGGCGTTGTTCACCGGAGCGGCTGTGGCCGTTTCCTTGCGTGGCGCGTTGCCCGAAGACTGGCGCGGTGCCGAGCCTGGACGCGAACCACGGGCGCCGTCGATTTTCTCGCCGGGGGTGTCGCTCATGCGCATCGACAGACCGACGCGTTTGCGCGGGATATCGACTTCCATGACCTTCACTTTCACCACGTCACCGGCCTTCACCGCTTCGCGTGGGTCCTTGATGAACTTTTCCGACAGCGCCGAGATGTGCACCAGACCGTCCTGATGCACGCCGATGTCGACGAACGCGCCGAACGCGGTCACGTTGGTGACGACGCCTTCGAGGATCATCCCCAGTTGCAGGTCTTTCAGGTCTTCGACGCCTTCCTGGAACTCGGCAGTCTTGAACTCCGGACGCGGGTCGCGACCCGGTTTTTCCAGTTCTTGCAGAATGTCGGTGACGGTTGGCAGACCGAAGGTTTCGTCGGTGAATTTCTTCGGATCCAGACGCTTGAGGAACGCGGCGTCGCCGATCAGCGAGCGAATGTCGCGATCGGTTTCAGCGGCAATCCGCTGTACCAGTGGATAGGCTTCCGGGTGAACGGCCGAGGAATCCAGCGGGTTGTCGCCGTTCATCACGCGCAGGAAGCCTGCGGCCTGTTCGAAGGTTTTCTCGCCCAGACGCGCGACTTTCTTCAGCGCTGCACGGGTCTTGAACGCACCGTGTTCGTCGCGGTGGGCGACGATGTTCTGCGCCAGAGTCGCGTTGAGGCCGGAGATCCGCGCCAGCAGCGCCACCGAAGCGGTGTTCACATCGACGCCGACGGCGTTCACACAGTCCTCGACCACCGCGTCCAGACCTCGCGCCAGTTTCAGCTGCGACACGTCATGCTGGTACTGGCCGACACCGATGGATTTCGGATCGATCTTCACCAGTTCGGCGAGCGGATCCTGCAGTCGACGGGCGATGGACACCGCACCACGGATCGACACGTCCAGGTCCGGGAATTCCTTGGCCGCCAGTTCCGATGCCGAGTACACCGATGCGCCGGCCTCGGAGACCATGACCTTGGTCATCTTCATCGCTGGGTATTTTTTGATCAGCTCGATCGCCAGTTTGTCGGTTTCACGGCTGGCGGTGCCGTTGCCGATGGCGATCAGGTCAACCGAGTGCTTGGCGCACAGGGCGGCCAGAATCGCGATGGTCTGATCCCACTTGTTGTGCGGCACGTGCGGGTAAACCGTGGCGTGATCCAGCAGTTTGCCGGTGGAGTCGACCACCGCGACCTTGCAGCCGGTACGCAGGCCCGGGTCGAGGCCCAGGGTGGCGCGCGGGCCGGCCGGAGCGGCCAGCAACAGGTCGTGCAGGTTATGGGCGAAGACGTTGATCGCCTCGGTTTCGGCACTGTCGCGCAGTTCGCCGAGCAGGTCGGTTTCGAGGTGGGTGTAAAGCTTGACCTTCCAGGTCCAGCGCACCACTTCGCCGAGCCATTTGTCGGCGGGGCGGTTCTGGTTCTGGATGCCGAACTGCTGGCCGATCATGCCTTCGCACGGGTGCATGGTGCCCGGCAGTTCGTCGCCGACTTTCAGCGCGGAACTGAGGATGCCTTCGTTGCGGCCACGGAAAATGGCGAGTGCGCGGTGCGACGGCATGCTTTTCAGCGGCTCGTCGTGTTCGAAGTAGTCGCGGAACTTCGCGCCTTCTTCTTCCTTGCCGGCGATCACGCGGGCGCTGATGGTCGCTTCCTGCTTGAGGAAGTTACGCAGCTTTTCCAGCAGGCTGGCGTCTTCGGCGAAGCGCTCCATCAGGATGTATTTGGCGCCTTCCAGCGCAGCCTTGACGTCGGCCACGCCTTTTTCGGCGTCGACGAAGCGGGCGGCTTCGGTTTCCGGCGTCAGGTTCGGGTCGTTGAACAGGCCGTCGGCCAGCTCGCCGAGGCCGGCTTCGAGGGCAATCTGGCCCTTGGTGCGGCGCTTCTGCTTGTACGGCAGGTACAAGTCTTCGAGGCGGGTCTTGGTGTCGGCGAGCTTGATGTCGCGCTCAAGGGCCGGGGTGAGTTTGCCCTGCTCCTGGATGCTGGCGAGGATGCTGATGCGCCGTTCGTCGAGTTCTCGCAGGTAGCGCAGACGCTCTTCCAGATGACGCAACTGGGTGTCATCGAGGCTGCCGGTGACTTCTTTCCGGTAACGGGCGATGAAGGGAACGGTAGAGCCTTCATCGAGTAGCGCGACGGCCGCTTCGACCTGTTGCGGGCGTACGCCGAGTTCCTCGGCGATGCGGCTGTTGATGCTGTCCATAAAACCACCTGACATATTGTGAAAGCAGGCTCGCAGGCACGGAAATAAAGGCCCGGAGTCTGGTTGAGCGGCTAGAAAATTGCCGCTGCCTGGGTCAAGAGGCAGCCCATTGACCCGTGAAATCGAACAATTACTGCGGCCACCGGGAAAAAAGCCCGGCCACCTGCGGTAACGATTCAGACGTTGCCTGGCACAAAACGCCGCGCATTATAACCAGCGTTCTGTCATTCGGGGGTGTAGCAGTCTGTAGGCATAAACCCCGGTTTTCTGGCAGTGAAGGAAAAATCTGCTAACAATGCACACGGTGCGTATAACGGCAGCTACGCCATAATGCGCGCCGAGCTAAAAGGAGCATCCAATGAGCAGCACTGCAAACAATGCTGAAGGCGAAAAAATTCTTATTGTTGACGACGATCCGGGGCTGAGTAGCCTGCTGGAACGTTTCTTCGTCAGCAAGGGCTACCGTGCCCGTGCCGTACCGAACACCGAGCAAATGGACCGTCTGCTGTCGCGTGAAGTGTTCAATCTGGTCGTCCTCGACCTGATGCTGCCGGGCGAAGACGGCCTGACCGCATGCCGTCGCCTGCGGGCGGCGAACAATCAGATTCCGATCATCATGCTCACCGCCAAAGGCGATGAGATGAGCCGCATCAAGGGCCTGGAACTGGGCGCCGATGACTATCTGGCCAAGCCGTTCAACCCGGACGAGCTGATGGCTCGGGTCAAAGCGGTTCTGCGTCGTCAGGCCGCACCGGTGCCGGGCGCGCCGGGCAGCGAAGACGAAAATGTCACCTTCGGTGATTACGTGCTGTCGCTGGCGACCCGCGAGCTGAAACGTGGCGAAGAAGTGCACATGCTCACCACCGGTGAGTTTGCGGTGCTCAAGGCGCTGGTGATGAACGCGCGTCAGCCGCTGACCCGCGACAAACTGATGAACCTGGCCCGTGGCCGCGAGTGGGATGCCCTGGAGCGTTCCATCGACGTGCAGATTTCCCGCCTGCGCCGGATGATCGAGCCGGATCCGTCCAAACCACGCTATATCCAGACTGTCTGGGGTGTGGGCTACGTGTTCGTACCGGACGGCGCCGCCACCAAGTGATCGGCGATTTGTAGGAGCGGGTCTGCGCATCGGGTTGATCGACCCTCTACGCAGACTCGCAATCCGCAATATGCGAGCATTGCTCGCTCCTGCAAGTGTTTAACGGTTATCGATGAAAACCCCCGTCTGGTTCCCCCAAAGTTTTTTCTCCCGCACCCTTTGGCTGGTGCTCATCGTCGTGCTGTTTTCCAAGGCACTGACCCTGGTTTATCTGTTGATGAACGAGGACGTGCTGGTAGATCGTCAGTACAGCCACGGCGTCGCCCTGACGCTGCGCGCCTATTGGGCGGCCGATGAAGAAAACCGCGCGAAGATCGCCGATGCCGCGACCCTGATCCGGGTGGTCGGCGCCGGGGTGCCGGAGGGCGAGCAGCACTGGCCGTACAGTGAAATCTATCAGCGGCAGATGCAGGCGGAGCTGGGCGCCGACACCGAAGTGCGTTTGCGCATGCACTCGCCGCCGGCGCTGTGGGTGCGTGCGCCAAGCCTCGGCGACGGTTGGCTGAAAGTGCCGCTGTACCCGCATCCTCTGCGCGGGCAGAAAATCTGGAACGTGCTCGGCTGGTTCCTCGCCATCGGTTTGCTGTCCACCGCCTCGGCCTGGATTTTCGTCAGCCAGCTCAACCAGCCGTTGAAACGTCTGGTATATGCCGCGCGGCAACTCGGTCAGGGTCGCAGCGTGCGCCTGCCGATCAGCGATACGCCCAGCGAGATGACCGAGGTGTATCGCGCCTTCAACCAGATGGCCGAAGACGTCGAGCAGGCCGGCCGTGAGCGTGAGCTGATGCTGGCGGGGGTGTCGCATGACTTGCGCACGCCGCTGACCCGCTTGCGGCTGTCGCTGGAGCTGATGGGCGACCGCAACGATTTGACCGACGACATGGTGCGCGATATCGAAGACATGGACGCGATTCTCGACCAGTTCCTCGCGTTCATTCGCGATGGTCGCGACGAGTCGGTGGAAGAGGTGGACCTGAGCGATCTGGTGCGTGAGGTGGCCGCGCCGTACAACCAGAACGAAGAGAAGGTGCGCTTGCGTCTGGAGCCGATCCAGCCGTTTCCACTGCGCCGGGTGTCGATGAAACGCCTGCTGAACAACCTGATCGGCAACGCCTTGAATCACGCCGGCAGCGGCGTCGAGGTTGCGGCTTATGTGTCCGGCGATACCAGCGCGCCGTACGTGGTGCTGAGCGTGATGGACCGTGGCGCTGGGATCGATCCGTCGGAGCTGGAAGCGATCTTCAACCCGTTCACCCGTGGCGACCGTGCCCGGGGCGGCAAAGGTACGGGGTTGGGTCTGGCGATCGTGAAGCGGATTGCTTCGATGCATGGCGGCAATGTCGAGTTGCGCAACCGCTCCGGGGGCGGACTGGAGGCGCGAGTGCGATTGCCGTTGGGGTTGATGTTGCCGCGAGATGCCGTCTGACAGCCGAGATATTCAGCGGGGCTGATGGCCCCTTCGCGAGCAAGCCCGCTCCCACCGGGGAGCGCATTCCAAAATGTGGGAGCGGGCTTGCTCGCGAACGCAGCCGCCCAGCCACCACATTTCTGACGGGTTAACCCTTGCCTTTGGTCCGGGTCATATTCGGCCCGCCATTCTTCTCAAGGTGCTCGATGATGATCCCCGCCACGTTCTTGCCGGTGGTGGTCTCGATCCCTTCCAGCCCCGGCGACGAGTTCACTTCCATCACCAGCGGCCCGTGATTCGAACGCAGAATATCCACGCCCGCCACCGCCAGGCCCATGACCTTGGCCGCACGCAACGCGGTCATGCGTTCCTCCGGGGTGATCTTGATCAGGCTGGCGCTGCCGCCACGGTGCAGGTTAGAGCGGAACTCGCCCGGCTTGGCCTGACGTTTCATGGCCGCGATCACCTTGTCGCCGACCACGAAGCAGCGAATGTCGGCACCGCCGGCCTCCTTGATGTATTCCTGGACCATGATGTTCTGCTTCAGGCCCATGAACGCCTCGATCACCGATTCGGCCGCGGTCGCGGTTTCGCACAGCACCACGCCGATACCCTGGGTGCCTTCCAGCACTTTGATCACCAGCGGCGCGCCGTTGACCATGTCGATCAGATCGGGAATGTCATCCGGCGAGTGGGCGAAGCCGGTTACCGGCAGGCCGATGCCGCGACGCGACAGCAGTTGCAGCGAACGCAGTTTGTCCCGCGAACGGGCGATGGCTACGGACTCGTTGAGCGGAAACACGCCCATCATTTCGAACTGGCGCAACACGGCGCAACCGTAGAACGTCACCGACGCACCGATCCGCGGGATCACCGCGTCGAAGCCTTCCAGCGGCTTGCCGCGATAGTGGATCTGCGGCTTGTGGCTGGCGATGTTCATGTAGGCGCGCAGGGTGTCGACCACTACCATTTCATGCCCGCGTTCGGTGCCGGCTTCGACCAGACGACGGGTGGAATACAGACGCGGATTCCGCGACAGCACAGCGATCTTCATGCAACACCTGTGGAGGAGGTAGATACCGGGAACACCGGCTTGTCTTGTACATACTTGATGCCCGGATTGACCACCAACTGGCCATCAATCAGGGCTTTGGAACCGAGCAACAGGCGATAGCGCATGGACTTGCGGCAGGCGAGGGTGAACTCGACTGCCCAGACCCGATCACCGAGGGCCAGGGTGGTGCTGATCACATAGCGCACCTGGGCCTGGCCGTTGGAGCTTTTAATGGTTTTGCGCGTCACCAGCGGTGCTTCGCAGCGCCGGTGACGCAACTGCACCACCGTGCCCAGGTGCGCGGTGAAGCGCACCCACTTCTCGCCGTCGCGTTCGAACGGCTCGATGTCGGTGGCATGCAGGCTTGAGGTGCTGGCGCCGGTGTCGATTTTCGCCCGCAGGCCCGCGACTCCCAGATCAGGGAGCGCCACCCACTCGCGCAGACCGACAACGGTCAAATGGTCAAATGTCTTCAAAGGTACTCAACCGGCAGAAACCGCTCGGGCCACGTACGGCCGAATTCGCGGTATTCACGCAGAATAATGGTTAAAAGGCGACAGATATCTACGGCCCGGATTGCCGACCCCTCAAGCGGGTGTCGGGTGGTGCGCATTGTAATCCGGGACGGCGTAATTCATGGCACGACAGAAACGGTAGTACAGTTCATCAATATTTCAGAATGAGGAAATTCCATGGCACAAAAAAGCGAAGAGGACGACAAGGTCCGTCTCGACAAATGGTTGTGGGCGGCGCGCTTTTACAAAACCCGGGCCCTGGCCAAAGCGGCCATCGAGAGTGGCAAGGTGCATTGCCGAGGTGACCGCTGCAAGCCTGGCAAAGAGCCACGCATTGGTGATGAATTCGAGATTCGTACCGGCTTTGAAGAGCGCACGGTGAGGGTCGAAGCCTTGTCGATCGTGCGTCGCGGCGCACCCGAGGCGCAGACTCTGTATACCGAGACCGAGGCGAGTATTGCCAAACGTGAAGCGGCAGCGGCGATGCGCAAGGCCGGGGCGTTGGGCGTGAGCACCGATGGCAAGCCGAGCAAGAAGCAGCGGCGGGATCTGTTTAAGTTTCGTGGCAGCAGCAACGAGTAGTGTGCGACGAACACACTTGTGGCGAGGGAGCTTGCTCCCGCTGGCGGCCGAAGGACGCCCTGTACAGGCGAGCACGTATTTCACAATACAACTGCATCGACGGGTAAAGCGACTGCTACGCAGCCGAGCGGGAGCAAGCTCCCTCGCCACAGGTCTTCACACAACTGTCAGTTTGCGGCAGACACCACACTCATCCGCGAAACCACCGGCAGCTTGCCCAGCAAAGCGAAAATCGGCGCTGTTACCTTCAGCCAGAAATTCGCCGCGTGACAGGCAAACGGCGTGTAGTAACCCCAGCCCAACGCCCACACCGCCAGCAGCAGGCCGCCGATGTAATCGTCCTGCCCCCAATGTGCGCCGGCCACCAGACGCGGCAGCATGAACAGCAGCGCCAGGCCCCAGACCGTCAGGAACTGCCCGACCGTACGGCTGAACACGCCCATGAACAGCGCCCAGATCAGCAACACCGAAGCGTGGTCACCGGGGAAGCTCTGGCTTGAGCGGTCCTTCAGCTCCCAGGCTTTTTCCAGTTGCGGGAAGTAGTCACTCAGGTGCACCGCGCCTTCCAGCACCATCGACGGACTGTTGTGTTGCCAGTCCATGTAGTCGGCGAATTTGGAAAACAGCGCGCGGATCACCACCATCAACAGCAGAATGGAGAAAAAACCGAAGAAGGCGCGACGCACATCAATCGCCTTGAACACCCAGTCGCCCTTGATCAGCAGCGTCAGCAGAATCAGTCCGACAACGATGTCGAACGGGCGCAGACTTGCAATTGCCCAGATGTGGAGCCATATGGGGTTGCTGGCCAGTGGTGCATTGAGTGAGCGAAACAGCCACTCGTCGAAAATCACACACAGCATCTGGCCCGTAGGCCATAACCAGAAAGCCAGTAGCGCTAATGGCACTACGTTACACAGAACCAGCCGGCCGAGGTTCCACCTTGATTGGAACAAACCCGGATTGTTCATAAAATGCCTCCCGTGGCTGAACGTTTTGCACCAAACAGGTGCGAAGAAAGCGCGGGATTTTCATCTTTTGTAACCTTTTTGTCATCAATTCAGATACCCAGACCTATGACCGACCTACCGGATACCGACTACACCCAACGCTTCATCTTCGATGACAGCGACACTCGCGGCGAACTGGTGGCGCTGGAACGCAGCTACGCCGAAGTCCTCGCCAAGCACCCGTACCCGGAGCCGGTCGCGCAGTTGCTGGGCGAACTGATGGCGGCCGCTTCGTTGCTGGTGGGCACCCTGAAGTTCGACGGCTTGCTGATTCTTCAGGCGCGTTCCGAAGGCCCGATTCCGCTGCTGATGATCGAATGCTCCAGCGAGCGCGAGATCCGTGGTCTGGCGCGATACAACGCCGAGCAGATCGCGGCCGATGCCACGCTTGCCGACCTGATGCCGGGCGGTGACCTGACCCTGACCGTCGACCCGACGATCGGCCAGCGTTACCAGGGTATCGTCGACCTCGATGGTGAAACCCTGTCGGAATGCTTCACCAATTATTTCGTCATGTCGCAACAGGTCGGCACGCGCTTCAAGCTGTTCGCCGACGGCCGTCGTGCCCGTGGCATGCTGCTGCAGCAACTGCCGGCCGACCGTCTGAAAGACGAAGAAGACCGCGCCGCCAGTTGGCAGCACATCACCGCGCTGGCCAGCACCCTGACCGCCGATGAGTTGCTCAGCCTGGACAACGAAACCGTGCTGCATCGCCTCTACCACGAAGAGCAGGTGCGCCTGTTCGATGTGCAGAACCTGCGCTTCCGTTGCAGCTGCTCGCGGGAACGCTCGGGCAATGCGTTGGTCAGTCTGGGTCTGGAAGACGCGCAGGCACTGGTGGCCGAACGCGGTGGCGAAATCGAGATCGATTGCCAGTTCTGCAACCAGCGTTACCTGTTCGATGCGGCCGATATTGCTCAATTGTTCGCTGGCGCAGGCGTCGACACGCCGTCAGATACCCGGCACTAAAACGGTTCAGCGCAGGTAAATTCACTGCTTAACGACGGAATTTCGCCGTTACGACGGGAGGACCCTACTCTTTTTGGGCTTTTCTGGCATAATCCGGCCCACTTTTTTCGCGGTAGTAGTGCACGACTTTCTACTACAAAACGTTTGGAGCACACTCGGCCACTGGCCGACGGGGAACCTCATGACGCAAGCCAATAACGCCGTGTACACCGATCTGAGTGTTGATGATCTGGTAAAAGAAGCCCTGCAACGCGGTGAGGGCGAGCTTGCCGATACCGGCGCTCTGGTCGTTCGCACCGGTCACCGTACCGGTCGTTCGCCAGTCGATCGTTTCATCGTTGAAGAGCCTTCCACCCAGGCCGCTATCGCCTGGGGCCCGATCAACCGCAAGTTCCCGGCCGACAAGTTCGACGCGCTGTGGGCTCGTGTCGAGGCGTTCAACAACGCGCAAGAGCACTTTGTTTCCCATGTGCATGTAGGTGCGGCTGAAGATCACTACCTGGCCGTGAAAATGACCACCCAGACTGCCTGGCAGAACCTGTTCGGTCGTTGCCTGTTCATCAACCCGGCCCAGTACAACCCGGCCGGTCGTGACGAGTGGCAAGTGCTCAACGTGGCCAACTTCGAGTGCGTACCAGAGCGTGACGGCACCAACTCCGATGGTTGCGTGATCATCAACTTCGCGCAGAAAAAAGTGCTGATCGCCGGCATGCGTTACGCCGGTGAGATGAAGAAAGCCATGTTCTCCGTGCAGAACTTCCTGCTGCCGGCCGCTGACGTGCTGCCAATGCACTGCGCTGCCAACATCGGCGAAGAAGGCGACGTGACCCTGTTCTTCGGTCTGTCGGGCACCGGTAAAACCACCCTGTCGGCCGACGAAAGCCGTTACCTGATCGGTGACGACGAACACGGCTGGGGCGAAGGCGTTGTCTTCAATATCGAAGGTGGCTGCTACGCCAAGTGCATCGACTTGTCCGAGAAGAACGAGCCGGTCATCTGGAAAGCCATCAAACACGGCGCGGTGCTGGAAAACGTGGTCATCGACGACGCCAAACACGCCGACTACACCGATGTCAGCCTGACCCAGAACAGCCGCGCGGCCTACCCGCTGGAGCACGTTGCCAAGCGTTCCGAGCAGAACCTGGGCGGCGAGCCAAACGCTGTAATCTTCCTGACCTGCGACCTGACCGGCGTGCTGCCGCCAGTGTCGATCCTCAACGAAGAACAAGCGGCCTACCACTTCCTGTCCGGCTACACCGCTTTGGTGGGCTCGACTGAAATGGGTTCGGGCAGCGGCATCAAGTCGACCTTCTCCACCTGCTTCGGCGCGCCGTTCTTCCCGCGTCCGGCTGGCGAATACGCCGAACTGCTGATCAAGCGCATCCGCGGCTTCGGCTCCAAGGTCTACCTGGTCAATACCGGCTGGACCGGCGGCGGCTACGGCGTCGGCAAACGCTTCAACATCCCGACCACCCGTGCGGTGATCGCTGCAATCCAGAGCGGCGCGCTGATCGGTGCCGCCACCGAGCACCTGGACACCATCAACCTCGACGTGCCATTGGCCGTACCGGGCGTTGAAACCAACCTGCTCAACCCACGCAACACCTGGGCTGACAAGGCTGCCTACGACGAAGCTGCCAAGGCGCTGGCCGGTCTGTTCATCGAGAACTTCAAGAAGTTCGAAGTGAGCGACGCGATCAAGGCTGCGGGTCCTAATTTGTAAGATTGGTTCGTTGTGAACTAAAAAGCCGCCTCCAGGGGCGGCTTTTTTGTGGGCATTAAAGGGGACTAAACGCTGTTGCCATAAGGTCCTGTTCACGCTTGGATAGTCCCAATACACGTGCTACTTCCGGCCAGTTGCTGATCTCGGATTTAAAGTGCTCAATTATTTCTTCTGCATGTATCGAGCTCACTCGAAAATACCCCGCCACTTCCCTCGCCAGCTCCAGATCCAACGCGTTGTCAGCATCAGTGATGTTCAGCTTCAACCCATCTGCATGCGCTACGGGATTCATGTCATACGCTGCCGACAAGCGCCATCCCCGACCGGGATCCAGAATAAATCCGTGATTACGCAGGTGGTCGTCGGTGTTGGATACCAGGATGTTGAAGACGATTCTCGACCATAACTCGCGAAGGTCTGCATTGGGCTCCGAACCGTGTTCCATGAGTACTTCCGCCAACTCAAGGTAGCTGGCGCCTGTTGAAGCGTCGTCGCCGTCGGTGCGGTTGGTCAGGGTCATGGCTGAGGCGAAGTGGTGGCGCCCACCGCGTTCGGTTCGGTCGAAGCGTTTGACCAGAAAACAGTGGTGGTCGCTCGCGTAACGTCGTGCCATGCCGGTTGCGACACGTAGCCCGCAGTTGACCGCCAAGGCGTTCACCAGCATTTCCCAGCCACCTACATCGTGGTCGTCTCGCGTACTCGGAAACTTGGCGATCCACAGTTGGCCATGCTCGTCGACCACACTGGCTTTTGGTCTGGCGCCGCCCAGTGAGCCGCCCGGCGCGATGAGCATTCTTAGCCATTCGCGGCCATTGAGTGCGGTGTTGTCCGTGTCGTTTTCCAAGGCCAGACTCGCCTGTTCCAGCGCACGCAATTCAACAAAGGGTGGGGCAGCAACGCCATCGCGATCGTCGAGAAAATTACCCTCGTCGTTGAGCTTGTAGCGGATGGCGCCGACGCGGAACTGGTCATGCACGCCAAGGAGATAGTCAGACTCGAATAGCATGCTGCCCTTGGGAATCAAACCGTCGCGGATATCCCTCTCCAGGCGCCGCTTCATTAGCAGTTGGCCCCAACGATCAGGGCTTGAGTCAGCGAAGACGCCAAAACGAGTCTGATGTTGACCAGGAAACTGACGTCCTTGAAAAAGTCCGATTCGTGGGTCCAGCTGTGTGAAGCTTAACTCGGGGTCGGCCAGCGCTACGGGATCGTATTCAAACTCGAATACGTTGGTGTTGCGTGTCTTACGGGCATGCAGGAAGCCGAGACGCCTGGCGCCGTTCAACGATTCCCAATCTGCATAAACAGCGATCAGCGTCATTTTTCACCTGTCGTGGAGCCTGGCTTTTTCTTCTTCAACAGATTGGAGAGAGTGTGCGTGTTGATTGGAAAATCGTCCGGAAGTTTTGTTGTAGTAGCGGCATCGATGACGCTTGAAGTCTCGCTGTGATCGGATGCAGCTTTTTTTAACGCGCTGACTCCGCGTACTCGCTGTGGCTTTTTGATTGGGGATCTTGATGCAGGCATTAACTGAGCATCCTGTAGCTGTCGGCCCATTTCATCGGTCGCGGCAAGCTGATTCAGATCCTTTTCCAGGCCCAGCACCTGCATGACCGACAGATAAGCGCCGATGGTTACTCCTGATTCGCCTGACTCCAGATTGCGCAAGGTGGTCAGCGACATGCCTGACCGTTCAGCGACCTGCTTTGCCGTCAGCTTGCGGCGCAGACGAGCCAGCTTCAGCCGTTCGCCAAATTCGGACAGCAGTCGAGCGGAGGCGGGCAGAAGTGGCGCTGTTTTCTTGGCCATGTGGCAGTATTCCTTCATTTTTTTTCCTTAACTGCCAGAATAATAGCACTTAAGTAGAAGGTTGCCTCTAGGCGTGGAGTCGGCAATAACGGTTCCTGTTAACTGCCATTATTCAAGATTTTTTTCATTTAAACAGCCAGAATAATGCCACTTAAGCGCCGCAGATCACTCTCTGGGGTCAGCTAGTGTTGTGACGGTATCGATCAGGGATTTGCTGCCGAACAGGCAATGATTCAGCCGCATCGGCAGGCACCGTTTCAAAGCCTTCAATGCGTAAACTGGCGAGATAATTCGAGCGGCATACCTTGTCGTAATAGGCTTGTTTCTGCTGGAAAGTCAGCGTGTTCTTTTCAGATATTTTCGGAGCAAGGGGCGAGTTGCAGCGCTGCGCGTGCAAGATCTCGTCCATTTCCTGAACGCTTTCCATCAGTGCATCAAAAAACTCGCTCATGGTTGCTCCAATGTTTGATCACGTTTTTATTGATCGCTCTCAGGTGAGGTGGCAGAGCGATCCGAACATTGTCAATCTCAGGCCGGTGCTTTCCAGCCGAGTATCTGCTGCTGCGCGACCTGCAGCAGGTCACAGCCATCCTGCGTCAGCAGATACAGGGCGTGGGTGATGTGGGGAATGTCTTCGACGTCGGCTTGTTTGAAGCTGAGGCAGTAGAGGGTTTTCAGCAGGTCGCTGGAGGCGCGCAGGCGCTGGACGGCGCATTCGAGGATGTCTTGCGGGTTGGCCTCTGTGTCGATGATCAGGGGCTTGGTGTCGGTGAGGCTGGATTCGAGTGAGCGGTAGCGATCAGCGGCTAATTGATTCCATGTTTTCATTTTGTTGATCCTCAAATGCTTCAAGTGAAGCCACCACATCGTGACCAAGCGACAGGAGGCGACTGTGTTCGGGTTGGTCAACCGGTGAGGATCGTGCACAGACCCGGCACACCCGTAGGTGTCCCAAACACAGCCACCATAAAACTGCAGGCAATTGAGTGCCGGCAGCATACAGCGGACGCGTATGCACGATCCATTCAGGTGACCAAGCCCGAGCCGCTGATTTGCCAGCGACAGTCACGACTATAGATAGGTGCCCTCAAGCCGCGATAGGCGACAAAGAGTCTTGGCGTGTAGGAACGGGATGAAGATTTCATCGGACGTTCCTACCGGTCTTTCATCGTTTTTCAACGTAAATGCTGATACGCCGAAATATCCAGCAAGCTGGTTGCCAGGCCGGTCGCCGGCTTGTAGATCTCGCCCTTCACGCTGGTGAACGGTACACCTTTGCTGCCCAGCGAAACGTAGCGTTCGCCTTGATCCAGCTCGGTGAAGTAGGTGTAGGAAAGTTTGTGCATCAATTTGTATTTGGCTTCATCGCGTGCGATGCCGTTGGTGAGGTTTTCCAGATCGGCCTGGGTCAGATTCAACGTTTTTTGCAGTCGTACGCCCCAGCGTTTGAGGCAGGTTTCAGCGAGGTGGCGCACGATGCGTCCGGGCTCGGACAGCGCTTTCAGATCGCTGGCACCGGTCGGGACGCCGCCGCTGCTGGTGGCATTGCCGGCCATGGTGGCGTGGCGGCCAGCCATAGGATAGATGTAGGTTTTGGTGCCGGTAGCGGTCTGCGGGATGACGCAGCTGAAACCTTTGGAGCGTTCGTCACGAGCATAGAACGCTACATACTCTTTGACATTGCCCGCGAGTTTGACGCGCTCTTCCTGAAAGTTACCAATGCCTGGCACGGGATCAAGCGCAAAGATATTGACCGGGATGTTTTTCAGCAGACTGTCCTTGAACATTGCATTGGCCAACATATGGCAACTGATACCGCCCCGGCTCCAACCGACGAGATTGACTTGAGTAGGAATAACACCATCCTTACGGTGGGTTTTGATGATTCCTTCCTGTAATTGCTGCTGGGTAATGCTGCGATTACCGTAATTATATTTGCGCCAAAACCACGAACCCTCGGCTTTTACATCTTCAATCGGAATGCCGGCAGCCTTCAGGCGATTGTATTCGGCTTCAGTCAGTTGCTCGCGTTGCCAGTCGCACTTGCCCTTGATGATATTGAGCGCGTGCAACACGTTTTCTTCCCAGCCCTTGCCGAACAAGGTGCCGCTCATGCCGTATTCCTTGGTCTTGGTGAATAGATCGTCGGCCTGCATGTTGCCGCTGCCGGGGCCATCGACCACGATCCACTCGGCAAACTCGTAACCCGTATGATTGGCAGCCAAGGTGGAAATCAGTTCGCCGTTCCAGAAGTTTTCGTGGGCGACGTCGAATTTATTGGAACCGGTGCCGCAAAAAAAGATAGTTAAAACAGTCATTGTGTTGCTCTCGGTGAAAGTAAGAGTCAACAACTTAGTTCTATTTTGGCTGTTTATTAAAGCATTCTGTTGTTTCTGGATTTTAGTTGTTTTCAGTGTGGGTCTGGTTGTTGGGGTTTATGTTTTGCTACTTCGAGCAAGTCACAGCCATCCTGCACTAATAAATAAAGAGCATTGACGATGTTAGGTATATCTTTCACGTCGGCCTGTTTGAAACATAAACAGTAAAGGGTTTCCAGCAGATCGCTGGCGGCACGCAGTCGCTGGTCAGCGGCATCAAGCAGATCGCGATGGCTGGAGTGAGTATCGATGACCAATACGGGATTTTCGTTGTAGCAAGTCTTCAACGGGCGATAGCGGGTAATCATGGTCAGGATTGTCCTTTACAAAGGCACTTGGGCGGGGCTGATTCAGTGGTCAGTCGCGCCGGCCACTATAGAAGTGCGTGGCGAGCACTCACAAGAGCGCCGCGATGGACAGAGTTCGTAGGGGTTTTTCCGAGGATCGGGCATATGCCCTACAAGGTTTTGCGGCTTTTTCGAGGTGAAACCCCTAGCGCTGAAATTTCCCACAGGATTCACAGGCGTTTCTTGGCAAACGTCTGTATGGTGCGCGCCAGAATCTGTAGGGCGTTTCCAAGCGTCCGATACGCACTTAAAGGGAATTAGGTATGCAGTGGCTACGTTTGGCCTCGATTTTATTGCTGTGGGCCAGTGGTTGCCGTTTGGTCCTGGCGTCGGACGTCGGTAACGGCTGGATGTTTGCCGACCTTGAACGTACCGGTTGGCCCGATGCGCTCTCCAGCCAAACCAGTATCGATACCGCCTCGCGTGCCGAGGTGCTGATGTTCGGTAAAGCCCTGCTCGCCAGCGAAGCGCTGGACGAGACAGGGCTTGAGCAGCGGCTGGGTGTCCTGCATGTGCAGCTCAAGTCGATCAGACAGGTGCGTGATGGGTGGTGGGAGCGTTTGCTGAGTATCTATCGCAACGCCAGTCAGGACTGTGACGGACAGCCGTTCTGCCCGCGCGTGCGCAGTGTCGCGGAGCTGCGGCAGTTGGCGGCGGCCTTCACGGGTGACATCAGCCCGGCTCATGCGTTGTGGGCAAGCAAGAGCCAGGGCGTGCATGAGCAGATGTTGAACGAGCAACTGCGAGTGGCGGTTTTGCGGCCCTGAATGGTTTGTTTTGGTGTTGTTCGGCTGGGCCTCTTCGCGAACGGGTTCGCTCCCACAGGGGACCGAGGTGTTTGCGCCATTGGCTGTATCATCCCGTATTGAATTGACCCCCGGCCTTTTCTCGACTCGCTGCGATCGCCCGCTAGGCTGTTGGCATCACAGCGGTCAACGGAGTGACAGCGCATGCACAACACCCTGGAACAGGTTTTCGGTTATCCACAGTTTCGACCCGGGCAGGAAGCCGCGATCAGCGCGGTACTGGCCGGGCGCTCGGCGGCAGCGATTTTCCCCACCGGGTCCGGCAAGTCGCTGTGCTATCAAGTACCGGCACTATTGCTGCCACATCTGACCCTGGTGGTCTCGCCACTGTTGGCGTTGATGCAGGATCAACTGGCATTCCTCAAGCGTCACGGCATCAGTGCCGGCAGCATCGATTCGGCACAAAGCCGCGATGACGCCAATGATGTGATGGCCCGCGCCCGTTCGGGTGAATTGAAGATTCTGATGATCTCGGTGGAGCGCCTGAAGAACGAGCGGTTTCGCAACTTTTTGCAGCAGGTGCCGATCTCGCTGCTGGTGATTGACGAGGCGCACTGCATCTCGGAATGGGGCCACAACTTCCGCCCCGACTACCTGAAACTGCCGGACTATCAACGCCAGTTCAACATCCCGCAAACGCTGCTGCTGACCGCCACGGCGACGCCGAAGGTCATCGCCGACATGCAGACCAAATTCGCCATCGCCGAAGCGGATGTGGTGACCACCGGTTTCTATCGACCCAATCTCAATCTGCTGGTGGAGCCGGTGCGCGGCCAGGACAAACGCCGACGTCTGGTGGAGTGGATGAGCGAGCGTCCGGGCCAGCCGAGCATCGTCTACGTCACGTTGCAGAAAACCGCCGAGCACATCGCTGAACATCTGGGGCGCAGCGGCATTCAGGCCGAGGCTTATCACGCCGGGTTGCCCAACGATCAGCGCGAGGCGATTCAGAAGCGCTTCATGGCCGGGCAGTCCAATTGCATTGTCGCGACCATTGCGTTCGGCATGGGGATCGACAAGAGCGACATCCGCAACGTAGTGCATTTCGACCTGCCCAAATCCATCGAGAACTACAGTCAGGAAATCGGTCGCGCCGGGCGGGACGGGCAGCCCTCGGATTGTCTGGTGCTGGCTAACCGCGACAGCCTCAACGTGCTGGAAAACTTCGTCTACGGCGATACCCCGGAGCGCGAGGGGATTCGTTGTGTGCTGGAGGAAATGCAGGCTGCCGCACCTGAAGGGCAGTGGGAATTTCTGCTCGGGCCGTTGGCGGATCAGAGCAACATTCGCACGCTGCCGCTGAAGACGTTGTTGGTGCAAATGGAGCTGCGCGGCCTGATTGCTCCGCGTTATGCCTATTACGCCGAGTACCGTTTCAAATACCTGCTGGAGCCGGAAGCGTTGCTTGAGCGTTTCGAAGGAGAGCGCAGGGATTTTGTCGCGGCCATCATCCAGACCTCCAGCCGTGCACGCACCTGGGCGACGGTGAATTTCGAGGCGATGTACACGCAGTATTCAGCTGAGCGCAATCGGGTGGTGAAGGCGCTGGATTATTTTCAGGAGAAGGGCTGGGTCGAGCTTGAAAGCAAGCAGATGACCGAGGTCTACAACGTGCTGCACAGTGATTTCGACAGCGCTGTATTGAGCGCTGAGTTGCATGCCTGTTTCACCCGGCATGAGCAGACTGAAATCGCGCGGATTCACGCCATGCTCGAACTGTTCGGCACCGAGCGCTGCCTGGGTTATCGCCTGGCCGAATACTTCGGCGACCACAACGCGCCCGAGCGCTGCGGGCACTGTTCGGTGTGCCACGGTGATGTCGCACGGCTTCCGGCCCCTCCCGAGTTGCCAGCGCTTGTGGATAAAAACTTCGCGGCGCTGTGCGGTGATTTTATCCACAGGCACGAACAGCACACCGGCAGTGTGCCGACGGCGGAGCGCCTGACGCGGTTTCTGTGCGGGATCAGTGTGCCGTTGTTTACCAGGTTGAAGGCGCGAACGATCTCGGGGTATGGGGCGCTGGAGGAGTATCCGTACGCGCAAGTCCGCAGTTGGGCTGACAATCATCTGCCCGAGTAAGTACAAACCCTGTGGGAGCGGGCTTGCTCGCGAAGGCGTCATGTCAGTTGAAATATCCATGCATGACACTCCGTTTTCGCGAGCAAGCCCGCTCCCACAGGGGGAGTGCGGTGCCCTGACGGCCTCATCCATGCGCTGAATGTCGCTCATCACGGTAATAAACTTCAAAAATGCCCGGTGCCTGACTATGGTGAAGGCTGTCTTCGGATCGCCAACAAGAGAACAACATGAGCCAGACATCGTTCGATATTCAGCAAGCTGCCGTGATCGGCGCGGGCACCATGGGCCGTGGCATCGTCATGTGCCTGGCGAATGCCGGCATTGCCGTGCAGTGGGTCGATAACAATCCACAGATGCTTGAACAGGCGTTGGGCACGGTGGCCGACACTTATGCTCACAACGTGCGCCAGGGCCGGATTGATCAGGCCGAAGCGGATGCACGTCTTGCCCGAATCAGCGTGGCGGCGGATTACCCGGCGATCCGTAATGTCGATCTGGTGATTGAAGCGGTGTACGAAAATCTTGAGCTCAAACAGAAGATCTTTCGTGAACTGGACAGCGTGCTCAAGCCTGCGGCGTTGTTGGCGAGCAACACATCGGCGCTGGATATCGACGCGATTGCCGCTGTAACAAAGCGTCCGTCGCAAGTACTCGGCCTGCATTTCTTCAGCCCGGCGCACATCATGAAACTGCTGGAAATCGTTCGTGGGGCGCAGACTTCTCCGGCCGTGCTGGAAGCGGCACTGGCGCTCGGCAAACGCATGGGCAAGGTCAGTGTGATATCGGGTAATTGCCACGGTTTTATCGGCAATCGCATGTTGCATCCGTACGTGTTGGAGGCGCGCAAGATGCTGCTCGAAGGCGCTTATCCACAGCAGGTCGATGCGGCGTTGCAGGGCTTCGGTTTCGCGATGGGGCCATTCCGCATGTACGACGTGGTCGGCATTGATCTGGAATGGCGTGCGCGCGAATTGGCCGGCAAGGGCCAGGATGCGCCGGAGGTTCAGGTCGACAACCGCTTGTGCGAGTTGGGCCGCTTCGGGCAGAAATCCGGCAACGGTTATTACCATTATGAGCCGGGCAGTCGTCAGGCCGAACATGATCCCGAGGCCGATGCGCTGATATTGAGCGTCAGCGAAGGCCTCGGCTTTCAGCGCCGGGAGATTGGGTCCGAGGAAATCCTCGAGCGGTGTCTTCTGGCGCTGGTCAACGAGGGCGCGAAAATTCTGCAGGAAGGCATTGCCGGATCGGCCCATGACATCGATCAGGTGTACCTCAATGGCTACGGCTTCCCGGCGGACAGAGGCGGCCCGATGGCCTGGGCGGACGATCAGGGGCTGGCAGACATTCACAAGCGCCTGCTGGCGCTGGAGACGCGACAGGGCGATCAATGGCGGCCGGCGCCACTGATTGGCGAGTTGGCGGCGCGAGGGAAAGGTTTTTACCTTTAGACTGGGCAGAAACTCAAGGAATCGACACCGATGTCCAGCACCATGCCGCAACGCACCGATTACCCGCATTTCCAGCCGATCACCACCCGCTGGCACGACAACGATGCTTACGGACACATCAACAACGTTACCTACTACAGCTTTTTCGATACCGCGGTGAACACTTACTTGATTCAGGTCGGTGGCCTGGATATCCACGATGGCGAGGTAGTGGGGTTCGTCGTGAGTTCATCTTGCGATTATTTCGCCTCGATCGCGTTCCCGGATCAGATCGAGGTCGGTCTGCGGGTCGGCAAGCTGGGCAACAGTTCGGTGCAATATGAACTGGCGGTGTTCAAGGCTGGCGAAAGCGAGGCGTGTGCGGCGGGACGTTTCGTCCATGTGTTTGTGGATCGGGCGAGCAATCAACCGGTGCCGATTCCCGGCCAGTTGCGCCAGGCGCTGGAACGTTTGCTGGTTTGCTAAACGCAAAAAAGATCGCAGCCTGCGGCAGCTCCTACAAGGTTCGACTGTAGGAGCTGCCGCAGGCTGCGATCTTTTGATCCGTTGCCCGCAAGGCTTGGCAATCAGCGGTGGTTGTAATACCGATGATGCTTGCGATGGCCGTAGGCATGGCCGCGACCACGGTGGTCGTCGCGGTAGTAGCGACGGTCGTCGCGACCACGATCATAACGACGATCGTCTTCATTGCTCTTGTTGCCCATGTAATTGCCCAGCGCGCCACCGGCACCGCCACCTGCTGCGGCGCCGATCAGGCTGCCGGTGGTGCCGCCCATGCTGCGACCAACCACGTTACCGCCGGCTGCGCCCAACGCACCGCCAATGGCCGCTTCGCCACGGCTGTGTTTGTTGGCGCCGACCGCGCTACCACCCGCGCCGCCCAGGGCTGCGCCAATGGTTGAACCTGTGCTGCCGCCTAAAGACTGACCGACGACCGAGCCAAGAACCCCGCCCAATGCGCCGCCCACACCTGCTTCGGTGGTGCCTCCAGCAGATGCAAAACCACTGACCAGGCCAAGGGACAACAAGAGAATCGAGGAGAACTTCATAGAGGAGCCTCAAAGGGATGACGGCGCGATCCTGAAGTGGTGTAACAAGGCTGACAATCGAATTCCGACGAATAACACGACTTGTATACAATTCTGCAAGTTACTGTTTTTTATGCGGAACTTAAGCGATTTTTGCCGGTCTTTAGCTACTTCGGACAGGCCGCTTTTGTGAAAAAGCGGCCTTTTTTGTGGGCGTTTGAAAGGTGCAGGGTACAAAGGATTTTGTTGAATGAGCCACCGCTTTCGCGAGCAAGCCCGCTCCCACATTGAAATGCATTTCAAATGTGGGAGCGGGCTTGCTCGCGAAGGGGTCAGTCCAGGCACCGCATTACGCAGATTTGGCCATGATCAACCCCGTCTCACTCGCCGCTTCAAGGCGAATCGCAATGAACTTCGATGTCGGCGTATGGCTGCCATCCCCGGTGCTTTCCAGCGGCACCAGCGGATTCACTTCCGGGTAGTAAGCCGCTGCCTGACCCGCCGGAATATCAAACGCCAGCAAGGTAAAACCCTTCACCCGACGCTCACGGCCATCGTCCCAGATCGACACGATGTCGGCCTTCTGTCCCGGGCGGAAGCCCAGACGAATGATGTCGGCCTCGTTGGCGAACAGCACATCGCGCTGGCCCTTGACCCCACGATAACGGTCGTCGAGGCCATAGATCGTGGTGTTGTACTGATCGTGGGAGCGCATCGATTGCAGGATCAGGTCTGGCAGTTGTCCGGTGGCGCGGGTGCGTTCATGCACCAGATCTTTCGGCAACAGGTTCGCGCGGAAATTGGCCCGGCCCGACGGGGTGTTCCACTTGCGCGCGCCAGCGCTGTTGCCGAGGTAGAAACCGCCCGGGTTCTTGACCTTCTCGTTGAAGTCCTTGAAGCCCGGAATGGTATCGGCGATCAGGTCGCGGATGCGCCGGTAATCGGCCACCAGCCAGTTCCAGTCCACCGGTTTGCTGCCCAGCGTGGCGGCGGCGATGCCGGCGATGATCGCCGGTTCCGAGCGCATCTGGTTCGACAGCGGCTGCAACTGGCCGTTGGACGCGTGAACCATGCTGAACGAGTCTTCCACGGTGACCGCTTGCGGGCCTTCGCTCTGGATATCGATGTCGGTGCGGCCGAGGCACGGCAGGATCAGTGCATCTTTACCGTGGGCCAGGTGGCTGCGGTTGAGCTTGGTGCTGATCTGCACGGTCAGGTCGCAATTGCTCAGCGCCGCGAAGGTGCGCGGGCTGTCCGGCGTGGCCTGGGCAAAGTTGCCGCCCAGACCGATGAAGACCTTGGCGCGGCCCTCGGCCATCGCATGGATCGCCTCGACCACGTTGTGCCCGTTTTCACGCGGCACCTTGAACTGGAAACGCCGCTCAAGGGAATCGAGGAACGCCACCGGCGGACGCTCGTTGATGCCCATGGTGCGGTCGCCCTGCACGTTACTGTGACCGCGCACCGGACACAGGCCGGCGCCCGGCTTGCCGACGTTGCCACGCAGCAACATCAGGTTGGCGATTTCCTGGATGGTCGGCACCGAATGGCGATGCTGAGTGATACCCATCGCCCAGCACATGATCACGTTCTTGCCTTTGGCGTACATGCGCGCCGCTTGCTCGATCTCCACCAGAGTCAGTCCGGACTGCGCGACGATCTGCTCCCACGGCGTGTCATCGACCACGCCCAGATACTCCAGCACGTTGGCGCTGTGCGCATTGAGGAAGTCATGATCGAACACTGCCGGCGTACCGGCCTTCTGCGCATCGCGTTCCCACTGCAGGAGGAATTTGGCCATACCGCGCAGCACCGCCATGTCGCCGCCCAATGCCGGACGGAAATACGCGGTGTTGGTCGGCTTGTCGCCGTTGGTGAGCATTTCGATCGGGTGCTGCGGGTGCTGGAAGCGTTCCAGACCACGCTCCTTGAGCGGGTTGATGCACACCACTTGCGCGCCGCGCTTCACCGCTTCACGCAGCGGTTCGAGCATCCGTGGGTGGTTGGTGCCGGGGTTCTGGCCCCAGACGAAAATCGCGTCGGCGTGTTCGAAGTCGTCGAAGGTCACGGTGCCTTTGCCGACGCCAACACTCTGGGCCAACGCCACACCGCTGGCCTCGTGGCACATGTTCGAGCAGTCCGGGAAGTTGTTGGTGCCGTAGGCGCGCACGAACAGCTGATAGAGATACGCCGCTTCGTTGCTGGCACGGCCCGAGGTGTAGAACTCGGCCTGGTCGGGGCTCGACAGTGCTTGCAGGTGTTTGCCGATCAAGGCGAAGGCATCGTCCCAGGCGATGGGCTTGTAGCGGTCGGTCTCGGCGTCGTAGACCATCGGCTCGGTCAGGCGACCCTGATACTCGAGCCAGTAGTCGCTTTGCTCCAGCAACGAGGTCACGCTGTGTTTGGCGAAGAACTTGCTGTCCACCCGACGCTTGGTCGCTTCCCAGTTCACCGCTTTGGCGCCGTTCTCGCAGAACTTGACCATGCCGCTTTCCGGCGAGTCGCCCCAGGCGCAACCCGGGCAGTCGAAGCCGCCGTTCTGGTTGGTCTTGAGCATCATGCGCAGGTTTTTCAACGCGTTGTCGCTGGTCAACCAGGCTTGGGCCACGCTGATCAGCGCACCCCAGCCGCCGGCTGCACCTTTGTAAGGTTTGTAGCGCGGGACAGGTTTCTGGTCGGCTTGATGATGTTGGCTCACGCTTGATTCTCCATCGCTGGGCTGTAGACCCGCGGCGCATTCTTCTGCGGCAGGTGGATGAGATTGAGGTTGTGGCGACGGGCCCATTGCACGGCAAGGCCCGTGGGCGCGGACAGGCTGACCAGAGTCTGGATGCCGGCGCGTAAAACTTTCTGGATCAATTCGAGACTGCAACGGCTGGTGACAATCGCCAGACCGCCTTCTGTGGAAATCTTCTGGCGGATCAGGCCGCCGATCAGTTTGTCGAGGGCGTTGTGCCGGCCGATGTCTTCACGGCCCAGCAACAGTTCACCACTGGCGTTCATGAATACCGCCGCGTGTACCGCGCCACAATGCTGGCCGAGGGGCTGGAACGCCCCGATGCGCTGGCGCAGACCGTCGAGCCACACGGCTGGCGGCAGCGGTGCGCCGGGCAGAACTTGCAGATCGGGCAACGCTTGCTCGACAGCTTCAACGCCACACAGGCCGCAACCGCTGGTGCCGGCCAGTTGTCGGCGCTGTTGCTTGAGGTTCCAGAACGCGCGGTTGGCGATGGTCACTTGCGCGTATTGCGCCGAGCCGGCGCCGGTCAGTTGCAGGTCATAAATGTCGCCGGCGTCTTCGATGATGCCGCTGCCGAGGCTGAAACCGACGATGAAATCTTCCAGATCCGTCGGCGTCACCAGCATCACCGCCTGACTGATGCCGTTGTAGGCGATCGCCAACGCAACTTCCTCGGCGAGCGCGGTGCTGGCCGATTCCACAAGGGGCAGATCGCTGTAGCTGTAGGTCTGGCTGGCGGCGGGCGCGGGCGTTTCGAGTGCAGGCGCCGCGCAAGTTGGGCGCTTGGCGTTCATGGCATCACCGACGGATTGATCAACGCTAAGACTAGGCGCGGCAACTTGTCGCGTCTAATCGGTACTGTCGATCTATTGATAGATGGCGTCGATCAAGCGGCTGCCGGGTCATTGGTCGGCCCGGAACCGGGCTGGTCTGGTGTGGTCTAGGCTTGGACGTCTGGAATCCAAATCAAGGAGTGTGCGCTATGAGTCTGTTGAGCTTTGTGAAAGAGGCCGGTGAAAAGCTGATCGACCTGCTGACCCCAGGTAATGCCAATGCCAGCGGGCAGTTGAAGGAACATATCGACAAGGTCGGTCTGGGCGATCCAAATGTTCAGGCGACGGTGGATGGCGACAAGGTCACGGTTAAGGGTGAAGTCGCGAGTCAGGAGGAGAAGGAAAAAATTCTTCTGGCTCTGGGCAATATTGCCGGGATTGGCAGTGTTGATGACCAGATTACCGTTACGGGGCCGGTAGTGGTGGCTGCGGAATTTGTCGAGGTGAAGGCAGGTGACACGCTCAGTGCGATCTCCCTGCGGGTTTACGGCAACGCCAACCAGTACCAGAAAATCTTCGACGCCAACAAACCGATGCTCAAGGATGTGAACAAGATTTATCCAGGGCAGAAGCTCCGTATTCCGAAGTAATAACCACGCTGTGGCGAGGGAGCTTGCTCCCGTTCGGCTGCGCAGCAGTCGTGAACATTTGGGGCCGCTTCGCGGCCCATCGGGAGCAAGCTCCCTCGCCACAGTGGTGTTGCTAGAGTCCCCGAATCAAATCACGGTAGTCCTCGACCGCCGCAAACTCGGCCGTGTCCTTCGGCCCCTTGCGGCTGTCCGGCTCTTTCACCGCCAGCAGATGTGCCACACCGAAATCCCGTGCACTGCGCAGGATCGGCAAGGTGTCATCGATGAACAGACTGCGTGCCGGATCAAAATCGATATCCGCCTGCAAGGCATCCCAGAACTGCGGATTCTCTTTGGGGAAACCGTAATCGTGCGAGCTGATCAGCCGTTCGAAATACGGCGCCAGCTCGATCCGTTCCAGTTTCAGCGACAGCGAGTCCCGGTGGGCGTTGGTGATCATGATCACCCGCTTGCCGGCCTGTTTTAGCGCGTGCAGAAAGGTATCGGCATCCGGGCGCAGCGCGATCAGGTGTGCGGTTTCCAGTTTCAGTTCACGCACCGAGAGCTTGAGTTCGGCACTCCAGAAATCCAGGCAGTACCACTGCAGTTGCCCGGCATGGCGCTCGAACAGCGGCTGCAGTTCCATGTCGGCCATGGCCCGGCTCACACCGTGCAATTCGGCGTAGCGTTGCGGCAGGTGTTCCAGCCAGAAATGGTTGTCGAAGTGCAGATCCAGCAGCGTACCGTCCATGTCCAGCAGGACGGTATCGATGTCAGACCATGGTAAAGAAGGCATGGCAACGTCTCGAGCGGTAGAAAGATATCCGACACAAACAATCGGGAAAGCCGCGTTATAGTAGCGCGTTCACGCCAAGGAGCTTTGCATGCGCCAGAAACCCACTGTACTCGCCCGCGAGATCGTCGCCACCAGTCGCCTGTTCTGCGTCGAAGAACTGAAGCTGCGTTTTTCCAACGGCGTGGAACGCACCTACGAGCGTCTGGTCGGCAAAGGCGCGGGCTATGGCGCGGTGATGATTGTGGCAATGCTCGATAGCGAACACGCGGTGCTGGTCGAGGAATACTGCGGCGGCACCGACGAGTACGAACTGTCCCTGCCCAAAGGTCTGATCGAGCCGGGCGAGGATGTGCTGGCAGCCGCTGAGCGCGAGCTCAAGGAAGAGGCCGGTTACGGCGCCCGCCAACTGGAACATCTGACCGAGCTTTCTCTATCGCCGGGCTACATGAGCCAGAAGATCCAGGTGGTGCTGGCCACCGACCTTTACGAGGAGCGTCTGGAGGGCGACGAACCCGAGCCGATGCGCGTCGACAAGGTCAACCTGAGTGAACTGGCGGCGCTGGCGCAGAACCCGCAATTTACCGAAGGCCGTGCCTTGGCGGCGTTGTATCTGGCGCGTGATCTGCTGACGCAGCGCGGTTTTTTTCAGTCATGAGTGAGATGTCGATGAGTTTCCCCCATCCGTTGATGGCGCCAGTGGTTGAGCTGGCATTGCAGGCCGGCGAGGCGATCCTGCCGTTCTGGCGCGCTGACGTGGCGGTCACCGCCAAGTCCGATGACTCGCCGGTGACGGCGGCGGACATCGCTGCGCACCATGTGATCGTTGCTGGGCTGACCGCGCTGGACTCCAGTATTCCGATTCTGTCCGAAGAAGATGCCGACATCCCGCAGAGCGTGCGTGCCGGGTGGCAGCGCTGGTGGTTGGTGGATCCACTGGATGGCACCAAGGAGTTCATCAGTGGCAGTGAAGAATTCACCGTCAACATCGCGCTGATCGAAAACGGTCGGGTGGTGTTTGGCGTGGTGTCGATGCCAACCAATGGGCGTTTCTATGTCGGCGGTGCGGGTCTCGGCGCGTGGCGTGGGGACAAAGGTGGCTCGCCGGTGGCGATTCAGGTGCGTGACGTACTCGCCGCTGGTGAAGCGTTCACCGTGGTGGCGAGCCGTCGGCATTCCAGTCCGGAGCAGGAGCGTCTGCTCACTGGTTTGAGCGCCAGCCTGGGCGAGCTGCAACTGGCGAATATCGGCAGTTCGTTGAAATTCTGTCTGTTGGCCGAAGGGGCAGCGGATTGCTATCCGCGACTGGCGCCGACTTCGCAGTGGGATACCGCGGCAGCGCAGGGTGTGCTCGAAGGTGCGGGCGGTGAGGTGGTGGATCTGCAGGGCGAAGCGTTCTGTTATCCGGCGCGGGAATCGCTGCTCAATGAATTCTTTCTGGCGCTGCCGGCAAAGGCGGCGTGGCGATCCAGATTGCTGGAACTTGCTCGCTCCTGAGTCCTGCACATCGCCTTGTAGTGAGGGGATTTATCCCCGATGGGCCGCTTAGCGGCCCCAATCTACGTACCGCGTGCGTTGCGACTGCTGCGCAGCCGATCGGGGATGAATCCCCTCGCCACAAGTGATTAGTGCATCACTGAAGACTCAGCGGTGCAAAACGTACTGCCCGCTGAACGTCACCGCATCCTCTTCGCTGCCGGCGTTGACGATCCGCGTATTGAGCGTCAATCGCGCGCGCCCGTAGCGCTGATACATCGCCAGAAATTTCTTCCAGACCGCCGCTTGCGGTGGCGGACAAATCGCCGTGGCATCACCGGTCACGGGCAGCGGATAGTTGATCTGCCCTTCCTGAATCACGATGTGCCCGTCTTCGATGCCTTCTTCCTTCAGGCGCAGATGCAGCCAGCCCCAACCCGCCAGCACCGCGCCGCAGTAGAGACTGCCGCCGAACATGGTGCTCTTGTGATTGACGTTCGGCTCCAGCGGCAAGTGCAGGCTTAACTGCTGCTCGTGCCAGGCGAGCACCTTGAGGCCCATTTCCCGGGTCAGGGGAATGTCGTGATGCAGCACCGATTCCAGATAGCGACTGTCGCGACTCATTCGGCTTCGTCTCCATGGGCGCTGCTGTCGGCAAAATTCAAGCCGTGCTTGCGCAGTTTGTCGTGCAGGGTTTTGCGCGGAATGCCCAGGGCTTCGGCGAGGCTGCGTACCGAACTGTGCGAGCGCGCCAGCTCGGCGGCAATCAACGACTTCTCGAAGTTTTCCACTTGCTCGCTGAGCCCGCCACTGATGACTTCCACCGTGCTGCCGCCGCCTTCGCTTCCACTGTTATCCAGCGCCAGTTCCAGACCGAGGGCGAAACGCTCGGCAGCGTTCTGCAGTTCGCGCACGTTGCCCGGCCAGGTGTGGCGCAGCAGCAAGGCGCGTTGCGCCGGTTGCAGTTCATGAGGCGGCAAGCCATGGCGGGCGCTGGCTTCATCGGCGTAATGCTGGAACAGCACCAGCGCGTCCTCGCCGCGTTCGCGCAGCGGCGGAATGCGTAGGGGAGCGACGTTCAGTCGGTAGTACAAGTCGGCGCGAAAACGCCCTTGATCGGCGGCCTGACGCAGGTCTTCCTTGGTCGCAGCGATGACCCGGATGTCCAACGGGATCAACTGATTGCCACCCAGACGTTCGACCACGCGCTCTTGCAGCATGCGCAGCAATTTCACCTGCACGTCCATGCTCATGCTTTCGATTTCATCGAGGAACAGCGTGCCGCCGTTGGCGAATTCGAATTTACCGATGCGGCGTTTCTGCGCGCCGGTGAACGCGCCCGGCTCATGCCCGAACAGTTCGCTTTCGACCACCGATTCGGCCAGTGCCCCGGCGTTGATCGCCACGAACGGGCCGTTGCGCCGGCTCGACAAGTCGTGCAGCGCACGGGCCACGACTTCTTTACCGGCGCCGGTTTCACCGAGAATCAGCACGTCAGCCTTGGTCGCGGCCAGCGCGCCGATCTGCTCGCGCAAACGCAGCATCGGCGCCGAGTGGCCGACCAGTCGCGCGCTCAGTTCGTTGCGATCGCTCAGGGCCAGGCGCAGGCTGCGGTTGTCCAGCACCAGCCGGCGCAGGGCCAGGGCACGGCGCACGCTGTCGAGCAGCGCATCACTGGCGAACGGTTTCTCCAGAAAGTCATAGGCGCCGGCACGCATCGCCTGCACCGCCAGCGGCACATCGCCGTGGCCGGTGATCAGCAGCACCGGCAGCTCCGGGTCCTGAGCATGCAATTCGCTCAACAGCTCCAGGCCGTCCATGCCCGGCATGCGGATGTCGCTGACCACCACACCGGGCCAGTCACGCTCCAGTTGCCCGGCCAGACCTTTGGCTTCGGACAGCGGGAGGATTTTCAGCCCGGCCAGGTCCAGGGTCTGGCCGAGGGCCTGACGCAAGTGCGGATCGTCGTCGATCAACACCACCTGAATGCGATTGTCGATGGTCATGCACTTCGATCCTCGGACGGTTGCAGGCTGACCCCGGGCGCGCCGGCGCGCAGCCGCAGGGTGATCAAAGCGCCACCTTGCTTGTGGTTGGCGAACGACAGTTCACCACCGAAGGCGCGCATCAGGGTTTCACAGATGGCCAGCCCCAGGCCAAGGCCCTGGGTGCGGGTCTTGGTGGTGTAGAAGGGCTCGCTGGCGCGACCGAGGGCTTCCATGCAGAACCCCGGACCGTTGTCGCGAATGTACAGGTTGACGCCCTCGGCGGTGGATTCGGCACTCAGCCACAGTTTGCGCGGCGGGCCTTTTTCGGTCAGCGCATCGAGCGCGTTGGCCAACAAGTTGCCGAGCACCTGGCGCAGCCGGGTTTCCCCGGCCTCGACCCACAGGGTGGCGGCCGGCAGGTCGCGGATCAGTTCCACTTCCATGCTGCGGCGCCGTTTGGCCAGCAACGCCAGCGCATCGTCCAGCGCCGGTTGCAGGGCCACGCTTTCCGGGGCATGGCGATCGCGGCGGGCGAAGGCCCGCAGGTGGGCGATGATCGAGGCCATGCGCCCGGTGAGTTCGCTGATCAGTTTGAGGTTGCCGCGGGCGTCGTCGGTGCGCTGATGATCGAGCAGCACTTCGGCGTTTTCGGCGTAGCTGCGAATCGCCGCCAGCGGCTGATTGAGTTCATGGCTGATGCTCGCCGACATGGTTCCGAGCGCCGATAGTTTTCCGGCCTGGACCAGATCGTCCTGGGCGCGCACCAGTTCCTGCTGGGCCTGTTCGCGCTCCAGCACTTCCTGCTTGAGGCGGCGGTTGAGGCCTTCGAGATCGCTGGTCCGTTCAGCCACCCGGCCTTCCAGTTCACGACGGGCCTTGGCTTCGAAAGCGATGCGCTCCAGGTAATGCCGACGGCGTTGCATCATCAGCCCCAGCAACAGCATCACCACCAACAGTGTGGCGCCACCGATCGCCACCACGGTGCGTACCGGACGGTCGATCAGCGTACGCGGGGCGAGGATGCTGACGCTCCAGCCGGTTTCGGCGATGTTCACGGTTTGCGTCAGCCAGGCATTGGGGCTGAGGTTCAGCGGGCGCGGCTCACGCGTCGGATAGGGCTGGATGGCGGTGATCGCCAAGCGCTCGGGCTCGCTCAGGGGGCGGGTCGAGCGGAAGCGCCATTCCGGACGCGAGGTGAGAATCACCACGCCGTTATGGTCGGTCACCAGCAGTTGTTCCGGGGTTTTGCCCCACAGGCTTTCGGTGTGGTCGAGGTCAACCTTGATCACCAGCACCCCGATGATTTTCTCTCCGTTGCGCACTGCCGCCGCGAAGAAATAACCGCGCTTGGCCGAGGTGGTACCGAGGCCGAAGAAGCGCCCGAGGCGTCCGGCCATGGCTTCACTGAAGTACGGGCGGAAAGCGAAATTACGCCCGACGAAGCTGTCATGTTTGTCCCAGTTCGACGCCGCCAGGGTCTGGCCGCTGGTGTCCATCAGGTACATGACTTCGGCGCCGGTCTGCGCCGCGATGTTTTTCAGCAGGCGGTTGGCATTGCCCTGGGTGACGCCGTCGTCCGGTGCACCGAGTACGGCGCGCAGGGCCGGCAGGTCGCCGAGGATCTGCGGCAGCACTTCATAGCGGTGCAGGGTACCGAGCAGGTTGGCAACGTAGAGGTCGAGGGTCTGGCGGTTTTGCCCGGCCAGTTCACTGCGGTAATAGCGCTCGGCCAGATGTTCCAGCGGCCATAGAAGCGGCGCCAGACACAGCGCCAGCAGGGCGAGGCTGCGCCAGCGAGGTCTGCGGGGAAGGGTAGGTTTCATGAGCCGGATGCGCCTGTGGTGACAGGCGCATTATGCCTAGGCTCAGGCGAAGACGTCAGCGTCCTTGAGCAGCGCGCCGGACTGATCCTTGGCCGACAGCTTCGGTGCTTCATCAAGCTGCCAGTCGATGCCCAGAGCGGGGTCGTCCCAGCGAATGCTGCGCTCGGACGATGGATCGTAGTAGTTGGTGGTCTTGTAGAGGAACTCGGCGAACTCGCTCAGCACCACGAAACCATGGGCGAAACCTTCCGGAACCCACAGTTGACGGTGGTTTTCAGCCGACAGGCGTACGGCAACCCATTTGCCGAAGTGCGGCGAGCTGCGACGGATGTCCACGGCCACATCCAGCACTTCACCGGCCGTTACCCGGACCAGTTTGCCTTGGGTATTTTGCAGTTGGTAATGCAGGCCACGCAGCACACCTTTCTGCGAGCGCGAATGGTTGTCCTGAACGAATTGGGTGTCCAGACCGGTCGCTTCCTGGAACGCCTTGGCGTTGAAACTCTCGTAGAAGAAGCCGCGCTCGTCACCAAATACCTTGGGTTCGATGATCAGAACACCGGGCAGATCGGTGGTGATTACATTCATGAGGTTTTTCCAGATAGGTGTGAATGGCCGACATTCTTGCGCAAAGCGCTGGCGGATGCGAGTGCTTGAATAACACGGATCGGGGGTTGCGCATCCACGGTAGCAATGGCGATATAGGCGCCTAATAAAATTTCAGGGGTCGTTCCATGCCGCTCGCCACGTTGATTCATCGCGCCAGTTTGCCCAGCCCGCAGGTTTCTGAAGCGCAGGCCCGGCAGTGGTTGGCGGAGCATTACGGCCTCAGTGGCACGTTACAGGCACTGGGCAGTCAGCAGGATCTGAATTATCGGGTCGACACTGAGCGTGGGCGGTTTGTCCTGAAAATCTGCCGCGGCGACTATGCACTTGTGGAGTTGCAGGCTCAGCATGCTGGCCTCAAGTACCTTGCCGAACACTCTTCGGTGCACGTGCCCAGAGTGATCCCGGCCAGTAACGGCGCGGATCTGTTATCGCTGGAGGCCGACGGCGAGCCAGTGCACGTGCGTTTGCTGGACTACATCGAGGGTCAGTCGCTGACTCATCTTGATCACTTGGGCCACGACGTGGTGGCCGGTTTCGGTCAACTGTGTGGCGAGATGGATCTGGCCCTGGCCGGCTTCGATCACCCAGGCCTTCAGCGCACGCTGCAATGGGATGCGCGTCACGCCAGTGCGCTGATCAAGCATCTGCTGCCGGTGATCAAGGATGAAGGCCAGCGCGCACTGATTGCTGACGCTGCCGAACAGGCCGAACGTCGCTTGCAGCCGCTGCTGGACAAGCTGCCGGTGCAGGCGATCCACATGGACATCACCGACGACAACGTGGTCTGGCAACGAGATGCCAAGCGTCACTGGCAATTGCAGGGCGTGATCGACTTCGGTGATCTGGTGCGCACCTGGCGCATTACCGATCTGTCGGTGACGTGCGCGGCGCTGCTGCACCATGCCGGCGGAGATCCGTTGGTGATTCTGCCGGCAGTGCAGGCCTATCACGCAGTCAATCCGTTGCAACATGCAGAGCTGTTGGCGTTGTGGCCATTGATCGTGGCGCGCGCAGCGGTGCTGGTACTCAGTGGCGAGCAGCAGGTCAGCATCGATCCGGGCAACACCTACAGCCGCGATAACCTTGGCCACGAATGGGAAATTTTCCACGTGGCCACGTCTGTGCCGCTGGCGCTGATGGAAGCGGCGATCCTCACGGCGGTCGGCCAGCCGCTGCCGGCCATTGACAGTGAAGGCTTCGCTCCGCTGTTGCCAGAGCTGGTCGGGCGCGAGTTTGCGTTGATAGATCTTGGCGTCCTCAGTCCGCATTTCGAAGCGGGCAACTGGGAGCAGGAGGGGATCGATCAACGGCTGCTGACTGAAGCCGCTGCCGCGCATGGCCTGGCGGCGAGTCGTTATGGGCAATACCGTTTGTCGCAGACGCGAGTGGACAGCGCGGTAGAGCCGGAGACCTTCCCGCTGCACGTTGAACTGCGCGTGCCACAGGGCGCGACCGTGGAAGCGCCGTTTGCCGGTGTGCTGCACCACACGGCGGACGGTGTGCTGCAACTCGACGGGCCGCAACTCAGCGTGCGTTTGCGCGGTGTGAATGCTTCGCTGCACAGCGGCGCGGCGTTGGTCAAAGGGCAGGTGCTGGGTGCGGTCAGCGGTCCGTTGCTTGTGCAGTTGAGTCGTGTGGCATCGCTGGATGCACCATGGTTCTGCAGCCCTTCGCGCGCTGCCGCGTGGCAGGCCTTGTGTCCTTCGCCAGCCACTCTGCTCGGGCTGGCCTGCGATGCCGAACCGGAGCTGGACGGCAAAACCTTGCTCGAACGGCGCGACGCGAGTTTCGCCCGCACGCAAAAACATTATTACGTCGACCCGCCGCGCATCGAGCGCGGCTGGCGCAATCACCTGATCGACATGCAGGGCCGCTCCTACCTCGACATGCTCAACAACGTCGCGGTGCTCGGCCATGGTCATCCGCGCATGGCTCAGGTGGCGGCGCGGCAGTGGTCGCTGCTTAACACCAACTCGCGCTTCAACTATGCCGCCGTGGCGGAGTTTTCCGAACGCTTGCTGAAGCTGGCGCCGGACGGCATGGACCGGGTGTTTCTGGTCAACAGCGGCAGCGAAGCCAACGACCTGGCGATTCGTCTGGCGTGGGCCTACAGCGGCGGGCGCGACATGCTCAGCGTGCTCGAGGCGTATCACGGCTGGACGGTCGGCGCCGATGCGGTATCGACATCCATCGCCGACAACCCGCGTGCGCTGGAAAGCCGTCCGGACTGGGTGCACCCGGTGACCGCGCCGAATATTTATCGTGGCCAATTCCGTGGTCTCGATTCTGCGCCGGACTATGTGCGCAGCGTCGAAGCGCAACTGGCGCATATCGCCGAGCAGAAGCGCCAACTGGCCGGGTTCATCTGCGAACCGGTGTACGGGAATGCCGGCGGGATTTCCCTGCCGCCCGGTTATCTGAAACAGGTCTATGCGCTGGTACGTGCGCAGGGCGGGGTGTGCATCGCCGACGAAGTGCAGGTCGGTTACGGGCGCATGGGCCACTTTTTCTGGGGCTTTGAAGAGCAGGGCGTGGTGCCGGACATCATCACCATGGCCAAGGGCATGGGCAACGGTCAGCCGCTCGGCGCGGTGATTACGCGTCGGGAAATCGCCGAGGCGCTAGAGGCCGAAGGCTATTTCTTCTCGTCGGCCGGTGGCAGCCCGGTGAGCTGTCAGATCGGCATGGCAGTCCTGGATGTCATGGAAGAAGAAAAGCTCTGGGAAAACGCGCAGATCGTCGGCGGTCACTTCAAGGCGCGGCTGGAAGCGCTGATCGATAAACATCCGCTGGTGGGCGCGGTGCATGGCTCCGGCTTCTATCTGGGGGTGGAACTGATCCGCAACCGCGAGACGCTGGAGCCGGCCACCGAGGAGACCACGTTGTTGTGCGATCGCCTGCGCGAGCTGGGGATCTTCATGCAACCGACCGGGGATGACCTGAATATTCTCAAGATCAAACCGCCGATGGTCACCTCGCGGCGCAGCGTGGACTTCTTTGTCGACATGTTGGATCGGGTACTCGAAAAAGGTCTGTAAACGCTGCTTTTGTGGGAGCGGGCTTGCTCGCGAATGCGGTTTTTCATTCAAAGGTGATATCGACGGATGTGCCGCCTTCGCGAGCAAGCCCGCTCCCACATGGGTTCAGTGCTAATTCGATTTGTATCGGTATTTAACTGTTTTTTTTAGACGAGCGTCATTTTAAAGCATTTAAAATACGATATTTATCGGTTATAAAGTCGCCATTGCTTTGCAACCCTTCGACGGTTCCCAGGAGTCCTGATCCGATGACCACTTTGAAAAGTACCCCGCGTGACGATGGCTTCTACATGCCGGCCGAGTGGGCGCCGCAGACTCAGACCTGGATGATCTGGCCCGAGCGCCCGGACAACTGGCGCCTGGGTGGCAAGCCGGCACAAGCTGCGCATGCCGCCGTGGCCAAGGCCATCGCCCGGTTTGAACCAGTGACCGTCGCGGTTTCCGCTGGCCAGTACGAAAACGCCCGTGCGCGCCTCGACGTGCCGAATATCCGTGTGGTCGAGATGTCCAGCGATGACGCCTGGGTGCGCGACAGCGGCCCGACTTTCGTCATCAATAACAGCGGTGAAGTGCGCGGTGTGAACTGGGACTTCAACGCCTGGGGCGGCTTTGAAGGCGGTCTGTACTCGCCGTGGAACCGTGATTCGCAGGTCGGCGGCAAGATTCTCGAAATCGAGCGCAGCCCGCGTTATCGCACCAAAGGTTTTGTGCTGGAAGGCGGCTCGATTCACGTCGACGGCGAAGGCACGCTGATCACTACCGAAGAGTGCCTGCTCAATCACAATCGCAATCCGCACCTGAGCCGCGAAGAGATCGAAGCGGTGCTTCGCGACAATCTGTCTGTGGATAAGATCATCTGGCTGCCGGATGGCCTGTTCAACGACGAAACCGACGGTCATGTGGATAACTTCTGCTGCTACGTGCGTCCAGGCGAAGTGCTGCTGGCGTGGACCGACGATCCGCAGGATCCGAACTACCCGCGCTGCCAGGCCGCGATGAACGTGCTGCAAAGCAGCACCGACGCCAAGGGCCGCCCGTTCACGGTGCACAAGATGCCGATCCCGGGGCCGCTGTATGCCACTGAAGAAGAGTGCGCGGGCGTCGATCCGGTCGACGGTAGCCAGGAGCGCAATCCTTCTGTGCGTCTGGCCGGTTCCTACGTGAACTTCCTGATCGTCAACGGCGGCATCATCGCGCCGAGCTTCGACGATCCGATGGATGCCCCTGCACGAGAAATCCTGCAGAAGCTGTTCCCGCAGCACGAAGTGGTGATGGTGCCGGGTCGTGAACTGTTACTGGGCGGTGGCAATATTCACTGCCTTACCCAACAGCAGCCAGCGCCGCACAAAGAGTGAGTTGAGACGTAACAGCTTGAGTTGATTCATAAATCAGCCAGGCAACAATTAGCTCGCTGTGCATGCAAAGAAGCCCGCGGCCTTACTGGACCGCGGGCTTCTTTGTATCCGCTTGTCGACAAATCGGAAACCTTGGCATAGCTCTTGTATCGGACAAAGCGCACTAGGGAGAGGGGGGGACTTCAATAGTTCTGTCATAAACCTTGGATAACTTGGCCGCTCACGAACGGGGAGAGAGCGCTGAAATGAACGCCGAAGTGAACGTAGTCAGCGAGCGGAATTTGCATCCCATGGTCGTAAACGGCGAATCGCTCCAGATTGTCGCGCACTTTTTGAAATCCAATGGAACGCGTCAGATCAGGGAACCTGATCCGCGCCGGATGATGATCGAGCGCTATCCCGCTGGCCTGTTCAGCGAGGCCGAACTGGAAGCGTTATGGGCTGTGATGCAAGGATAAGAAAAACAACAAGGATTGGTAAAAGCGCTGCCGGGATGGCGGCGCTTTTTTATGCACAACACAAAACCCACTGCGAACATTGGACCTGTGGGAGGGGGCTTGCTCCCGAATGCGGTAAGTCAGTGACGATGATGTTGCCTGGCCCGACGCCTTCGGGAGCAAGCCCCCTCCCACAGGATTTGTGTGAAATCAGAAGCTGTAAGTACCGGTCATTACCACGCTGCGCGGTGCGCCAGGCTGGATCTGATATTGGCTGGTGGCCGAGGCGTAATACTCGCGGTCAGTGATGTTGTTCAGCGCTGCGCGCAAATCCCAGTCCTTGAAGCGGTAACCGACCAGTGCATCCCAGCGGCCATACCCCGGCAGCACGGTGGTGTTGGCGTTGTCGGCATAACGCTGGCCGACCAGGGTCAGGCCGGTTTCGCCGTACCAGCCCATTTCCGGTTTCCAGGTCAGGAACAGGCTGCCGTTGTGTTTGGCCACGTTGTTGACGCGCTTGCCTTCCAGGCCGTTGTTGTCCTTCTCGATGGTGGTGTCCTGCACGCCGACGCCGCCGCGCATGTACCAGTTGCCGACCAGTTTGCCGGTGGCGGTCAGCTCGACACCGCGGGAACGCTGAAGACCGGTCATGACGGTCAGGGTCGGATCGTTCGGATCGCTGGTGCGGCGGTTGTAGAGTTCCAGGTCGTAGACCGCCAGCGTGGTGCTCAAGCGATCATCCAGCCAGTCGCTTTTCACCCCGATTTCTTTCTGTTTGGTCAGCTCCGGACTCAAGTCGTTGCTATTGCCGGCAGCCCCCGGGGTGATGCCGATCAGGCCGCCGCCGACCGGCGAGAAGGTCTTCGACCACGAGGCGTAGAACGAATGATTCTGCAGCGGCGTCCAGACAATCCCGACGCGCGGGCTGGTGCTGTGGCTGTCGCGATCCTCAGTGATGTTCTTGAGCTTGTTGGTCGACTCGATATCGAAGGTGTCGTAGCGCAGGCCGGCCAGCAGTTGCCATTGATCATTCAGGCGCAGTTGATCCTGGACGTAGACCGCGCGGCTTTCGACTTCGGTGTGGCTGTTGCTGAACACTTGCATGCTGCCGCTGTGGCGGAGCTCGCGATTGGGATTGAACAGGTCAAGCGATGGCACCGGTTGTGCGCCCGGGGTTTTGCCGGTTGCGGCGTTGTACAACTTTGGATCTCGACGCTGGCTGCCGATCTCGACGCCGGTCAACAAGCGATGCTCCAGGCCGAAGGTATCGAATCCGCCTTCCAGCTCAACGTTGTTGTAGACGTTGCGGGTGGTCAGATCCTGCTGCCAGTGCTGGCGCGCGACCTTGTTGGTTTTCGGGTCGAAGTTGGTCAGGTAGGTGTTGTCGAAATCGCTGTCGAGCTTGAACACGCCCAAGGTCTGGCGCAGTTGCCAGTTGTCGTTGATCTCGTAGGTGAGTTTCGAGCGCAGAGACTGCGCCTTGTCGTCGATGAAATCGTGATCGTTGCCGTAGGTGGTGTCGCGACCAACGTCTGCCGGGCGGCCATTTACCCCCGGAATGCCGCGATCCGGGGTGCGGTTGTAGCGGCTGTATTCGTATTGCACCAGCCAGTTGAGGTCCGGGGTCAGCTGCCAGCTCATCGATGGCGCGAACAGCTGGCGGTTGCCGCTTACGCCGTCGCGGAAGCTGTTTTCATCCATGTTGCCCATGTTCAGGCGCAGGCTGAGGTTTTCGCTGGGGTCGGTGCTGAGGTCGGCGTACAGGCTGCGCAGGTCTTCGCTGCCGCCCTGCGCTTCGATGGTCGAGCGACGGCCGAACTCGGGCAGCTTGCTCACGCGGTTGACGATCCCGCCCTGGCTGCCACGGCCGTAAAGTACCGCCGCCGGGCCTTTGAGCACTTCGACCCGTTCGATGTTGTGCAGGTCGCGCTTGTACTGGCTGTCGTCGCGGATGCCGTCCAGATAGAAGTCGTTGCTGGCGTCGAAGCCGCGGATGCGCAGGCTGTCGAAGCGGGTGTCGGCGCTGCTGCTGACGTTGGGAATCCCGCTCAGGGCGTCGCCGATGTCATTGGTGCCGTAGTCGGCGACGTTCGTGGTCTTGATCGAGTCGATGGCCTGCGGCACGTAACGCACCGGGGTCGAGGTGCGGGTCGCAGTGCTGCTGATCTTGACGCGCGGGTCCTCGGCCTGTTCTTCGGCGCTGATCGCGGTGGCGGGCAGTTCGGTGGCGGAGTAAGCAAAACCGCTGGTTAGAAAGGCAGACAATCCAAGGGTGACGGGCGTGAGGCGGAACGGGGCAGGCATGGAAAAGCGCATCCGAAAGGGTAGGGAAATTCAAACGCGCAAATGGTAATGCTTTGCATTTGCTCCCGTAATTTATTCCTGAGAAGTTCCCCTGTTGGATTGTTTCAATTTGTGTCGATCTCGATACATGCCGATCCTTTGAACAATTTGACCGATTACCGAAACAGTCTGAAAGGCATTCCGACGTTTTTCGCCAACACACGAGGGAATAGTCTGCCGGCATCGAATTTTCCTGATTGGTTGCCGGAGTACTCCCATGATCCTTCATTACATCTATGACCCATTGTGCGGCTGGTGCTACGGCGCCAAACCGCTGGTGCAAACGGCGCAGCAAGTGTTGCCGGTCGTTGCCCATGCGGGCGGAATGATGAGCGGCGCGAATCGCCAGCGCGTTTCGCCGCAACTGCGCGATTACGTCATGCCCCACGACCGGCGCATTGCCGAATACACCGGGCAGCCGTTTGGCGAGGCGTATTTCGAAGGCCTGCTGCGCGATCACTCGGCGGTTTTCGATTCGACGCCGCCGATCGCAGCGGTGATGGCGGCAGAGTCCATCGACGGCCGTGGTCTGCAACTGCTCGGACGTTTGCAAACGGCGCATTACGTGGAAGGGCGGCGCATTGCCGATGAATCTGTGCTGTTCGAACTCGCCAGTGAGTTGGGTTACGCCGAGCACACCTTTGCGGCTGCGTTTAAGTCCGTTGATACGACAGCGCATGTAAAAGCCAGCCGCGCGCTGTTGGCGCAACTGGGCGGCCAAGGATTTCCAACGTTGGCACTGGAGCAGGACGGACAATTCACCTTGCTCGACATCAGCCCATGGCTTGGCAAACCGCAGGCATTCGCCGAGTGGTTGGGGCAAGCGGTGGTCGCTGTTGAGCCAGGGCAATCCCCCGCGCAATGCGGTCTCGACGGCTGCGTGTAATCGCGCTGGATTCACTGGTTAAGCGCATTTCCGAGCAATGTGCTATCGCAAAATTTACGATTCTTAGACGATTTTTACCTATTTAAAGACGATTCTTGAAATTGACACATTATTGAGGGCGCGGCTACGATTCGGCCCAACGCCTGTGGCCAACCGCCATGACTCAAAATAATAAACAGGCCCGCCACGGTTTTGCCGTGGGCGGGCCTTTTTGTTTTCGGGGTGAAAAAAGAGTGCATTAGCGCCGTTTCAGCCGTTCGACACAGCGCGTTTCAACCCGTAATAAGGAAAACAAAATGTTGAACAAGCGAATCAGTCTGATCGCACTGGGGATGTTGAGTGCCACACAGGCCATGGCTGACGGCCAGGCCGAGTCCAAGGGTTTTGTTGAAGACAGCAGCCTGAAAGTGCTGCTGCGCAATGCCTACATCAATCGTGATTACAAAGACGGCAACAAAGACAAGTCTGAGTGGGGCCAAGCGGCCATCGGTACGTTCTCGTCCGGTTTCACCCAAGGCACCATCGGTGTGGGTGTTGACGCCTTCGGCCTGTACGCCCTGAACCTGGAGCGTAGCGAAGATCGCAGCGGTGCCGGCGGCATCGACTTCTTCAAACGTGGCGACAGCGGCAAACCTGCCAACGACCTGTCCAAGGGCGGCGCAGCGGTCAAATTCCGTCTGTCCAATACCACGCTGACCTACGGCGACCAGATGCCGGCCCTGCCGGTGCTGAATTACGACAATTCGCGTCTGCTGCCGGAAAGCTACACCGGTACCTTGATCACTTCCAAAGAGATCAAAGGCCTGCAACTGGACGCCGGTCGTTTCACTGCCGAATCGCGCAAAAGCGCTGAAGGTCGTGACAGCGGTGGTCTGAAGGCTATCAACGTATTGGGCGGTAGCTACCAGTTCACCGAACAATTCAAGGCGGCGCTGTACGCTTCCGACGTTGAAGACGTGCTGAAGAAGCAGTACGTGAACGCCAACTACGTGTTCCCGATCGACAAGGATCAGTCCCTGACCCTGGACTTCAACGGCTACCGCACCAAGCTCGACGACTCCTATGTTCGTCAGAGCGGTGCTACCGGTGACGACAACAAGATCTGGAGCCTGGCAGCGACGTTCGCCACCGGCCCGCACTCGTTCACCGTGGCGCACCAGCGTTCCACCGGCGACAGCAACCTGGGCTACGCCTACGGCGGCTATCAGAAAGAGCAAGGTCGTGTCGGTGACGGTGGCAACACCATCTACCTGGCCAACTCCTACTGGTCGGACTTCAACGCTGAAGACGAGCGGAGCTGGCAGCTGGGTTACGGCCTGGACTTCGGCGCATTCGGCGTACCGGGTCTGAGCTACAACTTCGCTTATGTGCGTGGCGACAACATCACCACTTCCACCACCACGGGTGGTACCGAGCGCGAGATCTTCAACCAGGTCAAATACGTCGTGCAAAGCGGTCCGGCGAAAGACCTGAGCGTGAAGTTGCGCAGCTCGATCCTGCGCGTTTCGCAGAAATCCAGCGAGTACAACGTCAGCGGCAACGAGCTGCGTGTATTCGTGGACTACCCGATCAACATCTTCTGATGAACGATCCGGTGTAAGAAATATGAGAAAACCCCGACTGGTTCGGGGTTTTTTTTCGACGTCTTTTCTATAGAAACTGTAAAAAACCCGTGTTTTTGTCATGTAAAAGTTGTTTTTACGCTGCTGCAAACTCCGTTTCAAACTGGGCTTTAAATGCCTGAAATTCTTTCTCATGGACGCAAATTCTCCACCTAATAGATTAGGCCGCTCAACGCAGCGGAGAATTTGGTAATGATCGTTTTGAACAGAGAAGTGGGCGAATCGCTACGGCGCGACAAATATGTCAACGTCCAGGGTGGTGACTTCAATCTCTACGGTCATTTTGCCGACTTCGTCAGACTGACCAAAAGTTGGGAAAATATGGAGCCAGACAGTTACTACGGTCAGGCCGAAGCCGGCATGCGTTACCGTCGTTACAGCGACTTTGAGTACAACCCGAAAACACGTGAATTGAAGCAACTCGAGCATCGCGCGTACGTGCAGTCCAAAGAGAACAACGCCTACGTGGGTGGTGTTGTGCGGCACTTTCAGGACTTCTCCGATGAGGTGATTACTTCGCCGGTGATGCGCAGCCTGATCGACACCGATTTTGAAGTGTACAAAAGCGTGTTGCCGGAAGAGCTGCACGATGAAATCTGGCAGTGCCAGATCCATCAGATCCGCATCGAGATCAAACCCGGCAAGCAACTGGAAATCACTCCGGAAGGGATTCACTGCGACGGCTATCCGTTCAGCGGTGTGCACTTCTGGGGGCGCAACAACGTCGAGGGCGCGGAGAGCCGTTTGTACGATGTGCACGAGCATCAACTGGCGTCGACCACCTACAAGGAAATCCTCGACACCACGTACTTCCTTGACCGCGACATGCGCCACTACGTGACTCCGGCGCGCAACACCCACACGCATGCCATGGCTTACCGGCAGATTCTGGCGATTTCCTTCTCGCGGCCCGGGACCGCTTTCGACATTGTTCGCTAATCAGATCACCCCAATCGATGGCGTCGAGTGCTCGACGCCGGTGGTGCTGCGACGCGCCACCGCCAAGGACGCGCAGCGCATGGAGCGTTTCTTCCGCCAGTTCGACGAGGTGTCGTTCTGTGAGTGGCAGGACGCCAAATGCCTGCGCGGTGTATTGATCCAGAAGACCACCACGGCCTATCTGGCCTTCGACGTCGAAGGCGAAATCGTCGGTGCGGTGCTCGGCGGCATGCTCGGCAGCCGCGGCACCATCAACCACCTGGCGGTCAGCCCACGCTATCGCAGCCAGGGCGTCGGCCAGCGGCTGGTGGAAGCGGCGTCGTCTGACATGAAACGGGTCGGTGTATTACGGATGTTTCTGTTCGTCGACGATGCTAACCTCGCGGGCAAGCGATTCTGGACTGCCCAGGGTTTTTGCGAACCCCACGGCGAGCGGACATTTGAGAGGGATCTATGAATGAAACGTCCGGCAGTGCGCCGCTGATGGCTGCCCATCAGCCATCGCGCACGTTTGCCGAAGCCAGCCCGGTGGTGGCCGGTTATTTCACGGTGTCGTTCGTGTTCGGGCTGATGGCGGTCAACGCCGGGCTGCCGATGTGGCTGCCGGTGGCGATGTGCTTGTTCGTCTACGCCGGCGCTTCGCAATTCGCCGCGCTGGCGCTGATCTCCAGCGGTGCTTCGCTGACTACCATTGTGCTGACCACGTTCCTGATCAATGCGCGGCACATGCTGATGTCGGTGTACATGGCCAAGGCCCTGCGCGCACTGGGGCTCAGCCGCATGGAGCGCTGGGCTTACGCGGGTGGACTGACCGATGAGTCTTTTGCATTTCACAGCGTCAAGCTGGGCACCGGCGCACCGGTCAATATCCGTTACCTGATCGGCTTCAACCTGTTCTGCCACACCTCCTGGGTGCTGGGCGGATTGCTGGGCGCCGTTTGCGCGCAATATGCGTCGCACCTGATCAAATACCAGCTCGACTACGCACTGACCGCGATGATGCTCTACGTGCTGGTGTCGCTGTGCAACACCCGCAACAAACTCATCGCCGCAGCGGCTGCCGTCGCCTGCATGGGTGCGCTGAGCCTGGTCGGTACTTCGCCATTTAACGTATTCATCGCCACGTTTGTGGGCTGCGGAGTGGGTGTATGCCTGACCAAACGTTCCTGATCCTGGTGGTGGCGCTGATGATGGCCGTGACCTTCCTGCCACGCGCGTTGCCACTGCAAGTCAACACCGAGCACTGGCCGCCATTCGTTGCGCGGGCGCTGGAATACCTGCCGGTGGCGATCGTCGCTGCGATCAGCCTGACTCCCTTGTTGATCAAGGATCAGCACCTACAGCTCGACCGCCCGGAATTCTATGCAGCCATTCCGACGCTGTTATGTGCGTATTTCAGCAAAAACCTCTTTCTCAGTGTGGCGGTTGGGACGGCTGCGTACATTGCGCTCGGCTCGTTCATGTAGCGGCAGATCGACCACGTCATTCAGGGCCTGGCCCGACAGGTTCGGATTGTTCACCGCCAGACGCACTTCGAGGAAATCCTCGAAACCGGGGAAAATCGTCAGGCCGTTCTTTTGCGCGGCCTCACGAGACACCATGCCGACCGCGTCCATCTGCGTGATCAACGACAGCGTCAGGGTCTCGCTGCAGGAATAGACCATGCGCTGACCGTTCTCGTGATTGCCCAGACCAGCGTCGAGAAAACGCAGGAAGCTGTGGGAATACGGACAATCTTCCGCAGGACGCACCTGAAACTTGTTGCCCAGCAACGTCAGTGGATCGTTTTCCTGCCCGCAATGGGCACCGACCACCTGCACCTGTACATCCGGCAGGACGATGCTCGGCAGACCCGGACGCTGCGGGCCGATCAGCACCGCGAGATCAAAGTCTTCATTTTTCAGCTTGCTCAGGTTCTCCATCGACTCGGCGTAGCTGAATTCCATCTGGTAATCGGGAAACACCTCGATCAGGCGTCCGATCATTCGCCGGTTGAAGTCAGACGACAACGTGTTGTTCAACGCAACCTTCAATGTGCGCTGGCCAGGCACCTTGAGCGCCTCGACCTTTTCTTCCATCTGTCGCGTGGCAATCAGCACTTTGTCGATGTAGGGCGTCAGCTCCGTGCCTTGCGGCGTCAGCGTCAGACCTTTGTTGGAACGACGAAACAAGCGGAAACCGAACTGCTCTTCGACCTTGTTCAACTGTGCGGCCAAGGCCTGCACAGTCAGGCACGAATGCTCGGCTGCGGCCGACAACGAGCCGGTCTGCACGATGCGCATGAGGTTGCGTAAGGTTCTGCTATCCATGGGTAATGCCCTCTGAAGTGGGCTGGGTATTGTTGTTTACGAGACTGCCGATCCGGCGTCATATGCCGGCTATATTCCAGCACCTGAGCATAGTTGTCGCGGGTTTAGTAGCGAATTGATGTCCCCGCCGATGGCTGGAAGCTGACACAGGATCGGGATTTTTGATGACGTGGGGGTGATTGGGGTCAAGAAAAGTGCGTGGTTTTGGTGCGCAGGGCGGGTTTTTCGAGGAGAAACGGCTTACATCTTCCGAGGTTTTTGCCTGCGTCATGAGCAGATAGGTCTCAGGCAAAGTAACGATTCAGCTGATAGCACCTACCTTGTCAAAGGAGTTGAAATGGATGCTTGGCGTCTGAGCCATGGCGGTAGAGAACCACCTATCAACTTCGCGTTGACCGACGAAGATCCCTCCGACCACAATGCAGAGGTAGCGCTGATGTAGCTACAAAATCATGATGAGGTAATTGAAATGGCTGCACTACTGAAAACTACCGATGTGCGCTGCCGCATTGATGAGGATTTGAAAGCGCGTGCCACTGAAGTCTTGAACGCTTGCGGGCTGAGCATTAGCGACGCCATGCGACTTTTTCTGCGGCAGGTTGTTGCCACTCAGGGGCTTCCCTTCGAGGTGCGAGTTCTATCAGAGAAAACGGCCCGCGCAATGATGGAAGCACGAGAAATCCGTCAGCGTTTCGACTCGATAGACGACATGCTGAGGACTGCTGATGGCGAAATCGGAGAAAACGCAAAAACGCGCTGATCGGCCTAAACAGTGTGCGCAGACTTCTGAATTCAAGAAGTCTTGGGATCGTTATAACCGTGCCGGAAGACGAGACATGAACGACGTCCGGAAGGTGATGGCGATGTTGTTCTTGGGGCAGCAATTACCGGCAGAATATCTGGATCATGCGCTGACTGGAGATTGGTCTGGATTCCGCGAGTGTCATATCGGCGGCGATTTTCTGATGATTTACGAGAACACACGCCCAGACCTGATCACGTTTGTGGATCTAGGGAGCCATTCAGAATTGTTTAAATAGTGCAGAAATACATAAGCCGGCTTAACTCCGGCTTCTGTGCGTTTGATCGTTACGATTGTTCGTTTGTGTATAAAAACTCTAAAAAATTACAGTTATGTACTAGTCTTCAGCTAACACAAAAAAATCAGGAGGCGTCTATGCCTACCTCATCCCCGGCCTTCCCCCCACGCGAACAACTCGACGTCCCCGAAGCCGGGCGCGTCGCGCTGAAGTTCTTCTTCAACCTCATGGAGCGCTGGGGCTGCAGCGCCGAGCAGCAACGCACATTACTCGGCGGAGTTGGCAACACCACGTTCTACAAATACAAACACCTGCCGAACATACGTCTGCCTAACGACACCCTTGAGCGGATCTCCTACCTGATGGGTATTCACAAGGCGCTGAGCATCATCTTCAGCAACAGCCGCGAGCGCGCCTACACGTGGGTCAGCAGCCCCAACACGGCGGCGCCATTCAATGGCCGAACGGCGCTGGATTACATGCTGGCGGGTAGGGTGGTCGACATCGCCGACGTGCGCCGCTACCTCGACGGGGTGCGCGGTTGAAGGCCCCGCCGCTGGCTGAGCCGCAATGGCCCAAGGCCTATCGGATCGTCAACAGCAGCTTCCCGCCGATTGCGCTGTTCGAAGACGTGCTCGACCCCGAAGACCTGGAAATCGCCTACGCGCTGGAAGCGCTGACCAACGATCGCCTGATCGAACAGGCCGGCGTCCTCGCCCGCGTACGCCCCGAAGACCGACTCTCCGGCCCCGGTTCAACCCCGGTGATGGCGGCGTTCACCCACATCGGCAAAAGCAGCCGCTTCAGCGATGGCACCTTCGGCGTCTACTACGCCGCCAGCAGCCAGGCCGCGGCCATCGCCGAAACCTGCTATCACCAGGAACGTTTCCTCGCAGCCACCAACGAGGCGGATCTTGAGTTGACCATGCGTACTTACGTTAATCGGGTGGTTAAGCCGCTGCATGATGTTCGTGATGACTTTCCCGATTTGCATCAACCCGATCCAGACGCCTATGGCCCATCCCAGGCGTTTGCCCGACAACTGCGTGAGTCTGAATCGTGGGGGATGCTCTACAACAGCGTCCGCCTGCCGGGCCACGAATGTGTCGCCGCGTTCCGGCCGCCAGCGGTGTCGATTCCGAAGCAGGGCAAACATCTGCGTTATGTGTGGAGTGCGAGTCAACGCAGGATTTCGTTTGTGTTTGAGATCAGTCAGGTTTGAAGCGCAACAAGCCCTCGCGATACCGCGAGGGCTTTCTTTTGGCGGTTTACGTCAATGGCTTGCTGTTGGCGCATCCAGCACTTTCACCACGTCGTCGATCAGCGCCTTGCTTAACTCCTGCAGATACCGGGAGGCATAAGCGTGAAGGTCAGGATCGCGAGAAACTGTAGAGTCGGCGGTCAGCAGCTTGGAGATGTGAAGCAAGTGTGAGGCGTGCGAGAGGGCGGCCATCACTGGAACACCACGATTGGTGCGGAACAGCGCTCGATTGGCCTGGAAGGAAAAGTGCGTAAAGCCTGGTGTTTTCAAATCGAGGTAGTTGGTCATTTCGCTTCACCTGTATCTAAGGCGTGGAGTGAGTCGACCGATGTGGCAGCGCGGCGGATTACGGATGGATTGATGGCATTCATTTGTAAACTCCCTGTATCAAATGAGAGCTGCCATTTTCGTTCTCAGGCGAAAGGGTGGCAGCTATGCGCAGGCTGAGAAACCGGAGATACAGGAATCCGGCAGACCCGAAGGTCTCCCACGCACAGCCGCCATTACACGTGAATGCGGGTGCAAAAAAGCGCCGGCAATCATGGGTTTGGGGCGCTGGTGCGCCTGCATCTTACGCGGGTTCTCAGGCCCGGTCGCTGATTTGGCAGCGACGGGTTTGACGGTAGCTTGCGAAGGACGGAGGCGCAATCGTGGCCAGGTGGTGGCCGTTGCCATCTCAGTGTAGTGCAACACTTATGTTGCGAATGCAGCAAATATGTTGCACATTCGCTTTACCGAAACGGCGAGTGATGCACATGAAGTACAGCGAGTTTCGGCGATGGTTGAAAGCCCAAGGCGTTGAGTTTCAAACCGGCAAGGGCAGTCACTTCAAGGTTTCCTTGAATGGCAAATCAACTGTGTTTCCCGACCATGGAGCCAAGGAAATGGGCGAAGGGCTGAGAAAATCGATAATCAAACAGCTGGGCCTCATGAGAGGAATCGTGATGTTCGAATATGCGTTGGAAGTTCACGAAGAGCCGGACAGTGTCTGGTTGTCCTGCGCAGAAATTCCTGAGATGCACGCCGTTGGCGACACCCTCGAGCAAGCGTTGGACACCGCCATCGATGCAATCGAGACGGCATTCTCGATATACGTTGATGATCGCCGGTTGATTCCGACCGGGCAGGCAGGAGAACAGGCAAGTGACGTTGTATTGCGTCTGCCTGCGCTGACTGCAGCAAAGGTTGCTCTGTGGAATACGCTTTTGGAGTCAGGTTTAAGCAAGGCCGAGTTGGCACGTCGTCTCGGCGTACAACGGCCCCAGGTCGATCGCCTGGTAGATTTCCTGCATCACTCCAAAATCGAGAATGTTGAGCGTGCGTTGCAGCAACTTGGAAGGCGGATTTCGCTTTCGGTTCAAGCTGCATAAGTTCAGCAAGCGAGCGTTGGAGAAAATGGCTGAAGTCGACGAAAAGGCATGGCAAATGAACTAGGGCGATTTCAGACGGACTTGATGGAATCTGTACGTCAGATGAAGGCTGGAAAGGCCTCGCGCGCAACGCTGCTGCCGCTCTCGGCGGCCAATGAAGAGCAAAGGAAGGCCAGGGTTTCTCAAAGCGTTTTCGCCAACCTAAGCACCGTGGTGACACGAGCAAAATAAGGTGGGAAAAAATAGAGTCAGACCACAGTCTCAGCTCAAAACGTGGTCTGACCCTTATTTCCATAAGCAACTGAAGGAGGAAATCAGCGATGCTCAATGAACTGGAGCAATTCCAGCAAGACTTGCTGGAATCTGTACGTCAAATGAAGGCCGGAAAGGCTGCACGTGTCACCGAGGTACCGCTCTCTGCACCGGCAGAAGCAGTTGCCTCCCCGACGAGCCATCGAGATTAACGACGAATTTTGAGTGCACGGCTGTGACAGGCAATGTGGACGTACCAGAAACAACAAAGCCCCTGCATTTCTGCAGGGGCTTCGTTTTGTATGGTGCCGGCACCAGGAGTCGAACCCGGGACCTACTGATTACAAGTCAGTTGCTCTACCAACTGAGCTATACCGGCGTGTGGGCGACGATTATAGCGATTGGGTTGGTTCTGTAAACCCCTGAATTCAGACTATTTTTACGCAGGCGCTGGATCAGGCTTGGCGTGAGCGGTGTCGCCGGGTTTTTAGCCGCAAAACCGAGGTGCTACGCGATCAAGCCAGACTGAGCGTGAGGGCAGTATTTCTGCCCCGTTCAAGCACCCATTTCACCCGTTTATGTCGTTTTGATTGGAAGCTTATGCACAACGGATCGACGCAACTGCAGTGTTGCAGGGGATTTTGTGGACACGTTCTCATTTTGTGCGCAAATCCCTGTTTTACAGGTTTTTTATCAATATGAACAAAAAATGACCAGTGCTGTTTAAGCGGTCTAACGGCCGTGAATATTGGATCCACTGGAAAACCATCAACAGAGTTATCCACAGGCTGTAAAGATTTTAAGCGCGTTCGGCCAGCAGCAGGAAATTACGCGGTGTCAGTGGGGTGTCGCAAAAGGTGCCGAGGCGTACGACATACCCCTGTTCACTAAGGAAAATGGCTCGATCCAGGTTCAACCAAAGCTCCAACGGTCGTCGGAACAGTCCGCGCAGTAGTTCCAGGTTGCGAACTTCGGCCAACCGCTGCCAACCGGCGGCTTCCAGTGCCTGCCAGTCTGGCGTGCCGATTGTGGATAACTCTTTCAGCGCTGCCAGGTCGCGGCAGTAATCGGCGAACGGTTTGTCCAGCCAGACGCTGGGCAGGGACGGGGTTGGCAGGTATTCGTCTAATCCGCGCACTTGCCGTTGCAGCAGGTCGAAGGCCAGGCGCCGGGCCATGGAGGTGTCGCGCTGACGTCGGACGCGTGCGCCGGCGGTGACGGTTTCGCTCATGGGCAGTGCCAGATCTTCGAGCGAGAGTTGTAGGGCGGATCGCATGCCGGCGCAGGACAAGGCCTGGTACTCGTTGCGATTGATCCGGTTGTAGCAGCACGGGGCGATGGCCATCTGCTGACATCCGGCAGCGCTCGCCAATTGCATCAGGCGCACATGCAGGTCGCCGCAGGCGTGCAGGGCGACCGGGGTGTGTTGAGCGCTCAAAACAGTTGTGGCGTCTGCTGCCAGCACATCCTGCTCGACATGCAGGGCGTGCAAATGATGGCGCTGACTTAATGCCTGACCGCTGGCGACCAGCGCCGGATCGTATTCAACACAGGTCAACCGTTGCCCGGCGCCCAGCAGGCGTCGGCCCAAATGCCCCTTGCCGGAACACCAGTCCAGCCAGTGTGTTGGCGCAGAGGCGAAAGACAAGCGGCTGGCGAACGCTTCAATTTGCTGCCACTTGCGCCCCGGCACATCGACATTCAATCGATGGCCTGCCGCTTCCAGCGCATGTCCCGGCAACTCTCCGACTGCGCTCAGCTCAGCCGACAACGCCGCCAATGCAGCGAACGGCTCCGGCGCATCGATGAGATCGGCAGGGTGGTTATGCACAAGCTCTGCATCTTCCAGCGATCGTCCGCGTAGCCACAAAGCCAATTCGGGGTAGGCGGTTTCCCATGGAAGCGAAAGATGAGTGAACGGACGAGGTTTCCACAGCGCCTGATGCTCAATTAAAAAAGCATCCAGCGCAGTGAAACGGGCGAGTAGGTCCTCGCCCGTCAGCACGTGGGAAGTTTCAACGCCCTTGGCAGGCATCGACGCGCAGCCAGCGCTCCAGCAGCTTGAAGCCGCGCACCAGCACGTAGGACATCAGCAGATAGAACACGCCGGCGGCGAAGAAGATTTCCACCGGCAGGTAGGTGCGGGCAATGATCGTGCGGGCCATGCCGGTCAGTTCCAGCAGGGTCACGGTGCTCGCCAGAGCACTGGCCTTGAGCATCAGGATCACTTCGTTGCTGTAGGCCGGCAGGCCGATGCGCGCCGCACGCGGCAGCATGATGTAGAACATTGCCTTGGGCTTGGACATGCCCAGGGCCCGCGCCGCTTCGATTTCGCCCGGTGGAATCGCCTGGATCGCGCCGCGGAGGATCTCGGCGATGTACGCCGCGGTGTGCAGGGTCATGGTCGCGGTGGTACACCAGAACGGATCGCGCAGGTACGGCCACAGTGCGCTGCTACGCACCGCATCGAACTGCGCCAGGCCGTAATAGACGAGGAACAGTTGCACCAGCAGCGGCGTGCCACGGAAAAAGAAGATGTAGGCGTAGGGCAAAGCGCGCACGTACCACAGCTTCGAGGAGCGGGCGATGCCCAGCGGAATGGCCAGCAACAGGCCGGCAATCACGGCAATCGCCACCAGTTCCAGGGTCAGGGTCGCGCCCTGCGCCAGTTTCGGCAGCCACTTGATGATCACTTCCCAGTTCATGAAGCGCTCCTCGCAAAGCCGCGAGCGGCGCGTTTTTCCAGGAAGTGCATGCCGCTCATCGCCAGCACTGTCAGGCCCAGATACATGACCGCGGCCACCAGATAGAAGGTGAACGGCTGTTTCGACACGGTCACGCCGATCTGCGCGTGACGCATGATTTCTTCCAGGCCGATCACCGACACCAGCGCGGTGTCTTTCATCAGGATCATAAACAGATTGCCCAGGCCGGGCAGGGCGATGCGCCACATCTGCGGCATGATCAGCTTGGTGAAGATCCGCCATTTCGACAGGCCCAGCGCCACGCCGGCCTCACGGTGGCCCTTGGGAATGGCGAGGATCGCGCCGCGGAACACTTCCGTGGCGTAGGCGCCGAAGCACAGGCCCAGCGCAATCACGCCAGCGGCGAATGCGCTGAGTTGCAGGTCGGGGTTGCCGAAGAACTCACCGAGGCTGCGCATCAGGTTGACCGTACCGAAGTAGATCAACAGCACCCAGAGCAATTCCGGGACACCGCGTACCAAAGTCGAATAAGTACCGCCAAGCCATTGCAGCGGCTTGTACGGGGAAGTCTTGGCCAAGGCGCCGAGCAGACCGAGCACCAGTCCCAGGCACAGGGCCGTCAGCGCCAGTTTGACGGTCATCAGCGCACCGGCGGCGAGGGCCGGGCCGAATCCGTAGAGGTCGATAATCATGGATTTCTTTTCAAATCGCGGCAGGCAAGGCCGGGAGCCGGCGCCGTCGGATCACGGCGCCGGTCCCGCAGGTCAGATCAATAGATGCTGAACGGGAAGTACTTGTCGTTGATCTTCTTGTAGGTACCGTCAGCGACGATTTCCTTCAGCGCGGCGTTCAGCTTCTCACGCAGCGGATCGCCTTTACGCACGGCGATGCCGATCTTGTCGCTTTCCACGACCGGGTCGCCCTTGAACTCGTAGTTCTTGCCGGCGTCGGTTTTCAGCCAGTCGTAGTTGGCGTACTTGTCGGCGAGGATCGCGTCGACACGACCGGAGGTCAGGTCCAGGTAGGCGTTTTCCTGGGTATCGTAGAGTTTTACTTCGATATCGCTACCGTAAGTGTCCTCGAGCCAGGTGCCGGCGAGGGTGGCGCGCTGCGTGCCGATGATCTTGCCTTTGAGTGAATCCTTGTCGGTTTTGAACTCTTTATCTTTCTGCGCGATGAACTGCAGCTTGTTCGAGTAGTACGGGTCAGTGAAGTCCACCGCGCCCTTGCGCTCTTCGGTGATCGACAGCGAGGAGATCAGGAAATCGAACTTCTTCGCGTTCAACGCAGGGATGATGCCGTCCCAGTCGGAGGTGACCACGGTGCATTCGACTTTCATCTTGGCGCACAGGGCGTCGCCGATGTCTTTGTCGAAGCCGACCACGTTGCCGCTGGCGTCTTTGTTGTTGAACGGCGGGTAAGCCGCTTCGATGCCCATCTTCAGGGTCTCGGCCATGGCACCGGCGCTGAACGCGAGTGTGACGGCGGCGGCCAGGAAGACCTTTTTAAAATTCTGCATGCATGTTGCTCCGTTAGCGGTTGCTGGACATGAATTGTTTGCAGCGCGCCGAAAGCGGGTTGTCGAACACCTGCTGAGGCGATCCTTGCTCTTCCACCAACCCCTGGTGGAGGAACACCACTTCGCTGGAGACCTGACGGGCAAAGCCCATTTCGTGGGTCACCAACAGCATGGTGCGGCCTTCTTCGGCCAGTGCGCGGATGACACTAAGTACTTCCTGAACCATTTCCGGGTCAAGGGCGGAGGTGGGCTCGTCGAACAGAATCACCTTCGGCTGCATCGCCAGCGTGCGGGCGATCGCGGCGCGTTGTTGCTGACCACCGGACAGTTGCGCCGGGTAGGCGTGGCGCTTGTCGGCGATGCCGACCTTGGCCAGCAGCGCTTCGGCGACTTCGATGGCTTCGGCCTTGCTCTGGCCGAGCACGCGGCGCGGGGCTTCGATGATGTTGTCGAGCACGCTCATGTGCGGCCACAGATTAAAGTTTTGAAATACAAAACCAATCTCGGAACGCAGGCGGTTGATCTGTTTGCCATCAGCGGCAACCAGTTCGCCATTCTTGGCGGGCTTGAGCTTGAGTTCTTCACCGGCCACCAGAATCTGGCCCTGGTGCGGGTTTTCCAGCAGGTTGATGCAACGCAGGAACGTGGACTTGCCGGAACCGGAGGAACCGAGGATCGAGATCACATCGCCGTCGCGGGCGGTCAGCGAGATGCCTTTGAGCACCTCAAGCTGTCCGTAGCGTTTGTGCAAGTTGCGGATTTCAAGCGCGGGCGTGGCCTCAGCCATGTGCGTTCCTCATATATGTTGCGCTCCTGCTGTTGGCGGGCCTTCCTGGCGAGGCGGCCAAGCTAGCATAGCGTTTCAATGGCAGCCAACAGCGCTACGAGCGGTAAGCGGATGGCGTGTGGCAGGTTGTCGCATCGGCACAGCAGACTGTCGCCCCATCAACAACCGAACGGGTGTTTAAACGTGCAGCCCCGTGGGTGTTGCGTAAAAAAAGGCGCGATGTTGCCAGCTTTGGCGGGGTGTTGGAAGCGCTATCCGGCCGAACGTTCCTGAATCGCCCTTTTATTGTGCATCCCACACTTTTTCAGTGTGTTTCTGGTGCGCTCGTTCGTTTGAAAAGTGAGTCGCAGGGTAACGTTCTGGCGAATTGCCATTAAATTTAAGGACTTGCGATGACTGTCCGGTCGCGTTAAAAGCCGCGGGCCAGAAGAGTTTGAAACATTTTGGCGCACTTATTGCGTGCAGAATCTGGAACGCCCCGTTGGTTTCTTTTTACGAGAAGGAAAACCAGACGGGACGTACGCAATCGCTTTCCTCGCAAAGGTAGTTCCGATGAGCAGTACCCCAAGCTCCAATGGCCTCGAACAGGGGCTCAAACCGCGTCATGTGACCATGTTGTCGATCGCCGGTGTTATCGGCGCCGGTCTGTTCGTTGGCTCCGGCCACGCTATCGCTGCCGCCGGCCCTGCTGTGCTGCTGGCTTACGCCGCCGCCGGTACCTTGGTGGTGCTGGTGATGCGCATGCTCGGTGAGATGGCTGTCGCTTCGCCCGACACCGGCTCGTTCTCGACTTACGCCGACCGTGCCATCGGGCACTGGGCCGGTTTCACCATCGGCTGGTTGTACTGGTGGTTCTGGGTATTGGTGATTCCGCTGGAGGCCAACGCCGCCGCGACCATCCTCCATGCCTGGTTCCCGAGTGTCGGCATCTGGGCGTTCGCACTGATCATCACCCTGCTGCTGACGGTCACCAACCTGTTCAGTGTGAAGAACTACGGTGAGTTCGAATTCTGGTTCGCCCTGATCAAAGTGCTGGCGATCATCGGCTTCATCATCCTTGGCCTTGCGGCGATCTTCGGCTTCCTGCCGAACAGCCAGGTCAGCGGTGTTTCGCACCTGTTCGACTCCGGCGGCTTCCTGCCAAACGGCATGGGCGCGGTGCTGGGTGCAATCCTGACCACCATGTTCTCGTTCATGGGTACTGAAATCGTGACCATCGCGGCCGCGGAATCGAAGAACCCGGGCAAACAGATCTCCAAGGCCACCAACTCGGTGATCTGGCGGATCGGCCTGTTCTACCTCGTGTCGATCTTCATCGTTGTGGCCCTGGTGCCGTGGAACGATCCGACCCTGGCCAACCTCGGTTCCTACCAGACCGTGCTTGAGCGCATGGGCATCCCGAACGCGAAAATGATCGTCGACATCGTGGTGCTGGTCGCGGTAACCAGCTGCCTGAACTCGGCGCTGTACACCTCGTCGCGCATGCTGTTCTCCCTCGGCAAGCGCGGTGACGCACCGGCCATGTCAACTCGGGTCAACAAAAGCGGCACGCCATACTGGGCAGTGATGTTGTCGACCGGCGCGGCGTTCCTCTGCACCTTCGCCAACTACGTGGCCCCGGCCGCGGTGTTCGAATTCCTGCTGGCCAGTTCCGGCGCCATCGCGCTGCTGGTGTACCTGGTGATCGCGTTCTCGCAACTGCGCATGCGTAAACAACGCATGGCCCGCGGCGAGAAAATCGTCTTCAGCATGTGGCTGTTCCCGGGCCTGACCTACGCGGTGATCATCTTCATCGTCGCGGCCCTGACCATCATGCTGTTCCAGGAAGCCCACCGCGTGGAAATCCTCGCGACCGGCCTGCTGAGCCTCATGGTAGTCGTCGCCGGCCTGCTGGTGGCGCGTCGTCGCAAGCTGGAAAACCGTGGTGCGGTGGTGTTGAACTGATCCGCAACGCGTAATGCAAAACGGCCGCTGTCAGTGATGACGAGCGGCCGTTTTTGTTTGTGAGCGTTGCTCAATCGGGATGAACCCAATCCTCAAAACGCAATCCGGAAACACGTTCAAATTCACGCACATTGTTCGTAACCACGATAAGTCCAAGTGACCGCGCGTGGCCCGCGATCATTTGGTCGTACGGCCCAATCGGTGTTCCCGCTTTCGCAAGTTCAGATCGAATCATCCCGGTCTGTGCTGCTGCGTCATTGTCGAAAGGCAAGACTTCCAATCGCGCAACGAAACCTTCTATGATCGCTAGATTCTTTTCCGGGGCCGCTGACTTTTCAGCACCGTAAATTAGCTCCATGAGCGTGATAGCGCTGATGCACAACTGTCCGGAATGTCGATTGAAAGCTTCCCGGACAATCTGTGGTTTGTTCTTGATGGTGAAGATGCAGATATTTGTATCCAGCATGTATTTGATCATCAGAACGACTCGCGCTCCTGATCAGCGGGTTGCTCACGGTCAGCCATGAAATCAGGGCTGACGCTGTCGCCATCAAACCAACTATCCCAGCTTTCTCCAGCAGGCGTAATGACGCGTGTTCTGCCAATCGCAATGACTTCCACTCGTTTAACGTCGCCGGGCATCGCAACTGCCTTTGGTAGCCGAACTGCCTGACTTCGATTGCTCATGAAAATTGTGGTCTGTTCCATATTTGACCTCCCGGGTCTGATCCAGTGATGGGCTCAGGATAGGCTGTGTTTGGGATATGTCAACGGGATATACATTGTCATCGGGCAGAGGGTTTCTGAGTCATCCAAACAAAAAACGGCCGCTGTCAGTGATGACGAGCGGCCGTTTTTGTTTGTGAGCGGGGTTTATTCGCTCTTTTCTTCCTGAGCATCCAGCGACTTGCCGTAAGTATCCAGCGCAATCCCGAAATCGGTGATGAACTGTGGCTCGGTCAGCCAGGCCTGGGCGGTTTCGATATCCATGCCATCGGCCCACATGCGGTAGTCGATCAGCATGTCGGCGGCCAGGTGAGTGGCGGCCATGCCTTCGTTCTCGGCGTTTTCCATGTCCAGCAGTTCTGGATGGTCAACGATGATGAACGCCAGTTCGCGCAGCAGGGTCAGCAGCATTTCGTTGCGGCTGACGGCTTCGGCGTCGCGCATTTTGCTGAACATTGCGAGGGTGTATTCCGGGATCGGCTCGTCCAGATGCCCGAGATTGTCGTCCTGGTCCAGCGGCTTACGGCCGACCATGCGGATGTGCTTGGCTTTGGCCTTGGCGCGTTTGGCGCGTTTCTGTTGCTTGTTCAGGGATGCCATGGGAACTCAGTTCTTCTGTTGGGTTTGTGCGGCGATCGCGTCGGACGCCGCCACATAGTCGGCCTGGAAGGCCGGGGATTCGATCCACGCCAGGGCGCCGGCTTCGTCGGTTTCCTGGGACCACTGGCGATACTCGATCAGCGCGGCGAGGATGAAATCCATCGCGCCTTCTTCGCCTTCCTGCTCGTAGACCAGTCCTAGCAGCGGGTCTTCGAGGAACGCGGTGCACATGGCTTGCTGGCTGATCTTCTCGGCGTCGATCATTTTCTTGAACAGCTCGGTCAGGTCCACCGACTCGAAGTCGATACGGTCATCGTTCGGGTCCAGTTCGACCGGCGTCTCGGCGCGTTTGCTGCGGTTTTGCTTGGCCTTGGTCTTGGCCCGGGCGGCGCGTTTTTGCTGCTTGTTGGCGGAGGCCATGGTGTGTTCCGTCGTGCGTTGAAAGGGCTCAGCTGCGTGGCACTGGCCGCCCGGGTGTGTCGGGGGCCAGCTCGCCGGTTTGCAGCCAGGTCAGAGCGATGGGCCATAGTGTGGCTTGGTATGCGCTGCGAAAAAAGGCGAAATGTCCGACTTGTTGTTCGCCGATGTCCTGCGGCTCGATGCGCAGGTGGGTTTTGTGCGCATGGCTGAAGTAGTCGAGCAGGCGTTCGATGGCTGGAATGGTGCCGTAGGGGTCGTCGCTGATGCTGATCGCCAGGGTGTGTGCGCGGACGTTGGCGAAGGGCAGGCGACCGCTTGCCTTCAGCAGTCGGCGACCGCTCGGACGCTGCTCGTAGCGCGCGGCAGGCGTGCTCCAATCGCGTACGACGCCGGCGGGCGTGTCCTCCAGCCAGCCGAGGCGCTTGCCCGGGAAATAGCCACAGAACCGCGTCAGCAGCGGCATCAGCAAATGCCATTTACCAAACATGCGCCAGCGCTGTGCCGGCGCATAGTCGCGCCAGTAAGCGAACTGCGCGCCGACCGTCACCAGCCGACGAATGACCTGCCCGGACTCGCCGAGTCCGGCCGCGCAACCGCCGAAGCTGTGGCCGACCACATCGATTGGCTGGCCGGGGCATTCCCGTTGCGCGCGTTTGAGCATCGCCTCGAAATCCAGCGCGCCCCAGTCGGTCCATGAAGCCTCAAGGCCTTTCAGGGTTGCCGGGCGTGATTCGCCGATGCCTCGATAGTCGTAGGTGATCACGTCGAAGCCTTTGGTGAACAGGTGATCGGCGAAGCGTGAATAGTGTCGGCAGCGTACCGAGGTGGCGGCGTTGATGATGACTACCGGTCGCTGGATGTCGGGCAGGGCATGGCGCCAGGTGAAGCCGCCAAGGGCAAAGCCATCCTGAGCGGCTTCCGTGAAGGGTTCACCTTGCGCCGCGGTCAAAATTGGCAACCTTGACTGCATATCCTGCATCGCGGGCGTGTCCTGACAGGTCATGGCTTTCCACCTTTGCGGGTAAGCTGCCAACGATAGTCTCGGCGCTGCCCGGCAACAATCCAGAAGGTTTATTCAGTCGATTAAATGAGCAGGCGTTCTTCGATCAAGGCCTGTTCGCGATTGAGTTCTGCGCGTAATTCTTCCTCACTCGGCAGTATCGTCTTGTAACTGCTGGCGAACAGTTGCTCATTGCCCTTGAGCATCGAGTAACGCGCGACCGAATCATTGCTCTCTGCACACAGAATGATCCCGACTGTCGGCTTGTCGCCCTCGCTGCGCTTGAGTTCGTCGTACATGCGTACATACATGTCCATCTGTCCGACATCGCCGGCGCTGAGCCTTCCGCTTTTGAGCTCAATGATCACGAAGCATTTGAGCAAATAGTTGTAGAACACCAGATCGATGTACAGATCTACATCATGAGTACTGAGGCGTTGTTGGCGAGCGACGAAGGAAAAGCCCTTGCCCAGCTCAAGAAGAAAGCTCTGCAGGTGTTCGATGAGAGCCTGTTCAAGAGCATCCTCTCTGATCTTGCAGGGCGCAGGCAGCCCGAGAAACTCTAGCAAGACTGGGTCGCGAATGAACTCGCGCGGATTGTCTTTCATCGCCTCAATGTTGGTGGAGGCTTCCTCAATCACATCGGCCTTGTCTCGACTCATGAGGAGTCGTTCGTAGTAGAGCGTATTGATCTGGCGATCAAGGGCGCGGCTGGACCAGTTCAGGTTCGCGGTTTCTTCCACGTACCATTGACGCGCTTTTGCGCTTTCGACCCGCAGCAGCCTGCGATAGTGAGTCCAGCTCAATTCGAGACGCAGTGCGTCTCGAATTGGGAACAGCTGATAAAACAGGCGCATCTTGCGAAGATTGGTTTCATCAAACCCCTTCCCGAACTGCGCCGTCAGATCCTTCGCCAACAAGGCCAGCAACTGCTTGCCATACCCCGCCCGCTGCGCCCCTTGCTGTTCAAACTCGACAATATGCCGGCCGATCTGCCAACAGGTCTGGACTTGAATCGTATCAACCGCACGCAGCACTTTTTGCCGCGCCTGGCGAATCAGTTCGCCCAACTCCCCCAGCAATGAATCGATTTTCGGGTCTTGCGCATCGGTAGGTTTTACCTGGCTCATCGAGTCTTCCGCATCAGTGGAAACAGACGCAAAAGCATGCCGGGATTCGCCGCTCGGCGATGTCGGGCGAGCCCTGTATAGGCGGCAGGAAGAGGGGATGGGTATTGCAGGACGTTGCCGGCAAAAGGTGTTTCAGTGAGTGATGGTCTGTAGTCCATTTCGTACACAGGCCAAGTTCCAATCAATCTAAAACGCGTGCTTCCCTGGCCGGATCAAATAAGGAGTCACGGTTGGGCTCTAAAAGAGTCCGGGAGTAGAGATTATGAAGCGCATTCTTTCATTCATGCTGCCAGTCGCTGCGGTCGCTGTATTGGCTTTTCCGGCGATGCTGCAGGCGGCCGGCCTTGAGCCCGTCGACAGCGCAGGCGTACAGGCTCAACAACAGCAGCAAAACGGCATCAACTACTTGTCCGGCGGGATTGGCGTTGATGAGGCAAAAGCCATTCAACAATCCACCGGTTACAACCTGCACATGACGTTCGCGGTGGGGGCGCAAGACCAGTACACCGCTGATGTCGATGTGATGATTCAAAAGTCACCAGGGCAAACCGTACTGACCCTCACCCAAACGGGTCCGCTGGTTTACGTGCAACTACCACCCGGTAAGTACACGGTGGTCGCCACCCGCAATGGCGAAACACGGCGCGATGAGACAGACGTTGGCAGCGGCGCTGCCCGCAATCTGGTGTTCCACTGGAATGACGCTGGATAGTGTTGGGTTCAATTGAAAGTCGAGGCGCGGGTACAATCCCGCGCCTTATGTTTCTGTGATGCAAGGAAGTGCTGGTTTGAAAGGGATTTTGCGTATTGGCTCAGCGGTGAGCCTGGTTTTGCTGTTGGCTGGTTGTGGAACGATGATGGGGCGCCTGAACGGTGATTCTGCAGAACCGTACTACAAAGGCGTCGATGGCAACTTGCACTTACTTGGCGTGAGAGGGGGAGACGGCATGCCCGCCGCGGTCATCTGCTACATGATGATCGTTTGCCCGGTGATTACCGTGGTATCGCTGCCGGTAGACGCTGCGCTCGACACGGTTTTGTTGCCGGTCGACTACGTCAACACCCTCTGAGGGCCAACCGTCATTTACCCCCGCGTACGCTTGCCCTTCTGCTTGTCAGTGGGTTCTTGCGCCATTCGGTGAATCCACAATCCAATCCAGCCGACGGCTATCAGGAACAGGGTACCAACGCACTGCGACACGATCTCGAACCAGAACATTCGCGGTTGCAGTGCAAGGGTGTAGGTGTGGCGTGGACCGGAGCGGTTCCATGTGGTGATGGAGCCGCTGATCAAGCTGTGGACGATCAGATAAATCGACGCGCCGATGAGGAAGGCGATCAGTACGCCGACCAGCACCGTCAGCCAGAATGCAGCCCGACTCTGGCGATAGGGTGGCGGATGGGGCAGGGGCACGCGGGTTCTTTTCTGGTTCATCGAACGGATGACCCTCTTCCATAAGGTGCAGCCAAAGTAGCGCGGATCGTCTTTGTTCGAAACCCGTCGACGTTGAAGGCTCGCTTCGAACCTGGAAGACGCCGAACTGGGCGTGGTTATCCCACCGATCTCGACCCGCGTACCAAGCGCGTGCTGCTCAACGCCAACTATCACCACAGCGATGTACTCGGTCAGGACTTCTACCTGCAAGCGCCTTACCGCAACGAAGACACCAACTTCTATCCGTTCCCTTACTATCACCAGCGACCTGCTCGGCAGCCGCGACACCGACATCGGCACCTTCAGCGCAGAGATTCAGAACTTGCTCGACAAGGAATGCAGCACAGTGTGGGGGCAGCGCGCGACACTGTTCTGCTTGCCGACTCATGGCCCGGCACATCTCTACGATTACCGGGGGTGGGCGGACGTACACGTTGAGTTGGTCGATAGCTTATTGATCGACTGAAACGATAAAACCCGCGATCCCATGGAGGAGCGCGGGTCTTTCATCAGGAATAAATGCATCGATAAGCAGCGTTTAGAGTGAAGCGAATGTCTGAGCTATGGCAATGCGCAATGGATTGTTCTCTACGCTCAGAAGTTTGATGGCCAAGGCGCAGCAAACCACGATCAACATCGGTTTGACCAACTTCGGCCCGACCCGAACAGCGGCACGAGCGCCCAACTGTGCGCCGATGAAGGCAGCCAGCGCCATCGCTAAAGCTGCTGGCCAGATAATCACGCCCTTGGTGATGAAGACAGAAAGCGAGCCGAGATTGCACGAGGCGTTGGCAAGTTTGGTAAAACTCATGGCCCGCATCATGCCCAGGCCGCAGAGCAGTACAAACCCAACGATAAAGAACGATCCCACCCCGGGACCGAATATTCCGTCGTAAAAACCGAGGATCGGCGCGACAGTAAAAGAGAAAAGCAGAATTCCGATTCTCTTGCGCCGATCTTCATTGGCCAGTTTCGGCGATAGCGCAAAATAGATCGCCACCAGAATCAGCATTACAGGCACGCAAGCTTCCAGATATCGTTTATCGATTGAACTGACCAGCAAGGCGCCGCTGGCTCCACCAATAAATCCGCAGACAACCAGGAAGCGTCCTTCACGCCATTCGATCAACCCTTTGCGAGCAAAAGTCACTGTCGCCGAAATGGTTGCTGATGCTGCCTGAAACTTGTTGGTTGCAATCGCGCTGATCGGATCTACACCGGCCAGAAACAATGCAGGCAAGGTGATCAGTCCTCCACCACCGGCAATCGCATCAAAAAAACCGGCACAAAATGCGACGAGCGCCAGCATGCCGATGATGTCCCAAGACATTGCATTACCTCTTTAATGGTTACCAATCAATTTTCTGCTTGCGAGAAGCTCCGTACCCGAAGTGCGGAGATCAGCCCCGCACTAGTAATGGATCTTCTGAAATGACAATCGGGGTGGAGAATTTTGAGAGTCCGAAAATACGCACCAGCACTCTTCTGTTGTCTTTAATCACATCGCGACAGTGCAGTGCCCGGGTGTTATTGATGACCATGGCTGATTCCTGAGTCAGCGCGTACTCCGCCGGAGTCGATTCCTCTACGCTTTGGCAAAGAGCGGAGTAAGCCGTTTTCACAAACTTCGACACATTACTGTTCACCGAGAAGCGATAAGAGTTGAATCGGGCCGAGAACCCGACTTTGTCGTCGAAAGCCAGAATCGACACGTCACGACCGTTTGCACCTTTGCCACTGACAAAGGAGTCGCTGCGAGTGAACTGGAAGTTTTTAGTGGTCAGCGCCAGACAGTTGATGATGCCAATTCTTTCGAGGACAGGTGGGAGCGGGATGACCCGTGTAGGTTCAAGGGTGGGGTTCCACAGCGCAGAAAGTATTAGCGAAGACGGGGAGGGTGAATGCCCGTCCTTTGCATCTACGGCACACCAGTAAGGTGCTTCAGTGTGCGGGCCAAGCGCCAGGCCTGAGTGTGAACTCAATTCTCTGGATTCTGGCTCCGCCTTGATCTTTGTGAGGCCGCCTCCCTTGAAGTTGGCCACCAGCCGTACCAATTTCCCATCGTTGTCTAGGTCGTAAGCGAACGCGTTATTGTCCACCAGCTTCAACAAAATCTGATTGCGTGAAGCCAGACAAAGAACATCTGGACGAGTTTCCAGAGTGGCTAGATCAGGGAGTTCATCTGGAGGGTTGGAAGTGTTGATAGTCTTGAGGCCTTCGAATATCAACACCGAGAACAGGCTGTCGGAATACGCCTCGAGCAATGCACATTGGTGTTGCGAAAAGGAAGGCTTCAATTCATTGGCCGCGGCAGAGGTCAGGAAATTGGCACCAGGAGCCTGCGGTCCACCGATGGCTGCGATTTCCATAGAGAGTTGATGAAGCAATGCCGATTGCCGGCAATTGAAGGTGAAGGTTCTGGATTCTTGCCCAATGCATGAATCAGTGGATTGGGCTCTGATCTTGCTAATCATCTGTTACATCCCTGTTATGCATCTGCTTCGGGATACGCGGCAGCTCTGAGTCCAATTCTGCCCAATCCATGGGCGAGCGTATGTCGTCCATTTCCGCTAGGGCCTACGGAGGGTTCTGGCAGTTTTGAAAGAATTCAGGAAAGGGGAGATTTTTGATATGGAGCGCAGGGACGGTTCGGTGCTTCGCAGAGGCGGGCGGCGTGCTTGATCAAATCGCAGGCATAAAAAAACCCTGAATCTTGCGATTCAGGGTTTTCGGTATTTGGTGCCCAGAGACGGAATCGAACCGCCGACACGGGGATTTTCAATCCCCTGCTCTACCGACTGAGCTATCTGGGCAACGGGGCGCATTAAAAGGGTTTTTCGGATTTACGTCAACGACTTTTTTAAAATTTCTTAAATTAATTCCGTCGCTTACGATCCGCCCCCCGATTTTGCGGGTTTACTCTGCAGGCGGAACGTAGCCTTCGGCCTTGGCGTAATCCTCGCCGGAGAAGTACTTGTCCATTTCGCCCTGAAGATATTTGCGGTCTTCGGCGTTCATCATGTTCAGACGCTTTTCGTTGATCAGCAGGGTCTGGTGTTTCTGCCAGTCAGCCCAGGCCTTGGCCGAGACGTGGTCAAAAATATCCTGACCTTTGGCGCCCGGGAAAGGAGCGCGTTCCAGCGCGGGCAGTTCTTCTTTGTACTTGCGGCACATGATGGTGCGGGTCATGACGACTCTCCTGCGTTCAATACGGCGGCCGCGCGTTCGAGCAAGGTTTTGACCGGGGCGGCAAGGCCCAGGCGCGGCGGGGTGGCGAGGTTATACCAGAGCCAGTCGGCCTCGGCCACGTGCTGACCGGCCTCCTGCACCTGAACCAGCCAGGGTTCGATGGACAGCTGGAAATGGCTGAAGGTGTGGACGAGGCTTGGCAGCGCCTGCTGCTCGCCCATGGTCAGCGAGTGCTGGTCGGCCAGATGCTGCAGGTCGTCGAGGTCATCGAGTTCCGGCAGGCTCCATAAACCGCCCCACAGGCCTGTCGACGGGCGACGATAAAGCAGAATCGCGCCTTCGCCGTTGGCCAGCAGCGGCATCAGCGTGCGTTTCTGCGGGATGGCCTTGCGTGGTTTGGGAATCGGGTAGCGCGTCTCCAGGCCAAGCATGTGCGCCTCGCAGCCCTTTTCCAGCGGACACAGCAGGCAGCTCGGTTTGCTGCGCGTACACAGCGTGGCGCCAAGATCCATCATCGCCTGGGTGTAGGCGTTGACCCGATCGTGCGGCGTGAAACGCTCTGCGTTGGCCCACAGCTGTTTGGCGACCTTCGGCTCACCAGGGTAACCCTCCTGCGCGGTAAAACGCGCCAGAACGCGTTTGACGTTGCCATCGAGGATCGGCGCGCGCAGGCCCATGCTGATGCTGGCGATAGCCCCGGCGGTGGACAGGCCGATCCCCGGCAGATCCGTCAGCTTTTCGACGTCACGCGGAAATTCGCCGCCATACTGGCTGACGACGATCTTCGCGGTCTTCTGCAGATTGCGCGCGCGGGTGTAGTAACCCAGCCCGGTCCACAAGTGCAGCACTTCGTCCTCCGGCGCTTCGGCCAGCGCTTGCACTGTTGGCAGCGCGGCCATGAAGCGGTCGAAGTAATTGAGCACGGTGCTGACCTGGGTCTGCTGCAACATGATCTCCGACACCCACACCCGATACGGGTTGATGTCTTGCTGCCAAGGCAAATCGTGGCGGCCGTGGCGGTCGAACCATTCCAGCACCGCCGTGGAAAACTGCTCCGCTCTCATCGCTTGAACAGCCCCTTCAATGCGTTTTTCAATTCCGGGCTGACCTTGTCGCCGAGTTTTTCATCGATCTTTTCGCTGAGTTTGTCACCGGCGATTTTGGTCGCGACCTGGCCGAGACGTTCGTTATCCACACGGCAGGCCTTGGCGCCCAGCTCCAGCGGGCCACGGCAGCGCAGCGGCCACTCGATACCGACGAATTTCTCGCCGACCTGACAGGCCGGATCCGGCATGGCGCTGGTGTCGCCCTCGACGATGATGCCGACGCGGTAATCCATGCCCAGCACTTTCAGGTCGATGTCGCCGTTGCCGTTGACGGTCATGCCCGGGATGCGCACTTTCAGGTCCGGGTTGCTCGCCACGCCGTTGCGCAAGGTCAGGTTGCCCTTGAGTTCCTGGAACGGTGTGTCCTTGCCTCGTGGCTCGCCGCTGAGGGTTTTGCGATTGAGGGTGGCGATGCCTTTGCACAGTTGCTGTTCAAGATTGGCGTTGAGCAGCACGCCGTTGTTGATCACGAAACTGGCGTTGCCGTTAAGGGTTTCGATCAGCGCCTGCTGACTGTTGCCGCTGCCGGTGAGGTTGCTGGTCAGCGTGATCAGGCCCTTGACCGGCGGATTCTTGCCCTGGCTTTCGAGAATTTTCTCGGCCGGCACGCGGTTGATTTTGGTCTGCAGATTGAGCACGGGGGCGCTCGGGCGTACGTCGAGTGTGCCTTTGGCTTCGAAGTCGCCGCCGTATAGCTCGCCGCGCAGGTTTTGCAGGGTCAGCAGGCCGCTCTGGCCTGTGGCCTTGAGTGCAGCGTTCTGGATCGGCAGTTTGTCGAGGGTCAGTTGGCCGAAGGTCAGGTCGGCATCGACGTCGAGTTTGGCCAGACGCTCGACCGGCAGCAGACGCTCGGTGCTCCAGGCGCTTTTGCTCGGTTTGTCCGGCAGCGGTGTGCTGCCGGCGCCGGCCATGGCATCGGCTTCGGTGCTGGCGACTTCGGCCTGACGCACTTGCGTGGCGTTTTTGGTCTTGTCCGATTTCGGCGGCAGGTAGCGGTCGACATCAAAGGTGTCGACCTTGAGGATCGCGCGCAGCGACTGCTTGGCGAAGTCTTCTACGGCAATGCGCCCGCTGAAGCTGCTGTCGTCGAGTTTCAGGTTGACGTTGTCGAAAGCCACGCTGGTTGGCGTGGCGGCCACGCGGCTGACCAGTTCGACTTTGCTCAGGCTGCCGGGCGCCATGGCGGGCAACGTCTGACCGATGCTGTCGACGAATTTCGCCAGATCGAACTGGGCGATCGAGATCCCGCCAGTGATCTGCGGGGTCTTGTCGAGGTCGTTGGCCTTCAGCTCGCCGAGGGCACGCAACTGGTTGGCGGAGATCTTGATCCCGGTCCATTCGGCGACATTCGCCGCCTTGTCCAGGGAGATCTGCCCTTGGGCGGAGAAGGTCATGGCCTTGCCCTGCAGTGGGTCGCCGGTCAGTTCGCCGGACAGTTTCATGTCTTCGAACTTGTAGCGTTGCAGGGCGCGCTCGATGCGCAGCTCGCCGTTGAGCTCGGTGCGCACCCGCAGCACAGGCTGATTGGTGCTGAGGAACGCCGTGGCTTTCAGCGGAATGTTGGTCGAGTCGTGTACTGCACCGGTGCTCAACTGAATGCTTTCGGCGCTGTACTGCTTGCCGGTCTGCTCGTCGTTGTATTCAACGCGGGCGTTGTTGACCGTCAGGCTGTCGATGTCGAGGCGGATCGGCTGTGGCGGTTTTTCCGGCTGGGCAGGGGCTTCGGCAGCAGGCGCGCTGGCAGGCGCCGGGCTGCCGGCGGGCGCGACGGCTGTCGGCAATTTGCCGATATCTTCCCAGTTGCCATGGCCGTTCTTGTCGCGTTTGAGGCGCAGGTTCAGGCCTTCGACACGCACATCGCTCATCTGCACTTCACGGCGCAACAGTGGCAGCACGCGCACGGACAGGCCGAGCATCTGCAGGTCGGCATACGGTTCGGTCGGGTTGATCAGGGTGGCGATGCTGGCTTCATGCAGTTCCAGGCCGAGCCACGGGAACAGGCTCCAGCCGATATCGCCATTGAGCGTCAGCTCGATGTGGGCCTTGTCGCGGGCTATCTGGCGGATCTCGTCTTTGTAGTCGTTGGGATCAAACAGGTGGGTCAGGGCGAAGCCCGCCGCCACAATGATCAGCAACAGCCCGAGAAGTACCAGACCCAGGATTTTGCCGAACGCTTTCATGGGCGAGTCCTTGTAGTTAGTCGAATTCGTAATTTAGCCGGGGAGTATAGCGCTGCATCCGCCCGGTTCGGGGCGCTGTCATGTCGCGATGACTTCCAGCGGCACTTGCAGTTTGGCGGCCAGCGCCTGCGTTTCAAGGTGTCCGGCCGGTGCCAGCAGGCGCAGTTGGGCACCCGCTTGCGACGCCATTTTCTGCGCTTGGTTCACCAATCGCTCAGCCACCCCACGGCGCCGGGTGACTTTTCGTACACACAAATGCGACAAGTACCAAATCCCGTCGTGCCTTGTCAGGCGCGCCGCACCGAGCAGTCGGTCGTTGAAACGTCCTGTAATCAAAGACCCGTCCGCCAGGCTGCTTTCGATCAACTGGGCGTCCCCGGAATACGGCGCGAACAGCCACTGCGGAGCGTCACGATAGATCTTCTGCAAATCCTGTTGATCCTGATAACTGGCATCGTTCAGCGCTTGGACAACGATCGGCATGGCTTTTTCCTGAGGGGGCGAGATCAGATGACACGAAAAAGGTGATATCAGTTTGGTTTTTCTGTCACGTGCAAATGGTAACCTTCGCCGGTTCGTCCGTCCTTCTGCGACTTAACGTCGCGCCTTCAAGGAGCTTCACCTGAAAAAACGGTCATGCCTGCGTGCATAAAGGCCGAGGGTGAACAGTGGCTGGCGAACCATACTAATAATTGGGGGATACACAATGAGCACGAGTATCACGGCGGACGGCCTTCGCGCCGACCAGCCTGCGTTCCTGTCCAAGGAACGCATCATCGCCAAGCCCGGTTTCAACCGCTGGCTGGTTCCACCGGCCGCGCTGGCCATCCACCTGTGCATCGGCATGGCCTACGGTTTCTCGGTGTTCTGGTTGCCGCTGTCCAAGGCACTGGGCGTCACCGCGCCAGTGGCTTGCGCGCCGGACATGAGCTTCATCGCTCAGGTCTTCTCTTCGCAATGCGACTGGCCGATCTCCATGCTCGGCTGGATCTACACCCTGTTCTTCATCTTCCTCGGCTGCTCGGCAGCGATCTGGGGTGGCTGGCTGGAACACGCCGGGCCACGCAAGGCTGGTGTGGTGTCGGCACTGTGCTGGTGCGGCGGTCTGCTGATCTCGGCACTGGGGATATATACCCACCAGATCTGGCTGATGTGGATCGGCTCCGGCGTGATCGGCGGTATCGGTCTGGGCCTGGGCTATATCTCGCCGGTATCGACCCTGATCAAGTGGTTCCCGGACAAGCGCGGCATGGCGACCGGCATGGCGATCATGGGCTTTGGTGGCGGCGCGATGGTCGGTGCACCGTTGGCGACGGCACTGATGAGCCACTTCGCTTCGCCTGCCGGTGTCGGTGTCTGGCAGAGCTTCGTGGCCATGGCGGCGATCTACTTCGTGTTCATGATCGGTGGCGCCCTGGCCTACCGCGTGCCGCCAACCGGCTGGAAGCCTGAAGGCTGGACCGCTCCAGCGAAAAAAGCTTCGAACGCGATGATCACCCACCGTCACGTGCACGTGAATGTGGCGTGGAAAACCCCGCAGTTCCGTCTGGTGTGGCTGGTGCTGTGCCTGAACGTATCGGCCGGTATCGGCATCCTCGGCATGGCTTCGCCACTGCTGCAGGAAGTGTTCGGCGGCAAGTTGCTGGGCGTTGACGTGCCGTTCGGTCAACTGGATGCCGGGCAACTGGCTTCGATTGCCGCGATCGCTGCCGGCTTCACCGGCCTGCTGAGCCTGTTCAACATCGGTGGCCGCTTCTTCTGGGCTTCGTTCTCGGACTACCTGGGTCGCAAAAACACTTACTTCGTGTTCTTCGCCCTCGGTTTTGCCCTGTACGCGCTGGTCCCGAACATGGGCCATCTGGGCAACGTTGCGCTGTTCGTCGCGGCGTTCTGCATCATCCTGTCGATGTACGGCGGTGGTTTTGCGACCGTTCCGGCGTATCTGGCCGACCTGTTCGGCACGCAAATGGTTGGCGCGATCCACGGTCGCCTGCTGACTGCCTGGGCTGCGGCCGGTGTGCTCGGTCCGGTGCTGGTGAACTACCTGCGCGAGTATCAGCTGAGCATCGGCGTTGAACGCGCTGCCGCTTACGACATCACCCTGTACATCCTCGCGGGCCTGCTGGTGCTGGGTTTCCTGTGCAACCTGCTGGTCCGTCCGGTGGCCGACAAGTACTTCATGACCGACGCCGAACTGGCTGCCGAACAGGCGCTGGGCCACGACAAAGGGGCTGATGCGAGCACCGTGCTGGAGTGGAAAGCCGCACCGGGCAGCAAGCCGCTGGCTGTGGCTGCATGGCTGGTGGTGGGTATTCCGTTGGCGTGGGGTGTGTGGGTGACCCTGCAGAAGACGGCGGTACTGTTTCACTAAGTAATGGGTAAAACGCAGTACCCCTGTGGGAGCGGGCTTGCTCGCGAAGGCGGTAGGTCATTCAGCATTGATGTTGACTGACACTCCCTCTTCGCGAGCAAGCCCGCTCCCACATTTGTTTTGTGCTGCTTCAAATGGCTTGTATGGACATGTCTATCCCCGACAACACGGGAGTCTGTCCGTCAGGCATATCACGTCTCGTGTTTCTGTTTCGGCCCCGCGTGCCTATAATGGCTGCCTTTTTCGCCCAATGATTTTGCGGAGCTGGTGATGGCCGAACGTAAGGCGTCTGTCGAGCGCGACACTCTGGAAACCCAGATCAAAGCCTCGATCAACCTTGATGGCACCGGAAAGGCCCGATTCGATATCGGTGTTCCTTTTCTTGAGCACATGCTGGATCAGATCGCCCGTCACGGGTTGATCGACCTGGATATTGAATGCAAGGGCGATCTGCATATCGACGACCACCATACCGTGGAAGACGTCGGTATCACCCTCGGCCAGGCCTTCGCCAAAGCCATCGGCGACAAGAAAGGCATCCGTCGCTACGGCCATGCCTACGTGCCGCTCGATGAAGCGCTGTCGCGTGTGGTGATCGACTTCTCCGGCCGTCCAGGCCTGCAGATGCACGTGCCGTACACCCGCGCCACCGTGGGCGGCTTCGACGTCGACCTGTTCCAGGAATTCTTCCAGGGCTTCGTCAATCACGCGCTGGTCAGCCTGCACATCGACAACCTGCGTGGCACCAACACCCACCACCAGATCGAAACCGTGTTCAAGGCTTTCGGCCGCGCCCTGCGCATGGCCGTCGAGCTGGACGAGCGCATGGCCGGGCAAATGCCATCGACCAAAGGCGTTCTGTAATGCAGACGGTTGCAGTTATCGACTACGGCATGGGCAACCTGCACTCGGTGGCCAAGGCCCTCGAGCACGTCGGCGCCGGCAAGGTGCTGATCACCAGCGACGCGGACGTGATCCGCGAAGCCGACCGCGTGGTGTTCCCCGGCGTTGGTGCGATTCGCGATTGCATGGCGGAGATCCGTCGCCTCGGTTTCGACTCGCTGGTGCGTGAAGTCAGCCAGGATCGTCCGTTTCTCGGCATCTGCGTCGGCATGCAAGCCCTGCTCGACAGCAGCGAAGAGAACGACGGCGTCGACTGCATCGGCCTGTTCCCGGGCGCGGTGAAGTTCTTCGGCAAAGACCTGCATGAAGACGGCGAGCACCTGAAAGTCCCGCACATGGGCTGGAACGAAGTGCAGCAGAAGGTCAGTCACCCGCTGTGGCACGACATTCCGGACAAGGCGCGTTTCTACTTCGTGCACAGCTACTACATCGCTGCCGCCAATGCGCGGCAGGTAGTCGGCAGCGGTCATTACGGGGTCGATTTCGCAGCAGCGCTGGCCGAAGGCTCGCGTTTCGCCGTGCAGTTTCACCCGGAGAAGAGCCATACCCATGGCCTGCAATTGCTGCAGAACTTCGCCGCGTGGGACGGTCGCTGGTAAATGGCCGCCAAGAAGTCCAAACCGCCGATCCTGACCCTCACTCCCGAGCAGGAGAACGAGGCCAGCCGCAAGATTCAGCGGTTCATGGAGGATCGGTTCGAACTCGACCTGGGTTCGTTCGAAGCGGCGGAAATTCTTGAGCTGTTTACCCGCGAAATTGCTCCGCACTATTACAACAGGGCGATTTTCGATGTGCAGACCCACCTCAAAGAGCGGTTTGAAAGCATCGAAAGCGACCTGTGGGCGCTCGAGAAAAACTGATTTCCGAGCCAAGCTGAACATTCAAATTTGAAGGTTTGCCAGATGCTGATTATTCCCGCTATCGATCTTAAAGACGGTGCCTGCGTACGTCTGCGCCAGGGCCGCATGGAAGATTCCACAGTGTTCTCCGATGACCCGGTGAGCATGGCTGCCAAGTGGGTGGAGGGCGGTTGCCGCCGTCTGCATCTGGTCGATCTGAACGGTGCGTTCGAAGGCCAGCCGGTCAACGGCGAAGTGGTGACCGCGATCGCCAAGCGCTACCCGACCCTGCCGATCCAGATCGGCGGCGGTATCCGCTCGCTGGAAACCATCGAGCACTACGTCAAGGCGGGCGTGAGCTACGTGATCATCGGTACCAAAGCGGTGAAGGATCCGGCGTTCGTCGCTGAGGCCTGCCGCGCGTTCCCGGGCAAAATCATCGTCGGTCTGGATGCCAAAGACGGGTTCGTCGCTACCGATGGCTGGGCTGAAATCAGCACCGTGCAAGTCATCGATCTGGCCAAGCAGTTTGAAGCCGACGGTGTGTCCTCGATCGTTTATACCGACATCGCCAAAGACGGCATGATGCAGGGCTGCAACGTACCGTTCACCGCTGCGCTGGCGGCAGCGACGAAGATCCCGGTGATTGCTTCCGGCGGTATCCACAATCTGGGTGACATCAAGTCGCTGCTCGACGCCAAGGCGCCGGGCATCATCGGTGCAATCACTGGCCGGGCGATCTACGAAGGCACCCTCGACGTCGCTGAAGCGCAAGCTTTCTGCGATTCGTACCAAGGCTGAGGACTGACCATGGCGCTGGCCAAACGCATCATCCCTTGCCTGGACGTGGACAACGGCCGGGTCGTCAAAGGTGTGAAGTTCGAGAACATCCGCGATGCCGGCGACCCGGTGGAAATCGCCCGTCGCTATGACGAGCAGGGTGCCGACGAGATTACCTTCCTCGACATCACCGCCAGCGTCGATGGCCGCGATACCACGCTGCATACCGTCGAGCGCATGGCCAGCCAGGTGTTCATCCCGCTGACCGTCGGCGGCGGCGTGCGCACCGTGCAGGACATTCGCAACCTGCTCAATGCCGGTGCGGACAAGGTTTCGATCAACACCGCAGCGGTGTTCAATCCGGAGTTCGTCGGCGAAGCCGCGCAGCATTTCGGCTCGCAGTGCATCGTCGTCGCCATCGACGCGAAGAAGGTCTCCGGCCCGGGTGAAACCCCGCGCTGGGAAATCTTCACCCACGGCGGGCGCAAGCCGACCGGTCTCGATGCAGTCGAGTGGGCGAAAAAAATGGAAGGCCTGGGGGCCGGCGAGATCCTGTTGACCAGCATGGATCAGGACGGCATGAAAAACGGCTTCGACCTCGGTGTGACTCGGGCGATCAGCGATGCACTGGGCATCCCGGTGATCGCTTCCGGTGGCGTCGGCAACCTGCAGCATCTGGCCGATGGCATCCTCGAAGGCCACGCCAGCGCGGTACTGGCGGCGAGTATTTTTCACTTCGGTGAATACACCGTGCAGGAGGCCAAGGCCTACATGGCGCAACGCGGAATTGTCATGCGCTAAACCGTACAGGCCAGTGGACAGCATGGCGTACCCAAGGCACTCTTGGGCACGCCATGGATTCCGGTAGCCCGACATGATCAAACGCCTGCTTCTTGTTCTCGCCAGTGCCTCTGTGTTGTTGCTCAACACGGCGCGGGCCGAAAACAGTCCCGACACCGATCTGGTGCTCCTCACAGAAAACTTCCCGCCTTACAACATGGCGAAAGACGGCAAGAATTTCGCCAAGGGCGAGAACATCAACGGCATTGCCGCCGACATCGTGCGCGAAATGTTCAAGCGCGCCGGGCTCACCTACAGCCTGACGCTGCGCTTCCCGTGGGAGCGGGTCTACAAACTGGCGCTGGAAAACCCCGGTTATGGCGCCTTCGTGATGGCCCGCCTGCCGGATCGCGAGAACCTGTTCAAATGGGTCGGCCCGATCGGTCCGGACGACTGGATCATGTTGGCCAGGGCCGACAGCAAGATCACCCTCGACACCCTCAACGATGCACGCAAATACAAGATCGGCGCCTACAAGGGTGATGCGATTGCCGAGACGCTGGCCAAGCAGGGCCTGAAGCCGATCGTGGTGCTGCGTGATCAGGACAACGCGAAAAAACTGGTCAATGGCCAGATCGACCTGTGGGCCACGGGTGATCCTGCCGGGCGTTATCTGGCGCGGCAGGATGGGGTCACCGGACTCAAGACCGTGCTGCGCTTCAACAGCGCCGAGTTGTACCTGGCGCTGAACAAGGACGTGTCGGATGCAACGGTCGCCAGGTTGCAGGCGGCGCTGGATCAGATGCGCAAGGACGGTGTGGTGGACGAGATCATGGGACGGTATCTGTAGCGGTCGGCAACGCCTTGTCCGCAGTATCGTGGCTGCATTCTTCCAGCGGATATTGCAGCAGATGCAGGTTTTCGCACTCGGTGTAGCCGAGGTTGATCCCTGCCTGTGAACCGTCTCCACGCACCAGCTCGTAGAAACTCTCCAGTTGATACACCGCGACGAACTTGCCTTTGCCGGCCATGGCGAGGACTTGGGTGACAAACGCCGTCTGCCAGCCACTGCTTGAGGTCTCGCTGTGGGTGAACTGGCTGTTCAATCTCGCCGAGAACGGCAGTGATGGCGGAGCGTCTGCCGTCGTTGCCCACGGCCCCACGAAATTGATCGCTGTGAGCTGCGTGAACAGGCGCAGCATCTTGGAGTTCTGCAGTCGCTGCGCCGTCCACTTGAACGAGCAGGCCTGGTCGCTCGTGTTGTGTCCGCTCCCGACCAGATAGTAGTGATCGGTTCTTTCCAGACGATAGAGGGGGCTGGTGCGCAGTTGTTCCAGGGGTGACAGGTCATCCTTGATGACGAACCAGGGAAGTTCGACAACTTGAGCAAGCGTGGCCGCCGCGTGGATTTGCGAAACGTTCGATCCGGAAAGCGTCGGCAGCGAGGGCGCCGACAGGATTTGCGGCGCGATCTGCATCCGCAGTGAGTAAGCGCAGCCATCGCCCTCGGGTTTGCCGAAACCGATGGCCGCCACAAAAGTGCCTGGCGCGAAGTGAATCTCTCCCGGCGGTGCGCTGCGCGGTGCAACACTCCAGGCACTGAAGCTCTGTCTGGCGCCGCTGCCCTTGTCATTCCAGATCAGCTCGCCGACGTCCGATGCGATCACCAGATCGGCACGCACACAGCGAACCGCATTGACTGAAGGTTTTTCATGATCATTGGAGCAGACCGCTCCCATGGCCACATAACCTTGCGGGGCAAGCGGTCGCCATACGGCCCCGTCTTTCTTCGATTTTGAGCCGGAGTCTTTCCAGATCAATTCGAAGTCGTCCGGGCGGCGTAATGCCGGGCCCCGGGTTGGGTCCGCGCTGGGGGTATCGGCCTCGCAAACCACGGCGACCACGGTGCTGCCGTTAATGTTGTCGTGTCCGGCAATGAACACATCGCCGAGCGGGAAGTAGCCCGGCAACACATCCGGCGCAGGTGTCGGCCGCCAGAAAGCCGCAGGTTTTGCCCGTGAGCCGGCGCTGTCCCAGATTCGGTGGTATTCCGTGGTGAACTGGATCAGCAGGTTGTCGTGTCTGATCGGCTCGATTGGCCTGGATGGCGCTGCGGCCTGTTCATGAATGGTCATAGTCACTCCTGATAGTTGAACGACGACTCAAGGGAGTCGCGACCCGTTGCAGGTCTCACTATCGGTATTCGCGCCAGGCCTTTGGCGGTAACTATGTATTTAGCGTAGTGACCGGATATTTCCGATAGACATCATCCTGGCCATTGGCAGCCTTGCGCTTCTTCTGTTTGCCGATGGTGCAGAAGCACAAGGCCGCAGGGCGCTGTTCAGATCAAGGGGCGCGATTTTTGAGCGTTTCCCATTGCAGGTTGTATTCCTTCAGCACTGAGCGCTGATTGTTGGTATCGAGGGCATACATGCAGAATTTCATGGGGAAGTTGCTTTCTCGGCGAACCCAATTGTATTTCGGAACGGTATACCCCTGCGGATCGTCGCAACGGGTTGTATCCGCAGGGCCGGCTTTTACTTCATAACGATCAATGCCCTCGTTGTTCCTTTTCGGCCAGAGGAATATTACTCGGTCTGTTTCTTTGTCATAGAAAGCGTCCAGGGCAGGAGCAGGTGTCGGGCCCGCATCAATCAGATAGGTAGGAATAGTCACGGCGTTGCGGTAAGTTCCGGCGGGTAATACTTCGCTGGTATCGTCCGTGGCGATAATGCAAAGGTTATTAGTCCCTGTTTCAGGTCCCATTGGAATATTCAACCGAGTGGGGCGGGTGTCGCTGTTGATCGGTTGGCTGTAGCCTTCAGGCTTTTCGCAATCAAGTGAGTCGGCAGTACGTTTGGTTCGAATAAATCGGGTGCTGGCGGTTATTTCGAAGTTCCACGCGGGATACTCATAACTGCCTTGCGTAGTTACGCTGATTTTTGCGTGCATTGGCAGTTCGGCGGGTAGCCTGATGGAAGCTGCCGGAAATAACTCGCACACCTGTGGGTTGGTATTGAGTTTGCCATCGATAAAGCAATTGTTGAAAACCGAGGTTGAACTACCGTAACTGCCGCTCGGCATCTGGCCGTAGCCGGGCAGCGGCGTCAGATGGGCTGCAAGCGTACCCAGAACGCCATAGACTTCGTTGGTCGCTCGAACAATGACAGGGCTCCCGGAGCTTCCGGAGGCAACGTCTTTGCACTGATTGCTGAGACTATGCCGCCAGACCCAGGGCTTTTCGAAAATGGCCGGCGAAGGTACGTGGGTACAGGCTGAAATTCGTAATGGCGCTCCACCGGGTCCGTGCACAATCAGAATGTCGGTGTCTTCGGCCGGTGGTTGTTCGGCCAGCTTCATGGGCGTGATGCCCTGTGCCAGAAGTTCGCCTTGTGACATCCCTAGTTCCAAAAGAGCCACATCGACACCCTGAATACTGCTCCAGGCTACTTTTTTCAGAGGGACGGCCTTGCGGGCATCCGGTGTGTCATTGAAATGGTTGAAGGTGATCGTGCCTTCGATGGGGTCATCTATTCGCATGACGCCATTTTCCTTGCCCACGCAATGTGCGCTGGTGAGTGCATAGGCAGAGTCGGACGCATCAGAGCTGTTTGTGTCGATCAGAAAAGCGGTGCAGGTAAGTTGCCCAGAGCTTTTGTATACGCCTATTCCGTTCCAGTAGTTATAGTCACCACCCTGGTTTTTCAGGTAATAAGAGGATGAGAAGTTCTCAATGCCCTTGCCATAATCCACAGGGATGGAATAAGCAGGCAGCGAGAATGCAGGAAGTAATAAAAAGCCTGTGTAGATGTTCTTTAAGTTCATGGCCAGTCCTTGGCGAGTGTGTTGGGGTGCAAGACTGGCGCAGAATAAATGAGTTTTGTTGTTAGTGAATTTCCAAGGTGTTGCTATTTGTTGGATTTGGCGCGGGGGTAATAAGCAGTTAATTAATTGGCCGGTTAGCGATAAATACCATTTTTCCCGTGTGCAGCGGTCGCCCTGTTGCTCCGCACGCTGATCATCTGCTTGATGTCGATCCACTCGATGCCCTGAGCTTTCAGCTTCGGCAATTCACGCTCCAACACTGCCAGCGTCTGCGGGTACGGGTGACCGATCATCACCGCCGATCCCTGTTTGCGCGCCAGGCTGATGGCGGTCTGCAGTTGGGTGAAAATCGCTGCTTCGGTGCGCTCGTCATCGAGGAATACATCCCGAGAAGCGCTCGCCAGGTCGATTTTCTGTGCCTGCTGCGCCGCCACGGTTTGCGCGCTGGTGCGGCTGTCGACGAAGAACTTGTGGCGGCGTTGCAACTCACCCATCAGCCACGCCATCGCCACCGGTTGCGCGGTCATGCGACTGCCCATGTGGTTGTTGATGCCCGCGGTGTAAGGGACCATTTTGAACGCGGCGTCGAGGCGCTTTTGCAGCTCTTCGAGCGGCAGTTCGGGGTGCCAGGCGTACGGGCCGGTGGCCGGATCCATCGGCATGTGCAGGATCACGATCTTGCCGGCGCGATGGGCTTCGCGGGCGAATTCGGTGGCGTGCGGCGTGTCGGGCATGATCGCCGTGGTCACCGGGCCGGGCAGGGCCAGCACGCGGCGATCCCGGGGCAGGTTCTGTCCCAGGTCGTCGATGATCAGCGTCAGGTAGGCTTTCGGCGGGGTGGTCTTGGCGGGTTCTGCGTGCGCAGCACCCGCCAGACAGCACAGCAGGACGAAGAGGAAACGCAAAGACATCCTCAACGGCCGGACGTGATGCTCAGCCCTTTGAGCAGGCTCAGGGCCTGGGCCAACTGGTAATCGTCATCCTGCGGCATGGCCTTGGCCTTCGCGCCGGAACCGGTCGGCTTGTCTGCGCCGCCGTTGCCGTTGCCCAGGTGGCCTTGCAGGTCGGCTTCCTTGAAGTAGTCGCCGTCCGCTTCGTTGGTGATCTTGGCCTTGCGCACTTCGATGTCCGGGACAATGCCCTGGGCCTGGATCGAGCGGCCGTTCGGCGTGAAGTACAGCGCCGTGGTGATCTTCAGCGCGCGGTCGTTGTTCAGCGGCAGCACGGTTTGCACCGAGCCTTTGCCGAAACTGGTGGTGCCCATGACCACCGCGCGTTTCTGGTCCTGCAGGGCACCGGCAACGATTTCCGACGCCGAGGCGCTGCCACCGTTGATCAGCACCACCATCGGCACCGCTTCGCTTTCGTCCTTGCCGGTGGCGGAGAAGCGCAGTTCGGAGTTGGCGATTCGGCCTTTGGTGTAGACGATCAGACCTTTCTTGATGAAGTGGTCGACCACTTCCACGGCTGCCTGCAACACACCGCCCGGGTTGTTGCGCAGGTCGAGGATGATGCCGTTGAGCTTCTTGCCGTTGTCTTTGCGCAGCTTGGCCAGGGCCTTGGAGACCTCTTCGCCGGTCTTGACCTGGAACTGGGTGATGCGGATGTAGCCGTAGCCCGAATCCAGCAGCTGCGCCTTGACGCTCTTCACTTGAATCACGGCGCGCGCCAGGGTCACGTCGAACGGCGTGCCGCCGTCGCGCACCAGGGTCAGGGTGATCTTCTGGCCGATCTTGCCGCGCATCTTGTCCACGGCTTCGGTCATGGTCTGGCCGCGAGTTGGCTGGCCGTTGATCTTGACGATGAAGTCGCCAGCCTGAATGCCAGCCTTGGACGCAGGCGTGTCGTCGATTGGCGACACGACTTTTATGAAGCCGTCTTCCGAGCCGACTTCGATACCGAGACCGCCGAATTCGCCGCTGGTGCTTTCCTGCAGCTCGGTGAAGTCTTCAGGGCCCAGATAGGCGGAGTGCGGATCGAGGTTGCTGAGCATGCCTTTGATCGCGTTTTCCAGCAGGGTCTTGTCGTCTACCGGCTCGACATAGGCGGCTTTGATTCGATCCATGACCTCGGCAAAGGTACGCAACTCTTCCAGCGGCAGCGGTGCCTTGGCGGTCGCGGCAGTACCTGCCGGAGCGACGGCCGGGGCCGGTTGAGCAGCGAACGCCAGAGGCGCGCCGATCACCACAGCGATCGTCAGGGCCAGCGAGGTAAGGCGGGACAAATGCAGCATGTCGAACGAACTCCTGAATTAGGCGACGCGCTTATCCTTGCGCGTGACACCATTGCGCCGGATCACTCGGGTGACCCTGCTGACGAATTGCGAAATACAGCGCTGATGTGTCCTGACCGCCACTGTTACCGACAGTGGAAATCGACTCACCGGCTTTTACTACGTCACCGGCCGACTTGAGCAGTGTCTGGTTGTGACCGTAAAGGCTCAGATAACCATTGCCGTGATCAAGGATCACCAGCAGCCCGGCGCCACGCAACCAGTCGGCGAACACCACGCGCCCGCCATGCACGGCATGCACCTGGCTGCCGGCAGCAGCGCTGATCATCACGCCATCCCACTTGGTCCGGGCATCGTCGCCACGGCTTTCGCCGAAGCGTGCCAGCAATCGACCATCAACCGGCCATGGAAGTTTTCCCCGGGTTGCGGCAAAAGGGCCGCCAAAGGTCTCGCCGCTGCTGGACACCAGTGCGCCGGGGGTAGATCTGGCGGGTTTTCGTGGGGCGTCGCTGTTTTCAGCCTGCGCCTCACGCAAACGCTTTTTTTCCGCTTCCTGCTGGGCGATCAGCGCTTTCTGCCGCGCTTCTTCTGCCTCACGAGCCTGGCGGGCCAGGGTTTCTTCAATGGTTTTAAGGACTTTAGACAGGTCTGCCTGATCCTGCTCGCGGGCGGCGAGTTTCTGGTCGCGGGCCTTCACGTCATCGTTGAGCTTGGCGAGGACTTGCTGGCGTTCCTTGCGGACCTTTTCCAGCTCGTCGCGCTGGGTGTCGAGGCTGCTTTTCTGTACCAGCAATTGCGCCTGTTGCGTGGCGATATCTTTTTCGACATTGGCCAGTTGGCGCAGGGTTTCGTTGAAGTTCTTCAACTGCTCCAGGCGGGCCTGGCTCAGGTAATCGTAATAGGTGAGGGTGCGGGCGAATTTCTCGGGATTCTGCTGGTTGAGCAGCAGCTTGAGGTATTCCTGACGGCCGTTCTGGTAGGCCGCGCGGGCCTGGATGGCGATCAGTCGCTGCTGTTCAGTGCGCGCGCTCTGGAGTTTTTTTTTCTCCGCATCGAGCCGCTGCAGCTCGGATTCGCTTTTCTTCAGCTCTTTCTGCAGGGCATCGACCTGCTTCTCGAGCTTGCCCATCTCGGTTTCAGTGCCCTTGAGCTCTTTCTGCACGCCGGATTTTTCTTCCTGCAGCTTGCCCAGCAGCTTTTTCAGCTCGGCAATGTCCTGACGCGTGGCATCCAGCTGCTGTTGGGTTTGCGCGCGCTCGTCAGCGAAGGCCGGTTGGAGCAGGCATGTCAGAGCGAGGGCGATCAGGACGCGGAGCATAGAGGCGGGCGGCACCAGGGTAATGGACGGCCTAGTATGCCCGCCCGAGGCTGCAAAAAAAACGCCCAATTGGGCTTGTGTGATAACTGGAGCAGATTCGGTAATAAAAATAGCGCAAAACCAATGTGGGAGCGGGCTTGCTCGCGAATGCGGGGCGTCAGTCAACATCAACGTTGCTGATACTCCGCATTCGCGAGCAAGCCCGCTCCCACAGGGTTTGGCGGTGTTTGATCTGGCGAATTACACCAGAATCGACGTGCCAGTCATTTCCGCTGGTTTTTCCAGACCCAGCAGCATCAGCATGGTCGGGGCCACGTCCGCCAATACGCCACCTGCGCGGACCTTGAGGTCACGCTTGCCGACATAAATGAACGGCACTGGCTCGGTGGTGTGTGCGGTGTGAGCCTGGTGGGTTTCTTCATCGGCCATTTTTTCGACGTTGCCGTGGTCGGCGGTGATCAGCGCTTCGCCGCCAACCTTTTCCAGCGCTTCGACGATGCGCCCGACGCAGGTGTCCAGGCATTCCACGGCCTTCACCGCAGCGTCGAACACGCCGCTGTGGCCGACCATGTCGCCGTTGGCGTAGTTGACCACGATCACGTCGTAACGCTGATGCTCGATGGCATCGACGATGCGGTCGGTGACTTCCGGCGCGCTCATTTCCGGCTGCAGGTCGTAGGTGGCGACTTTCGGCGACGGGATCAGGATGCGCTCTTCACCCGGGAACGGCTCTTCACGGCCACCGGAGAAGAAGAAGGTCACGTGTGCATATTTTTCGGTTTCGGCGATGCGCAGCTGGGTCTTGCCGTTCTTCGCCAGATAGTCGCCAAGCACGTTTTCCAGGCTGCCGGCGGCGAAGGCCGATGGCGCAGGGATGCTGGCGGCGTATTGGGTCAGCATGACGAAACCGGCCAGTTTCGGCTGGCGCGCGCGTTCGAATTCCTTGAAATCGTCTTCGACGAATACGCGGGTCAGCTCGCGGGCACGGTCGGCGCGGAAGTTCATGAACACCACGGCGTCGCCGTCTTCGACCTTGACCGGCTCACCGATGGTGGTGGCTTTGACGAATTCGTCGCTCTCGCCACGGGCGTAGGCGGCTTCGAGGCCTTCCTGGGCGGTGGCGGCGTTGAACTCGGCGTTGCCGTCGACGATCAGGTTGTAGGCCTGGGACACGCGGTCCCAGCGGTTGTCACGGTCCATCGCGAAGTAGCGACCGACGATGCTGGCGATACGGCCCTTGCCAAGTGCCTGGAAGGTCGCGTCGAACAGTTCGATCGACGACGTGGCGCTTTTCGGCGGCGTGTCGCGACCATCGAGGAAGGCGTGCAGGTAGATTTTTTCGGCGCCGCGCTTGAAGGCCAGTTCGGCCATCGCGACCAGGTGATCCTGATGGCTGTGCACGCCGCCATCGGACAGCAGGCCCATGAAATGCACGGCTTTGCCGGCGGCCACGGCTTTATCCACAGCGGCGCAGATGGTCGGGTTCTCGAAGAACTCGCCGTCGCGGATCGCTTTGGTCACGCGAGTGAAGTCCTGATACACCACGCGCCCGGCGCCGAGATTCATGTGACCGACTTCGGAGTTGCCCATCTGGCCGTCCGGCAGGCCGACGTCCATGCCGCTGCCGGAGATCAGGCCGTTCGGCAATGTGGCCCAGAGACGATCGAGCACAGGCTTCTTCGCCGCATACACGGCATTGGATTCGTGGCTGTCACTGTGACCGAAGCCGTCGAGAATCATCAGGACCAAAGGTTTAGGCGTGGTAGTCATGGAATCCACTCGTGGCTAATAAAGAAGAGGGCGTTGAAAAAGGGAGTGGCGAGTTTAATGCTTAGTTCCGACCACGTCACCGCCGGACGGGGTTTGGCCCACCATAGGGGCTGTGTATACTGGCCGACATTTTAACGCCCTGGAACCTCCTTCGATGGTTGCTCACCTGATTGAATTTGCCACTAACCACTACATTCTTGTCGGTATCTTCGTCGTATTGCTGGCTTTGCTGCTGGCGCACACGATGCAGGGCGGCGGTAAAAGCCTGAGCACCGGCGAACTGACCGCACTGGTCAACAAGGACGCAGGCGTGGTGGTGGACATCCGTCCGGCGAAAGATTACGCCGCCGGCCATATCGTTGGCGCGATCAACATTCCTCAAGACAAGCTGGCTGCGCGCATCGGCGAGCTGGAAAAGCACAAGGCCAAGACCATCATTCTGGTCGACGCTCTGGGCCAGACCGCTGGCACCCACGCTCGCGAGCTGATGAAATCCGGCTTCACCGCCGCCAAGCTGTCCGGCGGGATCTCCAGCTGGAAAGGCGACAACCTGCCGCTGGTGAAGTGATATGAGCGAAGTCATCGTCTACTCCAGCGATTACTGCCCTTACTGCATGCGAGCCAAGCAATTGCTCGCGAACAAAGGTGTGGCCTTCGAAGAGATCAAGGTCGATGGCAAGCCGCAGATTCGTGCTGCCATGAGCCAGAAGGCCGGACGCACGTCCGTGCCGCAGATCTGGATCGGCGAAAAGCACATCGGCGGTTGTGATGATTTGTATGCCCTGGAGCGCGCCGGCAAGCTCGACGCGCTGCTCAAGGCCTGAACGGCTGCACCCACGTACAGCAATCCCTAAAAGACCCAAGATCAGAAAGGATCTGAGATGACTGACCAACAGAACACTGCAGCCAGCGAAGAAGAAACCGCACCGCAATTCTCCTTGCAGCGCATCTACGTACGCGACCTGTCCTTCGAAGCCCCGAAAAGCCCGGCGATCTTCCGCCAGCAGTGGGACCCGACCGTCGGTCTGGATCTGAACACTCGCCAGAAAGAGCTGGAAGGCGATTTCTACGAAGTCGTGCTGACCTTGTCGGTTACCGTGAAAAACGGTGACGAAGTGGCCTTCATCGCTGAAGTGCAACAGGCCGGTATCTTCCTGATCAAGAACCTGGACGCTGGTTCGATGAGCCACACCCTGGGTGCGTTCTGCCCGAACATCCTGTTCCCGTACGCTCGCGAAACCCTGGACAGCCTGGTGACCCGTGGCTCGTTCCCGGCCCTGATGCTGGCTCCGGTGAACTTCGACGCCCTGTACGCGCAAGAGCTGCAGCGCATGCAGGCAGCGGGCGAGACACCGACCGTTCAGTAAGAAGTCTGAGCGACGACGCAAGTCCAATGTGGGAGCGGGCTTGCTCGCGAAAGCGGAGTGTCAGGCGACATCAATGTCATCTGATACGACGCCTTCGCGAGCAAGCCCGCTCCCACATTTGTTATGTGCTCTTATTTGAAGTCGTTCTGCCGCCACGCTTCGTACACGGCCACCGCCACGGTGTTGGACAGGTTCAGGCTGCGGCAGCCTTCACGCATCGGCAGGCGCAGGCGCTGTTCGGCGGGCAGGGCGTCCAGCACTTCCGGCGGCAAGCCGCGGCTTTCCGGGCCGAAGATGAACGCATCACCCGGGACGAACGCGGCATCGTGAAACGGCCGCGAACCTTTGGTGGTAAAGGCGAACAGCCGTGGGTTGCCGAGGCTTTCCAGGCAACTGGCGAGGTCGGCGTGGCGCTGCAACGTGGCATATTCGTGGTAGTCGAGACCGGCCCGGCGCAAGCGCTTGTCGTCCATCTCGAAACCCAGCGGTTCGATCAAATGCAGGTGGCAGCCGCTGTTGGCGCACAGCCTGATAACGTTGCCGGTGTTCGGCGGAATTTCTGGTTGAAAAAGGATGACGTGAAACATGCACGGCTCCGAAGGTAAAGATGACGCGCATTCTACGCCGCAAGCCGACCCGCGTTCGAAACTATTCCCGCGGGTGATCGGTTCGCTGGCGATTTTCGGCTTGATGGTCGGCTTGATGATCGGTCGCCTGACCACGCCGGATCCGACTGTGCTGCAGCAGGTCGAGGTGACCGCTGACGGCCTGGTGGTGTGGTTCAACAACGAACCGCAGCTGCACGGCGAAATCATCGACGGCACCGTGGCCCTGTTGTTTCAGGCAGAGGGCAAGGCGCAGAAGGGTCAGCTCAAGCTCAACGGCAAGGACGTGAACTGGCGAACGCGGGTGAGTGACGGTGGGTTGTTGCTGACGGTGCTGGCGGCGCGGCCGCTGCAAGGGGAGTGGGCCGGGAGCAAGGTCGATGACCGCTGGCGGCTGGAGATCCATCTCCGGGAGCAATAAAAGCGGGAATCCCCGGCCTGCCTGTACCAGGGTTCCCAAAACGGGGTGGACTTCGCTGCGAGCGTCGGTCCGGTGTAAAGAGGGAACCCCCGGCCTGCCTGTACCAAGGATCCCAAAAGGGTGGGCGCATCGCGTTGGCGCTGTGAGCCCGGTGTAAAGAGGGGATTCCCCGGCCTGCCTGTACCAAGGTCCCCGAAACGGGTGGTGAATCGAATCACCTGTAAGGGTTATTGCAGGGCGCGTGCCAGTTTTAGTATTTCGAAACAGAAAAAAGATTCAGATGCGCGAAAGCCCCGTAAATCGGGGCTTTCGTGTTTTTACTGGCTGGGTTTTTCAGCCTTGCCTGGATGGTTTTTGCAAAGGCTGCGATGCCCGATCACGGGTCAAAGTGCATTAGGTTGGTGCACGGCGGGGCCACTGTGGGAGCGGGCTTGCTCGCGAAGGCGTCGCGTCAGTCACTGATACGTTCCATGAACAGCGCTTTCGTGAGCAAGCCTACTCTCACAGAGGGCGTGGTTGATCAGCCCTCATCCCCCTCATCCTCGTCCCCGCCATCCACTTTCATCCCCAATTCCTTGATCTTGCGCGTCAGGGTGTTGCGGCCCCAGCCAAGCAATACCGCCGCATCGCGCCGCCGACCGGCGGTGTGCTTCAGCGCAGTCTCGATCATGATCCGCTCGAACGCCGGCACTGCGCTGTCGAGCAGGCTCGACTGGCCGCGAGCCAACGCCTGATCGGCCCACTGGCGCAGCGCTTGTTCCCAGTTGGTCACCGGCGCCGAATCCTGTGGCAGGCTCAGCAGCTCCGGTGGCAGGTCACTGATGTGCACTTCGCGCCCGGACGCCATCACGGTGATCCAGCGGCAGGTGTTCTCCAACTGGCGCACGTTGCCGCCCCACGGCAGGTTTTTCAGGTATTCCTCGGTCTCGCTCTTCAGCAGCTTCGGCTCCACCGCCAGTTCTTGCGCAGCGCGGCTGAGGAAATGCTTGGCGAGGGTCGGGATGTCTTCGCGACGGTCCGACAGGCGTGGAATGTGGATGCGGATCACGTTGAGGCGGTGGAACAAGTCCTCACGGAATTTCCCGGCATGCACCAGGGTTTCCAGATTCTGGTGAGTCGCGGCGATGATCCGCACGTCGACCTTGACCGGCACATGGCCGCCGACGCGATAGAACTCACCGTCCGCCAGCACCCGCAGCAAACGGGTCTGGGTATCCGCCGGCATGTCGCCGATTTCGTCGAGGAACAGCGTGCCGCCGTCAGCCTGTTCGAAGCGCCCGCGCCGCAGGTTGGCCGCGCCGGTGAACGCGCCTTTCTCGTGGCCGAACAGCTCGGATTCCATCAGGTCTTTCGGGATCGCCGCCATGTTCAGCGCGATGAACGGCGAGGCCGCGCGCGGGCTATGGCGGTGCAGGGCGTGGGCCACCAGTTCTTTACCGGTACCGGATTCGCCGTTGATCAGTACGGTGATGTTGGAATGGCTCAAGCGGCCGATGGCGCGAAACACTTCCTGCATCGCCGGTGCTTCGCCGATGATTTCCGGCGTGCGGGTCAGCGCCGGCACCACTTCCAGGCCTTGCTGTTCCTGCGCATGTTGGTTCGCGCGTTTGACCAGCGATACAGCCTCGTCCACGTCGAAAGGCTTGGGCAGGTATTCGAACGCGCCGCCCTGATAGGAGGCGACGGCGCTGTCCAGGTCGGAGTGAGCGGTCATGATGATGACCGGCAACCGTGGATGCTGTTCGCGGATGCGCGCCAGGAGGTCGAGGCCACTGGCGCCCGGCATGCGGATATCGGAAATGATCACATCAGGCTGCTGACGGGCCAGACGACTCATCACGCCATCGGCGCTGTCGAAGCTCTGGGTAGTCATGCCTTCCTGCTGCAAGGCCTTTTCCAGAACCCAACGGATAGAACGGTCGTCATCGACGATCCACACGGTTTCACTACGGCTCATGTCGATGTGGCTCCTTGTTCCAGTGGCAGAAAGATCGAGAACGTGGTGTGGCCGGGGTGGCTGTCACACTCGATCAGGCCCTGGTGCTGGCTGATGATGTTCTGGGTAATGGCCAGGCCCAGCCCGGTACCGTCCGGGCGGCCGCTGACCATGGGAAAGAAAATGGTTTCCTGGAGTTCCGCGGGGATCCCGGGGCCGTTGTCGATGATCTCGATCTTGGTCACCAGGCGATGACGGACGTGGCCGATGGTGAACTGGCGCATGGTCCGGGTGCGCAGGCTGATGCGGCCCAGACGCAGCTCGTTCTGGCTGCTGATCGCCTGCATCGCGTTGCGCACGATGTTCAGTACGGCCTGAATCATTTGTTCGCGGTCGATCAATACGTCGGGAATGCTCGGGTCGTAGTCGCGCACCAAGGTGATGCAGCCCTGGCTTTCCGCTTCGACCAGTTGGCTGACGCGCTCCAGCACTTCGTGGACGTTGCACAGTGCGAGTGACGGCAGCTTGTTGGAGCCGAGCATGCGGTCGACCAGATTGCGCAGGCGGTCGGCCTCTTCGATGATCACATTGGTGTAGTCGCGCAGACTGTCTTCCGGCAGCTCACGGGCCAGCAACTGCGCCGCACCACGGATACCGCCGAGCGGATTCTTGATCTCGTGGGCCAGGCCGCGCACCAGCATCTTGCTGGTTTCCTGTTTGGACAGCTGCGCCTCTTCCTTGGTGATCCGCAGCAGGCGATCACGCGGGTGCACTTCCAGCAGGAGCATGGTCGCGCCGTTGCTGAGGATTGGCGTCACCGCGTAGTCCACGGTCAGGGTCTGGCCGGTGAGGGCGGTGAGCATCGCTTCGCGTTTGGTGAACGGGTGTGCCTGTTCGACCGCCTGCCGCAGCGAGTTGAGCGCCTCGGTGGACTCGGTGAACAGCTCGCTGATGAACTGGCCATGACTGCGCTGGCCGCTGATGGCCAGCAGCATCTCGGCCGCCGGGTTCATGTACTCAAGGCGCAATTCGGCGTCGAGCAGGATGGTGGCGGTGGTCAGGTTGTCGAGCAGCAAACGGTGGATTGCGTCGCTAATAGTCATCGGAGCCTCTTTTGGGGGCGGAGCGTGCGCAAGAAGCAGGCGTCGTTAAACGGAAAATGCAAAAACCAAACCAAGGCTCCGAAAAGAAGCGTTCAACCCGTGAAACAGGCGTTTGACGCTCGTTTGCGTGGCGCCATTGCCGCCGGAACGGGAAGTTTCGAACCAAAATGGGTTGGGATGTGGGTACGGTGCAACCTTATGCACCAATATAGTGCGCAAAGCTGAACGGCGTCAGAAGAAACGCAGGAAGGGATTTTTTTCTTCGGCGGGTTTGTCTTTCAGCGGACATTCCGGGCGCACGCCGTAGTCCTCGCTGACGCAGGGTTTGACCTGGCGTTTCTGCGCCAGCGAGATGCGCAGCATGTGGAACGGCTGGTTGGCGGTGCGCTCGACGATGCGACCCTCGGCATCGAGGATTTCCACCGACAGGTTGTGGCTGCCACGGTCGACGTTACTCAATGGGAATACCGGACTCAGGCCCGGCTCGCCAGTGGCCTGGCCGTCGAGCAACAGGCGATAGCGATGGCCCTGCTGTAAACCGGGTTCACTGGTGACGCTGACGATCACCTCGCCCGCGCTGCTGCGAATGGTCGCATCGGGCTCGGGGATCAGGATGCGCAGCATGTCGTAGTGGAACAGCGGTTGTTCCGCGACCTTTTTTGCAGCGCTGATCGGTGCTGCAGCCGTGGGGTTGGCCGACATGCGATTACTGGTCGCGACAGGTACGCGCTTGGCGTTGCCGCGCGGCTGGTCGGTGTAGACGCGATTGCCCTGGGCGTCGACATAGGTGAAGACCTCGGCGTGCACGGGCAGGGCGCACAGGCACAGGATCAGCCAGAAAATCCTCACGGCTTGTGCACCCGCTGCACGGTGAACACCACCGCCGGGCTCTGCTGGATGATCGCTTCACCGTCGATCACCTGCACCGCGAGACGATGCTCGCCGCGATCGACATTCACCAGTTGCAGGATCGGCACGTTGCTCGGCTGGCCGTAGGGCGCATCGTCCAATACCAGTCTTAGTTGGTGCGGCGGCTGCAGGCGCGGCTTGATCTGCACGTTGACGGTGAAGGTGCCGTTGTTGGCGCGCAGGGCTTCTTCGCTGGGCAGGCCGGTCAGTTCCAGCACTTCATAAGCACTGCGCGCCGCGGGGCGTGTGTCCGTGCTGGCGGACGCCGGGGTGCTCGGTGCTTGCGGCTCGACGCTGTTGAGCGGTGGCAGCTCCAGCGGCTGCGCCTTGACGCCGTCCGGCGAGTGATCGCTGTAGACCGTGTTGCCGTTGGCGTCAGTGTACTTGTAGATCTGCGCGGCGGCGGGCAGGGCGATCAGCAGCAGGAGGTAGAGAAAGGTGCGACCCATGAAATCGACCGGCAATGAAAACGATGGTGTGGAGCATAGGCCAGGTGTGGCGGTTGGCCCAACCCTGGACATATCCGCAAATCATTCAGACGCCAAAATCCCCTGTGGGAGCGAGCCTGCTCGCGAAGGCGGCGTATCAGCCGCCTTCCCTGTCAATGACCCACCGCATTCGCGAGCAGGCTCGCTCCCACAGGGGATTTGCGTAGTTTCAAAAATCGTGGGCAATAAAAAAGGCCTCCCGAAGGAGGCCTCTTTTTGTCACGCCGCGTAGCGCGGCGCTACCGGATCAGCAGCTGTAGTACAGCTCATATTCCAGTGGGTGTACGAAGGTGCGGACCTTGATTTCTTCTTCGGATTTCAGCGCGATGTAAGCGTCGATGAAGTCGTCGGAGAACACGCCGCCCTTGGTCAGGAACGCACGGCCCTTGTCCAGCTCTTCCAGGGCTTCTTTCAGGCTGCCGCAAACTTGTGGGATCTCTTTCGCCTCTTCAGGCGGCAGGTCGTACAGGTTTTTGTCAGCGGCATCGCCTGGGTGGATCTTGTTCTGGATACCGTCCAGGCCGGCCATCAGCAGTGCTGCGAAAGCCAGGTACGGGTTGGCAGCCGGATCCGGGAAACGGGCTTCGATACGACGACCGCGTGGGCTGTTGACGTAAGGAATACGGATCGAGGCGGAACGGTTGCGAGCCGAGTAGGCCAGCATCACCGGCGCTTCGAAACCTGGCACCAGACGCTTGTAGGAGTTGGTGGCCGGGTTGGTGAAGCCGTTCAGGGCCTTACCGTGCTTGATGATACCGCCGATGAAGTACAGGGCGGTTTCGGACAGGCCGGCATAGCCTTCACCTGCGAAGGTGTTCTTGCCGTCTTTGGCGATGGACATGTGCACGTGCATGCCCGAGCCGTTGTCGCCGTACAGTGGCTTCGGCATGAAGGTCGCGGTGCGGCCGTATGCGTCGGCAACGTTGTGCACAACGTATTTCAGCGTCTGAACTTCGTCAGCTTTCTTCACCAGGGTGTTGAACTTGACACCGATTTCGTTCTGACCGGCAGTCGCCACTTCGTGGTGGTGAACTTCAACGGTCTGGCCCATCTCTTCCAGTGCGTTGCACATGGCAGTACGGATTTCGTGGTCGTGGTCGAACGGCGGAACCGGGAAGTAGCCACCTTTGATACCAGGACGGTGGCCTTTGTTGCCGCCTTCGATGTCCTGGTCGGACATCCACGAGCCTTGTTCGGAGTAGATCTTGAACATCGAGCCGGAGATGTCGGACTTGAACTTCACTTCGTCGAAGATGAAGAACTCTGGCTCGGGACCGGCGAAGACGGTGTCACCGATACCGGTGGTCTTCAGGTATTCCTCGGCACGGTGAGCGATGGCGCGCGGGTCGCGATCGTAACCTTGCATGGTCGACGGTTCGATGATGTCGCAGACCAGGATCAGGGTCGCGTCTTCGGTGAACGGGTCCAGAACGGCAGTGTCGTCGTCCGGCAGCAGGATCATGTCGGAGGCTTCGATGCCTTTCCAGCCAGCGATGGAGGAACCGTCGAACATCTTGCCGACTTCGAAGAAATCGTCTTCCAGCGCATCGCGAGCCGGCATGGTCACGTGGTGCTGAGTGCCTTTGGTGTCCGTGAAGCGCAGATCAATCCACTTGACGTCATGATCTTTGATGAGTTGAACCGACTTCGACATAGTGTCCTCCGGGGTGGCTTAGGGCTTGGTAGTGGATGCCCTTAATATGGGTGATGCCGGCGCAGATACTCTGCCAAGGCAACCTGCCTCACAAGGGAGCAAATTGCATGCCAGTGCCCCAGCATGGGTTTTTTGCCCCAAATTCACGCTTTCACAGGAGGAAAGCGCCATAAAGGCGAAAATCTCGCCCTTTAATGTAGCGTCTTAAATCAAAAATGACCCGTTTTGGTGCAAGTGAAACCTTCTGCATATTAACTGGTTAAACCTTGAGCAATTTCCGCTATAATCCGCGCCCCCCTTTTTCGGCTGGCCCTGCGCGCGCTGTTTTCATGAAACTAATCGTAAAAGTCTTCCCCGAGATCACCATCAAGAGCCGCCCTGTCCGGATGCGTTTCATCCGCCAGCTGGCCAAGAACATCCGCGCCGTGCTCCGCGATCTGGACCCGGCCGTGGTGGTGAACGGTGTGTGGGACAATCTCGAGCTGGAAACCCGCGTTACCGACCCCAAAGCCTTGAAAGAGATGGGCGAGCGCCTGACTTGCACTCCGGGTGTCGCGCACTTTCTGCAGATCGACGAGTACCCGCTGGGCGACTTCGACGACATCACCGAGAAGTGCAAACAGCACTACGGCGATGTGCTGGGCGGGAAGATTTTCTCGGTGCGCTGCAAGCGTGCAGGCAAGCATCCGTTCAGCTCGATGGACGTTGAAAAATACGTCGGCAGCAAGCTGCGTCGTGAGTGCGGTGCGGCCGGAATCGACCTCAAAGACCCGCAAATCGAAGTTCGCATCGAAGTTCGCGACCAACGGTTGTTTGTCATTCACAGCCAGCACAACGGCATCGGCGGATATCCGCTCGGCGCCCTGGAGCAGACGCTGGTATTGATGTCCGGCGGCTTTGACTCGACGGTTGCCGCCTACCAGATCATGCGCCGCGGCCTGATGGCGCATTTCTGCTTCTTCAATCTGGGCGGGCGTGCCCACGAATTGGGCGTGATGGAAGTCGCGCATTTCATCTGGAAGAAGTACGGCAGCTCGCAACGCGTGCTATTTGTCAGTGTTCCGTTCGAAGAAGTGTTGGGCGAAATTCTCGGCAAAGTCGATAACAGTCATATGGGCGTCGTATTGAAGCGTATGATGTTGCGCGCATCGTCGGCCATCGCTGATCGGCTGCACATCGACGCGCTGGTCACCGGCGAAGCGATCTCCCAGGTATCGAGCCAGACGCTGCCGAACCTGTCGGTGATCGACTGTGTGACCGACAAACTGGTCCTGCGCCCACTGATCGTTGCGCACAAGCAGGACATCATCGACACGGCCAACGAGATCGGCACCGCCGATTTCGCCCGGCACATGCCGGAGTACTGCGGGGTCATCTCGGTCAATCCGAAGACCGCCGCCAAGCGCCACCGTGTTGAGCACGAAGAGAAAGAATTCGACATGGCGGTTCTCGAGCGTGCGCTCGAAAACGCCAAACTGGTGTCGATCGATCGGGTGATCGACGAATTGGGCCAGGATTTGCAAATCGAAGAAGTCGGCGAAGCGCTGGCCGGTCAGATCGTCATCGACATCCGTCACCCGGATGCGGCCGAGGATGACCCGCTGGAAATCGCCGGCATAGAAGTACAGACGATGCCGTTCTATGCAGTGAACGCTCGTTTCAAGGAGCTGGATCCGACTCGCCAGTACCTGCTGTATTGCGACAAAGGCGTGATGAGTCGCCTGCATGCTCACCATTTGCTCAGTGAGGGGCATGCCAATGTGCGCGTTTATCGACCGAGCTAAGTGCCCGGGGCTGTTTGCCTGTGGCCTGCGTCACCGGCCCCCCGACACCGCCGTCAAGCTGTAACGGCCATGCCGGACACTACTGTTAATCGCTGCCAAGACTTGTCAGCAAACCGAATCCTCTGATCGAGATACACAAGTGATCGAAAATCTACGTAACATCGCCATCATTGCCCACGTTGACCATGGTAAGACCACCCTGGTAGACAAACTCCTGCGTCAATCCGGCACCCTGGAGCGCAACGAGCTCAACGACGAGCGCGTGATGGACTCCAACGACCAGGAAAAAGAGCGCGGTATTACCATTCTGGCGAAAAACACCGCCATCAACTGGAACGGCTACCACATCAACATCGTGGATACCCCGGGCCACGCCGACTTCGGCGGCGAAGTAGAACGCGTAATGTCGATGGTTGACTCCGTTCTGCTGCTGGTTGACGCTCAAGACGGCCCTATGCCGCAAACCCGTTTCGTGACCAAGAAGGCCTTCGAAGCCGGCCTGCGTCCAATCGTGGTCATCAACAAGGTTGACCGTCCAGGCGCGCGTCCGGACTGGGTTCTGGACCAGATCTTCGACCTGTTCGACAACCTCGGTGCTACCGAAGAACAACTGGACTTCCAGGTTGTTTACGCTTCGGCCCTGAACGGCATCGCCGGTCTGGACCACACCGCCATGGCGGAAGACATGACTCCGCTGTACCAAGCTGTAGTCGATCACGTTCCGCCTCCGGCCGTTGACCGTGACGGTCCGTTCCAGATGCAGATCTCCGCTCTGGACTACAACAGCTTCCTGGGTGTTATCGGTGTTGGCCGTATCGCTCGTGGTCGCGTCAAGCCGAACACCCCGGTTGTCGCTATCAGCGCCGACGGCAAGCGCCGCAACGGTCGTATCCTGAAGCTGATGGGTCACCACGGTCTGCACCGTATTGACGTTGAAGAAGCAGCGGCTGGCGACATCGTCTGCATCAGCGGCTTCGACGAGCTGTTCATCTCCGACACCCTGTGCGATATCAACACCGTCGAGGCGATGAAGCCGCTGACCGTTGACGAGCCAACCGTTTCCATGACCTTCCAGGTAAACGACTCGCCATTCTGCGGTAAAGAAGGCAAGTTCGTGACCTCCCGTAACATCAAGGATCGTCTGGACAAAGAGCTGCTGTACAACGTTGCACTGCGCGTTGAAGAAGGCGACTCGGCTGACAAGTTCAAGGTTTCCGGCCGTGGTGAGCTGCACCTCTCGGTACTGATCGAAACCATGCGTCGCGAAGGCTTCGAGCTGGCCCTGGGCCGTCCTGAAGTGATCATCCGTGAAGTTGACGGCGTGAAGCAGGAACCGTTCGAAAACGTCACCATCGACATCCCTGAAGAATCGCAGGGCAAGGTCATGGAAGAGATGGGTCTGCGTAAGGGCGACCTGAGCAACATGGTGCCGGATGGCAAGGGCCGTGTTCGTCTGGAATACAACATCCCTGCTCGCGGTCTGATCGGTTTCCGTAACCAGTTCCTGACCCTGACCAACGGTGCTGGCATCCTGACCTCGATCTTCGACCGTTACGCACCAGTGAAGTCGGGCCACATGTCCGGCCGTCAGAACGGCGTTCTGGTTTCGGTTGAAACCGGCAAGGCACTGACCTACTCGCTGGAAACCCTGCAGGCTCGTGGCAAGCTGTTCGTAGAACACGGCCAGGAGATCTACAACGGTCAAATCGTTGGTCAGAACAGCCGCGACAACGACCTGGGTGTGAACCCAACCAAAGGCAAGAAGCTCGACAACATGCGTGCTTCGGGTAAAGACGAAACCATCGCTCTGGTACCACCTGTTCGCTTCACTCTGGAACAGGCTCTGGAATACATCCAGGAAGACGAGCTGTGCGAAGTCACGCCTAAGTCCATCCGTCTTCGCAAGAAGATCCTGGACGAAAGCGAGCGTACCCGCGCTGCCAAGAAAGCCAAGGCGTAATTTAGCCCGAGCTTGAAAAAACGCCCCCGGTCGCGAGACCGGGGGCGTTTTTGTTTGTCCGGGATTTAACCGAGACGGGGGCGGTGTTTGTGCTGGCCTCTTCGCGAGCAAGCCCGCTCCCACAGCAGATCTCGGTGAACACAAATCTTGTGTACGCCATGGTTCCCTGTGGGAGCGGGCTTGCTCGCGAAGGCGGCCTGACCGGCGCCGAAAATTTCAGGAACGATCAGAACTTCTCGATCGACCGCGAGTTCTGCACTCGCTCCACTTCTTTGGGCTTGTACGCGCAATACCCCGGACGCGGGCCGATTTTCGGGTGGTTGCGGCAGGTGTCCGGGCGCTTGTCATAAATGGTGCACAGGCGCGATTTACGATCCAGGTAGTAGCAATCGTTGTTGCTCATGCGCTGCAGGGTGAAGATCCCCGACTTCTGGTTGAAGCGTTCGACCAGCCCTTCCTTTTGCAGGCGCTTGGCGATGTTCTTCGGCGGATCGCCCAGCTCGAACTCGTCGACCACGCCGATGCGCACCAGATCCTTGATCTTGACCTCGACCGGCAGCGTGCAGCAGCTGGAGATACAAGAACCGCACATCGGGGCCGAATATTTGGCCCACGTATCGAGACGATCAATCTCGGCGGCGGCAATCAGGTTGGGCTTCATCATCGGGAGTTACCAGGCGTGTGCATCAGGGCGCGCGATCATACCGGGACTGGTGGATTTTTGAACAACCTTTCGCCAGATTTTTTCATCGTCCGCCAAAATTGGCGCTTAACCCGGCACGGGCCATGCATCGATCAGCGTGCTCGCCAAGGTTATGCCGGGCGATCTCACACTCTCAAGAAAAACTGCCGAACCAGAGCCGCCAGCGTCGGTCAGACCGTCTAGGCTCAGACAATTCCCCGCTCGCTCGAGGTCCTATCGATGACTCAAGAACCACTAGTTCGCGAAGCAGAGGTGGCCGCATTCCGCGATGCCGTCCTGACCAAGCTCACCTATGCAGTGGGCAAAGACCCGGATCACGCCTTCGACCATGACTGGTTCGAAGCCATTGCCCTGGCGGCGCGCGACCACATGGTCGAGCACTGGATGGACCACACCCGGCAGATCTACCGCAAAGGCCAGAAGCGGGTGTATTACCTCTCGCTGGAATTTCTCATCGGTCGTTTGCTCTACGACAGCCTGAGCAACCTCGGCCTGCTCGACGTCGCCCGTGAAGCGCTGACTGAACTCGGTGTCGATCTGGAACGGATCCGCCTGCTCGAGCCGGATGCGGCACTCGGCAACGGCGGCCTCGGGCGTCTGGCGGCGTGCTTCATGGAAAGCATGTCGACCCTCGGCATCGCCGGGCACGGCTACGGCATTCGCTACGAACACGGTCTGTTCCGTCAGGCCATCGTCGACGGCTGGCAGCAGGAACAGACCGAGCACTGGCTGGATTTCGGCAACCCGTGGGAGTTCGAGCGTCCGGAAGTGGTGTACTCGATCGGCTTCGGCGGCAGCGTCGAAACCGTCACCGATGCCAGCGGCAAGACCAAACAGGTCTGGTCGCCTGCGGAAACCGTGCGGGCGATTGCCTATGACACGCCAGTGGTCGGCTGGCGCGGGGCGAGCGTCAACACCCTGCGCCTGTGGCGCGCCCGGGCGATGGAAGATTTGCACCTGGAGCGCTTCAACGCCGGTGACCACTTGGGCGCCGTCGCCGAAGTCGCCCGGGCTGAAAGCATTTCCCGGGTTCTCTATCCGGCCGACAGCACCGAAGCCGGGCAAGAGCTGCGTCTGCGTCAGGAGTATTTCTTCGTCGCCGCTTCGCTGCAGGATTTGTTGCGCCGCCATCGCAACATGCACACCTCGGTGCTGACCCTGGGCGATCACGCGGCGATCCAGCTCAACGACACCCACCCTTCGATTGCCGTCGCCGAATTGATGCGCCAACTGGTCGACGTCTACGACGTGGCTTGGGATGCGGCGTGGCAAGTCACCGTCGACACCCTGTCGTACACCAACCACACGCTGCTGCCGGAGGCGCTGGAAACCTGGCCGGTCGGCCTGATGGAGCGCATGCTGCCGCGGCACATGCAGATCATTTATCTGATCAACGCCCAGCACATCGACTCGCTGCGGGCCAAAGGCATTCACGATTTCGACGTGCTGCGCGCGGTGTCGCTGATCGAAGAGGACAACGGTCGCCGTGTGCGCATGGGCAACCTCGCGTTCCTCGGTTCGCATAGCGTCAACGGCGTGTCCGGGCTGCACACGCAGTTGATGCGCAAGACCGTGTTCGCTGAACTGCACAAGCTCTACCCGGAGCGGATCAACAACAAAACCAACGGCATCACCTTCCGCCGCTGGCTGTTCCAGGCCAACTCCGAGCTGACCTCGATGCTGGTCGACTCCCTCGGCCCGGAGGTGCTGGATAACCCGGAAGAACGCTTGCTCGACCTCGAACCGTTCGCCGAGAAACCCGCCTTCCGCAAAGCCTTCGCCGAACAACGCCTGCACAGCAAAAAGGCCCTGGCCTACCTGATTCACGAGCGGCTGGGGATTGCAGTCAATCCGGCGGCGATGTTCGACGTGCAGGTCAAACGGATCCACGAATACAAGCGCCAGTTGCTCAACCTGATGCACACCGTGGCGCTGTATCAGGCGATCCGTGCCGAGCCGGAAACCGACTGGGTGCCGCGAGTGAAAATCTTCGCCGGTAAAGCGGCGGCCAGTTATCACCAGGCCAAACTGATCATCAAACTGACCAACGACATCGCCCGGGTGGTGAACAACGACCCGACCGTACGCGGCTTGCTGAAAGTGGTGTTCCTGCCCAACTACAACGTCAGCCTGGCGGAGAGCATCATTCCGGCGGCGGACTTGTCCGAGCAGATTTCCACCGCCGGTTTCGAGGCTTCGGGCACCAGCAACATGAAGTTCGGCCTCAATGGCGCACTGACCATCGGCACCCTCGATGGCGCCAACGTGGAAATGTGCGAGCGCATCGGCGCCGAGCACATGTTCATCTTCGGCCTCAGCGCGCAGCAGGTCGAAGCGCGTAAACAGAACCACGAGTTCAGCGCCGCACCGGATATCGCTGCGTCCCATCGTCTGAACGATGTGCTGCAAGCGATCCGTAGTGGTGTGTTTTCGCCGGACGACACGTCGCGCTACACCGGGCTGATCGATTCGCTGGTGGACTACGACCGCTTCCTGGTCTGCGCCGACTTCGACTCGTACTGGGAAGCGCAGATGCGCGTCGATGCGCACTGGCACGATTCCAATAACTGGTGGCGTTCGGCAGTGCTCAACACGGCGCGCATGGGCTGGTTTTCGTCAGACCGGACGATTCGCGAGTACGCCACGGATATCTGGAAAGCGCTGGAGTAATCTTTCGCAACAAATGTGCGCAAGGCCCAGCGTTTGTTGGGCCGGATCGATATACTGAGCGCCGGTTACCGAATGTGTCAGTTAGCACAAGACCCCCTTGTGGGAGCGGGCTTGCTCGCGAAGGCGTTGTATCAGTCAATTGGATATCGACTGACACAACGCCTTCGCGAGCAAGTCGAATCGTCGCACCGCCGCTCCCACATTGGATTTTGCCTAGACTGAAGCGACTGTCGGGATTGCCCCGCCTTGGGGCTGCTTAGGGATATCGACCATGCAATGGATGTTCATGTTGATCGGGCTATTGCTCGGCTGGCTGCTCGACGAGTCGTTCAGTGATGCACTGCTGGGTGCGCTGCTGGGACTGGCGATCGGGCAAACGCTGCGCATCGCCCAGCTCGGCAGGCAGACTGCGGAGCAACAACGCCAACTTGAACAGACGAAGGTGGCCTTGCAAGGCGTCGCGCAGCGCCTGTATCTGCTGGAAGGCTCTCCCTCTCACGCGGTGCCAGCGGCAAGCGCGGAACCGGTCAGCGAGCCCGCCATCGTCGCCGAACAAGCACCCGCCGACGCGCCGGATCTGGTCTGGGAACTGCCACCCGAGCTCGAACCGATCTCTGCCGTTGCCAGCGAATCCAGTCAGCCACTGCCGGCCGATGTCTGGCATCTGGACGCCGTCACTGCCGAACCATCACCCCCCGCACAACCTGCCGAACCCCGTGGCCCGAACCTGATCGAGCGTGGCATCCGCGCTGCGCGCAACTGGCTGTTCGGCGGCAACACCGTGCTGCGGGTCGGTGTGGTGCTGCTGTTTTTCGGTCTGGCCTTCCTGTTGCGCTACGCCACCGAAGGCATGGTGGTGCCAATCGAATTGCGTTACGCCAGCGTCGCGGCGGCGGCGTTGGCCCTGCTGGCGCTGGGCTGGTGGCTGCGCACACGCAACAACAGCTATGCGCTGATCCTGCAAGGCACCGGGATCGCGGTGCTGTACCTGACAGTGTTTGCGGCGATGCGTCTGCATCCGCTGCTCGATCCGTCCGCCGCGCTGGGTCTGCTGGTGGCGGTCACGCTGTTCTCGGCGATTCTCGCCATCACTCAGGATGCTCTTGGACTGGCCGCCGCCGCTGCGCTTGGCGGTTTCGCCGCACCGATCCTGACCTCGACCGGGGAGGGCAACCATGTCGCGCTGTTCAGCTATTTCGCGCTGCTCAATGCCGGCATTCTCGCCATTGCGTGGTTCAAGGCCTGGCGCCTGCTCAACCTGATCGGGTTCGTCGGCACGTTCGGTATCGGCTTCGCCTGGGGCCTGCGTTCCTACGCCCCGGAGCTGCTGTGGAGCACCGAGCCGTTCCTGATCCTGTTCTTCCTGATGTATCTGGCCATCGGCCTGCTGTTCGCCCGGCGCAAGTTGCTCGACATGCCCGATGCGCCAGCGGACGGCGAACGCGAGGCGCTGCTCCAGTGGTCGGCGCGCAAGGGCGACTACGTTGACGGCACGATGCTGTTCGGCCCGCCGATCGTGGGCTTCGGCTTGCAGTTTGCGCTGGTGCAGCACCTGGAGTTCGCCGCCGCGTTCAGCGCACTCGCACTGGGCGTGATCTACATGGGTCTGGCCCGGGTGTTGATGCGCGGGCGCGCATTGCTGCTCGGTGAAACCTGTCTGGCGCTGGGGGTGATTTTCGCCAGTCTGGCGATCCCGCTGGGCCTCGATGCGCGCTGGACTTCGGCGGCGTGGGCAGTGGAGGGCGCGGGGATTTTCTGGCTCGGTCTGCGTCAGCAGCGGCCGTTCGCCCGGGCGTTTGCCCTGCTGCTGCAACTGGGTTCGGCGCTAGCGTTCCTCAGCCAGTTGCGGGTCGGCACAAGCAGCCTGCTTGACGGCGCACCGCTGGGGGCGTTGATGCTCGGCATCGCGTTGCTGTTCAGTTTCTATCAGTTGCGCAAAGCCGCGCCGGAACAGGCTTCGCCGTGGGAGCGCCAGGGCCTTCCGGTGCTGGCGGCACTGGGCCTGACGTTCCTGTACTTGTTGGCGCCGCTGTTTTTCCTGGTTCAGGCGACCGCGATCAGTTGGGCCTTGGCCGGGCTGGTGACCTTGTTTGTCGGCCTGCGCCTGCAATCGCGCACGTTCCTGTTCACCGCGTTCGCCGTGCAGTTGCTCGGCGGCGCGCTATTCCTGTTGCGCCTGCAAGGCGCGGGCGAGGATTCGGCGGCCGTATTCAGTGCCGGTTGGAGCGGTTTGCTCAGCGCATCGCTGATCGGTCTGGCGTTGATCGCCGGCATGCTGCTGGCGGCGCGCGACGAGATGGTGCGCGGCGATGTGCGGCTGCTGCGCGGGTTGTCGGTGGTGTTGCTGGCGGGATTGGTACTGATCAATCTGGCAGTGCTGTTCGTGCTGCCGTGGCAAACCGCGAGTGCGGTCTGGGCGGCCAGCGGTCTGTTGATCATCTGGCTCAGCCTGTACCTCAAACAGCGCGTGAGTTTTGTCTTTGGGCTGTTGTTGCAGTTGATCGGCGGCACGGCGTTTTTGCTCGCCGGCCCCGCGTTGCTCGGGCCGCTGTCCAGCGAAGGTCTGCGGCCGTTGGCCCATGGCGGCTTCTGGACGCCGCTGGTGCTGGGGTTGGCCGCGCTGGTCGGTGCCTGGCGCCTGCAATTGGGCAATCACGCCTCGGCCTTCGATGCGCTGAGTTTGCAACGCCTGTCCGAAGTGCTGCTGGTGTGGGGCGCCGGTTGGTGGGCGTTGGCGTGGGTCAGCGAGGTGCTGCGTTTTGCACCGCTGAATCTGCAGGCGACGCTGTTGCTGCTGGTCGCTGCGCTGAGTGTGGCGCTGTGGACGCTGTTGTCGCTGCGTCTGAAATGGCCGGCGCTGGGCTTGCTCTGCACCTTGCTGATTCCGGCGGCGGGGCTGGTGCTGCTGGCGGCGTGGCATGCGCGTTATCACCCGGCGGCGAACTTCGGCTGGCTGGCGTGGGTATTGGTGTTCGTCGTGCACTTCTTCAGCTTGCGGCGCTTGGCGCCGATGCTGCCGGCTCGGGCCTTGAGCACGGCGCATGTGCTGGGTTGCTGGCTGCTGATTGGCGTGCTGGCGCTGGAGTTGCGCTACGGCTTGCTGCTGTTGTCCGAGCAATACAACGCGTGGCGCTGGCTGGGCTGGGCAATCCTGCCGAGCCTGTATCTGTTGCTGGCGGCGGCTCCGCGCAACTGGCCATGGCCGGTGGCAGCGTTCCCGCGCGAATATCGTTTGTACGCCGCCGCGCCGCTGGCAGTGCTGATGCTGGCGTGGTTCTGGCTGGCCAACGGCGTCAGCGACGGTAACGCCGAGCCGCTGCCGTACGTGCCGCTGATCAACCCGCTGGAACTGGGTTTGCTGTTCGCCCTGTTCGGGGTGTACGTGTGGTCGCGTTATGCGGTGACGCATTTTGCCCTGCGCAAGGATTACGCCGAGTACGCCACGCAACTGGTCGCCGGGGTTTCGCTGTTCGCTTTCTGCACTGCGCTGGTGACCCGTGCTGCGCACCATTGGGCGGGCATTCCGTTCGAGCTGGATCTGCTGCTCGAATCGATGCTGGTGCAGGCCGGGTTGTCCATCGTCTGGACCCTGATGGCGCTGGGGCTGATGATCGGCGGACATCTGCGTCACCGGCGCGAAGTCTGGCTGATCGGCGCGGCGCTGATTGCGCTGGTGGTGGCCAAACTGATTTTTGTCGAATTGAGCAACCGTGGCGGCCTCGCCCGGATCGTCTCGTTTATCGGCGTCGGTGTGTTGCTGCTGGTGGTGGGCTACTTTGCACCGCTGCCACCGAAACGCGTCGAAGCCGAACCGGCAGCGGACAAACCCGTCCCGGACACCGAAGGAGTTTCATCTTGAGTCGCATGCTGAATCTGGGGTGGTTGGCGCTGGGTGTGGTGATGACTGCCGGCGCCCTGGAAAAACCGGCGGACTTCGCCACGCAGGTGCCGCTGGCGGTGAGTGGCAACGGTCCGTGGTATCGCCTCGACCTGCCGCTGAGCGCGCAATTGCAGGCACGCCAGACCGATCTCAGCGACCTGCGCATATTCAACGCCGCCGGTGAACCGCAAGCCTACGCCCTGGCCCGCGAATCGGCGCAGACCCGCGACGACGGTCAGTTGCATGAGGTGAAGTGGTTCCCGCTGTACAACGCCGCCGATGCCAGTGAGCGTGCGCCGAACGTGCGTGTGCAATCGACCACCACCGGCACATTGGTTGAAGTGCAGCCGTCGACTCAACTGGAGGCCGGCGAAGAAGTGCTGCGTGGCTGGCTGCTCGATGCCAGTGCGATCAAGGCGCCGCTGCAGCAACTTATTTTCGACTGGACCAGCGAGCGTGACGGCTTCCAGCGCTTCAGCATCGAGGCCAGTGATGACTTGCAGCATTGGCAGGCGTGGGGTGAGGGGCAGGTGGCACGGCTGACCTTTTCCGACGAGCGCATCGAACAGCATGAGGTCGCGCTGCCGGGGCAATCGGCACGCTATCTGCGCCTGTTGTGGGAGGCGCCGACGTCGGCGCCGATCCTGACTTCGGCACAATTGAAAAGCAGCGATCCACGCAACGTGCCGCTGCCGTTGGTCTGGTCGCAAGCGCTGGCGGGCAGCAGCACCCAGTCCGGCGAGTACACCTGGCAGTTGCCGATGGGGCTGAGTGTCGAGCGGGTGCAGGTCGAGCTGAAGCAGCCGAACAGTCTGGCTCCGGTCACGCTAGCGGGCCGGCGCGAAAGCAGCCTGCCGTGGCAGACGTTGAGCAACGGTTTGCTGTATCGCCTGACCCAGAACGGTCAGGACGTGGTGCAGAACGAATTGCAGTTGTACGGGCAGACTGTGCAGCAATTGAAACTGAGCGTGGACGAGCGCGGCGGTGGTCTGGGCGAGCAGGCACCGAGCCTGAAATACGCGGTGCGGGCGACGCAGGTGATTTTCCTTGCGCGTGGTGAAGGGCCTTACAGTCTGGCGCTGGGCAATCCGTCGGTGAAAACCGCAAACCTGCCGCTGAGCACGCTGATTCCGGATTTCAAACCGGAAAAACTCGCGACGCTGGGCAAGGCAACGGTGCAGGGCGAAGTGGTCACCACGCAGGTGGCGAGCAGTGAGGCGGCGGCGATGCCGGAGACCAACTGGAAGAAGATCGGCCTGTGGGCGGTGTTGCTGGTGAGCGTGGTGTTCCTCGGGGCGATGGCGGCGAGCCTGTTGCGCAAGCCACCGACCAATTCCTGAGCATGGCTGGCGCTGCGCGCCATTCGCGAGCAAGCCCGCTCCCACATTGATCGCGTCCAGCAGGGCTACTCGGTCAACTGTGGGAGCGGGCTTGCTCGCGAAGGCGGCCGATCGGCCAACAAGAATTTCAGATCGGTCGCGGATCCGCATGCACCACCCGTCCCGTTTCGAACTACGCTGAATGCGGTGCCTGAACTCTCTCGACCCGTTCACGTCTGATGGAAGCAATTGCGCCCCAATGCACGTTACCGGGCGTCATCGCTCGCTACGTTTTCAGACTCCCTGTAAACTGCGCGGGTTTTTAGCCCCCCCATTCCACCGGAGCCGTCCATGTCCCGCGTTACCCTGAGTCGCTATTTGATTGAGCAGACCCGCAGCAATAACACTCCTGCCGATCTGCGCTTCCTGATCGAAGTGGTGGCGCGTGCCTGCAAAGAGATCAGCCACGCCGTGTCCAAAGGCGCCCTGGGTGGTGTTCTGGGCAGCATGGGCACTGAAAACGTCCAAGGCGAAGTGCAGAAGAAACTCGACGTGCTGTCGAACGAAATCCTGCTCGAAGCCAACGAATGGGGCGGTCACCTGGCCGGCATGGCGTCCGAAGAAATGGACAATGCCTACCAGATCCCGGGAAAATACCCGAAAGGCGCCTACCTGCTGGTATTCGACCCACTGGACGGCTCGTCGAACATCGACATCAACGCCCCGGTCGGCACCATCTTCTCGGTACTGCGTTGCCCGAACGAATACCTGAGCCAGAACGAAGCGCTGAACGAAAAAGCCTTCCTGCAGCCAGGCACCCAGCAGGTTGCTGCCGGTTACGCGATCTACGGCCCGCAGACCATGTTGGTACTGACCCTGGGCGACGGCGTCAAAGGCTTCACCCTGGACCGCGAAATGGGCAGCTTCGTGCTGACCCACGAAGACATCACCATTCCTGAAACCACCCAGGAATTCGCAATCAACATGTCCAACCAGCGCCACTGGGAAGCCCCGGTACAACGCTACGTCAGCGAACTGCTGGCCGGCGAAGAAGGCCCGCTGAAGAAGAACTACAACATGCGCTGGGTCGCCGCGATGGTGGCCGACGTACACCGCATCCTGACCCGTGGCGGCCTGTTCATGTACCCACGCGACAGCCGTGAGCCATCCAAGCCTGGCAAACTGCGTCTGATGTACGAAGCCAACCCGATGTCGTTCCTGGTGGAACAGGCCGGCGGTGCGTCCACCGACGGTCACCAGCGCATCCTCGACATCCAGCCCGAAGGCCTGCACCAGCGCGTAGCGGTGTTCCTCGGCTCGAAAGAAGAAGTCGCCCGCGCCACGGCTTACCACAAGGAATAAGCCATGAGCGCGCCCTGGCAGCCGTTGCTCGATTGGTGGTTCGGACACGCCGAATCACCGGACGAGATTGCGGCTGACAAGGGCAAGTTGTGGTTCGGCAAGAAAGACAGCCAAGACCTCGAAGCGCGTGAGCGTTTCGGGGTCTTTGTCGATCAGGCCCTCGCTGGCGAATTGACCGAGTGGACGCAACGTCCCGAAGGTTGGCTGGCGGTAGTGCTGTTGCTCGATCAACTGCCGCGCATGATCTTTCGCGACACGCCCAAAGCATTCTCGGGTGATCTGCGTGCGCAGAAGCTTGTCGCCCAAGGCATTGCGGCGGACTTCGACCGGCAACTGAAGCCGATCCAGCGGGTATTCATTTATCTGGTGTTCGAACACTGCGAAAACCTCGCGGTGCAGAACGAAGCCGTTTCGCGCTTTATCGATCTGCTGGCCGAACAGCCGGAAGCCGAGCGGGCGGTGTTTGCCGACAATCTGGATTATGCCGAGCGGCATCGGAAAGTGATTGCGCGGTTTGGAAGGTTTCCGCATCGCAATGCGGTGTTGGGGCGGGAGTCTACGGCTGAGGAGTTGGCGTTTCTCAGTCAGCCTGGGTCACGGTTCTGATTTGTTGAGTTCAAGGATTGCCGTTTAACAGCCTCTTCATCAAAAGTGAAGGCAGGCTTTTTCTTGAGTCGACAATGATATGAACGAAGACGGTTTTTTCTCTGACTTCATAAATGACTCGGTTCATCCCGGAAATGATTTGTCGGTATTGACCAAGATTGAGCTTCTCGATTTCCTCGGGGATTGAACCGGAATAAGGAAGGTCTGCGAGACCAAGAATGGCGGTCTTGAGATCAGCGTAGGTACTCTGCCACGTCTGACTCGAGAACTGTTTGATAAGGTAGGTACGGAGTTCTTTGAGATCTGTCTGTGCGGACTGAAGAATAACGACCTTTAAACTCATTGATGGTCGGCCCTGTCCAAGTCCGCGAAAACATCCTCAGCGTCTCGATACTTGCCTTCCTCAATCTCCCGATTGCCCATTGCCAATAGCTTCAGCAAAGCCATTGTGTCTTCCTGCTCCTCAAAGCTTTTCACGTCCATAACTACAAGCTTGGCTTCACCATTTTGGGTGATGACCAATGGCTCACGGCTTTCAGTGATCGACTTGACGATCTCCGCTGTATGACTTTTGAGGTAGCTGATCGGTTTGATTTGCGATGAAAGCTTCATGGTTGAGTCTCGCCAAATTGAACAGGACTGAGTTTAGTCTTAATTCAGTCCAGCGTCATTGCGAGCTGACCAGCGTATTTCAACTCAAAATTCAATCGTCGCTAACGCCGTCATCGCCAGCAGGCTGCCTCCCAAAGGGGATCTGTGTCGTTCACAAAAACCTGTGGGAGCGGGCTTGCTCGCGAAGAGGCCAGTGGCCGCGCCTTAGATCCTGAAGCTGCCTACCAGCTGCTTCAACCGCGCCGCCTGCTGCTCCAGATCCGAGCACGCGCGCAAGGTTGCCTGCAGGTTCTCGACACCTTCCTGGTTCAGCGTGTTGATCTCGTTGATGTCGACGTTGATCGACTCGACCACCGCGGTCTGCTCTTCGGTCGCGGTAGCCACCGACTGGTTCATCCCGTCGATCTCGCCGATGCGTTGGGTCACGCTGCCCAGACGTTCGCCGGCCTGGTTGGCGATGCCGACGCTGCTTTCGCTCTCGCGCTGGCTCTCGGTCATGATGCTGACTGCCTGGCGTGCGCCGACCTGCAGTTCTTCGATCATCTTCTGCACTTGCTGCGCCGAATCCTGGGTACGGTGCGCGAGGTTGCGTACTTCGTCAGCAACTACGGCGAAACCACGGCCAGCCTCACCGGCGCGGGCCGCTTCGATCGCGGCGTTGAGCGCCAGCAGGTTGGTCTGCTGCGAGATGCTGGTGATCACTTCCAGAATCTGCCCGATGTTCACCGTGTTGCTGTTGAGGGTTTCGATGTTGCCGCAGGAGTCGCTGATTTTTGCCGACAGCTGCTGCATGGCCTGAATGGTTTTATCCACAACCTGCTGGCCGTCGACCGCCAGGCTGCGCGCGTCGCTCGAATGCTGCGAGGCGAGGGCGGCGTTCTGGGCGATTTCCTGAGCGGCGGCGCCGAGCTGGTTGATCGCCGCGGCCACGCTGTTGGTGCGGGTCGCTTGCTGATCGGAGTTGTACATCGACGAGTTCGACGCGGCGACCACGCGCAGGGCGACTTCGTTGACTTGGCCGGTGGCCGAGGACACTTCGCGGATCGAGGTGTGAATACGCTCGACGAAGCGGTTGAACGACAGGCCCAGCGCGCCGAACTCGTCGTGGCCGTGGATCACCAGGCGCTTGGTCAGGTCGCCTTCACCTTCGGCGATGTCGTGCATGGCGCGACCCATGGTCAGCAGTGGCTGCATCAGTACGCGAATCAGCATGCCGAGCAGGGCGATGATGATCACCACGGCAATCACCATGGCGATCAGCGCCGAGGTGCGGAATTCGCTGAGCATCGAGAACGCGGTGTCTTTGTCCAGCACCAGCGCCACGTACCAGTCAGCCGATGGCACGCCGTTGACGCGGGTGAACGAGATCAGTTGGGTCTTGCCGTCGAATTCGACTTCTTTCAGGCCCGGGCTGACTTTCGGTGCGCCGTTTGGATAAGCCTCGGCGAGGGTTTTCAGGACCAGTTTGCTGTCCGGGTGAATCAGGATCTTGCCATCGGCGCTGACGATGAACGCATGGCCGTGGCCACCAAAGTTGAGCGAGTTGATGATCGCGCTGACACTGGTCAGGTCGATGTCGGCACCGGCCACGCCGATCATCTGGCCCTGACGCTGCACCGGGGTGGCGACGGTGATCACCAGTTTGCCCGACGAAGCGGCGATGTAGGGTTCGGTGACGATGGTCTGCTGCGCGCTGTTGGCTGCCTTGTACCAGCCACGGGCGCGCGGGTCGTAGTCCGGCGCGCGGTTGCCGGCGGGCACCGAGAACATCACGCCGTCAGCGCCGCCGAAGTAGCTGAGCTGGAAATTGCCGGTGTAGGCGGGCAGGTCGATGATGCGCTTGAGGCTGGCCGGGGCGCTGCCGTCGGCGGCGACCTGCTGCGACAGCGATTGCAGCAACTGGATACGGCTTTCCAGCCAGGTCTGGATGTTGCTGGTGGTCAGGCTGCCCAGTTCCTGCATCGAGGCTTCGGTGCTGCTGCTCAGGGCTTCGCGTTGTCGATAGTCGTTGAACAAAATGAAACAGGCGAATGCAACGGCCACCACAAGGGCGGCAGCCAACAAGATCTTGTGGCTGAATTTCATGTTTCTGGTCATCGAATGAACTACCGCGAAGGGGCTGGTCGAGAAAGGGCGGCAATTTGCCACACTCGGGGGCTTTGCGCTGCTCTTATTTCGGCCTCGGTGCGCCAAAGATTAGGGCGCTTTTGTGAAAAGCGACGAAATGCTCAGAAGCCCTGCAAAGTGTCTGATTTATCGGCAAAAGCCAGACGAGCGGAGCAATAAATAGCCATTTCTGAAGGGAACCAGATGAGGGTTTTCTCTTCTAAGCTTCTGGTTGGCCCCATGCCATCCCCCTTCCGTTCCAGGAGTTACTTCATGTCGCTGCGATCTATCGCCCTTCTGACCTTTTGCGTGCTGCTCGCCGCATGCAGCAAGGTCAATCAGGAAAACTACTCGAAACTGTCGGCCGGCATGGCCAAGGCCGAAGTCGAGACGTTGCTCGGCAAACCTACCGACTGCTCGGGCGCGCTCGGCATGTCCAGTTGCACCTGGGGCGACAAGAACAGCTTTATCAGCGTGCAGTACGCCGGTGACAAAGTGCTGATGTTTTCCGGCCAAGGCCTGAAGTAAACCGGGGCTGTGCGCCCACGGGAGAAAAACAATGAAGCGGTTATTGCTTGTCCTTTTTGCCGGCCTGGTACTGGCCGGCTGCGCCACGCACGGTGAAGATCCGCTGGCGCCCAAGACGGCCCACGAGGTCAACCTCAAGCGTTACCAGGGTACCTGGTACGAACTGGCGCGGATGCCGATGTACTTTCAGCGCAACTGTGCGCAATCCGAGGCCCATTACACGCTCGAGACCAACGGCAACGTCGATGTGCTCAACCGTTGCCTGACGGCCGACTGGCAGTGGGAAGAGGTCAAGGGCACGGCTTACCCACAGGTGCCGGGCAAGACCGACAAGTTGTGGGTCGAGTTCGATACCTGGTTCTCGCGGCTGATTCCGGGTGTGGCGAAGGGGCAATACTGGGTGCTGTACGTCAGCGATGACTACAAGACCGCCATCGTTGGCGATCCGAGTCGCAAGTACATGTGGCTGCTGTCGCGTACGCCGACCGTCAACGCTGAAGTGCGTGAAGAGTTGCTGAGCAAGGCGCGGCAGCAGGGTTACGACACCACGCGCCTGATCTGGCGGGCGTCGGATCGACAGATGGCCAAAACCTCGAATTAAGCATCACCAAAGATCAAATGTGGGAGCGGGCTTGCTCGCGAAGAGGGCGTGTCAGTCGATTGAAATGTTGACTGATACACCGCTTTCGCGAGCAAGCCCGCTCCCACATTTTTGTTTTGTGTCAGCCCAGAAGTTCGCGCAGAACCTGGGTGAAGGCTCTGGCACTTTCCTCTTCGCCGGCATGCCGCCCGTCACGCACCACCCATTGGCCGTTGACCAGCACGTCGCGCACCTGCCGATCGCCACCGGCAAACAACCAGCGATTCAAGATCCCGTCACCACTGGCCGTGGCCAGATACGGGTCATTGCCGTCGAGTACGATCCAGTCCGCACGCTTGCCGACTTCCAGCGCACCGATCGGCTGTCCCAAAGCCTGGGCGCCGCCATCCAGTGCCGCGTCATATAGCGTGCGCCCGACCATCGGCTGATCCGCGCCATACAAACGATTACGCCGCTGGTCGCGCAGCCGCTGGCCGTATTCCAGCCAGCGCAACTCTTCGACCACGCTGAGCGACACATGGCTATCGGATCCGATGCCCATGCGGCCGCCCTGAGCGAGGAAATCCACCGCCGGGAAAATCCCGTCGCCGAGGTTGGCTTCGGTGGTCAGGCACAGGCCGGCGATGGCGCGACTCTTGGCCATCAGCGTGACTTCTTCCGGGTTGGCGTGAGTCGCGTGGACCAGACACCAGCGCTGATCGACTTCAGTGTTTTCGTACAGCCACTGCAATGGACGGCGGCCGCTCCAGCTCAGGCAGTCATCGACTTCCTTTTGCTGTTCGGCGATGTGGATATGTACCGGACATTGCTTGTCGCTGGCGGCCAATACTTCGCTGATCTGCTGCGGGGTGACCGCGCGCAACGAGTGGAAGCACAGACCCAGCGATTGGGCTTTTTGCTGCGCCAGCAGGGGTTGCAGGCGTGCTTGCAGCTTCAGATAGTTTTCGCTGCTGTTGATGAAGCGGCGCTGGCCATCGTTCGGCATCTGACCGCCGAAACCCGAGTGGCTATAGAGCACCGGCAGCAGGGTCAGGCCGATGCCGCTGTCGCTTGCGGCCTGACTGATGCGCAGCGCCAGCTCGGCCGGATCGGCATACGGCTGACCGTTGTTGTCGTGGTGCACGTAGTGGAATTCGGCGACCGAGGTGTAACCGGCCTTGAGCATTTCGATGTACAGCTGACGGGCAATGACGCCGAGTTGCTCCGGGCTGATTTTTCCGACCAGCCGATACATCAGGTCACGCCAGGTCCAGAAACTGTCGTTCGGATTACCGGCCACCTCGGCCAGCCCGGCCATTGCGCGCTGGAAGGCGTGGGAGTGCAGATTGGGCATCCCCGGCAGCAGCGGACCGCTCAGCCGCTCGGCGCCGTCTGCGGTGGAATCGGCCAGGATTCGGGTCAGCAGGCCATCGGCGCTGACCTCAAGACGTACATTGTTGGCCCATCCGTTAGGCAGCAGCGCGCGTTCGGCAAAGAAGGCGGACATGGTTCAGCACCCCATCGTGTGTTATTTGTATATACATATACAGACGTTTGCCTGCCCGGTAAACTCCGGCAAGCTAGCAACTTTCAGCCAATAAACAGGGATCAACCGTGCCGACTCCGCCTCCAGTCTCTCCGTTGGCCGCGAACCTGGGCGACAGTCCGGCGCCCTTGTACGCCCGCGTCAAACAGATGATCACCCAACAGATCGACAGCGGTAACTGGCCACCGCACTACCGCGTGCCATCGGAAAGCGAACTGGTCAGCCAGCTCGGTTTCAGCCGCATGACCATCAACCGCGCCCTGCGCGAGATGACGGCCGACGGTCTGCTGGTGCGCATGCAAGGTGTCGGTACGTTTGTCGCCGAACCGAAAAGCCAGTCCGCGCTGTTCGAAGTGCACAACATCGCCGACGAAATCGCCTCCCGTGGCCATCGCCACACCTGCCAGGTGATCACCCTCGAAGAAGAGGCCGCCGGTTCCGAGCGCGCGCTGGCGCTGGACATGCGCGAAGGGCAGAAGGTTTTCCACTCGCTGATCGTGCATTACGAAAACGATATTCCGGTGCAAATCGAAGACCGTTTCGTCAACGCACTGGTCGCCCCGGACTACCTCAAGCAGGACTTCACCCTGCAAACGCCATATGCCTATCTCAACCAGGTCGCGCCGCTGACCGAAGGCGAGCACGTGGTTGAAGCGATCCTCGCCGAGCCGTCCGAGTGCAAGTTGCTGCAGATCGAAAAAGGCGAGCCGTGCCTGCTGATCCGTCGCCGCACCTGGTCAGGGCGGCAGCCGGTGACTGCGGCGCGCCTGATCCACCCAGGTTCCCGTCATCGTCTGGAAGGACGCTTTCATAAATGAGTGCACTGAAAGTTTTACGCGCCGAAGGCTACCCGCGCATGCCGTGGAAAAACGGCGGCGGCAGCACCGAAGAAATCACCCGCGATGCGGGCGCAGGCCTGGAGGGGTTCGGCTGGCGCCTGTCGATCGCCGACATCGCCGAGTCCGGGGGGTTCTCCACCTTCAGCGGTTATCAGCGGGTGATCACCGTGTTGCAGGGCGATGGCATGACCCTGTGTGTCGACGGTGATGACACGCGCCCACTGTTACCGCTGGACCCGTTTGCGTTCAGCGGCGAAAGCCAGGTCTCCTGCACCTTGCTCGGCGGCGCGATCCGCGACTTCAACCTGATCTACGCGCCACAGCGTTACAGCGCGCGCTTGCAGTGGCTGGACGGCGAGCAGCGGTTCTTCAGCTCGGCGGGGACGTTGGTGGTATTCAGTGTCAGTGAGTTGCTTGAGGCGAAAGTCGCTGACAGCGTCGCGCAACTGGGCCGACATGATTGCCTGCAACTGGACGGTAACAGCGGTCTGGTTGAAGTGGCCGTCAATGCTCCGTGCTGCGTGATCGAGCTGACAGCGCGCTGATCTAAATCTGGTAACACATCCTGTGGTGAGGGGATTTATCCCCGATGGGTCGCGGAGCGGCCCCGTTTTTGATTAAAAAGCAGGGGCCTGCTGCGCAGTCCATCGGGGATAAATCCCCTCACCACAATTGCATTTCAATTCCTGTTTCCCCCAGCGCACCAACTTGTTACCGAACGCCCCAGCGTGGCGCAAAACCACGGGTTCGTAACGATCCGCCGCCACCTCATTTCCTCGCTGCAAAAAAATTCATCCACGCCACAACCCTTGTGTCAGGCGCTCTCCAGCGCTGTCCGCAATTTTTCCTGAACAGCCCGCCGGCAAGTTGGCCACTTGATTGCATATGCTTGTATGTACAAGTAAAGACGTATGCGTATAAGTCCGCAGCGTCCACTGATTCGCTTGTCGCGCATTGAGGCGCACAGGCTGCTTGCCCACTGCCAGGGTTGGTTTGAATTGATCGCTGAGGAGTCTTTTTCGTGACTGACAATAAGCCTACAACTGCCGTTTATACAAAGAGACGTGACGTCGAAATCCGTGCATCGCGCGGCAACAAGCTGACCGCCAAGAGCTGGCTGACCGAAGCGCCGCTGCGCATGCTGATGAACAACCTCGATCCGGAAGTGGCCGAGAACCCGAAAGAGCTGGTGGTCTACGGTGGCATCGGTCGCGCGGCGCGTAACTGGGAGTGCTACGACAAAATCGTCGAGAGCCTGACCCACCTCAATGACGACGAAACCCTGCTGGTGCAATCCGGCAAGCCGGTCGGCGTGTTCAAGACTCACAGCAACGCCCCGCGCGTACTGATCGCCAACTCCAACCTGGTGCCGCACTGGGCGAGCTGGGAACACTTCAACGAACTCGACGCCAAAGGCCTGGCCATGTACGGCCAGATGACCGCCGGCAGCTGGATCTACATCGGCAGCCAGGGCATCGTTCAGGGCACCTACGAAACCTTCGTCGAAGCCGGTCGCCAGCACTACAACGACAACCTCAAGGGCAAGTGGGTGCTGACCGCCGGTCTCGGCGGCATGGGCGGTGCCCAGCCACTGGCCGCCACCCTGGCCGGTGCCTGCTCGCTGAACATCGAATGCCAGCAGGTGAGCATCGATTTCCGCCTGAAAAGCCGCTACGTCGATGAGCAGGCCAAAGACCTTGATGACGCCCTGGCGCGCATCGCCAAATACACCGCCGAAGGCAAAGCGATTTCCATCGCGCTGCTGGGCAACGCGGCAGAAATCCTGCCGGAACTGGTCAAGCGCGGCGTGCGCCCGGACATGGTCACCGACCAGACTAGCGCCCACGACCCACTGAACGGCTACCTGCCGGCGGGCTGGACCTGGGAAGAGTACCGCGCTCGTGCCAAGACCGAGCCGGCGGCCGTGATCAAAGCCGCCAAGCAATCGATGGCGGTCCACGTCAAAGCCATGCTGGATTTCCAGAAGCAGGGCATTCCGACCTTCGACTACGGCAACAACATCCGTCAGATGGCGCAGGAAGAAGGCGTGGAAAACGCGTTCGACTTCCCGGGCTTCGTCCCGGCCTATATCCGTCCGCTGTTCTGCCGTGGCATCGGCCCGTTCCGTTGGGCGGCGCTGTCGGGTGATCCGCAGGACATCTTCAAGACCGACGCCAAAGTCAAAGAGCTGATCCCGGATGACGCGCACCTGCACAACTGGCTGGACATGGCCCGCGAGCGCATCAGCTTCCAGGGTCTGCCGGCACGTATCTGCTGGGTCGGTCTGGGTCTGCGCGCCAAGCTCGGTCTGGCGTTCAACGAAATGGTGCGCAGCGGTGAGCTGTCGGCGCCGATCGTCATCGGTCGCGACCACCTCGACTCCGGCTCGGTAGCCAGCCCGAACCGTGAAACCGAATCGATGCAGGACGGTTCCGACGCGGTCTCCGACTGGCCGCTGCTTAACGCTCTGCTCAACACCGCGAGCGGCGCGACCTGGGTTTCCCTGCACCACGGTGGCGGTGTCGGCATGGGCTTCTCCCAGCACTCGGGCATGGTAATTGTCTGCGACGGTACCGACGAAGCGGCCGAGCGCATTGCCCGCGTCCTGCACAACGACCCGGCCACCGGTGTCATGCGTCACGCCGATGCCGGTTACCAGATCGCCATCGACTGCGCCAAGGAGCAGGGCCTGAACCTGCCGATGATTACCGGTAAATAAACGCAATTCTGTGGGAAATGCTTTTGGTGGGAGTGGGCTTGCTCACGAATGCGCTGGATCAATCAGCACATGTTTCGAATGTGCCGGCCCCTTCGCGAGCAAGCCCGTTCCCACCAAAAGCACCCCGCGCAAGACGCTCAGTGAACTCGAATAACAATCCACAGAGGTTGAATCATGGCTGTAACCCCTGATCGTGCAAGCAACAAACCGTTGATCGAAAGGCGTTCGATCGACTACATCCCGGAAGCGGAAAGACACGGTCGTCTGTTTAGCCAGTTCACCCTGTGGATGGGTGCGAATCTGCAAATCACTGCGATTGTCACCGGGGCTCTGGCCGTGGTGCTGGGCGGTGATGTGTTCTGGTCGTTGATCGGTCTGTTGATCGGTCAACTGCTGGGCGGCGGCGTGATGGCGCTGCATGCGGCGCAAGGGCCGAAGCTGGGCCTGCCGCAGATGATTTCCAGCCGCGTGCAATTTGGCGTGTACGGTGCGGCGATCCCGATCGTGCTGGTGTGCCTGATGTACCTGGGTTTCACCGCCACCGGTACGGTGCTTTCCGGTCAGGCGCTGGGCCAGTTGTTTGGCGTCAGCGACACCGTCGGCATCCTGCTGTTCGCCAGTGTCATCGTGCTGGTTACGGTGCTTGGCTATCGGGTGATCCACTGGATCGGCCGGGTCGCCAGTGTGATTGGCGTGATTGCCTTTGTGTATCTGTTCAGCCGTCTGCTGAGCCAGGTGGACGTTGGCGCACTCCTGCAAATTCGCCACTTCAGCTGGAGCAGCTTCCTGCTGGCGGTGTCGCTCGCGGCGTCCTGGCAGATCGCTTTCGGCCCTTATGTGGCGGACTACTCGCGTTACCTGCCGAGCAAGATTTCCTCGGTGAAAACCTTCTTTGCCGCTGGCGCAGGTTCGGTCATCGGCGCGCAGGTGGCGATGGTCCTCGGCGTGTTCGCGGCAGCTTCGGCCAACGGCCAGTTCGCCGGTCACGAAGTGGCCTACATCGTCGGGCTGGGCGGCACCGGGGCCACCGCCGCGCTGCTGTACTTCAGCATCGCGTTCGGCAAGGTGACCATCTCGACGCTGAACTCCTACGGCAGCTTCATGTGCATCGCGACCATCATCAGCGGCTTCCGTGGCCACCTGACGGTCTCGCGCCTGCAGCGTCTGGTGTTCGTGCTGGTGATCGTCAGTGCGGCCACCCTGATCGCCTTGCTCGGTCAGCACTCGTTCCTCGGTGCGTTCAAGTCTTTCATTCTGTTCCTGCTGGCGTTCTTCACGCCATGGAGCGCGATCAACCTGGTCGACTACTACTGCATCACCCGCGAGCGCTATGACGTGCCGGCGCTGGCCGATCCGAACGGTCGTTACGGGCGCTGGAACCTGCTCGGGATCAGCATCTATGTGTTCGGTGTGCTGGTGCAGTTGCCGTTCATCTCCACCAAGTTCTACACCGGCCCGCTGGTGGCGGCCCTCGGTGATGTGGATATCTCCTGGATCATCGGTCTGGTGTTGCCTGCCGCGCTGTATTACCTGTGCGCGAAAAAATGGCACGGCTCGGTGCCCGATCACCTGATTCTGCCGGTCGAGCAGAACAGCGATGTACAACCTGAAAAAAGTGGGGCCAGTCGCGCTGCGGCGCAGGCCTGACTGGACGTGGACAGGGCTGGATGCCTCTTGAACTGCCGTAAGCCAATTCATGATTAGGAGCGTCGCGACAATGAAATCGAACAAGACCCTGCTGACCACATTGCTGTCCATGGGCCTGTTGGCCGGTGCCGGTGCGACTCAGGCGGCTGGCTGGTGCGAATCGGGCAAACCGGTGAAGTTTGCCGGCCTGAACTGGGAAAGCGGCATGCTGCTGACCGACGTCCTGCAAGTGGTGCTGGAGAAAGGCTACGACTGCAAGACCGACAGCCTGCCGGGCAACTCCATCACCATGGAGAACGCCCTGAGCAGCAACGACATTCAAGTGTTCGCCGAAGAGTGGGTCGGCCGCAGCGATGTCTGGAACAAGGCCGAGAAGGCCGGCAAGGTCGTCGGTGTCGGCGCGCCGATCGTTGGTGCGGTCGAAGGCTGGTACGTGCCGCGCTATGTGATCGAAGGCGACGCCAAGCGCAAGCTTGAGCCAAAAGCGCCGGACCTGAAAAACATCGCCGATCTGGGCAAATACGCGGCCATTTTCAAAGACGCCGAAGAGCCGTCCAAGGGCCGCTTCTACAACTGCCCGGCCGGCTGGACCTGCGAGCTGGACAACAGCGAAATGCTCAAGAGCTACGGCCTGGAAAACAGCTACACCAACTTCCGTCCGGGCACCGGCCCGGCGCTGGATGCGGCGGTGCTGTCGAGCTACAAGCGTGGCGAGCCGATCCTGTTCTACTACTGGACGCCAACCCCGCTGATGGGCCAGATCGATGCGGTCAAACTCGAAGAAAAACCGGGCGTCGACAAGAGCCTGAGCATCAAGGTCGGCCTGTCGAAAGCCTTCCACGAGCAAGCCCCGGAACTGGTGGCCGTGCTGGAAAAGGTCAACCTGCCGATCGACCTGCTGAACCAGAACCTGGGACGCATGGCGAAGGAACGTATCGAGTCGCCGAAGCTGGCGAAAATCTTCCTCAAGGAACATCCTGAAGTCTGGCATGCGTGGGTCAGTGACGACGCTGCCAAAAAAATCGACGCGGCGCTGTAGGTCGATACCTCCCGGTCAACCGTGAGGCTGGCCGGGAGATATGCCGTAAATCGCTTGATTGAGATTTCTGATTGAGAGCCGCTTATGTTTCCCGAAAGATTTACCTTTTCCATCGCCGACTGGGTCAACGGTTGGGTCGATGCGCTGGTCACCAACTACGGTGATGTGTTTCGCCACATCTCGGACACGCTGCTGTGGGCCATCGTCAACCTCGAAGGCCTGCTGCGTGCGGCGCCGTGGTGGTTGATGCTGGCGATCGTCGGCGTCGTCGCCTGGCACGCCACGCGTAAAGTCGTCACGACTGCGGTCATCGTCGGTCTGCTGTTCCTGGTGGGCGCTGTCGGCCTGTGGGACAAACTCATGCAGACCCTGGCGCTTATGATGGTCGCGACGATCATATCGGTGCTGATCGGCATACCGCTGGGGATTCTCTCGGCGCGCAGCAATCGCCTGCGTTCGGTGCTGATGCCGCTGCTCGACATCATGCAAACCATGCCCAGCTTCGTGTACCTGATTCCGGTGCTGATGCTGTTCGGTCTGGGTAAAGTCCCGGCGATTTTCGCCACGGTGATCTACGCCGCGCCGCCGCTGATCCGCCTGACCGATCTGGGCATCCGCCAGGTCGACGGCGAAGTGATGGAAGCGATCAACGCTTTCGGTGCCAACCGCTGGCAGCAACTGTTCGGCGTGCAACTGCCGCTGGCCCTGCCGAGCATCATGGCCGGGATCAACCAGACCACCATGATGGCCCTGTCGATGGTGGTGATCGCCTCGATGATCGGCGCCCGTGGTCTGGGTGAAGACGTGCTGGTGGGGATTCAGACCCTCAACGTCGGACGCGGCCTCGAAGCCGGTCTGGCGATCGTGATTCTCGCGGTGGTCATCGACCGCATTACTCAGGCGTACGGTCGGCCACGGCATGAGGTGAGCAAATGAGCAACGCAACCGTGAGCAAGATCGAAGTCAAAAACGTCTTCAAGATTTTCGGCAACCGCGCCAAGGACGCACTGGCGATGGTCGGCCAGGGCAAGACCAAGGATCAGGTGCTGAACGAAACCGGTTGCGTGGTCGGGGTCAACGACCTGTCGCTGAGCATCGGCACTGGCGAGATCTTCGTGATCATGGGCCTGTCCGGCTCGGGTAAATCCACTCTGGTGCGCCACTTCAATCGCCTGATCGACCCCACCAGCGGCGCGATCCTGGTCGATGGTGTGGACATCCTGCAATACGACATGGAAGCGCTGCGCGAATTTCGCCGGCACAAGATCAGCATGGTGTTCCAGAGCTTCGGCCTGCTGCCGCACAAGACCGTGATCGAGAACGTCGCCTACGGCCTGAAAGTGCGCGGCGAGAGCAAGCAACTGTGCAACGAGCGCGCCTTGCACTGGATCAACACCGTCGGCCTCAAGGGCTACGAAAACAAATACCCGCACCAGCTCTCCGGCGGCATGCGTCAGCGCGTGGGCCTGGCCCGTGCATTGGCGGCGGACACCGACATCATCCTGATGGACGAAGCGTTCAGTGCGCTGGATCCGCTGATCCGCGCCGAGATGCAGGACCAGTTGCTGGAGCTGCAAAAGACCCTGCACAAGACCATCGTCTTCATCACCCACGACCTCGACGAGGCCGTGCGCATCGGCAACCGCATCGCGATCCTCAAGGACGGCCGCCTGATTCAGGTCGGCACCCCGAGAGAGATCCTGCATTCGCCGGCGGATGAGTATGTCGACCGGTTCGTGCAGCGGCGGGCGGCGGTGGTTTGACAGATTTTGTGGTGAGACAGCTTGTGGTGAGGGGATTTATCCCCGATGGGTGGCGAAGCCGCCCCAAAAATCTGCAGCCTGGCTGCTTCAGGTACACCGCATGCAATCCTGAGGGCTGCTGCGCAGCCCATCGGGGATAAATCCCCTCACCACAGGTTTTTGTATCAACAGAATAGGCATGAGGTTTTAGATGTCCCAGGCTGAAAAAATCATCATCACCGGTAACCCCCTGCGTTGGCAGGACGTGGTCGCCGTCGCCCGTCACGGCGCCACTTTGGAGCTGTCGGGCGAAACCTGGGCGCGCATCGAAAACGCTCAGGGCATCGTCCAGCGCATCGTCGAAAGCGGCGAACGCGCTTACGGCGTCAACACCGGTCTGGGTGGTCTGTCCAACGTCTCGCTGAAGGACGAACAGCTCAGCCAGCTCTCGCGCAATACCTTGCTCAGCCACGCCTGCGGTGTCGGCCCGGTGCTGCCTGATGAGCAGACCCGCGCGATCCTCTGCGCGGCGATCCACAACTACAGCCACGGCAAATCCGGCATTCATCGCCGTGTGGTCGAAGCGCTGCTGGCGTTGCTCAATCGCGGCATCACCCCGCAAGTGCCGGCGCAAGGCTCGGTGGGTTACCTGACGCACATGGCGCACATCGGCATCGCCCTGCTGGGCGTCGGTAATGTCAGCTATCGCGGACAGATCACCTCGGCGCAACAGGCGCTGGCCGAAGAAGGCCTGCAACCGGTGCAGCTCGGTGCGAAGGACGGTTTGTGCCTGGTCAACGGCACCCCGTGCATGACAGGCCTCAGCTGCCTGGCGATTGCCGATGCGACGCGGCTGGTGCAGTGGGCCGACGTGATCGGCGCCATGAGCTTCGAAGCGCAGCGCGGGCAGATTGCCGCGTTCGATGCCGAGATCATCGCGCTCAAGCCACACCCGGGCATGCAGCAGGTCGGGATCAATCTGCGGGCGTTGCTTGATGGCAGTGAAGTGATCGCGGCGAGCCAAGGCATTCGTACTCAGGATGCGCTGAGCATTCGTTCGATCCCGCAGGTGCACGGCGCGGCGCGCGATCAACTGGCGCACGCGATCAAACAGGTCGAAGCCGAGCTCAACGGCTGCACCGACAACCCGCTGCTGCTGGGCACGCCGGAGAATTTCCGGGTGATGTCGCAGGCCAACCCGCACGGTCAGTCGGTGGCGATGGCGGCGGATCTGCTGGCGATTGCCATGGCTGAAATCGGCTCGATTGCCGAGCGTCGTCTCGATCGTCTGGTCAACCCGCACGTCAGCGGTCTGCCGGCGTTTCTGGTGGCCAACCCGGGGGTGAACTCCGGGATGATGATCGTGCAATACGTCGCCGCTTCACTGTGTGCCGAGAACCGCCAACTGGCGCAACCGGCCGTGCTCGACAACTATGTCACCTCCGGCTTGCAGGAGGACCACTTGAGCATGGGCACCAGCGCTGCGCTGAAGCTGCACCGCGCTCTGGAAAACTGCACGCAGATTCTTGCCATCGAATATCTGCTGGCGGCGCAGGCGTTTGAATTTCTCAAGGAACAGCGCTTTGGCACGGGCACTGACCGGGCGTGGCGCCTGCTGCGCGAAACAGTCCCGGCCTACGATCAGGATCGCTGGCTGGCGCCGGATATCGCCGCCGCCGCGAACGTTTTGAAAGACCCGAATTCGCTGCACAACGTACTACCGAATCTGCACTGATTTTTAAAACGCCAGCGTGCCAAGGCGCGGATCGTCCAAAAGGCGAAACGCGACGGACAACGGAATTATCCGGAGCGACTGGCGAGCCAATAACAAACTCTCAAAAGGAGCATTTTAATGACTGCGCTGAACCTGATTCCCGGCCAACTGAGCCTGGCCCAACTGCGTGACGTCTATCAGCACCCGGTCAAACTGACCCTCGACCACAGCGCCTCCGCGCAGATCGAGGCCAGCGTGGCCTGCGTCGAGCAGATCCTCGCCGAGAACCGCACCGCCTACGGCATCAACACCGGTTTCGGCCTGCTGGCTTCGACTCGCATCGCCAGCGAAGACCTGGAAAACCTGCAACGTTCGCTGGTGCTGTCCCACGCCGCCGGTGTCGGCCAGCCGATCAGCGATGAGTTGGTGCGCTTGATCATGGTGCTCAAGGTCAACAGCCTCAGCCGTGGTTTCTCCGGCATCCGCCGCGTGGTGATCGACGCGCTGATCGCGCTGATCAACGCCGAGGTTTATCCGCACATTCCGCTCAAGGGGTCGGTCGGTGCATCCGGTGACCTCGCACCGCTGGCGCACATGTCGCTGGTGCTGCTGGGCGAGGGCAAGGCGCGTTACAAAGGCGAGTGGATGGAAGCCACCGAAGCGCTGAAAGTCGCTGGTCTGACCCCGCTGACCCTGGCGGCGAAAGAAGGTCTGGCACTGCTCAACGGCACTCAAGTGTCCACCGCATTTGCCCTACGCGGTCTGTTTGAAGGTGAAGACCTGTTTGCCGGTGCGCTGGCAATCGGCGGTCTGACGGTTGAAGCGGTGCTCGGTTCGCGCTCGCCGTTTGACGCGCGCATCCACGCGGCCCGTGGGCAGAAAGGCCAGATCGACGCGGCCATGGCTTACCGCGATCTGCTCGGTGAGCGCAGCGAAGTCTCTGATTCGCACCAGAACTGCGAGAAGGTCCAGGACCCGTACTCGCTGCGTTGCCAGCCGCAAGTCATGGGCGCCTGCCTGACCCAGTTCCGCCAGGCCGCTGAAGTGCTGGTGGTCGAAGCCAACGCCGTCTCCGACAACCCGTTGGTATTCGCGGCTGAAGGCGACGTGATTTCCGGTGGTAACTTCCACGCCGAACCGGTGGCCATGGCCGCCGACAACATGGCCCTGGCCATCGCCGAAATCGGCTCGCTGAGCGAGCGCCGCATCTCGCTGATGATGGACAAGCACATGTCGCAGCTGCCGCCGTTCCTGGTGGCCAATGGCGGCGTCAACTCCGGTTTCATGATCGCCCAGGTGACCGCCGCGGCACTGGCCAGCGAGAACAAGGCACTGTCCCATCCGCATTCGGTGGACAGCCTGCCGACCTCGGCCAACCAGGAAGACCACGTGTCGATGGCTCCGGCCGCTGGCAAGCGCCTGTGGGAAATGGCCGAGAACACCCGCGGAATTCTCGCGGTGGAATGGCTGGCGGCGGTGCAGGGGCTGGATTTGCGTAACGGTCTGAAGACCTCGGCCAAGCTGGAGCAGGCGCGGGCGATTCTGCGCAAGGAAGTGCCGTTCTATGAGAAGGACCGCTTCTTTGCGCCGGACATCAATGCGGCGACCGAGTTGTTGGCTTCGCGCTGCCTGACCGAGCTGGTTCCTGCGAAGCTTTTGCCTAGCCTGTAATGGCCTCTTCGCGAGCAAGCCCGCTCCCACAGGGGAATGCATTTCAACTGTGGGAGCGAGCCTGCTCGCGAAATCGATTTTGAATACTGTGGAGACTAAGGGATGAAAACCCTCTGGCAACACTGCCACGTTGCAACCATGGCGCAGGGCGTCTACTCGATCATCGAGGATGCGGCCATTGTGACGTCCGGTGCGCACATCGAGTGGATCGGTCCGCGCAATCTGCTGCCTTCCGGCGAATATCCGGCGGTCAACGATCTGCAAGGCGCGTGGGTCACCCCGGGCCTGATCGACTGCCACACCCACACAGTGTTCGGCGGCAACCGCAGCGGCGAATTCGAGAAGCGCCTGCAAGGCGTCAGCTACGCCGAGATCGCCGCGCAGGGCGGCGGCATCGCCAGCACCGTGCGCGCCACCCGTGAAGCGACTGAAGACGAGCTGTTTGCCAGCGCCGCCAAGCGCCTGAAAAGCCTGATGCGCGACGGCGTGACCACGGTCGAGATGAAGTCTGGCTACGGTCTGGATCTGGCCAGCGAACGCAAGATCCTGCGGGTGATTCGCCGGCTCGCCGCGGAACTGCCGATCAGCGTGCGCAGCACCTGTCTGGCGGCTCATGCGCTGCCGCCGGAGTACAAGGATCGCGCTGACGACTATATCGAGCACATCTGCGCCGAGATGCTTCCGGCGCTGGCCGCCGAAGGGCTGGTCGATGCGGTGGACGCGTTCTGCGAATACCTGGCGTTCTCGCCGGAGCAGGTCGAGCGGGTGTTCATCACCGCGCAAAAACTCGGCCTGCCGGTGAAGCTGCATGCCGAACAACTGTCGTCGCTGCACGGCTCCAGCCTGGCCGCGCGGTATCACGCGTTGTCCGCCGATCATCTGGAGTTCATGGACGAAGACGACGCCATCGCCATGGCCAAGTCCGACACCGTCGCCGTGCTGCTGCCGGGCGCGTTTTATTTCCTGCGCGAAACCCAGTTGCCGCCGATGGACGCCCTGCGCAAACACAAGGTCAAGATCGCCATCGCCAGCGACCTCAACCCCGGCACCTCGCCCGCGCTGTCGCTGCGCCTGATGCTGAACATGGCCTGCACCTGTTTCCGCATGACCCCGGAAGAAGCCCTGGCCGGCGCGACCATTCATGCCGCGCAGGCGCTGGGCATGGCTGACACCCACGGTTCGCTGGAAGTCGGCAAGGTCGCGGATTTCGTCGCCTGGCACATTGATCGCCCGGCGGACCTGGCCTATTGGCTCGGTGGTGATCTGGACAAACGCGTCGTGCGTCACGGCGTCGAATCAAGTCTGTAGGAGAGCGGTTGTGGATAAGGTTCTGAGTTTCAAACAAGGTCGGGTACCGCTGCTGATCAGCATGCCGCATGCCGGCGTGCGTCTGACTCCAGCGGTTGAAGCCGGGCTGATCGCCGATGCGAAAAGCCTGCCGGATACTGACTGGCACATTCCGCAGCTTTACGATTTTGCCGAGGAACTCGGCGCCAGCACGTTGGCCGCCGAGTACTCGCGGTTCGTCATCGACCTCAACCGTCCGTCTGATGACAAGCCGTTGTACGCCGGTGCCACCACCGGGCTGTATCCGGCGACGCTGTTCGATGGCATTCCGTTGTTCCGCGAAGGGCACGAGCCTTCGAAAGCAGAGCGCGCGACCTACCTGGAACAGATCTGGACGCCGTACCACCGCACCCTGCAACAGGAGCTGGCGCGGCTGAAAGCCGAGTTCGGCTATGCGCTGTTGTTCGACGCGCATTCGATCCGCTCGATCATCCCGCACCTGTTCGACGGCAAACTGCCGGACTTCAACCTCGGCACCTTCAACGGCGCGAGCTGCGATCCGCAATTGGCGGAGCAACTGCAGGCGATCTGCGCCCGGCATGGCAATTACAGCCACGTGCTCAACGGGCGCTTCAAGGGCGGCCATATCACTCGCCATTACGGCAACCCCGCCGAGAACATCCACGCGGTGCAGCTGGAACTCTGCCAAAGCACCTATATGGAAGAGTTCGAACCGTTCCGCTACCGCGCCGATCTGGCAGAGCCGACGCGGGTGGTGCTGAAGGAGTTGCTGCAGGGCTATCTGGCCTGGGCAAAGTCGCACTACACCGCATAACCCACTGTGGGAGCGGGCTTGCTCGCGAAGGCGGCGCATCAGGCAACATATGCGTTGAATGACACCGCGCTTTCGCGAGCAAGCCCGCTCCCACAGGTTTTGTATGCAGCAGAAAAATTGTGACTGCGTACGGGCATGCTCATTGACGTAAATCGGGTTTATGATGCCGAACGGCAGAATAATAGAAGTCCCCCCAGGGATGACCTCGACCCCTTACGGAGCGCGCAATGCAGACATTGTTTCCGCAGATCAAACCCCATGCCCGGCACGATCTGGCTGTCGATGACACCCACACGCTGTACGTCGACGAAAGCGGCTCGCCGGAAGGCTTGCCGGTTGTGTTCATCCACGGCGGCCCGGGTGCCGGTTGCGACGCGCAGAGCCGTCGCTATTTCGATCCGAACCTGTATCGCATTGTTACCTTCGACCAGCGCGGCTGCGGACGCTCCACCCCGCACGCCAGCCTGGAAAACAACACCACCTGGGATCTGGTCGCCGACCTCGAGCGTATCCGCAAGCACCTGGGCATCGACAAATGGGTGCTGTTCGGCGGTTCGTGGGGTTCGACCCTGGCGCTGGCCTACGCGCAAACCCACCCGGAGCGCGTACACGGTCTGATCCTGCGAGGGATCTTCCTCTGCCGCCCACAGGAAATCGAGTGGTTCTATCAGGCCGGTGCCAGCCGTCTGTTCCCCGATTACTGGCAGGACTACATCGCGCCGATCCCGCTGGACGAGCGCGACGATCTGCTCAGCGCCTTCCACAAGCGTCTGGTCGGTAACGATCAGATCGCGCAGATGCACGCGGCCAAGGCCTGGTCGACGTGGGAAGGGCGCACCGCGACCCTGCGGCCGAACCCGCTGGTGGTCGACCGCTTCTCCGAGCCGCAGCGCGCCCTGTCGATCGCGCGGATCGAGTGTCACTACTTCACCAACAATGCGTTCCTCGAGCCGAATCAACTGATTCGCGACATGGGCAAGATCGCCCATCTGCCGGGGGTGATCATTCACGGTCGTTACGACGTGATCTGTCCGCTGGACAACGCCTGGGAGCTGCATCAGGCGTGGCCGAACAGCGAGCTGCAGGTGATTCGCGACGCCGGTCACGCCGCGTCCGAACCGGGCATCACCGATGCGCTGGTGCGTGCCGCGAGCAACATGGCCCGTCGCCTGCTCGACCTGCCGCCCGAAGAAGCATGAAGGGGCTTTTACAGCGCGTGCGCGGTGCGCGAGTCGAAGTCGCCGGAGAGATAGTCGGTGCGGTGGATCAGGGTTTACTGGTGCTGGTGGCGGTCGAACCCGACGACACGCGTACCAGTGCCGACAAACTTCTGCATAAGCTGCTTAACTATCGGGTATTCAGTGACGCCGAGGGCAAGATGAATCTGTCCCTGGCGGATGTAGGTGGCGGGTTGCTGCTGGTCTCTCAGTTCACCCTGGCTGCCGACACCAAGAGCGGCTTGCGCCCGAGTTTCTCGACCGCGGCCCCTCCGGCACTGGGCGAGGAATTGTTCGACTATCTATTAAGCAAAGCGAAACAGATGCATGGCACTGTGGCATCAGGTAGATTCGGCGCGGATATGCAGGTGCACCTGGTCAACGATGGCCCGGTAACCTTCCTGTTACAGACATGAAAGCGCTTGAAACATCTTTTCAAGGGCTTTTCGACTGAAAACAGGCGTTTTTCGCGATAAATACTTTGTTACCCCTGATGCGTTGTCACGCGGGCTACTAGATAATCGCGCGCTATGGGGATCAGCGTTCGCTGTTCCATTTTTGACTTAGGTAGAGACTTGTCTGGATCCGATTGGGGAATCATTTTGCCCTAGCGGAGTCGGAACAATGCTCGCCAACCTGGCATATAGATAGCTGGCCGTTGGTTTTTTGATCTGTTTTCGGCGAGGGTTGCTCGTGATTGTTAGTCCCTGTAATGCAGCAAAAATGTCTGCCAAACGCATGCGAAGTGCCCTGGTAGCGGGTTCGGCGCTCCTGTGCCTGCTCAGCGCCGGCCAGCTTTGGGCGTTCAATCTTGACGATGTATCGGCCAAGGCTAAAGAGCTGGCCGGGCAGAAGTTCGAAGCCCCGCGCAGCAACCTGCCGAACGAATTCCGTGACATGAAGTTCGCGGATTACCAGAAAATCCGCTTCCTCACCGAAAAGGCGGAGTGGGCCGATCAGAAGACTCCATTCAAGCTGTCCTTCTACCACCAGGGCATGCACTTCGATACGCCGGTGAAAATCAACGAAATCACGGCGAACACCGTCGAAGAGATCAAATACGATCCGACCCGCTTCGATTTCGGCGACCTCAAGTTCGATCCGAAGGCCACTGAGCAACTGGGCTACGCCGGTTTCCGTGTGCTGTACCCGATCAACAAGGCCGACAAGCAAGACGAAATCATGACCATGCTCGGCGCGAGCTACTTCCGCGTCGTCGGCAAAGGTCACACCTACGGTCTGTCGGCCCGTGGCCTGGCGATCGATACCGCGCTGCCGTCGGGCGAAGAATTCCCGCGTTTCCGCGAGTTCTGGATTCAACAGCCGAAGCCGGGCGACAAGCACCTGGTGATCTTTGCCCTGCTTGATTCGCCGCGTGCCACCGGTGCCTACCGCCTGATCGTGCGCCCGGGCAGCGACACCATTGTCGACGTCAAAGCGCAGATGTTCCTGCGTGACAAGGTCGGCAAACTGGGCATCGCGCCGTTGACCAGCATGTTCCTGTTCGGCGCCAACCAGCCGTCGAAAGTCCTCAACTACCGTCGTGAACTGCACGACTCCAGCGGTCTGTCGATTCATGCCGGCAACGGCGAGTGGATCTGGCGTCCGCTGAACAACCCGAAACACCTGTCCGTGAGCAACTTCAGTGTCGAGAACCCGCGTGGGTTCGGCCTGCTGCAGCGCGGCCGTGACTTCAGCCACTACGAAGACCTCGACGATCGCTACGACAAGCGCCCAAGCGCCTGGATCGAGCCGAAGGGCGAGTGGGGCAAGGGCACCGTTGATCTGGTAGAAATTCCGACTGCCGACGAAACCAACGACAACATCGTTGCCTTCTGGAGTCCGGAAACCATGCCGGAGCCAGGCAAGCCGCTGGACTTCGCCTACCGCATGCACTGGACAATGGACGAAGCGGCGATTCACGCCCCCGACAGCGCCTGGGTCAAGCAGACCCTGCGTTCGACCGGCGACGTCAAACAGTCGAACCTGATCCGTCAGCCGGACGGCAGCGTCGCTTACCTGGTCGACTTCGAAGGTCCATCGCTGGCGGCTCTGGCCCCGGATGCCGACGTGCGCAGTCAGGTCAGCGTTGGCGATAACGCCGAACTGGTCGAGAACAGCGTGCGCTACAACCCGGAAACCAAGGGCTGGCGCCTGACTCTGCGGATGAAGATCAAGGACGCGAGCAAGGCCACCGAGATGCGCGCCGCACTGGTACAGCCAATCGTGACCGCTGATCTGGCCAAGTCTTCGGTACCGGCGTCGAACTCGTCGGTGGCCAAGGCTGACAAGGTCGCGGCCAAGCAACAAGAGAAGGAAGACAAGGAAGCCAAGGCCGCCGAAGCCAAACAGGCCGACGCCAAGCCAACCGCAGATGCCAAGGACAAGGCCAACAAAGACGCCAAGCAGCCAACCGCTGCAAACGCGGCCCCAGCCACACCGGAATCGGCACCGACTGAAGAAGTCCTGACCGAGACCTGGAGCTATCAGTTGCCTGCCGATGAGTAATTCTCAAGTACAGCCGGAGACTCTGTCCGAGTATCTGGCGCATCTGCCGATGACCGACGAGCAGCGCGCGGAACTCGCGGGCTGCCAGTCCTTCAGCGAACTGCACCAACGCCTGTCGTCGTCGACGTTCGACGCCCCTGCCGAAGCCGCCCAGGCTTCGGTGGGCAAGCGTCTGACCCTGAGCACCGCCGAAGAACTCGAAGAGGCGGAAATGCTGGTGCTGGACGCCAGTGGCCGGGTCAGCCTGAAAGCCACGCCGCCGATTCGCCGCACGAAGGTCGTGCCGGAGCCGTGGCGCACCAATATTCTGGTGCGTGGCTGGCGCCGCCTGACCGGGCGCACCAATCCGCCGAAGCCGCCGAAAGACGAGCGCGTTCTGCCGGCTGCGCGCTGGCGCACCGTCGGTTCGATCCGTCGCTACATTCTGTTGCTGCTGATGCTCGGTCAGACCATCGTTGCCGGCTGGTACATGAAAGGCATCATGCCGTACCAGGGCTGGTCGTTCGTCGATCTGGACGAAGTCCTGCACCAGCCGCTGCTGCAAACCGCCACGCAAGTGCTGCCGTATGCACTGCAAACCAGCATCCTGATTCTGTTCGGGATTCTGTTCTGCTGGGTCTCGGCCGGTTTCTGGACCGCGCTGATGGGCTTCCTCGAGTTGCTCACCGGTCACGATAAATACCGTATCTCCGGCAAAAGCGCGGGCAACGAGCCGATTCCGAAAGACGCCCGTACTGCGCTGGTGATGCCGATCTGCAACGAAGACGTGCCGCGGGTATTCGCCGGTCTGCGCGCCACGTTCGAATCGGTCGCGGCCACCGGTGATCTGGATCGCTTCGACTTCTTCGTCCTCAGCGACAGTAACGACACCGATATCTGCGTCGCCGAGCAACAGGCCTGGCTGGATGTCTGCCGTGAAGCCAAAGGCTTCGGCAAGATCTTCTATCGCCGCCGTCGCCGTCGTGTGAAACGCAAGAGCGGCAACCTCGACGACTTCTGCCGTCGCTGGGGTGGTGACTACAAGTACATGGTCGTGCTCGACGCCGACTCGGTGATGAGCGGCGAGTGCCTGACCAGTCTGGTGCGCCTGATGGAAGCCACGCCGGACGCCGGGATCATCCAGACCGCGCCGCGTGCGTCGGGCATGGACACGCTGTATGCGCGCATGCAGCAGTTCGCCACCCGTGTGTACGGTCCGCTGTTCACCGCCGGTCTGCACTTCTGGCAGTTGGGTGAATCCCACTACTGGGGTCACAACGCGATCATCCGCATGAAGCCGTTCATCGACCACTGCGCCTTGGCGCCGTTGCCGGGTAAAGGTGCGTTCTCTGGTGCGATCCTGTCTCACGACTTCGTCGAAGCCGCGCTGATGCGTCGTGCCGGTTGGGGCGTGTGGATTGCCTACGACCTGCCGGGCAGTTACGAAGAGTTGCCGCCAAACCTGCTCGATGAACTCAAGCGTGACCGTCGCTGGTGCCACGGTAACCTGATGAACTTCCGCCTGTTCCTGGTCAAGGGCATGCACCCGGTGCACCGTGCGGTGTTCCTCACCGGCGTGATGTCGTACCTGTCGGCGCCGTTGTGGTTCTTCTTCCTGGTGCTGTCGACCGCGCTGCTGGCGGTGAACACGCTGATGGAGCCGCAGTATTTCCTCGAACCGCGTCAGCTCTATCCGCTGTGGCCACAATGGCACCCGGACAAGGCGATCGCGCTGTTCTCGACCACCATCGTGCTGCTGTTCCTGCCGAAACTGCTGAGCATCATCCTGATCTGGGCCAAAGGCGCGAAAGAGTTCGGCGGCAAGTTCAAGGTGACCCTGTCGATGCTGCTGGAGATGCTGTTCTCCATGCTGCTGGCGCCGGTGCGGATGATTTTCCACACCCGTTTTGTGCTCGCCGCGTTCCTCGGCTGGGCCGCGACCTGGAACTCGCCGCAACGTGACGACGACTCCACCCCATGGAGCGAAGCGGTCAAGCGCCACGGCCCGCAGACCCTGCTGGGTTTCTGCTGGGCACTGCTGGTGATCTGGCTGAACCCGAGCTTCCTGTGGTGGCTGGTGCCGATCGTCGGTTCGCTGATGCTGTCGATCCCGGTGTCGGTGATTTCCAGCCGTGTCGGTCTGGGCCTCAAGTCCCGTGACGAGAGCCTGTTCCTGATCCCCGAGGAATACAATCCGCCGCAGGCGCTGCTGGCGACCGACCAGTACACCCACGAGAACCGTTGGCATGCACTGAACGACGGCTTCGTCCGCGCCGTGGTCGATCCGCAGCAAAACGCCCTGGCGTGCTCGCTGGCGACGGCCCGTCACGGTCAGGCCGAGCCGATCGAGTTGCTGCGTCAGGAGCGTGTGCGTCACGCCCTGAAAGCGGGTCCGGCGGCACTGAGCAACCATGATCGCCTGCAATTGCTGAGCGATCCGGTGGCGCTGGCGCGTCTGCACGAGCTGGTCTGGGCCGAAGGCCACAACGAGTGGCTGGATGCCTGGCGGGCCTCGGTGAAAGCCGATCCGCATGCACCGCTGTTGCCGTTGCGACCGCTGAGCATGCAGGCTCAGCCGGCCTGATAAGAAGCCCCGCCATCCAGCGGGGCTTTTTTATTGTTAAACAAATCGTCCATTAACTCTTGTGCAAAAGAACGAGTGCGTTAGCATCCGTCCCCGAATTGGCGCACCCGGGCATTTTTGCCTATCACTGCTGGTTTTCGCGCCGCACATGCAATGGTTTTGGGGACTTGAAGATGAAGAAGTATCTGTCGATGCTGCTGGTCGGCGTCACGGCACTGGTTGCAGTCAATGCGGCGCACGCCGGCGCAATCGATGACGCGGTCAAGCGCGGCACGTTGAAAGTCGGTATGGATCCGACTTACATGCCGTTCGAAATGACCAACAAGCGCGGCGAGATCATCGGCTTCGAAGTCGACATCCTCAAAGCCATGTCCAAGGCCATGGGCGTCAAGCTGGAGCTGGTGTCCACCGGTTACGACGGGATCATCCCGGCCTTGATGACCGACAAGTTCGACATGATCGGCAGCGGCATGACCCTGACCCAGGAACGCAACCTGCGCCTGAACTTCAGCGAACCGTTCATCGTCGTCGGCCAGACCCTGCTGATCCGCAAGGAGCTGGAAGGCACCATCAAGTCGTATAAAGACCTGAACACCGCCGACTACCGCATCACCTCCAAGCTCGGCACCACCGGTGAGATGGTCGCCAAGAAGCTGATCGCCAAAGCCAAGTACCACGGCTACGACAACGAGCAGGAAGCCGTGCTCGACGTGGTCAACGGCAAGGCCGACGCGTTCATCTACGACGCGCCGTACAACGTGGTCGCGGTGAACAAGGTCGGCGCCGGCAAACTGGTGTTCCTCGATAAGCCGTTCACCTACGAACCGCTGGCCTTCGGTCTGAAGAAGGGTGATTACGACAGCATCAACTTCATCAACAACTTCCTGCACCAGATCCACGAAGACGGCACCTACGATCGCATCCATGACAAGTGGTTCAAGAGCACCGAGTGGCTCAAGGACATGGAATAACACTGGGTCAGTCAGACCGAGTCGCCCCATTCGCGAGCAAGCCCGCTCCCACATTTGAAATGCAGTCCAAATGTGGGAGCGGGCTTGCTCGCGAAGAGGGCCTGCCAGGCAACACAAAATCCGGAACCTGCAATGAAACAGAAAAAAGCCCAATGGCCCTGGCACGTCCTGACCGTGCTGGTGCTGGTCGGCCTGGCGGGCGCGTTGTATTACGCCACGTCGCTGATGTCCTACGAGTGGCGCTGGAATCGCGTGCCGCAGTACTTCGCCTATCAGGCCGAAGAATCCCAGCGTGCCACCGATATCTCCACCGTCACCGAACTGGTGCGCAAGGGCGGCAGCGCGCAGGTCACCCTGCGCAACGACGCCGGTGACGAGCAGCACCTGACTGTCGACGAGAACAGCCTGCAATTCGCTCAGGGCGACGATGTGGCGGAAGGTGACGTCGTGGGCGTGACCCGACATTGGGCGGCAGGGCCGCTGTTGTGGGGCCTTTGGACCACGCTGTGGCTGTCGGTGGTGTCTGGGGTACTCGGTCTGCTGATCGGTCTGGTCACCGGGCTGTGCCGCCTGTCGAACAACCCGACCCTGCGCGACCTGTCGAGCATCTACGTCGAACTGGTGCGCGGCACGCCGCTGCTGGTGCAGATTTTCATTTTCTACTTCTTCATCGGCACGGTGATGAACCTGTCCCGCGAGTTCGCCGGGATCGCCGCGCTGTCGCTGTTCACTGGCGCGTATGTGGCCGAGATCATCCGTTCCGGCGTGCAGTCGATTGCCCGTGGCCAGAACGAAGCGGCGCGTTCGCTGGGTCTGAGCGCCGGCCAGTCGATGCGCCACGTGGTACTGCCGCAAGCGTTCAAACGCGTGCTGCCACCGCTGGCCGGACAGTTCATCAGTCTGGTGAAAGACACCTCGCTGGTGTCGGTGATTGCGATTACCGAGCTGCTGAAAAGCGGTCGCGAAGTCATCACCACCTCGTTTTCGCCGTTCGAGATCCTGTTCTGCGTCGCCGGCCTGTACCTGTTGATCAACCTGCCGCTGTCGAAAATCGCCAGCCGGCTTGAGCGGAGGCTCGCGCAAAGTGATTGAAGTCCGCGAACTGGTAAAAGTCTTCGACACCCGTGGCCAGGTAGTCCGGGCTGTGGATAACGTCAGCACCACGGTGGCCAAGGGCGAAGTGCTGGTGGTGATCGGCCCGTCGGGTTCGGGCAAATCGACCTTCCTGCGCTGCCTCAATGGCCTGGAAGAATTCGACTCGGGCTCGGTGAGCATCGACGGCCTGCAACTGGCCGACCCGAAAACCGACGTCAACGCTTACCGCCGCGAAGTCGGCATGGTCTTTCAGCATTTCAACCTGTTCCCGCACATGACCGTGCTGGAAAACCTCTGCCTGGCGCAGAAAGTCGTGCGCAAGCGCGGGCAAAAGGAAAGCGAGGCCAAGGCCCTGGCGTTGCTGGAAAAGGTCGGTATTGCGCAAAAGGCGCGGGAATACCCGTCACGTCTGTCTGGCGGTCAGCAACAGCGCGTGGCGATTGCCCGGGCGCTGGCGATGGACCCGAAAGTGATGTTGTTCGACGAACCGACTTCGGCCCTCGACCCGGAAATGGTCGGTGAAGTGCTGGATGTGATGAAGAACCTGGCCGTTGAAGGCATGACCATGGTTTGCGTGACCCACGAAATGGGTTTCGCTCGGGAAGTGGCGGATCGGGTGTTGTTCTTCGATCACGGCAAACTGCTGGAAGATGCTTCCCCAGCCGAGTTCTTCGATGCACCGAAGGATCCGCGGGCGCAGGCTTTCCTGCGGCAGGTCCTGTAATTTTCAGCGCCTGATCTAACGCCTTCGCGAGCAAGCCCGCTCCCACAGTTGGCCGAGTTGTCCAGGCGGACGCGGTCTAATGTGGGAGCGGGCTTGCTCGCGAAGGCATCACCTCGGATTTCAATCAACCGAGGTTTTCGGATCACCTCAAACCTTGAACCGCCCCACCAGCATCTGCAGATGCGTCCCCAGCCGCGCCAGCTCAACACTCGACGCCGCGGTCTCTTCACTCGCCGCCGACGTCTGATCCGACACATCCCGCACGTTCAGCACGCTACGGTTGATCTCCTCGGCCACGGCACTCTGCTGCTCGGCTGCCGCTGCAATCTGCTGGTTCATCGCCTGAATCGCCGAGACGGTGCGGGTGATGCTTTCCAGCGAACCGCCGGCACGGCGGGTCAGTTCGACGCTGCTGTCGGTCAGGCTGCGGCTGTTGTCCATGATCGTTGCCACTTGCTGGGTGCCGTTCTGCAGGCCGACGATCAGCTCCTCGATCTCTTCGGTGGACTTCTGCGTGCGCTGGGCGAGGCTGCGGACTTCGTCGGCGACCACCGCAAAACCACGCCCGGCCTCACCGGCACGCGCCGCTTCGATCGCGGCGTTGAGCGCCAGCAGGTTGGTTTGCTGGGCCACCGACTTGATCACGTCAAGCACGCTGCCGATCTTGTCGCTCTCGCGTTTGAGTTCGCCCATGGCTTCGGTCGAATGACCGACTTCAGCGGCCAAACGCTCGATCTGTGCGATCGCTTCACCCACCACTTTGTCGCCTTCGCGGGCCTGTTGATCGGCGGCCACGGCGGCTTCGGAAGCTTCCTCGGCGTTGCGCGCGACTTCCTGCACGGTGGCAGCCATTTCGTTCATGGCGGTGGCGACCTGATCGGTCTCGATCTTCTGATTGTTGACCCCGGCACTGGTCTGCTCGGTCACCGCCGACAGCTCTTCGGCGGCGCTGGCGATCTGCGTAACGCCGTCGCTGATGCCACCGATCAGGTCGCGCAGGCCTTGGGTCATGCTCTGCATCGAACGTTGCAACTGGCCGAGTTCGTCGCGACGCTGCGACACCAGGTTGTGGGTCAGGTCGCCGGCAGCCACGCGTTCGGCGACTTTCAGGGTCTGGTTCAGTGGAATGATGATCTGCCGAGTGATCGCCCACGCCGCCAGCAGGCCGAAGGCCACGGCCAGCAAGGTGGCGATGATCAACTGGTTTTTGGCTGCTGCGGCGTCCGTGTCGCGCACGATAGTCTGAGAGTCGGTGAGTTGTTTGCTGACGTCGGACAGCAGGTCACCCTGCGTCGACATGCGGGCCAGCGCCTTGGCACTGGCGACCTGCGAGTCGCGGAACTGGCTGACGGCTGCGCGGTAAGCCTTGAGCGAGTCGGTGGCCTGCTGCAGGTTGGCGATGTGCTGCTCAGGCAATTTGGCCGGCAGGGTTTCGAGGTTTTTCAGGGCATTGTCGATGGCGTCGAGTGCCGGTTGTTCGGCTTCGGTCTTGCCGCTGTAGGTGTAGCCGCGCACCTGGAAGCGCGCCTGCTGGATCAGTTTGCTCAGGTCGATGACTGCGTTGAACTGGGCGACGCTGTCGCCCTGCAACATGGACTTCTCCACCTCGGCGACCTTGGCCACGGCGTTGTCGGCGGTGGCGCCGAGTTTGCTGCGGGCGTCTTCACGGTTGGCGCCGGCCTGGATCAAGTCGTTGAAGGCGCGCTTGTATTCGGCGACGGCGGCCAGTTGCTGGTCGACCTTCGCTGCGTCAGCCGGCTGTTCAATCTCGCCACGCGCAGTTTGCAGACCACTTTCGAGTTTGCCGAGCAAGTCGTTGACCGCTCCTGGACCTTGTTCGCCCCGGCGCATTTCGTAGTCCAGACGCGCCAGACGCAGATCCTTGGTCAGCTCGTTGAGACTGGAGATAAACCCGAGCTTGTCGCCGCGACTGATGATGCCGTTCATGCCGGTCCAGCCGGTGAAGGTGATCAATAGCGTCAGCAACAGCACCAGGCCGAAACCGATCCCCAGCTTGCGTTTGACGCTGACGTTTCCAAGATTCTCGGCTAACCAACGGTACATGCGACGACTCCCCTCGGACCACTAATTGGACTTATGGGGACTGTATCGGCTGGGGGGTGGCAATCTGTAACCCGATTTGTCTGCCAGCCCCGAATTCCTGTAGGAGCTGACGAGTGCAACGAGGCTGCGATCTTTTGATCTTGCTGTTAAAAAACAAAATCAAAAGATCGCAGCCTGCGGCAGCTCCTACAGGGGAGGCGGTACAGGTATCAGAACAGGCGGGCGAGCAGGGCGGTGACGGCGGTTTCGACGCGCAGGATGCGCTCGCCCAGTTGCACCGGTTGCAGGCCGGACTTGCCCAGCAGGTCGATTTCGTAGGGGATCCAGCCACCCTCGGGGCCGATCGCCAGCGTCACCGGTTCGCTCAATGCGCGCGGGCAGGGCGGGAAGTTACCGGGATGGCCGACGAGACCGAGGGTGCCTTCGCTGATCGCCGGCAGGCGATCTTCGACGAACGGCTTGAAGCGTTTCTCGATGATGATTTCCGGCAGCACGGTATCGCGGGCCTGTTCGAGGCCGAGGATCAGATTCTCGCGAATCGCTTCCGGCTCGAGAAACGGCGTCTGCCAGAAGCTCTTCTCGACGCGGTAGCTGTTGATCAGAATCACCTTCGACACACCCATGGTCGCCACGGTCTGGAACACCCGCCGCAGCATCTTCGGACGCGGCAGGGCCAGTACCAGGGTCAGCGGCAGCTTGGCCGGCGGTGACTGATCGAGGCTGACGCGCAATTCCGCTTCGCCGGCCTCAAGGCGCAGCAGTTCGGCCGAGCCCATCAAGCCATTGATGCGCCCGACCCGCAGGCTGTCGCCGACTTCCGAGCGATGCACTTCCTGCATGTGGGTCAGGCGCCGGTCACGCAGCACGACGCGGTCGGCCGCGATGAAGTCGGCCTCTTCGAGCAACAGCAGGTTCATGCCTGGGTCGCTGGCGGCTGGTCGTTGTGATCGTCGGCCGGATTTTCGTCCGGGCGTTCGCGCTTGCTGACCAGGCTGCCGAACAGAATGCCGATTTCAAACAGCATCCACATCGGTACCGCCAGCAGGGTCTGCGAGAAGATGTCCGGCGGCGTAAGGATCATGCCGACCACGAAGCAGCCGATGATCACGTACGGGCGAATCTTCTTCAGGTATTTGACGTCGACCACGCCGATCCACACCAGCAGCACCACGGCCACCGGGATTTCGAACGCGACGCCGAAGGCGAAGAACAGCGTCATCACGAAGTCGAGGTAACTGGTGATGTCGGTCATCATTTCCACGCCGGCCGGGGTGGCGGCGGCGAAGAATTTGAAGATCAGCGGGAACACGAAGTAATAGGCGAACGCCATGCCGGTGTAGAACAGCAGGATGCTGGACACCAGCAGCGGCACCGCGATGCGTTTCTCATGCTTGTACAGGCCCGGCGCGATGAAGCCCCAGATCTGGTGCAGGATCACCGGAATCGCGAGGAACAGCGAGACCATCATCGTCAGCTTCAGCGGCGTCAGGAACGGCGACGACACATCCGTGGCGATCATCGTCGCGCCGACCGGCAGGTACTGGCGCAGCGGCGTCGAGACGAAGGTGTAGATCTGCTGGGTGAACGCGAACAACCCGGCGAAGATGATGAACACCGCCGCCACACAACGCAGCAGGCGGGTGCGCAACTCGGTGAGGTGCGATACCAGCGGCATGTGCTGGTCGTTTTCAGGGAGATCGCTCATGGGGCTCGCGGCGGCAAAGTGGAGTCGTGAGGCGCTGGTGTGATCGGCGCGGCGTTTGGAGCTACGTGTTCAACCGGAGTTGGCGCCGCGACGGGCACAGGTTCGGTTGTCGCTACGGCAGGTGCAGCGGGCGCGGCTGGCGCATGAATCGTCTGCTCACCCACATGCTCAACCGGCGTCGGCTCCTGCTGAACCGGCGTGAAAATCTTCCGCGCCTCCTGCTCCAGCGACAGAATGTGCTCGTTGTGCAGTTGCCGACGGATCTCGTCGGCACCGATCTCACGTTCAACTTCCTGTTTGATCGCGTTGAAGCTGCGCTTCAGCCTGCCGACCCACAGGCCGGCGGTGCGCGCAGCGCCCGGCAGACGCTCGGGGCCCAGCACCAGCAGGGCGACGAGGCCGACGAGCAGCAGTTCAGAGAAGCTGATACCAAACATTTGTCAGTCTCACACGTCTTTGCGGATCGGCTCTTCGACTTTCTGCGCCTGCACGTCGATGGTGTGCGGCGGGTTGGCCTGAGCGGTGGCCTGCGGCTGCACCGGTGGAACGGGCTGCGCAGGCGTTACGGTCGGATCGGCGGCCGGTTTTTCGTCATCGTTCATGGCTTTACGGAAGCCCTTGATCGACTCGCCGACATCGGTGCCGAGGTTTTTCAGTTTCTTGGTGCCGAACACCAGCACCACGACTACCAGAATGACGATCCAGTGTTTCCAGTCAAAAATGCCCATGTTGCTGTTCCTCTCTAAAAATTGTTCAGGCGGACGGACGCGAGGCTTTCTCGACGTGTCCGGACAGACCGAAGCGACGATCCAGTTCATCCAGCACGGCCTGCGGATGCTGCCCCAGTTGGGCGAGCATGACCATGCTGTGGAACCACAGGTCGGCAGTCTCGTAGATCACATCGCTGCAGTCACCGCTGATGGCGGCGTCCTTGGCGGCAATAATGGTTTCGACCGACTCTTCGCCGACTTTCTCCAGAATCTTGTTCAGGCCCTTGTGATACAGACTAGCTACATATGAGCTGTCGGCAGCGGCGCCCTTGCGCTCTTCAAGCACCTGAGCGAGGCGGGTCAGGGTGTCACTCATGTTTGTGTCCTGCGGAATAGATAGCGTGCGGGTCTTTCAGAACCGGGTCGACTGTCTTCCAGTCGCCGTTTTCGTAAACGCGGTAAAAGCAGCTTTGACGGCCGGTATGGCAAGCGATGTCGCCGATCTGTTCGACCATCAGAATGATCACGTCGGCATCACAGTCCAGACGCATTTCATGCAGGGTCTGTACGTGGCCGGACTCTTCGCCCTTGCGCCACAGCTTGCCACGGGAACGTGACCAGTAGATTGCACGGTTTTCCGCAGCGGTCAGTTCCAGCGCTTCGCGGTTCATCCAGGCCATCATCAGCACGCGTCCGGTCTTGTGATCCTGGGCAATCGCCGGCACCAGGCCATCCGCGTCCCACTTGATCTCGTCCAGCCAGTTTTTCATCTTCGACTCCGACAGCGAACCCCCACTTCGATAGTCGGGTTCAGGCGTTGAAACAGTGTGCCAGCCGATCAGCAAACTGGCTATCGGCGAACGACCAGATACAAGCCGACTGCCACCATGATGCCCGCCGGCCAATGCCCCAGTTCGTGCAACGGGCCGCCGGCGGCGAGGATCGTCCCGCCCGCCAGATGCGCGCAACCGAGCAGGCGCAGGAACCAGTCGTCCTTGCGTTTGTGCCACGGTGGCGGCGGGTCGTAGGCGTGCGGTTGCGACATGCGTTCGAGCAGGTCACGGGCCATGTTGGCCAGGTGCGGCAGCTGTTCGAACTGGCTCTGCACGTTGCCGAGCAAGGCTTTCGGGCTGACGCGCTCGCGCATCCAGCGCTCGAGGAACGGCTGCGCGGTGTTCCACAGATCCAGATCCGGGTACAGCTGGCGACCGAGGCCCTCGATGTTCAGCAGGGTCTTTTGCAGCAACACCAGTTGCGGCTGCACTTCCATGTTGAAGCGCCGCGCGGTCTGGAACAGGCGCATCAGCACCTGGCCAAATGAAATATCTTTTAACGGTTTTTCGAAGATCGGCTCGCACACGGTACGGATCGCCGCTTCGAATTCGTTGAGCTTGGTTTCCGCCGGCACCCAGCCCGAATCGATGTGCAACTGCGCCACGCGGCGATAGTCGCGCTTGAAGAAGGCGAACAGGTTGCGCGCCAGGTAGTCCTGGTCTTCCGGGGTCAGGCTGCCGACGATGCCGCAGTCGATCGCGATGTACTGCGGGCTCCACGGGTTGACGGTGCTGACGAAGATGTTGCCCGGGTGCATGTCGGCGTGGAAGAAACTGTCGCGGAACACCTGGGTGAAGAAGATCTCCACGCCGCGCTCGGCAAGCATTTTCATGTCGGTGCGCTGGTCGGCGAGGGTCGCCAGATCCGTCACCTGAATCCCGTAGATGCGCTCCATCACCAGCACTTTCGGCCGGCACCAGTCCCAATAGACTTGCGGCACGTAGAGCAGCGGCGAGCCTTCGAAGTTGCGCTTGAGCTGGCTGGCGTTGGCCGCCTCGCGCAGCAGGTCGAGTTCGTCGTAGATGGTTTTTTCGTAGTCCTGCACCACGTCCACCGGGTGCAGCAGGCGCGCATCGGCCGAGACTTTTTCGGCGGCGCGGGCGAGGATGAACAGCCACGCCAGATCCTGAGCGATCACCGGTTTCAGGCCCGGGCGGATCACCTTGACCACCACTTCTTCACCGGTTTTCAGCTGCGCGGCATGCACTTGCGCCACCGAGGCCGAGGCCAGCGGTTCGACGTCGAAACGGCTGAACACTTCGCTGATTTTCTTGCCCAGCTGTTCTTCGATCAGCTTGATCGACAGCTGCGAATCGAACGGCGGCACGCGGTCCTGCAGCAGCATCAGCTCATCGGCGATGTCTTCCGGCAGCAGATCGCGGCGGGTCGAGAGAATCTGCCCGAACTTGATGAAGATCGGCCCCAGATCCTGCAGCGCCAGACGCAGACGCGCGCCCCGGCTCAGCTCCAGCGGCTTGCGCGGCAACCAGCGCCACGGCAGCACGTAGCGCAGCGCCAGGAGAAACCAGGGCAGCGGCAGCTCGAACAGCAGGTCATCGAGGCGGTAGCGGATCACGACGCGCTGGATGCGCAACAGACGGCGGACGGCAAGCAGCTTCATGCGTTATCGCTTGGGTCGAGGGATCGGGAAAGGCGCTCGAAACGCGCCTCGAGACGTTCCAGATCAAGTTTGATCCGGTCCAGTTCGCTGAATCGCGCTTCGGCTTCGCGCTGCCCGACGAGGGTGCGCGATTCTTCGGCGAGGTATTCGGCGAGGTTCTGGTTGAGGCTGGCAAATCCTTGTTGATACCAGCGTGCGCGGCTGCGCAGGTGACCGCCAATCAGTTGCGTGGCGACCGGTCCGAGCCAGCGCGAGAGTTCGTACTCCCAGTCCAGCTCGAGGTCCTGCAGCACGCCGGCCAGCTCCAGCAGCACGCCGCTGTCACCGTCGAGCTCGACTTCCGGGGCGTGCAGCACCGCGGTCTTGTCTTTGCTCACGGCCAGTTTCACCAGGCTCGACGCCGGGGCACGCAGGGTGCAGTCGACGCCGGTTTCCCAGTGCGAGGCGAGCATCAGGCCCTCATCGCTGGGCAGAATGAACAGTTGCAGCGCCGGGCTGCGGCAATCGACGGCAATCACTTTGCCAGTCAGATGCGCCAGCCGCGGCAGCGCCGTGCTGTCGAGACGCAGCACCCGGTTGAGGCCGAGTTCGACGCTGGCGAGCAGCCCGGTGAGCAACATCAGGGCTTGATGCCGCGGTGCAGGGCGACGATGCCTGCGGTCATGTTGTGATAGGTCACGCGGTCGAAACCGGCGTCGACCATCATCGACTTCAGGGTTTCCTGATTCGGGTGCATGCGGATCGATTCGGCCAGGTAGCGATAGCTTTCCGAGTCGTTGGTGATCAGTTTGCCCATCAGCGGCATGAACGCGAACGAGTAAGCGTCGTAGGCCTTGGACATCAGCGCGTTGGTCGGCTTGGAGAACTCCAGCACCAGCAGGCGGCCGCCGGGCTTGAGCACGCGCAGCATCGAGCGCAGGGCGTCTTCTTTGTGCGTCACGTTGCGCAGGCCGAAGGCGATGGTCACGCAGTCGAAATGGTTGTCCGGGAACGGCAGTTTTTCTGCGTCCGCCTGCACGAATTCGACGTTGCCCGACACACCCAGATCCAGCAGGCGGTCACGGCCGACCTTGAGCATCGATTCGTTGATGTCGGCCAATACCACCTGACCGGTAGGGCCAACCAGGTGCGAGAATTTCTTGGTCAGGTCACCGGTGCCGCCGGCGATGTCGAGCACGCGGTTACCGCTGCGCACACCGGACAGTTCGATCGCGAAGCGCTTCCACAGACGGTGCATGCCGCCCGACAGAAGGTCGTTCATCAGGTCGTACTTCGCGGCTACGGAGTGAAACACCTCAGCGACTTTTTCCGCTTTCTGGCTTTCCGGAACGTTTTTGAAGCCGAAGTGAGTGGTGGGTTCGGCATCGCTGCCTTTGCGCTGATCAGTCATATCGCTGTCACCAAAAGAGAATGCGCGACATTCTAATCCCCAAGCCATGCTTTGTCTTGGAATGGCTAAAGGTAAGATGGGCAACCTTCGGGACGATTTGCCGCAGACGCGGTCAAGATTTACCGTCACCTATTCATCAAGCAGGAGTCATTCAATGGCCAAAATCAGTGTTGAGCGTGCCCACAGCCTGGGCAAGGAAGCCGCCCGCGAGAAGGCCGACAAGCTGGCGCAGAAACTCTCCGATCAATATGGCCTGGAGCCGCAGTGGTCGGGCGACACCCTGAACCTCAAGCGCTCGGGCGTGAAAGGCGCGGTGCATGTGGCTGACGATTCGATCCGCGTCGACGTGGAGCTGGGCATCATGATGTCGGCCATGAGCGGCATGATCAAAGCCGAGATCGAGAAGGCGCTGGACAAGGCGCTGGTCTGATTTCTGCCGGAAATGAAATTCTCCTGTGGGAGCGGGCTTGCTCGCGAATGCGGTGTACCAGTCGACATTTCTCGTGACTGGTGCACCGCATTCGCGAGCAAGCCCGCTCCCACATTTGTTTTGTGGTGCCCCTGTTGTTTATGTCAGTTGTTAGGGTGCCGTTTCTAATTTTTCTCCCTACTTTGTGCCTGAGCCCGACACCTTTGCGGGCAGTTCCTCAAACCTTCTGCGCGTGAGGTGCACCATGGCCAAAGTAATTCTGAAGAAAAAAATCGACGCTTCGACTTCTACCCTGAGCGACGTCAAATCCTATGCCCGCAAGATCTGGCTGGCAGGCCTGGGTGCCTACGCCAAGGTTGGCCAAGAGGGCAGCGACTACTTTCAGGAGTTGATCAAGGCTGGTCAAACCGTTGAAAAGAAAGGCAAAAAGGTTGTCACCGAAAAGCTCGAAGCCGCCAATGCCGAGATCGATGAAGCCAAGGGTGAAGTCAGCTCGTTCAAAGGTCGCGTCGAAGTTCAGCTCGACAAGGTCGAGAAGGCGTTTGACTCCCGCGTGGCAAGCGCCTTGAATCGTATCGGCATTCCGTCTAAACATGACGTTGAGACACTCTCTGCTAAGCTCGATGAGCTGACGGCATTGCTCGAACGCGTCGCGCGTAAATCTTAAGGAGAACGGGATGGCTGGTAAAAAGAACACCGATAAAGAAGGCAGCTCGTGGATTGGGAAAGTCGAAGACTACTCCCGCAAAATCTGGCTGGCTGGTTTAGGCGTGTACTCGAAGATCGACACTGACGGCAGCAAGCTCTTCGAGTCATTGGTCAAAGACGGCGAGAAAGCCGAGAAGCTCACCAAGTCTGCAGTCGGCAAGAAAGTCGATGCCGCCAAGGACTCCGCTTCTTCGGCCAAGTCGCGCATCAGCGGCGTGAAAGATCGCGCACTGGGCAAGTGGGACGAGCTGGAAGGGGCTTTCGACAAGCGCCTGAACAGCGCCATTTCGCGCCTGGGTGTGCCTAGCCGCAATGAAGTCAAAGCGCTGCACAGCAAGGTCGAAACCCTGACCAAGCAGATCGAGAAACTCACCGGTCTGAAAACCCAACCGGTCGCGGCGAAAACCGCAGCGGCCAAACCGGCAGCCAAAACGGCTGCCAAGCCACTGGCCAAAGCGACTGCGAAACCAGCCGCCAAGCCTGCGGCAAAAACCGCTGCCGCCAAGCCTGCCGCTAAAACGGCCGCTGCCAAACCAGCCGCCAAAGCCGCCGCGAAACCGGTTGCTGCCAAAGCTGCTGCGAAACCTGCCACCAAAGCCGCAGCCAAGCCAGCGGCGAAAACCGCAGCGGCCAAACCTGCTGCCAAGCCAGCGGCCAAACCTGCTGCCAAGCCAGCGGCCAAACCGGCTGCGGCGAAAAAACCGGCAGTGAAAAAACCGGCCGCGCCGAAAGCCGCTGCGCCAAAACCGGCCGCTCCGGCAGCCAAGCCAGCTACCCCGGCAACCCCGGCCAGCGCGTCGAACTCCGCCGCTGCACCGACCCCGGTAGCAACCCCGACTGCTGCATCGACACCGTCGACGCCAACCAGTCAGTCCTGATTTTTCAGGGCAAAAAAAACGCCCGGCCTGTGAAGGTCGGGCGTTTTTGTTTGTGCAGAAAATCGCTGGAACAACGTCATTCCCCTGTGGGAGCGGGCTTGCTCGCGAAGGCGGTGTGTCATTCAGCATTGATGTTGGCTGAACCACCGCTTTCGCGAGCAAGCCCGCTCCCACAGGGGGGGGGACAATGTGTAGCCCATTCAGCCGTGATCTTCGAGGTATTGAAGGGCCATCCGTTCAGTAGCCACTTTCACCGGCGGCAGCAGATGCGGTGCCACCAGCATCATGATCTGGTACACCACCAGTTTGACCTCACCCTCGCGATCAAGAATCCGCTGATAGTCCAGCGAGAACAGCAGGGTCATGGTGATCTGCTCCACCAGTTGCCCCAACGCCTGGGTATCACTGACCAATTGCCCCGACGCCTTCAGGCGCGCCAGCAATGACGCCAGCGTGCGCTTGAGGGCGTTGAGCAGATTGCGGATGCCCTTGGCCAGTTTTGGCAGGCGCCCGGCGAGGTTCGACAGGTCCTGGAACAGAAACCGGTATTGCGCCAGGCGCTCGACGATCAAGTGCAGGAACAGCCAGTAATCCTCCGGCGCCAACTCGGCATCCGATGGAGGATCGAGCAGCGGCGCCAGTTCATTCTGGAAACGTTCGAACAGGCCGAGAATCAGCGGCTCCTTGCCGTGGAAGTGGTAGTAGAGGTTGCCGGGGCTGATCCCCATCTCATTGGCAACTTCCATGGTGGAGACGTTCGGTTCGCCTTTCTCATTGAACAACTGCAGAGCACATTCGAGAATCCGGTCGCGGGTTTTCATCCAGTCTTCTTAGAAAAGTTCGGTTAAGCGTCAGCGCACATGCACGTAGGTGCCGGGTGCTGCCTCCATCGGTGGATAGTTCGGGTTGCCGAGGGTAAACGTGGTTTCGTGCTGCGTGCCGGAGCGCTGCTGAATCCATTCCAGCCACTGCGGCCACCAACTGCCGTCAACGCGTTTGGCGTCGTAATACCAGGCGCGCGGATCGCTACTGAGCTTGCCGTTCTCGACGTAATTGGCTTTCGGGTTGCTGGGCGGGTTGAGGATGCTTTGCACGTGGCCGCTGTTGGACAGCACGAAGCGCCGCTCGCCACCGAGCAGCAGGGTCGAGCGGTACACCGCGTCCCATGGCGTGATGTGGTCGTTCATGCCGGCCACGCTGAAGCTGTCGACGGTGACTTTCTGCAGATCGATCGGCGTGCCGCAGACTTCCAGGCCGCCCGGGTGGGTCAGCGGATTGTGTTTGAAGAAGTCCAGCAGGTCACCGTGGAACGCGGCGGGCAGGCGCGTGTTGTCGTTGTTCCAGTACAGAATGTCGAAGGCTGGCGGCTCCTTGCCGAGCAGGTAGTTGTTGACGAAGTAGCTCCAGATCAAATCGTTGGGCCGCATCCAGGCGAACACCTTGGCCATGTCGCGACCGTCCAGCACGCCTCTCTGATAGGAACGGCGCTTGGCAGCTTCGATGGTCTGTTCGTCGGCGAACAGGGTGGTCGGGGTTTCGATCTCGCTGTCGAGCAGGCTGACCAGATAGGTTGCACTGGAGATTCGCCGCAGCTGCCGTTTGGCCTGCAGATGCCCCTGCAGCGCGGCGATGGTCAGGCCACCGGCGCAGGCGCCCATCAGGTTGACCTCGCGTGCGCCGGTGATTGCCCGGCAGATATTCATCGCTTCTTCCACCGCTTCGACGTAGGTCGAGAGGCCCCATTCCCGGTGGCGTACGTCCGGGTTGCGCCAACTGATCATGAAGGTCTGCAGGCCGTTTTTCAGCGCGTACTGGACAAAGCTGTTCTGCGGGCTGAGGTCGAAAATGTAGTACTTGTTGATTTGCGGCGGCACCACCAGCAACGGCTTGGCGTACTGTTTTTCGCTCATCGGCTTGTACTGGATCAGCTCCAGCAGCTCGTTGCGAAACACCACGGCACCGGGGGTGGTCGCGACGGTCTTGCCAACTTCGAAAGCCTGTTTGGTGACCTGGCGCGGCAGGCCGTCGTTGTGCAGCAGATCATCGAACAGATGACTCAGGCCGCGCACCAGACTCTGGCCGCCGGAATTGAACAGCTCCTTGACCGCCAGCGGGTTGAGCAAGGTATTGGAGGGCGCCACGGCATCGTTGAGCAGGGTGAACGCGAAGTGCGCGCGGGCGCGGTCGTCCTCGCTCATGCTGCTTTCATCGATCCAGCTCTTGACCTGTTTCTGCCAGGCCAGATACGCCTGCAGGCTGCGCCGGTAGAACGGATTGAGGCTCCACGCCGGGTCGGCGAACCGCGCGTCCTGCGGGTTGGTCGGATGCAGGGTTTCACCGAGCAGCACGCGACCGAGCTGGCCGCCGAGTTTCAGCGCGTGTTTGGCACTGTGGATCGGGTTGCGCAGACCGTGGGCTGCGACGCTGCGCAGCGTCGAGAGCAGGTCCCGGCCACGCAGCCCGGTCATTGCACTCTGTGCATTGATGAACACGGCGGGACTGGGCACTACGCCCGTCGCAGGTTTGTCGCGCATGACTCAACACTCCTTCGTCTTCAGGTCAAAAACAAACTCACCGAACCAGAACACCATAGTCGCTGTTACGGGTTGCTGCCTGCGCAGCGTCCTGCCGCGCACGTTGTTCAAAACCCTGCATAAAGCCTGCCGCCGTGATTTATCCGCCCAGCGGCGAGGGTTGCGGATGCATGACCGCTCGCTGACGCTCCTCCTGGAGGAATTTCATGATGATCGGCGCCACCGCTTCGGCGCGGGTAATCAGGAACAGATGACCGTCGTCGATGATGTGCAACTGGGCGTTGGGAATCCGCCAGGCGAGCATGCGCATATTGATCAACGGGATCAGCGGATCGTCGTCACCGGCCAGCACCAGGGTCGGCTGATGGATCTTGTGCAGCCAATGAATGCTGGTCCAGCCGAGGCCGGCGAACAGTTGCCAGTAGTAACCGAGCTTGCCTGCCGAACGCACTTTCGCCGCGTGGCTGGCGGCCAGCGTCGGGTCGCGACGGAACGAGCCGCCGTAGATCAACGGCGCAATGCGGATCACGTGGGACGGCTGGATGTAGCGTCGCGGGCTGGCCATCATCCACAGCACTTTCGGCTTGCCCGGCACCATGAAGGCACCGGCCGCGGTCGCCGCCAGCACCAGTTTCTTGCAGCGTTCCGGGTAGTCGTGGGCGAATTGCTGCGCCAGTGCGCCACCCCAGGACACGCCGATCACATTGACCTGGCCGTAGTCGAGGTAGTCGAGCATCCGCGAGGTCAGCTTCGCCAACCCGGGAAAGCGATACGGCCGGTTCGGCGTCGACGAGCCGCCGACACCGGGCACGTCGAAGGCGATCACTTCCAGATCCGGGTCCAGCGCCGCGACAAACGGAAACACCAACTCCAGGTTGGCGCCGATGCCGTTGAAAATCAGCAAGGGCGTCAAATGAGGCTTGCCGGGGCGTACCGCGGTGCGGAGGGTCTGCCCATCCAGATCGACGGTACGGAAAATGAACGGTTGCGGCATGCTTCAGGCCCTGTGGGTCAATCTCAATATCACCTCCAATCCCTTGTGGGAGCGGGCTTGCTCGCGAAGGCGTCGTGTCAGTCGCCAATGTTGTTGGCTGATCAACCGCTTTCGCGAGCAAGCCCGCTCCCACAGGGGGATGAGGTGCGTCAGTTACCGCTCATGAACATAAGTGCCCGGCGAAGCCTCGCCTGCCGGATACGCCTTGTTGCCCAGTTTCAGTGGAGCCTTTTTCAGATTGCCCGAGCGCTCGGCCTGCCACGCCTGCCAGTACAGCCACCAGGAATCGGTGTGCTTGGTCGAGTTCTCTTGCCACTCGTCGGCATTGGCGGCCATGCCTTCGCTGGTCATGTAGCGCGATTTCGGGTTGCCCGGCGGGTTCAGGATGCTCTGGATGTGCCCGCTGCTCGACAGCACGAACTCGACCTTGCCGCCAAACAGTTGCGCCGACTTGTAGCAGGACTTCCACGGGGTGATGTGGTCGTTGGTGCCGGCCAGCGAGAAGATGTCAGCGGTGACCTGCTTGAGGTCGATCGGCGTGCCGCACACTTCCAGTGCATTGGGGCGAATCAGTGGGTTGTTTTTGAACATCTCGATCAGGTCGCCGTGGAACGCCGCCGGCAACCGGGTGGTGTCGTTGTTCCAGAACAGGATGTCGAACACCGGCGGCTCGTTGCCGAGCAGGTAATTGTTGACCCAGTAGTTCCAGATCAGATCGTTCGGGCGCATCCACGCGAAGACCTTGGCCATGTCCTTGCCTTCAAGCACACCGGCCTGGTACGAGTGACGCTTGGCGGTCTCGAGGGTCTGCTCGTCGACGAACAGGGCGACGTCGCTGTCCAGCGTGGTATCGAGCACGCTGACCAGCAGGGTCAGGGCGTTGACCTTCTTCTCGCCGAGGGCGGCGTAGTGGCCAAGCAGGGCGGTACAGGTGATGCCGCCGGAGCAGGCGCCGAGCATGTTGATGTCTTTGCTGCCGGTGATCGCCGTAACTACGTCGACCGCTTCCTTCAGCGCATCGATGTAGGTCGACAGGCCCCATTCGCGCTGAGCCTTGGTCGGGTTGCGCCAGCTGACGATGAAGGTCTGCACGTTATTGCGCAGGCAGAAGCGCGCCAGACTCTTGTCCGGGCTCAAATCGAAAACGTAGAACTTGTTGATCTGTGGCGGCACGACGAGCAACGGCCGCTCGTGGACCTGCTCGGTGATCGGCTTGTACTGGATCAGCTCCAGCACGTCGTTGCGAAACACCACCGCGCCTTCGGTCACGCCGAGGCTCTTGCCGACCTCGAACGCGCCCATGTTGACCTGGCTCGGCATGCCGCCGTTGTGCACCAGATCCTTGGCCAGATGCGAGAGGCCGTCGAGCAGGCTTTTGCCGCCGGTCTCGAAGAAGCGTTTGACTGCCGCCGGGTTGGCGGCGGTGTTGGTCGGGGCCATGGCTTCGGTCATCAGGTTGATCACGAAGTGGCCGCGCGCGATGTCTTTGGGTGACAGGCTGCTGTCGTCGATCCAGGAATGGAGCTCCTTGCGCCACGCCAGGTAAGTTTGCAGATAACGTTTGTAGAGCGGGTTCTGACTCCACGCCGGATCAGCGAAGCGACGGTCATCGCTGGCCGGTTGCAGTTCGGATTTGCCGAACAGCACGTTCTTCAGTTCAAGACCGAAATGGGTCACGTGCTTGACGCTATGGATCGGTTGTTTGATGGCCTGGGTCAGCACCATTCGAGCAGAGGCCAGCAGATCCTTTCCGCGCAGCCCAACGACGGGATTAAGCCCCAGGGTGTTTTCCGAGGCTTGGTACTTCAGGTCATCGTTATTCTTGTTACTCATCTACGACGCTCCATTGTCCTGAGACGAGTACCCGGTTTCTGCTGTGCAGTTCCACAGCGAATGCCAGGTACTACTGCTCGGGTGACCGTTAATTCTGCATAGCTGCTTTACAGTCGTAGAGCACTGCAGGGAACTTGCCAGCTCCATTGGTTACCCGAGTTTAATTTTTTTCGCAAGCAGGCCGATCCTCGGCCACACAGCAGCGCATTCAAACAGATGAATTTAGAAAATGCCCTCTAAACAGCAAGAGCCTCGGACTAGAGCATCAGCTTGACGATCGACTGGTCCGGATCGCGGGTTTTCCCGGCGGCTTTGAGCTCGGCCAGATAATCGGCCCAGAGTGCGTCATGACGTCGCCCCAGCTCGTAGAGGTATTCCCAGGTGAACAAGCCGCTGTCGTGACCGTCGTCGAAGGTCAGTTTCAGTGCGTACTGACCGGCCGGTTCCAGGCCGCTGAGGCCGACATTGAGCTTGCCGAATTGCAGGATCGGTTTGCCGTGGCCCTGGACCTCGGCGGAAGGGGAATGCACGCGCAGGAATTCGGCGGGCAGGGTGTACTCCTCGCCGGACGCGTATTTGAGCGTCAGGGTTTTCGAGGCTTTGTGCAGTTTGATGTCGGTGGGGATTGAGGTCATGGTCTGGTGTCCGTTGTGTGGGTGACCCTGATTCAAATGTGGGAGCGGGCTTGCTCGCGAATGCGGTGTGTCAGCCGACATTGCTGTCGACTGGCACGGCCTCTTCGCGAGCAAGCCCGCTCCCACAGGGTCCGCTACCGCTGTAAGTATGGCTTACAGGATATAACGGGACAGGTCTTCGTTCTGCGCCAATTCGCCCAGGTGGCTGTTGACGTACGCAGCGTCGATCAGGATCGGCTTGTCGTCATGCGCGCTGGCCAGATCGCCGGCGCTGAACGACACCTCCTCCAGCAAACGCTCGAGCAGCGTGTGCAGGCGACGGGCACCGATGTTCTCGGTCTTCTCGTTGACCTGCCAGGCGATCTCCGCCAGACGCTTGATGCCTTCCGGCTGGAACTGGATGTTCAGGCCTTCGGTTTTCAGCAGTGCGCAGTATTGCTCGGTGAGCGAAGCGTGCGGCTCGCTGAGGATGCGTTCGAAATCTTCCGGGCTCAGGGCCTTGAGTTCGACGCGGATCGGCAGACGGCCTTGCAGCTCGGGCACCAGATCGCTCGGCTTGCTCAGGTGGAACGCACCGGAAGCGATGAACAGGATGTGGTCGGTCTTGACCATGCCCAGCTTGGTGTTGACGGTGCAGCCCTCGATCAGCGGCAGCAGGTCGCGCTGTACGCCTTCACGGGACACATCGGCGCCGCCGACATTGCCGCGCTTGGCGACCTTGTCGATCTCGTCGATGAACACGATACCGTGCTGCTCGACCGCTTCCAGCGCCTTGGCCTTCAACTCTTCTTCGTTGACCAGACGCCCGGCTTCTTCGTCGCGCACCAGTTTCAGCGCTTCCTTGACCTTGAGCTTGCGAGCTTTCTTCTTGCCCTTGCCCATGTTGGCGAACAGGGACTGCAACTGGTTGGTCATTTCTTCCATGCCAGGCGGCGTGGCGATCTCGATGCCGGCCATTTCGGCGACTTCGATTTCGATTTCCTTGTCGTCCAGTTGCCCTTCGCGCAGGCGCTTGCGGAACAGTTGGCGCGTGTTGGAATCCTGAGCTGGCTCCTCGTTGCTGAAGCCCATGCGTGCCGGTGGCAGCAGCGCGTCGAGGATGCGGTCCTCGGCAGCGTCTTCGGCGCGGTGGCGTACGCGGGTCATTTCCTGCTCGCGGAGCATCTTGATCGCGGCGTCGGCCAGATCACGGATGATCGATTCAACGTCACGGCCGACGTAGCCGACCTCGGTGAATTTGGTCGCTTCGACCTTGATGAACGGCGCGTTGGCCAGTTTCGCCAGGCGACGGGCGATCTCGGTTTTACCGACACCGGTCGGGCCGATCATCAGAATGTTCTTCGGGGTCACTTCAACGCGCAGCTCTTCAGGCAGCTGCATGCGGCGCCAGCGGTTGCGCAGGGCAATCGCGACGGCGCGCTTGGCATCGTCCTGGCCGATGATATGGCGGTTGAGTTCGTGGACGATTTCGCGGGGAGTCATGGACATAGTAATTGGCGGTCCTCAAGCAGAAAAAAGCCGTGGCACGGGGGCCGTATCAGGCTTCTTCAGCGAGATCCTGCTCCTCAATGGTCTGAGTGTGGTTGGTGAATACGCAGATGTCGGCAGCGATGCCCAGTGCGGTTTCGACGATTTCACGGGCCGACAGGTCGGTCTTTTTCAACAGTGCGCTGGCTGCAGCCTGTGCATAGCCACCGCCGGAACCCATGGCGATCAGGCCATTCTCGGGTTCGACCACGTCACCGTTGCCGGTGATGATCAGGGACGCGTCCTTGTTGGCGACCGCGAGCATGGCTTCGAGGCGGCTCAGGGAGCGGTCGGTGCGCCATTCTTTGGCGAGTTCGACAGCGGCGCGGATCAGGTGGCCCTGATGTTTCTCGAGCTGGCCTTCGAAACGTTCGAACAGGGTGAAGGCGTCGGCGGTGGCACCGGCGAAACCGGCGATGACCTGGCCGTGGTACAGGCGGCGAACTTTTTTCGCGTTGCCTTTCATCACGGTGTTGCCGAGAGAAACCTGGCCGTCGCCGCCCATGACGACTTTGCCGTGGCGGCGGACTGAAACGATGGTGGTCAAGGGAAGAGTCTCCACGCAGCGGGGCGAAAATGCCTTATGCCCATTCATATGGGGGTGCTGGAGAGGATTTCAACCGGGGAGGGCGTAGAGGGACGAACGGCTGAGGGCAGATCAGAATTATGTTGTGCTGGTTATGCCGCCTTCGCGAGCAGGCTCGCTCCCACAGGGACTGCGTGATTCCTGTGGGAGCGAGCCTGCTCGCGAATGAACGATGACGCGATGCTACTGACGGAATCAGCGGCTCTGGCGTTGTTGTAACAACAGATTGCTGAAGCCGCTGCCCGCCAGTTGTTTCTGCGCAGTCGTCAGCTGTTCGCGGTTGCTGAACGGGCCAACCAATACGCGGTACCAGGTTTCATCCTTCACCGTGCCCGACTCAACCGAAACAGCCTGGCCGAGCAGAATGATCTGCGCCCGTACCTTGTCCGCGTCCGCCTCTTTGCGGAACGAACCGGCCTGGAGGAAGAACTTGGTCACCGGCGCCGCTTTCGCCACCGGTGGCGCTGGCGGCGGGGTAATGCCCGACAGCGCAGCCTGCGCCCGCGCGGTATCGATCTTCGCCGCTTCCGCCGGGGTGACCGGCGTGGTCGGCACTTGTGGCGTCGGCAGGGTTTTCTCCGGCACGGCATCCGGCGGCACGATCACTTCCGATTCCGGCAGCAGGGTGTAGAAGTCGTACTTCGGCTTCACCGGTTGCGTCGGGCTCGGCGGGGTCTTGTTGGCCTCGGCGATTTTCGTGGCTTTCTGCTGTTGCGCTTGCTCGATCTTCTCGCGCTTGACCGTGTCGCTGCCCTTGCCCGGCTCCAGTTTCATCAGGAACACGATGAACGCACCGACCGTCAGGCCGATGGCCATCCACAGCCAGCCCGGGATCGGTTGCTTTGCAGGAGCTTGGTAACGGCTGGCGCCACGCTTGGGTGCAGGTTTTTTCTTGGCAGCCAACTTACATGCGCTCCAGAGTTTCCAGGCCCAACAGTTCCAGGCCTTGCTTGAGAGTACGACCGGTCAGCGCGGCCAGACGCAGACGACTCTGCATCCGGGCCGGCGTTTCGGCGGCGAGGATCGGGCAGTTCTCGTAGAAGCTGGAGAACAGACCGGCGACGTCATACAGGTAGGTGCAGAGGATGTGCGGGGTGCCTTTTTCCGCGACGTTGTTCAGCACTTCGCCGAACTGCGCCAGTTTCGCCGCCAGCTCTTGTTCGTGCGCCGCTTCGAGGACGATCTGGCCATCGACTTGGCTGAAGTCCTTGCCCAGTTTGCGGAACACACCGGCCACACGGGTGTAGGCGTACAGCAGGTACGGCGCGGTGTTGCCTTCGAAGTTGAGCATCAGGTCGAAGTTGAAGCTGTAGTCGCTGGTGCGGTGCTTGGACAGGTCGGCGTATTTCACCGCACCGATGCCGACAACCTTGGCGATGTTGCGCAGTTCGTCTTCGGCCAGTGTCGGGTTCTTCTCTTTGACCAGGTTGTAGGCGCGTTCCTGGGCTTCGGTCAGCAGGTCGATCAGCTTCACGGTGCCGCCATCACGGGTCTTGAACGGACGGCCGTCGGCGCCGTTCATGGTGCCGAAGCCCATGTGTTCCATTTCCATCGGATGGGTCACGAAACCGGCCTTGCGCGCCACGGCAAACACTTGCTGGAAGTGCAGGGCCTGACGCTGGTCGACGAAGTACAGCGCGCGATCAGCCTTGAGCTTGCCACTGCGGTAGCGCACGGCTGCCAGGTCAGTGGTGGCGTACAGGTAACCGCCGTCAGCCTTGACGATGATCACCGGCAGCGGGTCGCCGTCGGCGTTCTTGAACTCGTCGAGGAACACGCACTGGGCGCCGTTGCTCTCGACCAGCATGCCGGCAGCTTTCAGGTCGTTGACCACGTTGATCAGGTCGTCGTTGTAGGCGCTTTCGCCCATCACGTCGGCCATGGTCAGTTTGACGTTGAGCAGTTCGTAGATCTTCTGGCAGTGCGACAGCGAGATGTCCTTGAACCGGGTCCACAGCGCCAGGCACTCGGCATCGCCGGCCTGCAGCTTGACCACCAGACCACGGGCGCGGTCGGCGAACTCTTCGGATTCGTCGAAACGCTGCTTGGCGGCGCGGTAGAAGTTTTCCAGATCGGACAGCTCGTCGCTGGTGATCGGGTTTTCCTGCAGATACGCCATCAGCATGCCGAACTGGGTGCCCCAGTCGCCCACGTGGTTCTGGCGGATCACTTCGTCGCCGAGGAACTCGAGAACACGGGCCACGCCGTCGCCGATGATGGTCGAGCGCAAGTGGCCGACGTGCATCTCTTTGGCCAGGTTCGGTGCCGACAGGTCGACCACGGTGCGCTGCGCCGGGCCGGCCTTGCGCACGCCAACGTGAGCGTCAGCCAGGGCGGCGTCGAGGCGCGAGGCGAGGGCCTGGGTGTTCTGGAAGAAATTGATGAAGCCTGGGCCGGCGATTTCGGCCTTGGTGACGTTTTCGTCGGCCGGCAGCGCGGCGATGATTTTTTCCGCCAGATCGCGCGGCTTCATGCCCGCCGGCTTGGCCAGCATCATGGCGATGTTGCTGGCGAAGTCGCCGTGGGTCTTGTCACGGGCGTTCTCCACCTGAATCGCCGGCGACAGGCCTTCAGGCAACACACCTTCGTTGACGAGTTGGGTGAGGGCTTGTTGGATCAGCTGGCGAATGGTGTCTTTCATGGTCTTCTCTTTCGACCGCAAGCGCGGCGGCGCATCGATGCGCGGGTGGAAAAACTGGGCATTATCCGTTGCGAAGACGGGCTTGCCAACCTTAGCAGGCAGCTTATGGATATGTGGTGACAAATTACCCTGTGGCGAGGGAGCTTGCTCCCGCTCGGCTGCGCAGCAGTCGTAAAACCGGCTGACTCGGTTTGTCTGGCATTGCGGTTTTGGGGCCGCTTCGCACCCCAGCGGGAGCAAGCTCCCTCGCCACAGGTCAGCGTCAATACAGATCAACAGGATCGACATCCAGCGACCAGCGCACCGCCCGCCCGCTCGGCATCTGCTCTAATTCCAGCAACCAACTGCTGAGCAACCGATGCAGCGGCGCCCGCGCTGTAGCCTGCAACAATAGCTGTGCCCGATACCGACCGGCACGCCGCTCCATCGGTGCCGGCACCGGCCCGAGCAGTTCGATGCCGGTCAGATTCTGCTCGACCAGCAAGCGCTCGGCCGCGCTGCACGCCTCGTCGAGAAACCCCTCGGCCTGCCCCGGCTTGTGCGCTTCGGCGCGCAACAGCGCCAGATGCGCAAACGGCGGCAGTCCGGCGGCGCGGCGCTCGCTCAAGGCTTGCTCGGCAAAGGCGAAGTAGCCCTGCTCGGTCAGTTGCACCAATAAAGGATGGTCGGCCAGGTGGGTCTGGATGATCACCTTGCCCGGCTCTTCCGCCCGCCCGGCGCGCCCGGCGACCTGCACGATCAATTGCGCCATACGCTCGCTGGCGCGGAAGTCGCCGGAGAACAGTCCGCCGTCGGCATCCAGAATCGACACCAGCGTGACCCTTGGGAAGTGGTGTCCCTTGGCCAACATCTGCGTGCCGACCAGAATGCACGGCTGGCCTTTCTGAATCGTCGCGAACAGTTGATTCATCGCGTCCTTGCGCGAAGTGCTGTCGCGGTCGACGCGCAGCACCGGGTAGTCCGGGAACAGAATCGCCAACCGCTCCTCCGCACGCTCGGTGCCGGCGCCCACCGGCCGCAGATCGACCTTGTTGCACTTGGGGCACTGGCGCGGCGTGCGTTCGACATAGCCGCAGTGGTGGCAGCGCAGCTCGCCATAGCGCTGGTGCACGGTCATCCGCGCATCGCAGCGCGAACACTCGGACATCCAGCCACAGTCGTGGCACAGCAAGGTCGGCGCAAAGCCGCGCCGGTTGAGGAACACCAGCACCTGCTGGCCGGCGGCGAGGGTCTGGCCAATAGCTTGCTGCATCGGCCCGGAAATGCCGCTGTCCAGCGGACGGCTTTTTACGTCCAGCCGCAGGAAGCGTGGCTGCTTGGCGCCGCCGGCCCGCTCGTTGAGGCGCAGCAGGCCATAACGACCGGTGTAAGCGTTGTGCAGGCTTTCCAGCGAAGGCGTGGCCGAACCGAGGACGATCGGGATGTTTTCCTGCCGCGCGCGCACCAACGCCAGATCCCGGGCGTGGTAGCGCAAACCTTCCTGCTGTTTATAAGAGCCGTCGTGCTCTTCGTCGATGATGATCAGTCCCGGATTTTTCATCGGGGTGAACAGCGCCGAGCGGGTGCCGATAATAATGTCGGCCTCGCCGTCGCGGGCGGCGAGCCAGGCGTCGAGGCGCTCACGGTCGTTGACCGCCGAGTGCAGCAGGGCGATGCGTGCGTTGAAGCGCTGCTCGAAACGCGCCAGAGTCTGCGGGCCGAGGTTGATCTCGGGAATCAGCACCAGTGCCTGCTTGCCGGCTTCGAGGGTTTCGCGGATCAGCTGTAAATAGACTTCGGTCTTGCCGCTGCCGGTGACCCCGGCCAGCAGAAAGGCGTGATAACTGTCGAACCCGGCGCGGATCGCTTCGTAAGCGGCGCGTTGTTCGGTGTTCAGCGGCAACTCCGGCTGGGCCAGCCAGTGTTCATGGCGCACCCCGGGGGCGTGGCGCCGGATCTCCACTTGCACCAGGCCCTTGGCCAGCAGCAGGTCGAGGCTGTCCTTGCTCAGCATCAGTTTGCTCAACAACTGATGGGCGACGCCGTGCGGGTGCTGGGCCAGTGTTGCCAGGGCTTCACGCTGGCGCGGCGCGCGGGCGATGCGTGGATCATCGAGGCTGGCGCCCGGGGCGACCGACCAGAAGCGTTCCTGACGGGCCTCGGCCAGTTCGCCCTGACGCAGCAGGACCGGCAGCGCCCAGCTCAAGGTATCGCCGAGGCTGTGCTGGTAATACTGGGAGGTCCACAGGCACAGCTTGAACAATGCGGGAGGCAGCGGCGGGGTGGCATCGAGCAGGGCCAGCGCCGGTTTGAGCTTTTCTGCCGGCACTTCGCTGGTGTCGGTGATCTCGACCAGAATCCCGATCATCTCCCTGCGCCCGAACGGCACCCGCAGGCGCATGCCCGGCTGCAACTGGGCGCGCAGCACACCGGCCGGTGCCCGATAGTCGAACAGGCGGCGCAGGGGCGAAGGCAGGGCGAGGCGCAGAATGGCGTCGGGCACGCGGGGGGATCTCGATCAGCAGGCGATTAAAAGGACTGCGTACATAACCTGTGGGAGCGAGCCTGCTCGCGAAAGCGGTGTGTCAGGCGGCTGATATGCTGGCTGATAGATCGTCTTCGCGAGCAGGCTCGCTCCCACAGGGACAGCGCAATGGGCCGGGAGCCTAGCAGACGGTCGGTCTGAGGGACAGCTTGCGCGATTGACATTGTCTGGTAGAATCCGCGGCCTAATTACGTGCGGTATTCAACAATAGTGTTGGGTGGCGGCACGCTAGCCTGAGGAATACACCATGAAAGCCGATATTCATCCAAACTACGTAGAAATCGATGTTACCTGCAGCTGCGGTAACAAATTCGTAACTCGTTCGACTCATGGCAAAGCTCTGCCGATCGACGTTTGCAACGAATGCCACCCGTTCTACACCGGTAAGCAGAAGACTCTGGATACTGGCGGCCGCGTTCAGCGCTTTGCCGACCGTTTCGGTGCTTTCGGCGCGAAAAAGGCCTAAGGCCAATCATTCTGGAAAACCTCAATGGCTTTTCCGGGCTGATGAAAAAGGCGTCCCTTGCGGGCGCCTTTTTTGTGTCCGCGATTTGGCTGTCCGGCGCCCAGGCCTTCTGTCCCGCTCCGAAGGGGCTGAGCAGCGTTGCGGTCCAACGCGTGGTCGATGGCGATACCCTGCGCCTGAGCGACGGGCGCAGTGTGCGGATGATCGGTCTCAACACACCCGAACTGGGCAGGCACGGTCGCAGCGACGAGCCATTCGCGGTGGCGGCGCGTAAACGCCTCGAAACCCTGGTGGCGGACAGCGGCGGTCGGGTCGGTCTGCTCACCGGCAAGCAGGCCAAAGACCAATACGGCCGTACCCTCGCGCATGTTTACAGTGCCAGCGGTAGCAATCTTGAAGCGCAAATGCTCGCCGACGGCCTGGGTTTTCAGGTGGCCGTTGCACCGAACGTCGATCTTGTTGCCTGTCAGCAAGCCGCTGAGCAGAGCGCGCGCACCGCTGGGCGCGGCGTCTGGCGCCAGTCGCCTGTACTGAAAACGGAGCAGATTCAGCATTCGGGTTTCGCAGTGGTCAGTGGGCGTGTGAGCAAGGTTCAGCGCAATCGCGGCGGAATCTGGATCGAGTTGCAGGACTCGGTTGTATTGCGCGTTGCGCCCAATCTGGTTGGCCAATTCGACAGTGCCCGATTGCAGGTGCTGAAAGGCAGGCAGGTCGAGGCTCGCGGCTGGGTCGTCGATCGCTCGCGCCGTGGCGGCTTGCAACCGGGTCAACCGCGTTGGCTGCTGCCGCTGACCGATCCATCGATGCTGCAAGGCGCCCGCTGAAGAAAAATTGTAGACATTTTTTCTGTCGATTGTGAACAGTCAAGCCCTTGTGCGCCGTGGCTCTTGGCCCAAAGTCGTAGGACAGGGCGCTTGACAGGGGTGACTGCTCAGTCTTGTGGGGACTTTGCGAGGCGCGTATCCTCGCTGACCAGTCTGTCCAACAGTAAAAAGCGGAATGCCAAAATGTCTGATCTGAAAACTGCCGCTCTCGAATATCATGCCAATCCTCGTCCAGGGAAGCTGAGTGTCGAGCTCACCAAGGCCACTGCTACCGCCCGCGACCTGTCGCTGGCCTACAGCCCCGGCGTAGCTGAACCAGTGCGTGAGATCGCCCGCGATCCTGAACTGGCCTACAAATACACCGGCAAGGGCAACCTGGTTGCAGTCATTTCCGATGGCACCGCGATTCTGGGTCTGGGTAACCTCGGCCCACTGGCTTCCAAGCCGGTCATGGAAGGTAAAGGCGTACTGTTCAAGCGCTTCGCCGGTATCGACGTGTTCGACATCGAAGTCGACTCCGAAAGCCCGCAAGCCTTCATCGACACCGTTAAACGCATTTCCATCACCTTTGGTGGCATCAACCTGGAAGACATCAAGGCACCTGAGTGCTTCGAGATCGAACGTGCTCTGATCGAGCAGTGCGACATTCCGGTATTCCACGATGACCAGCACGGCACCGCGATCGTGACCGCTGCGGGCATGATCAACGCCCTGGAAATCGCCGGCAAAACCCTGCCGGAAGCCAAGATCGTCTGCCTCGGCGCCGGCGCTGCGGCCATCTCCTGCATGAAGTTGCTGGTGAGCATGGGCGCAAAAATCGAAAACATCTTCATGGTTGACCGTACCGGCGTGATCCACTCCGGCCGTGACGACCTGAACCAGTACAAAGCGGTATTCGCTCACGCCACCGACAAGCGCAGCCTGGCTGACGCTCTGAAAGGCGCTGACGTGTTCGTCGGTCTGTCCGGCCCGAACCTGCTGAGCGCTGAAGGCCTGCTGTCGATGGCGGCCAACCCGATCGTCTTCGCCTGCTCGAACCCGGATCCGGAAATCTCCCCGGAACTGGCACACGCCACCCGTAGCGACGTGATCATGGCCACTGGTCGTTCCGACTACCCGAACCAGGTCAACAACGTGCTGGGCTTCCCGTTCATCTTCCGCGGTGCCCTGGACGTTCGCGCCAAGCGCATCAACGAAGAAATGAAAGTGGCAGCGGCCAACGCCCTGCGTGAACTGGCCAAACTGCCAGTGCCACAGGACGTGTGCGACGCCTACGGTGGTGCGCCGCTGGAATTCGGCCGTGAGTACATTATTCCGAAGCCAATGGACAAGCGCCTGATCACCCTGATCTCCGACGCTGTGGCCAAAGCCGCGATCGAGACCGGTGTGGCCACCCTGCCGTATCCGAAGAACTACCCGCTGAAAAGCGTGGATGACGTGTTCAACGGCTAAGACCTTGTAACGCTTCAACCAGAAGCCCCGGCTCGTGAGAGTCGGGGCTTTTTTGTGCCTGTGTGATTTGTGGTGTTCTTCAGTGCCTCTTCGCGAGCAAGCCCGCTCCCACAGGTTTTGTGGTGTGCGCAAATGCTGGCTACAACCCGGGCACTGTGGGAGCGGGCTTGCTCGCGAAGAGGCCGGCCCAGACAACATAAAATCACAGCCATAAAAAAGCCCCGCACATCTCGCGATGGCGGGGCTTTTGCTGATGCTGGATCAGAACAGGTCGATCGGTGCTTGCTCATCCGCCGGCAGCGGACTGCCTGGCGCCGCGCCATTGCCCAGCTCATTCACGGATGGCGGCGTGTCTTCCGACTTGAACAGCTCGAAGTAGGCACCCGGCGTGCTCGGCGTGGCCGCGCGACCGCTGACCGGGTCTACCCGCAGGCTGAGGATGCCTTCCGGCTCAGGCTGCACGTGCGGCGGCTTGTCCTTCAGCGCAGCCGACATGTAGTTCATCCAGATCGGCAGCGCCACGGTGCCGCCGAACTCACGGCGACCGAGGCTTTCCGGCTGGTCGAAACCGGTCCACACGGTGGTCACGTAATCGCCGTTGTAGCCGGAGAACCATGCATCCTTGGAGTCGTTGGTGGTACCGGTCTTGCCCGCGATGTCGCTGCGGCCCATGGCCAGTGCACGGCGCCCGGTGCCGAGCTTGATCACGTCCTGCAGCATGCTGTTGAGGATGTACGTGGTGCGACCGTCGACGATCCGCTCGGCTACTGCCGGTGCTTGTGGCGCTGCTGCGGCGCCCGGGGCTTCACCCGGAACCGGTGCGGCGTTGACGGTGATCGGCTGAGACGCCGGGGCGGCAAAGCCATCGGTCGCCGAGCCACCCTGTGGCACGGTCGGCGGGTTGGCGACGAACAGCGTGTCGCCGTTGCGGCTTTCGATCTTGTCGATGATGTACGGGGTGATCTTGTAGCCGCCGTTGGCGAAGGTGCTCCAGCCGGTAGCGATCTCCATCGGCGTCAGGGTCGCGGTGCCCAGCGCCAGCGACAGGTTTGGCGGCAGGTCCTGCTTGTTGAAGCCGAAGCGGGTGATGTAGTCGATCGTCTTGCCGACGCCCATCGCCTGCAGCAGGCGGATCGACACCAGGTTACGCGACTTGTACAGCGCCTCGCGCAGACGGATCGGGCCGAGGAAGGTGTTGGTGTCGTTCTTCGGCCGCCAGACTTTATCCAGGTACTCGTCGACGAACACGATCGGCGCGTCGTTGACCAGAGTCGCGGCGGTGTAACCGCTGTCCAGCGCAGCGCTGTAGACGAACGGCTTGAAGCTCGAACCCGGCTGACGCTTGGCCTGCAAGGCGCGGTTGTAGTTGCTCTGCTCGAACGCGAAACCACCCACCAGCGAGCGGATCGCGCCGTTCTGCGGATCCAGCGACACCAGCGCGCCTTGCGCCTGCGGAATCTGGCTGAATTTCAGCGAATTGTTCGGCTGACGCTGCACGCGAATCAGATCGCCGACCTGTGCCACATCCGACGGCTGACGCGGTGCGGCGCCCATGCTGTTGGTGTTGAGGAACGGCCGCGCCCATTTCATGGTGTCCCAGGCAACGTGTTCTTCGCCGCTACGGGTCAGCACTTGCAGGCCGTTTTTGTCGACCTGGGTGACGATCGCCGGTTCAAGACTGCTGATGGTGCGCTGCTTGGTCAGCTCGGTGGCCCAGGCTTCGTGGGTCTTGCCCGGCAGGCGCGACTCGGGGCCACGGTAGCCGTGACGCTGGTCGTAGGTCATCAAGCCTTCGTGCAGCGCGGTGTTGGCCATTTCCTGCAGGTTGCTCGGCACCGTGGTGGTGACGCGGAAACCTTCGGTATAAGCGTCGCTGCCATAGCGGCCGACCATTTCGGCACGGGCCATTTCAGCGATGTACGGTGCGTTCACTTCCGGGGTCGGCACGTGATAGCTGGCGTTCAGTGGCTCGTTGATCGCGGCGGTGTAATCAGCCTCGGAAATCTTCCCGAGCTTGTACATGCGACCGAGGATCCAGTCGCGACGTTCCTTGCTGCGTGCCGGGTTGGCCAGCGGGTTGAAGCGCGACGGGGCTTTTGGCAGGCCGGCGATCATCGCCATCTGCGCCAGGCTGACGTCGCGGATCGACTTGCCGTAATACACCTGCGCCGCCGCCTCGATGCCATAGGCGCGGTTACCCAGGTAGATCTTGTTCACGTACAGCTCAAGGATCTCGTCCTTGGTCAACTGTCGCTCGATCTGCAGGGCCAGAAGAATTTCTGTGGTTTTGCGCGAAAAGCTGCGCTCGCTGGTCAGGAAGAAGTTCTTCGCCACCTGCATGGTGATGGTGCTGCCGCCGGACTGAATGTGTCCGCTTTTGACCAATTGGGTCGCGGCACGCATCAGGCTGCTTGGATCGACGCCATAGTGGTTGGCGAAATTGTCGTCTTCAGCACTTAGTAACGCATTAATGAAATTGGGGGGAATGTCGGCGAAACGGATCGGAGTCCGGCGCATTTCGCCAAATTCTGCGATCAATTTGTTATCGCTGCTGTAGACCCGCAATGGAATCTGCAACTGAATGCTTCGCAGCGCCTCCACAGAGGGCAAACCCGGACTAAGGTAAAGAAACGCGCCGCTGAGACCTAAAAGCAGTCCGCAGAAAACGGCGACGATGGACCAACCGAAAAATTTCAGCAGACGAATCAAGGCTTTTGGACATCCAGGGCAAAGAATGAATTTGGCGACAGGGTTCCGGGAACACACAGAACAACCCGCGCCGGCAGTAAAAAGCGGAAAAAAACGCTGGGCATTATAAGCACTTTTCTGCTGGGGGCGTCATTTGCGCTTCTGTCAAGGCGCGGTGAAGGAACGCAATGTGTATTACAGAGTCCGTAACTCACGGAAAGTCATAGGGAATTGGTAGTGCTGGGACTCTTCAATAAAAAGACCAATACGTTACTGGGGATCGACATCAGCTCCACTTCGGTGAAGCTGCTGGAGCTTAGCCGCCAGGGCGACCGCTACCGGGTCGAGGCCTACGCGGTGGAGCCTCTGCCGCCCAACGCCGTGGTCGAAAAGAATATCGCCGAGCTCGAAGGCGTGGGCAATGCCTTGTCTCGGGTACTGGTCAAGGCGCGCACCGGGCTCAAGAGCGTGGCGGTGGCGGTGGCCGGCTCTGCGGTGATCACCAAGATCATCGAGATGGACGCCGGGCTGACCGATGACGAGCTGGAAAACCAGCTCAAGATCGAAGCCGACCAATACATTCCCTATCCACTGGACGAAGTAGCCATCGACTTCGAAGTCCAGGGCGTTTCGCCGCGCAACCCGGAGCGGGTCAACGTGCTGCTGGCCGCCTGTCGCAAGGAAAACGTCGAAGTGCGCGAGGCGGCGCTGGCGCTGGCCGGGCTGACGGCGCGAGTGGTCGATGTCGAGGCCTATGCGCTGGAGCGCTCGTTCGGCCTGCTCGCCACTCAACTGGCCGCCTCGCAGGAACGCCTGACGGTGGCCGTGGTGGACATCGGCGCGACCATGACCACTCTCAGCGTCCTGCACAACGGCCGCATCATCTATACCCGCGAGCAACTGTTCGGTGGCCGCCAACTGACCGAGGAGATTCAGCGCCGCTACGGCCTGACCGTCGAGCAGGCCGGGCTGGCGAAAAAGCAGGGCGGTCTGCCGGATGACTATATCAGCGAGGTCTTGCAGCCGTTTCGGGATGCGCTGGTACAGCAGGTGTCGCGCTCGTTGCAGTTCTTCTTTGCCTCCGGGCAGTACAACGCAGTCGATCACATTCTGCTGGCCGGTGGCACGGCGTCGGTGCCAGGGCTGGATCGCCTGATCGAGCAGCGCCTGGGCACCCCGACCCAGGTCGCCAACCCGTTTGCCGACATGGCCTTGAGCAGCAAGGTCAACGCCGGGGCCCTGGCCAGTGACGCGCCGGCCCTGATGATTGCCTGCGGGCTCGCGCTCAGGAGTTTCGACTGATGGCGCGGATCAACCTTCTCCCTTGGCGCGAGGAGCGCCGCGAAGAGCGGCGCAAGCGCTTCCTGCTGATCCTGATCGGGGTCTTCGTCGGTTCGGTGGGTGCGGTGTTCATTGCCGATCAGATCTTCGATGCCGCCATCGAGCGGCAGGCCGCGCGCAATGCCTACATCGGCAAGCAGATAGCGGTGGTCGACGAACGGATCAAGCAGATCAGCGAACTCAAGGCCCGGCGCCAGCAACTGGTCGAGCGCATGCGCATCATCCAGGACTTGCAGGGCAACCGGCAGATCAGTGGACGGATCTTCGATCAACTGGCACGCACGCTGCCGGACGGCGTGTATTTCACCAGCGTGAAACTGGTGGGCAAGACGCTGACCATCAATGGCGCGGCCGAGTCCAATAATCGGGTTTCGGAGCTGATGCGCAATCTGGATGCCTCCGACTGGTTTGATGCGCCCAGCCTCAACGAGGTGAAGGCGACGACCGCCGGTCAGGTGGATCAGGCCAACGTCTTTCAGCTGACCGTTCGTCAGACCCAGCCAGCCGTGACGGAGGGCGACAAATGAAGCCGTCCGAATGGCTGCAAAGTCTGCGCAATATCGACTTCAACGATCTGGATACCAGCAACATCGGTTCCTGGCCGGCCGCGGTGAAAACCATTGCGGGAGCGTTGCTGGCGGTGCTGGTGTTGGCGCTTGGCTATAACTTTTTCATCAGCGACATGGAAAACCAGCTGGAAGCCAAGCATCAGGAAGAAGACACCTTGAAGGAGCAGTTCGCCAGCAAGGCGCACATGGCCGCGAACCTGGAGCTGTACACCCAGCAGATGAAGGAAATGGAAAACTCCTTCGGCGTGCTCCTGCGGCAGTTGCCCAGCGACACTGAAGTGCCGGGGTTGCTGGAAGACATCACCCGCACCGGGTTGGGCAGTGGCCTCGAATTCGAAGAGATCAAGCTGCTGCCGGAAGTGACCCAGCCGTTCTACATCGAGTTGCCGATCCAGATCACCGTCACCGGGGCTTACCACGACCTCGCCACTTTCGTCAGTGGCGTCGCCGGGTTGCCACGGATCGTCACGTTGCACGATTTCGAACTGGCGCCGGCCAACCCCGAAGGCGGGACGAAGCTGCGCATGAGCATCCTCGCCAAGACTTACCGCTATAACGACAAGGGGCTGGAAAAATGACCCCGATCCGTTATTTCGCCCTGTCAGTGCTGGTGCTCGGTCTCAGTGGTTGCGGCAGCAGTGACGAATTCAGCGACCTCGACGCCTACATGAACGAAGTGCGTCTGCGCCCGGCGGGCAAGATCGAGCCGACGCCGACGTTCCATTCCTACCCCACGTTTACCTACAGCGCGGCCAACCTGCGCAGCCCGTTCTCGCGTCAGGTGCGGGTCGATCTGGCCGGGCAGCAGCGCGGCTCGCGCAATGTCAAACCCGACCCCAACCGGGTCAAGCAATACCTCGAAGGTTTCAACATCGAGCAGTTTGAAATGGTCGGCACCATCTCCAATGCCTCCGGCTCCTTTGCCCTGCTGCGTGGGGCCGGCGGTGTGCATCGGCTGAAGGTCGGCGACTACCTGGGGCGCAACGACGGGCGCATCGTGGCGATCAGCGCCACTCAGGTCGATGTGGTCGAGATCGTGCCCGACGGCGAAGGCGCCTGGCTGGAACGTCCGCGCACCATTCCTTTGAAAGAGCACTCATAGTGGAAGTCGAACAATGAACAGGATTTTTTCCACCCTCGGTTTTTCGCTATGGATAGCGCTGCTGTCACCGATGGTGCAGGCGGCCAGTCTCAAGGCGCTGGATGTGGCGGCGTTACCGGGTGACCGCATCGAGTTGAAGCTGTCGTTCGACGGCCCACCACCGCAGCCCAAGGGCTACACCACCGAATCACCGGCGCGAATCGCTCTGGATCTGCCGGGTGTAGCCAGCCAGCTGACGAGCAAGACCCGCGATCTGGGCAGCGGCAATGCGCGCACCGCGACAGTGGTCGAGGCCAACGACCGGACACGCCTGATCATCAACCTGACGCAACTGACGCCCTACACCTCGCGGGTCGAGGGTAACAATCTGTTCGTGGTGGTCGGGCAGGGCGCCAAGCCTGCTGCGCCGCGCCCAGCCGCTGCTGCGCCACGACCGGTCGCGGCTCCGGCGAAGGCTTACGCCCCCGTTGCCAAGACCATTCGTGGCGTCGACTTCCAGCGTGGCACCGCGGGCGAGGGCAACGTGGTCATTGATCTGTCGGACCCGACCATCGCCCCGGATATCCAGGAGCATGACGGCAAGATCATCCTCAGTTTTGCCCGCACCCAGTTGCCCGACAGGCTGCGGGTGCGCCTCGACGTCAAGGACTTCGCCACGCCTGTGCAGTTCGTCAACGCCGCCGCCACCGGTGATCGTGCGGTCATTACCGTCGAACCCAGCGGGACCTTCGACTATTCCACCTACCAAACCGATAACAAACTGACCGTCAGCATTCGCCCGATGACGGTCGATGACCTGCAAAAACGCAATGCCGAGCGCCAGGCCTACAGCGGCGAAAAACTCTCGCTGAATTTTCAGGACATCGATGTGCGCTCGGTGCTGCAACTGATCGCCGATTTCACCAACCTCAACCTGGTGGCCAGCGATACGGTGCAGGGCGGGATCACCTTGCGTCTGCAAAACGTGCCGTGGGATCAGGCGCTGGACCTGGTGCTGAAAACCAAGGGGTTGGATAAACGCAAGATCGGCAACGTGCTGCTGGTGGCGCCGGCCGACGAAATCGCTGCCCGCGAGCGCCAGGAGCTGGAGTCGCAGAAACAGATCGCCGAACTGGCACCGCTGCGCCGCGAGCTGCTGCAAGTGAACTACGCCAAGGCGGCGGACATCGCCAAGCTGTTCCAATCGGTGACCAGCGCCGAGGCGAAAATCGACGAGCGCGGCTCGATCACCGTCGATGAGCGCACCAACAACATCATTGCCTACCAGACTCAGGATCGCCTCGATGAACTGCGGCGGATCGTGGCGCAACTGGATATTCCGGTGCGTCAGGTGATGATCGAGGCGCGGATCGTCGAGGCCAACGTCGATTACGACAAGAGTCTGGGCGTGCGCTGGGGCGGTTCGATCCAGAACAAGGGCAACTGGAACACCTCCGGGGTCAGCAATGGCACCTCTACCACCATTGGCACACCGGGAAGCACCAGCACCAATTCGCCGTTCGTCGACATGGGGACGATCGGTAATACCTCGGGGATCGGCATCGCCTTCATCACCGACAACGTGCTGCTCGATCTTGAGCTGACCGCCATGGAGAAAACCGGCAACGGTGAAATTGTCTCGCAGCCCAAAGTAGTCACCTCCGACAAAGAGACCGCAAAGATCCTCAAGGGCACCGAGATTCCGTATCAGGAAGCCAGCTCCAGCGGCGCGACATCGGTGTCGTTCAAGGAGGCTTCGCTGTCGCTGGAAGTGACGCCACAGATCACCCCTGACAACCGCATCATCATGGAGGTCAAGGTCACCAAGGACGAACCGGACTACCTGAACAAAGTGCAGGATGTACCGCCGATCAAGAAGAACGAGGTCAACGCCAAGGTGCTGGTGAACGACGGCGAGACCATCGTGATTGGCGGTGTTTTCTCAAATACTCAAAGCAAGGTCGTAGATAAGGTGCCATTTCTTGGCGATGTGCCGTATCTTGGCCGCCTTTTCCGGCGTGATGTGGTTTCGGAGAAAAAATCCGAGCTGCTGGTATTTCTCACTCCGCGTATCATGAATAACCAGGCGATTGCTGTGAGTCGTTGATTCTGTGCGAAATTTGATTCTTGTAGGACCGATGGGCGCTGGAAAAAGCACCATCGGCCGGTTGCTGGCCAAAGAGCTGCGCCTGCCGTTCAAAGATTCCGACAAGGAAATTGAACTGCGCACGGGCGCCAATATCCCGTGGATCTTCGACAAGGAAGGCGAGCCCGGCTTTCGCGACCGTGAGCAGGCGATGATCGCCGAGCTGTGCGCGTTCGACGGCGTGGTGCTGGCGACTGGCGGCGGCGCGGTGATGCGCGATGCCAACCGCAAGGCCCTGCACGAGGGCGGGCGGGTGGTGTATCTGCACGCCTCCGTCGAGCAGCAGGTCGGCCGCACGTCGCGCGACCGCAATCGTCCTTTGCTGCGCACCGCCGATCCGGCGAAAACCCTGCGTGACCTGCTGGCGATCCGTGATCCGCTCTATCGGGAAATCGCCGATCTGGTGGTGGAAACCGACGAGCGGCCACCGCGTATGGTGGTGCTCGACATTCTCGACCGTCTGGCGCAGCTTCCACCCCGTTAAAGCATCGCCCGAAATGCGCTATCCTCGGCGTCCTGTCAGAGCCGCCGAGGTTGTGGCGGATGGCGTGCGAGCGGCGTCATACCCGCTATAGGCTGCAGACAACCAATAATTCAGGGCAGGACGCCTGCTTCCATCTTCACTGTGGGGACACATGCAGACACTCAAGGTCGATCTAGGCGAGCGCAGCTACCCGATTCATATTGGCGAAGGTTTGTTGGATCAGCCTGAGTTGCTGGCGCCGCATATCCACGGGCGGCAGGTGGCAATCATCTCCAACGAGACCGTTGCGCCGCTCTATCTCGAACGTCTGACCCGCAGCCTGGCGCAGTTCTCGGTGATCTCGGTGGTGCTGCCGGACGGCGAAGCCTTCAAGAACTGGGAAACCCTGCAACTGATCTTCGACGGTCTGCTGACCGCCCGTCATGACCGCCGCACCACGATCATCGCCCTCGGCGGCGGGGTCATCGGTGACATGGCCGGTTTCGCCGCCGCTTGCTACCAGCGCGGCGTCGACTTCATCCAGATTCCTACCACGCTGCTGTCCCAGGTCGATTCGTCGGTGGGCGGCAAGACCGGCATCAACCACCCGTTGGGCAAGAACATGGTCGGCGCGTTCTATCAGCCGAACGTGGTGCTGATCGATACCGCGTCCCTGAAAACCCTGCCAGAGCGTGAGCTGTCCGCCGGTCTGGCCGAAGTCATCAAGTACGGTCTGATCTGCGACGAGCCGTTCCTGACCTGGCTCGAAGACAACGTCGACGCCCTGCGCGCGCTGGATCAAAAGGCCCTGACCTACGCCATCGAGCGCTCCTGCGCGGCCAAGGCTGCAGTGGTCGGTGCCGATGAGAAGGAAACCGGCGTGCGCGCCACGCTCAATCTCGGCCACACCTTCGGCCACGCCATCGAGACCCACATGGGCTATGGTGTCTGGTTGCATGGTGAGGCGGTCGCCGCAGGTACGGTGATGGCGCTGGAAATGTCCGCGCGTCTGGGTTGGATCAGCGAGCAGGAACGTGATCGCGGCATTCGGCTGTTTCAGCGTGCCGGTCTGCCGGTGATCCCGCCGGAAGAAATGACCGAAGCCGATTTTCTCGAACATATGGCAATTGATAAAAAAGTGATCGACGGTCGTCTGCGCCTGGTGCTGCTGCGCCGGATGGGCGAAGCGGTGGTGACCGCCGATTATCCGAAAGAGGTTCTACAGGCCACGCTGGGAGCGGATTACCGCGCTCTGGCTCAGCTTAAAGGTTAATAAGATTCCGATGACTAGTTTGCATGCCGACGAGGCGTTCCTCGGCCATTTCCAGTTAAGTCACGACCCTTTCGCGCCGCGGGTGCCGGGCTTCAAGTTCTTCCCGGCCCAGCGCAAGCCGGTGCTGGGGCAACTGCACCACCTGGCGCGTTACAGCCAGTTGCTGCTGGTGGTCACCGGCCCGCAAGGCAGCGGCAAGACCCTGCTGCGCCAGGCGCTGGTGGCCAGCACCAACAAGCAATCGGTGCAAAGTGTCGTGGTGTCGGCCCGTGGGGCCGGCGATGCGGCCGGCGTGCTGCGTCAGGTTGCTCAGGCGCTGGACGTGGCGCAGGCCGAGGTCGGCGCGATTCTGGCGCAAGTGGTGCAGCTGGCACTGACCGGGCAGGAAGTCTATCTGCTGGTGGATGATGCCGAGCAGCTTGACGAATCTGCGCTCGAGGCGCTGATGGCGCTGGGTGCCGGTGCGCCGGAAGGTCGTCCACACGTGTTCCTGTTCGGTGAATCGTCGCTGATCGCGCAACTGGAGGCCTTGCACCTCGAGGAAGAGCGCTTCCACGTCATCGAACTGCAGCCGTACACCGAAGAAGAGACCCGCGAATATCTCGACCAACGGCTCGAAGGTGCGGGCCGGGGTGTCGAACTTTTCACCGCGGATCAGATCTCTGAGATTCACGAAAGCGCCGAGGGTTGGCCTGGCAACATCAACCAGGTCGCTCGCGATGCACTGATCGAAGTCATGATTGCCAGCCGCTCTGCGGTCAAGCGTCCAAGTATGGGGTTCAACATGCCGAAGAAACACGTATTGGCGATTTCCGCCGTCGTTGTGGTCGCGGTCGCCGCCGCCTGGCTGATGCCGGGTCGCAACAAGGCGCCAACCACCGGCGCTCCCGCCAACGAACAGGCACAACTGCCGTTGGGCCAAGGCGCCAAGGGTGGCGCGCCGAACGTCGAGTTCGCCGGCAATACCCAGCCGATGCCGCTGCCGCTGGTCGGCAACTCGCAACCGGTGATGCGCGGCCCGTTGGCTGAGGCCGCTGGCGGCATCACCGAAGGCGACGATGGCGTGCCGGTCGAAGGTTCCAGCGCGACGCCGCCGACCGTAACAACTTCCGCACCACCAGCAGGTGTTCCGGCCGGTCCGGCGCCAACCCCGGTTCCGGTGCCAGCCGCCAAGCCGACCCCGGCACCGACTCAGGTCGCCAGCGCCAAGCCTGCTCCGGCAGCGCCAGCGGCTAAACCGACTCCGGCTCCGGCCAAGCCTGTTGCTGCCGCCAAACCGGCGGAGAAGCCGGTTGCCGTGGCCAAGGCTGCCGGTGGCAGCTGGTACGCCGGTCAGCCGACCAGCAACTACGTGGTGCAGATCCTCGGCACCAGCTCCGAAGCGACCGCGCAAAACTTCGTCAAGGAGCAGGGCGGCGAGTACCGTTATTTCAAGAAAGTCCTCAACGGCAAGCCTCTCTACGTGATCACCTACGGCAACTTCGCCAATCGTGATGCAGCCGTTTCTGCCATCAAGGCCTTGCCAGCGAAGGTTCAGGCTGGTAAACCTTGGCCTCGCACTGTCGCCAGCGTCCAACAGGAACTGGCAACAACTCGCTGAAGATTCGGCGGCCTTACCCAGGCCGCCTCTCCAAGCACCTCAAAATTTCTACGAGTGCGCGCTTCCTTCCAGGTCGCGTGCCTTGTGGTGTCTGCGTCACAGTAGTCTTTGAGTCGTTGCAGTCAGAATTAAAAAAGTTTTGACTAGCACAGCAGATCGCTTTAAACCTTTCACAAATGCGACATAGATTTGCGACATTTCGTCGTCAAATTTGTGAGCGTCTGTGTCGCTGTGTACAATGACCACCCTTTTGCCCCCGCAAAGCCGGCGTACGTTCGGCGCGGTCAGCAAGTGGTTGAATTGAAAAGAAATTTGCCTCGAAAAGAGGCAGCCTGGTGAGAAAGTGTCTATGAAAGCAGGTCTGTACCAACCAGATGAATTCAAGGATAACTGCGGTTTCGGCCTGATAGCCCATATGCAGGGCGAGCCCAGTCATACCCTTTTGCAAACGGCCATCGAGGCCCTGACCTGCATGACCCACCGCGGTGGGATTAATGCCGACGGCAAGACCGGTGACGGTTGCGGTCTGCTGATTCAAAAGCCTGACGCGTTCCTGCGGGCGATCGCCCAGGAAAACTTCAGCGTCGAGCTGCCCAAGCAATATGCCGTGGGCATGGTCTTCTTCAACCAGGATCCGGCCAAGGCCGAAGCCGCTCGCGAGAACATGAACCGCGAGATCCTTGCCGAAGGCCTGCAACTGATCGGCTGGCGCAAAGTGCCGATCGACACCAGCGTCCTCGGCCGCCTGGCCCTTGAGCGCCTGCCGCAGATCGAGCAGGTGTACATTGGCGGTGAAGGCCTGAGCGATCAGGACATGGCGGTCAAGTTGTTCAGCGCCCGTCGTCGCTCGTCGGTGGCCAACGCCGCCGACACCGACCACTACATCTGCAGCTTTTCGCACAAGACCATCATCTATAAAGGCCTGATGATGCCGGCCGACCTGGCCGCGTTCTATCCGGACCTCGGTGACCAGCGCCTGCAAACCGCGATCTGCGTGTTCCACCAGCGCTTTTCCACCAACACCCTGCCGAAATGGCCGCTGGCTCAGCCATTCCGCTTCCTCGCCCACAACGGCGAGATCAACACCATTACCGGTAACCGTAACTGGGCGCAGGCCCGTCGGACCAAGTTCACCAACGATCTGATGGATCTGGAAGAACTCGGCCCGCTGGTCAACCGTGTCGGTTCCGACTCCTCGAGCATGGACAACATGCTCGAACTGATGGTCACCGGTGGCATCGACCTGTTCCGTGGCGTGCGGATGATCATTCCGCCTGCGTGGCAGAACGTTGAAACCATGGACCCGGATCTGCGTGCGTTCTACGAGTACAACTCGATGCACATGGAACCGTGGGACGGCCCGGCCGGCGTGGTGATGACCGATGGTCGTTACGCGGTGTGCCTGCTCGACCGTAACGGTCTGCGTCCGGCGCGCTGGGTCACCACCACCAACGGTTTCATCACCGTTGCTTCGGAAATCGGCGTCTGGAACTACCAGCCAGAAGACGTGATCGCCAAGGGCCGTGTCGGCCCGGGCCAGATCCTCGCTGTGGACACCGAAACCGGGCAGATCCTCGACACCGACGCGATCGACAACCGTCTGAAGTCCCGTCATCCGTACAAGCAATGGCTGCGCAAGAACGCCCTGCGCATCCAGGCGACCATGGAAGACAACGACCACGGTTCGGCGTTCTACGACGTCGATCAGCTCAAGCAATACATGAAGATGTATCAGGTCACGTTCGAAGAGCGCGATCAGGTACTGCGTCCGCTTGGTGAACAAGGCTACGAAGCCGTTGGCTCGATGGGCGACGACACGCCGATGGCCGTGCTGTCGCAGCGTGTGCGCACGCCGTACGACTATTTCCGCCAGCAGTTCGCGCAGGTCACCAACCCGCCGATCGACCCGCTGCGTGAAGCGATCGTGATGTCGCTGGAAATCTGCCTCGGTGCCGAGCGCAACATCTTCCAGGAATCGCCGGAACACGCCTCGCGCGTGATCCTCAGCTCGCCAGTGATCTCGCCGGCCAAGTGGCGCTCGCTGATGAACCTCGACCGCCCGGGTTTCGAGCGGCAGATCATCGACCTCAACTACGACGAAAGCGTCGGCCTCGAAGCGGCGATCCGCAACGTCGCCGACCAGGCTGAAGAAGCCGTGCGTGCCGGGCGTACCCAGATCGTTCTGAGCGACCGTCATATCGCGCCGGGCAAACTGCCGATCCACGCTTCGCTGGCGACTGGCGCGGTGCACCACCGCCTGACCGAAAAAGGCCTGCGCTGCGATTCCAACATCCTCGTCGAAACCGCGACCGCACGCGATCCGCATCACTTCGCGGTGCTGATCGGTTTCGGCGCCTCGGCGGTCTATCCGTTCCTGGCCTACGAAGTGCTGGGTGACCTGATCCGTACCGGTGAAGTGCTGGGCGACCTTTATGAGGTGTTCAAGAACTACCGCAAAGGCATCACCAAAGGTCTGCTGAAGATCCTGTCGAAGATGGGTATCTCGACCATCGCCTCGTACCGCGGTGCGCAGCTGTTCGAAGCCATCGGCCTGTCCGAAGAAGTGTGCGAGCTGAGCTTCCGTGGCGTGCCGAGCCGCATCAAGGGTGCGCGTTTCGTCGACATCGAAGCCGAGCAGAAAGCTCTGGCCACCGAAGCCTGGAGTCCGCGCAAGCCGATCCAGCAGGGCGGTCTGCTGAAGTTCGTTCACGGCGGCGAATATCACGCGTACAACCCGGACGTGGTCAACACCCTGCAAGCCGCCGTGCAGCAGGGCGACTACGCCAAGTTCAAGGAATACACCTCGCTGGTGGACAACCGTCCGGTGTCGATGATTCGCGACCTGTTCAAGGTCAAGACCCTCGACAAGCCGCTGGACATCAGTGAAATCGAGCCGCTGGAATCGGTGCTCAAGCGCTTCGACTCCGCCGGTATCTCGCTGGGCGCACTGTCGCCGGAAGCTCACGAAGCCCTGGCCGAAGCCATGAACCGCCTCGGTGCGCGTTCCAACTCCGGCGAAGGCGGCGAAGATCCGGCGCGCTACGGCACGATCAAGAGCTCGAAAATCAAGCAGGTCGCGACGGGCCGTTTCGGTGTAACCCCGGAATACCTGGTCAACGCCGAAGTGCTGCAGATCAAGGTCGCTCAGGGCGCCAAGCCGGGCGAGGGCGGTCAACTGCCGGGCGGTAAGGTCAACGGGCTGATCGCCAAGCTGCGTTACGCAGTGCCGGGCGTGACCCTGATTTCGCCACCGCCGCACCACGACATCTACTCGATCGAAGACTTGTCGCAGCTGATCTTCGACCTGAAACAGGTCAACCCGAAGGCACTGGTTTCGGTGAAGCTGGTAGCAGAAGCGGGCGTCGGCACCATCGCTGCCGGTGTGGCCAAGGCCTATGCGGACTTGATCACCATCTCCGGCTACGACGGTGGTACCGGTGCTTCGCCGCTGACCTCGATCAAATACGCGGGCGCGCCGTGGGAGCTCGGCCTTGCCGAAACTCACCAGACCCTGCGCGGCAACGACCTGCGCGGCAAAGTCCGGGTGCAGACCGACGGTGGCCTGAAAACCGGCCTCGATGTGATCAAGGCCGCGATCCTCGGCGCCGAAAGTTTCGGCTTCGGTACAGCGCCAATGATTGCCCTGGGTTGCAAATACCTGCGCATCTGCCACCTGAACAACTGCGCCACCGGCGTTGCGACGCAGAACGAGAAGCTGCGCAAGGATCACTACATCGGTACCGTCGACATGGTGGTGAACTTCTTCACCTACGTCGCCGAAGAAACCCGTGAGTGGCTGGCCAAGCTCGGCGTGCGTTCCCTCGAGGAGCTGATCGGCCGCACCGACCTGCTGGAAATCCTCGAAGGCCAGACCGCCAAGCAACACCATCTGGATCTGACCCCGCTGCTGGGCAGCGATCACATCCCGGCGGACAAACCGCAATTCTGCGGCGTTGAGCGCAACCCGCCGTTCGACCAGGGCCTGCTGGCCGAGAAAATGGTCGACATGGCGACCTCGGCGATCAACGACCTCAGCGGCGCCGAGTTCGAACTGGACATCTGCAACTGCGACCGTTCGATCGGTGCGCGGATCTCCGGCGAAATCGCACGCAAGCACGGCAATCAGGGCATGGCCAACGCGCCGATCACCTTCCGCTTCAAAGGCACGGCCGGTCAGAGCTTCGGCGTGTGGAACGCCGGCGGTCTGCACATGTACCTGGAAGGCGACGCCAACGACTACGTCGGCAAAGGCATGACCGGCGGCAAACTGGTCATTGTGCCGCCGAAGGGCAGCGTCTATCAGACTCAGAACAGCGCCATCATCGGCAACACCTGCCTGTACGGCGCCACCGGCGGCAAGCTGTTCGCCGCCGGCACCGCAGGCGAGCGTTTCGCTGTGCGTAACTCCGGTGCCCACACGGTCGTGGAGGGCACTGGCGATCACTGCTGCGAGTACATGACCGGTGGTTTCGTCTGCGTATTGGGCAAGACCGGTTACAACTTCGGCTCTGGCATGACCGGTGGTTTCGCCTACGTGCTCGATCAGGACAACACCTTCGTTGACCGGGTCAACCACGAACTGGTGGAAATCCAGCGGATCAGCGGCGAGGCGATGGAAGCCTACCGCAGCCACTTGCAGAACGTGCTGAACGAGTACGTCAAGGAAACCGAGAGCGAGTGGGGTCGTGAACTCGCCGAAAACCTTGATGACTACCTGCGCCGTTTCTGGCTGGTGAAGCCTAAGGCTGCCAACCTGAAATCGTTGCTTTCCAGCACTCGTGCCAACCCGCAGTGATATGCGCCTGAAGAGTTTGATGAGGTTTTAACAATGGCTGAACGTCTGAATAACGACTTCCAGTTCATCGATGTCGGGCGCAAGGATCCGAAGAAGAAACTGTTGCGTCAACGCAAGAAAGAGTTCGTCGAGATCTACGAACCGTTCAAACCCCAGCAGTCGGCCGACCAGGCCCACCGCTGCCTGGGTTGCGGCAACCCGTATTGCGAATGGAAGTGCCCGGTGCACAACTTCATTCCCAACTGGCTGAAGCTGGTGGCCGAGGGCAACATCCTCCAGGCCGCCGAGCTGTCGCACCAGACCAACACCCTGCCGGAAGTCTGCGGCCGGGTGTGCCCGCAGGATCGGCTGTGCGAGGGTGCCTGCACCCTCAACGACGGTTTCGGCGCGGTGACCATCGGTTCGGTCGAGAAGTACATCACCGACACCGCGTTCGCCATGGGCTGGCGCCCGGACATGTCCAAGGTCAAACCGACCGGCAAGCGTGTCGCGATCATCGGTGCCGGCCCGGCGGGGCTGGGTTGTGCCGACGTGCTGGTGCGTGGCGGTGTGACCCCGGTGGTGTTCGACAAGAACCCGGAAATCGGCGGTCTGCTGACCTTCGGCATTCCCGAGTTCAAGCTTGAGAAGAGCGTGCTGAGCAATCGTCGCGAAGTCTTCACCGGCATGGGCATCGAGTTCCGCCTCAACACCGAGGTCGGCAAGGACGTGACCATGGAGCAACTGCTCGCCGAATACGATGCGGTGTTCATGGGCATGGGCACCTACACCTACATGAAGGGCGGTTTTGCCGGTGAGGACCTGCCGGGCGTCTACGACGCGCTGGACTTCCTGATTGCCAACGTCAACCGCAACCTGGGCTTTGAAAAGTCGCCGGAAGATTTCGTCGACATGAAAGGCAAGAAGGTCGTGGTACTCGGTGGTGGCGACACGGCGATGGACTGCAACCGCACCTCGATCCGTCAGGGCGCCAAGTCGGTGACCTGCGCCTATCGTCGTGACGAAGCGAACATGCCCGGCTCGCGCAAAGAGGTGAAGAACGCCAAGGAAGAAGGCGTGAAATTCCTCTACAACCGCCAGCCAATCGCGATCGTCGGTGAAGACAAGGTCGAAGGCGTGAAGGTGGTCGAGACCCGTCTCGGCGAACCGGACGCCCGTGGCCGCCGCAGCCCCGAGCCGATCCCGGGCTCCGAAGAGATCATCCCGGCCGACGCCGTGGTCATCGCGTTCGGTTTCCGTCCAAGCCCGGCACCGTGGTTCGAACAGTTCGAAATCCAGACCGACAGCCAGGGCCGTGTCGTCGCGCCTGAGCAGGGTCAGTACAAGCACCAGACCAGCAACCCGAAAATCTTCGCCGGTGGCGACATGGTGCGCGGTTCCGACCTGGTGGTAACGGCGATCTTCGAAGGCCGCAATGCCGCCGAAGGGATCCTTGATTACCTGGGCGTCTGATTACATTTCAGCCTGAAATGCGCTCAAAAATGTGGGAGCGGGCTTGCTCGCGAAGAGGGAGGGTCAGTCGACAGATTTGTTGCCTGACACACCGCTTTCGCGGGCAAGCCCGCTCCCACATTGGTTTCTGTGCGCTCAATACAGCGCAATAAATTGACCCGATAGACAAAAGGCTGACCTGCATCCGTGCCTTTTGCGTCGCGCTCTGAGAAAATGCCCGCACTTTTTTTCCGGATGCCGACATGACTGCCCTGAAGAACGACCGTTTCCTCCGCGCCCTGCTCAAGCAACCTGTAGACGTCACCCCGGTGTGGATGATGCGCCAGGCCGGCCGCTACCTGCCTGAATACCGCGCCAGCCGTGCCCAGGCCGGTGATTTCATGAGCCTGTGCATGAATCCGGAATTCGCTTGCGAAGTCACGTTGCAACCGCTCGACCGCTATCCGCAACTGGACGCGGCGATCCTGTTTTCCGACATCCTCACCATCCCCGATGCCATGGGCCAGGGCCTGTACTTCGAGACCGGTGAAGGTCCGCGCTTCAAGAAAGTCGTCAGCACCCTGGCGGACATCGAAGCGTTGCCGATCCCTGATCCACACAAGGATCTCGGCTATGTGATGGACGCGGTCAGCACCATTCGCCGCGAGCTGAATGGCCGTGTGCCGCTGATCGGTTTCTCCGGCAGCCCGTGGACCCTGGCGACCTACATGGTTGAAGGCGGCTCGTCGAAAGACTTCCGCAAGACCAAGGCGATGCTCTACGACAACCCGCAAGCCATGCACCTGCTGCTGGACAAGCTGGCGCAGTCGGTGACCTCGTATCTCAACGGCCAGATCATGGCCGGCGCGCAAGCGGTGCAGATCTTCGATACCTGGGGCGGCAACCTGTCGGCCGCGGCGTACCAGGAATTCTCCCTGGCCTACATGAAGAAAATCGTCAGCGGCCTGATTCGCGAGCACGACGGTCGCAAGGTGCCGGTGATCCTCTTCACCAAGAACGGCGGCCTGTGGCTGGAAAGCATCGCCGAGGCCGGCGCCGACGCATTGGGTCTGGACTGGACCTGCGACATCGGCAACGCCCGCGCCCGCGTTGGCGACAAGGTAGCCCTGCAAGGCAACATGGACCCGACCGTGCTCTACGCCAAACCGGAAGCGATCCGCACCGAAGTCGGGCGCATTCTGGCCAGCTACGGCAAGGGCAGCGGCCACGTGTTCAACCTCGGCCACGGCATCACCCCTGAGGTCGATCCGGAGCATGCGGGCGCGTTCCTGCGCGCGGTGCATGAGTTGTCGGCGCAGTATCACGAGTGATCGACGCGCAATAGAAAACGCCCGGCTTATGCCGGGCGTTTTTGTTTGCACGATTCAATGTCCGACACAGATTCCACTGTGGGAGCGAGCCTGCTCGCGAAAGCGGTGGATCAGCAAACTTTGCATCAACTGACAAAACGCCTTCGCGAGCAGGCTCGCTCCCACATGGGTCCTGTGTCAGGCTTTGACGCCCTGCAGTGGCGGCAACTTCGCCAGTTTCAACGCCACCAATAGCGCGATCATCAACAGGGAGCCAATAAACAGGCCGATGCCATTCCAGCCGCCAAGATGCCAGAACACCCCACCCGCCGTCCCGGCAATGCTGGAGCCTGCGTAATAACTGAACAGGTACAACGACGACGCCTGGCCCTTGGCCTTCAGCGCCCGCCGGCCGATCCAGCTGCTCGCCACCGAGTGCGCGCCGAAGAAGCCGAAGGTGAAGATCAGCATGCCGACGATCACCAGCAGCAGCGGGGTGAACATTGTCAGCGCGAGGCCGGCGAACATCAGGGCAATGGTCGCCCACAGCACCTTGCGCCGCCCCAGTTTGTCCGCCAGCGAACCGATCTTCGCCGAACTGTAGATGCCCGACAGGTAGACCACCGACAGCAAGCCGACGAACACCTGATCGAGGTTGTACGGCGCGGCGAGCAGGCGATAGCCGATGTAGTTGAACAGGGTGACGAACGCCCCCATCAGCACGAAGGCTTCAAGAAACAGCAGCGGCAGACCGGCATCGCGAAAGTGCATGGTGAAGCCGTCGAGCAGGCTGCGCGGGTGCAGCGAGCGCGAGCGGAAGTTGCGCGACTCCGGAAGGATTTTCCAGAACACTGCCGCCGCAATCAGCGCCAGACCGCCGATCGCCAGCATTGCGGTGTGCCAGCTGACAAAGTCGATCAGCACCCCGGTGATCAATCGCCCGCTCATCCCGCCAATCGCGTTGCCGCCGATGTACAGGCCCATCGCCAGGCCGATGTGCTGCGGGTGGATTTCCTCGCTCAGGTAAGTCATCGCCACGGCCGCCAGACCGCTCAGCGACAGCCCGATCAACGCGCGCATGATCAGCACGCCGTGCCAGCTCGGCATCATCGAGCTGGCGATGGTGCACAGCGCGGCGGCGAATAGCGCTGCGACCATCACCGGTTTACGCCCGATCCGATCGGAAATCGGTCCGGTGATCAGCAGACCGAAGGCCAGCATGCCGGTCGCCACCGACAGAATCAGGCTGCTCTGCGCGGCATTGATCGAATACTCGTGGGACAGCAGCGGCATCATCGGCTGCACGCAGTACAACAGGGCGAAGGTCGCGAAGCCGCCGCTGAACAGAGCCAGCACCGTGCGCATGAACATCGGCGTGCCTTTTTCGATGTAGATCTCCTGCAACTCGGCGATCACATCGTCGGCTGCGGCAGGCGGGACTTCATGGGCCAGGGGGGCGACAACTGTTTTCACTTCAGACCTCGGAGGGCACGGCCAGGCAGGCAATGAAAAAATCATATAGCTGGCTAATGTTTCTATCCAATATATTGTTCGACCTGTTTGATAGCTTTAACGACCTAATGGGGTTTCCATGGAATTGCGTCATCTGCGCTACTTCATCGCCGTCGCCGAAGAACTGCATTTCGGCCGCGCCGCACAGGTGCTGGGGATCTCCCAGCCGCCGCTGAGTCAGCAGATTCAGGCGCTGGAGCAAGAGGTCGGCGCGCGGTTGTTCGAACGCACCAATCGTCGGGTCGAGCTGAGCGAGGCCGGCCGATTGTTTCTGGAGGAGGCGCGGCTGGTGCTGGCGCAGGTCGACAAAGCGGCGGACGTTGCCCGGCGTGCGCAACTCGGTGAACTCGGCGAATTGAAGATTGGCTTCACCTCTTCGGCGCCGTTCAACTCGACCATTCCCCAGGCAATTTTTGCCTTTCGCCAGCGTTTCCCGGCGGTGCATCTGAACCTGCGGGAGATGAGCAGCACGCAAGTCGCCGAAGGGCTGGTGGATGAGTCGATCGAGGTCGGGATCATGCGTCCACTGGGTCTGCCGGATTCGCTGAATGTGGTGGAGCTGATGCGTGAGCCGCTGGTGGCGGTGCTCGGTTCCAAACATCCGCTGGCGCAGGGCAGCGAGGAAGGGCTGTTCCTCTCGGCGCTGGCGCTGGAGCCGTTCGTGTTCTTTCCGCGCAGCTACGGCAGCGGGCTGTATGCGCAACTGCTCAGTCTGGCCCGTGATGCCGGGTTCAGCCCGCACTTCGCCCAAGAGGCCGGGGAGGCGATGACCATCATTGGTCTGGTTGCAGCGGGGCTGGGGGTTTCGGTGTTGCCGGCGTCGTATCAGCGGATGCGCATCGACGGCGTGGTCTACCGGCCATTGCTCGATCCGGAGGCGGTGTCGGCGGTGTGGCTGGTGCAGCGCAAGGATCAGAAATCGCCGATGGCCAAGGCGTTTGTCGAACTCCTGACGCGCAAGGTTGAGCCTTCATCAGTGTGATGCCTGCCGGCCTCTTCGCGAGCAAGCCCGCTCCCACCCTGGAATACGTTCCCCTGTGGGAGCGGGCTTGCTCGCGAAGACGCCCGCCCAAACAACACATTTCTCAGGGCAACCGCACCAAATCCCCCTTCAACGCCACCCGCGTCACAAACACCCCGGCCCGGCACTCATAGGTATTCAAATCCTTGCGCACATGCTGGTCGTAATAACTGACGATATTGACCACCGCATTCGCCCCGACCCGCTTGGCATCGGCCTGCAACTTGATCAGGTTCGACTGCAGCACCCACTCGCAGGAATCGTGATCGCTCTTGTTGAAGCCGTTGGTGCGTAAATCGCTGACCACATCCCGGCGCAACAACTGCTGGGTGCCCTGCGGCCCGTTGCCGATCAGGTAGAACTTCACACTGCCATCCAGCCGCCCGGCGCGAATCGCATCCGAGAGCACGGTTTCGAACGGCATGTACATCAGATTGGTGGCGTGGCTGGCGCTGGGCAATAGCCCGAGGAGCGTGGCGGCGATCAGGGCTTTCACTTGCATGGTCATCTCCTTGACGGTGAAAGAGAACCGCGAGTGTTCGAACGATGGACTCGCCGTTCCGGCAGGCATGACGCGGCAACCTGCCAGAGCGAGTGTAGATGCTGAAAATGAAGAGGGCGCCGAAAGGCGCCCTTTGTCGTTTCTGGCAATTACTGAACCGTCGCCAGATCCCCCTTCAACGCAACACCGGCCATGATCGCGCCGGCGTGGCATTCGTAGTTCTTCGCGTCTTTGTGCTCGTTGCTCTTGTAGAAGCTGACGATGTTGGTCACGGCGTTGGCGCCGGCGCTTTTGGCGGCCTGGTGCAGGCTGATGATGGCCGATTGCACGACCCATTCGCAGGCTTCCTGATCGGTCTTGTTGAAGGCGTTGGTCTTTTTGTTGGTCACGGCGCCGCTGCTCAGAACGGTGACTTTACCGGGCGGGGTGGTGCCGGCCAGGTAGAACTTTACGCTGCCGTCGATCTTGCCGCTGCGGGTGGCTTCGGCAACCGCTTTGTCGAACGGCAGCATGACCTGTGTATCCCGGGCCTGGCTGACTGCCGGCAGGGCGCAAAGCAGCAGGGCGGTGATGGCGAGTTTGTTGAAACGCATGGAGGTCTCCTTGACCTGGATTGATTCGGTTAAGGCCAGCGACGGAAAATCAACGAGGTGTTGACGCCACCAAAAGCGAAATTGTTGTTCATCACGTATTCGTGGTGCATCGAGCGGAATTCGCCGCGCAGGTAATCGAGCTTGCCGCAGTGCGGGTCGACCTCATCGAGGTTGAGCGTGTGCACGTACAGGTCGCGATTGAGCATTTCGATGCTGAACCACGACTCCAGCGCGCCGCAGGCCCCCAGCGTGTGGCCGAGGAAACTCTTCTGCGAGCTGATCGGCATGTGTTCGCCGAACAGACTGCTGGTCGCCAGTGTTTCGGCAATGTCGCCCTGTTCAGTAGCAGTACCGTGACCGTTGACGTAACCGATGGCATCCGGCGTCAGTCCGGCGTCTTCCAGCGCCAGTTCCATTGCCCGGCGCATGGTGATCTGCTCGGGGCGGGTGGTGTGCTGGCCGTCGGCGTTGCTGCCGAAACCGACGATCTCCGCGTGGATCCGCGCACCCCGGGCGAGGGCATGCTCCAGTTCTTCGAGCACCAGCATGCCGCCACCTTCGCCGATCACCAGACCGTCGCGGCCCTTGTCGTAAGGACGTGGGCTGGTCTGTGGCGCATCGTTTTTCAGGCTGGTGGCGTACAGCGCGTCGAAGACCATGGCTTCAGTCGGGCACAGCTCTTCGGCACCGCCGGCGAGCATCAGTGGCAGCCGCCCGAACTTGATCGCTTCATAGGCGTAGCCGATCCCCTGGCTGCCGCTTGTGCAAGCGCTGGACGTCGGGATCAGCCGCCCTGTGAGGCCGAAGAAGATGCTGATGTTGGCCGCGGTGGTGTGCGGCATCATCCGCACGTAGGAGTTGGCGTTAAGGCCTTCGGCCACCGAGTTCAGCAGCATGTTGCCGAAGGCCTTGATCTCGTCGGTGCTGCCGGTGGACGAACCGCAGGCCACACCCATGCGCCCGTCCTTGATCGATTCGTCGCCGAGCAGGCCGGCGTCGGCCAGCGCCTGTTCCGCCGCGCCCACCGCCAGCCGTGACACACGGCCCATGCTGCGCAGTTGCTTGCGGGTCCAGTGCGGCGGTACGACAAAATCATCGATCGGCCCGGCCAGACGGGTGTTGAGTTCGCTGAAGCGGTCCCACTCGTCCATGCGGCGGATGCCGCTGCGGTTGGCCGCGAAGTTGCCGGCGATGGTCTGCCAGTCGCTGCCCAGCGAGGTGATGCCGGCCATGCCGGTGACGACGACGCGCTTCATCAGCACAAGCCTCCGTTGACCGCCAGGACCTGGCGGGTGATGTACGAGGCTTCCGCCGACATCAGGAAATTAACCGCAGCGGCCACCTCTTGCGGGGTGCCCATGCGTTGTGCGGGGATCATTTTCATCAGCTCTTCCACCGGCACGTTTTCGTCGAGCATCGCCGTGTCGATCAGGCCCGGCGCGACGCAGTTAACGGTGATTTTGCGCTTGCCCAGTTCGATCGCCAACGCTTTCGCCGCACCGATCACCCCGGCCTTGGAGGCGCTGTAGTTGACCTGGCCCCGGTTGCCGATCAATCCCGACACCGAGGTGATGCAGACGATCCGACCGGCGGCGCGACGACGGATCATCGGCATCATCACCGGGTGCAGGACGTTGTAGAAACCATCGAGGTTGGTGCGCAGCACCACGTCCCAATCGTCGTCGCTCAGCGCCGGAAAAGCGCCATCACGGGTCAGGCCGGCGTTGAGCACCACGCCGTAATAGGCGCCGTGGGTTTCGACATCGGCTTCGAGAATGGTCTTGCAGGTTTCGCGGTCGGCGACGTCGAATTGCAGGATGCGCGCGTTGCGGCCCAACGCTTCGACTTCGGCTTTCACCGCTTGGGCTTCAGCCACGCCGCTGCGGCAATGCAGGACGATGTCGTGCCCGGCCTGCGCCAGACGCAAGGCAATGGCGCGGCCGATGCCACGGCTGGAGCCGGTGACCAGTACGGATTCAGTCATCGTTCGACTCTCTGTTTTGTTCAAGGTATTGGCTGGGCTGCGGCGGGCGGAACACGTTCAGGCGGGCGCTGGCCTCGATGCCGGGGGCATTGATGTGGCATTCGAAAACACCCATGCCGTTGTCGTCTTCCAGCGAACGGATGCCGTGGATGGTCAGTTCGCTGCCGGCCGGAAACGCCTCGACGTTGCACTCGAACTTGCGGGTGCCGAGGAGGAAGCCCAGCTCGACCGGTTTGCCCTTCAAGCGAGCATGACAACCGGCGAACGCGGCGACGCTCTGCGCCATCAACTCGATGCCGACCCACGCCGGCAGGCTGCCGTCGGGCAGGTTGAACAAGCCGTCGGGCTTGACCGTGAGGCGGGTGTGGATCTGCTCCTCGTCGAAGCTGAGGATGCGGTCGATCAGAATCATGTCGCCAGCGTGGGGCAGCAGTTCGGCGAGCGGCCAGTCGTTCATGGGGCGTCTCCGATAATCAGGCTGACGTTGTTGCCGCCGAAGGCAAACGAGTTGCTCATCAGGTAGCGGGGTGCAATGGACGACAGGCGCTCGCTCGCGGTCACCCACTTCAGCGCCGGCAAGTCGGGGTCGGGCTGGGCATCCCAGACGTGTGGCGGCAAGGCTTGCTGCGGGTTGTCGGCGCTCAGGCTCAGCCAGCAGAACGCCGCTTCGAGGGCGCCGGCCGCACCGAGGGTGTGGCCGGTCATCGGCTTGGTCGACGAGCAAGCCACGCCGTCGGGGAACAGCGTGGCGACGGCCAGACTTTCCATCGCATCGTTGTGCTGGGTCGCCGTGCCATGCAGGTTCAGGTAGCTGATTTGCGTCGCTTGCAGCTGTGCGCGGCTCAAGGCTTTCTGCATCGCTTGCAGGGCGCCGCGACCGCTCGGTTCCGGCGCGGAAATATGATGCGCGTCGGAGCTGGCGCCGCTGCCGAGCAGGGCAATGGCCGGGCCGTCGCTGCGCTGCTTGCTCATCAGGAACAGCACCGCCGCTTCGCCGATGTTGATGCCATTGCGGTTGGCCGAGAACGGATTGCAGCGCTCGTCGGACACCGCTTCCAGCGCGCTGAAACCGTTGAGCGTGAGTTTGCACAGGCTGTCGACCCCGCCGCACAGCACCGCGTCGCACAGGCCCAGATCGAGCAGGCGCTGCGCGCTCATCAACGCCCGCGCACTGGACGTGCAGGCGGTGGAAATCACATAGGCCGGGCCGCTGAGTTGCAGCCAGTCGGCGAGAAAATTCGCCGGGGCGCCGAGTTCCTGTTGCCGATAGTCGTACTCGGCCGGGAACTGCTGCTCGTGAAGATAGTGCGCCAGACCGCGGCTGGCCTCGTCGATCCCCGAGGTGCTGGTGCCGAGCACCACGCCGATGCGCGCGCGACCATAGGTCTGGATCGCCCGGTCGATGTCCTCGCGAATCTGCAGCGCGGCTTCCAGCAGCAGTTGATTGTTGCGGCTGCTCTGGTCGGCCAGTTCGGCCGGAATCGCTGCCAGCTCTGCGTGTACCGCCGCCACCGGCAACTCACGTCCGGCCACCCAGCCTGACTCGTGGCGCATGCCCGAGCAGTCACCGACAAACAGGTTGTGCGCGACCTGGTGCTTGTCGCGGCCCAGTGCGCAGATCACGCCGAGGGCATTGAGGTAGGCAGTCATGGTGTCGGTTCACCGAGGGGAGAAACCCGATAGTGCGGGCCTTGGGGCAGATTCAATTCGAAGCTCAACGGTTGTGCATAACGGATCGCCCAGCGCGGCGCCAGCGTGCGTTGCTCGCCCTGCTGCTGCGCGGCGGGGTAATTGCGCGCCAGTTCGCCGGAGGGGGTCAGGGCGAACAGCAACGCGGCAAAAAGCTCCCGGGCTTCCGGATTGGGCGGCAGCAGCCCGTCGGCCTGCCAGCGACCGTCGATCAGTTGCTGACGCGCCTGGGGGATGCCCAGCGGGTCCATCATCGACCAGCGGATGCCGGGGCCTTCGCGCTGGATCACCAATAGCCAGTCCTGACGTTGATCGGCCTGATTACGTTCGATGTGCAATTGCAGCGGTAACGGCAGCGTCGGGTTGCTCGCGGGCAGCGGGGCCTGGCTGGCGCATCCACTTAGCAGGGCCGTTAGCAACAATACCAGCCACACCACAAACCCTGTGGGAGCGGGCTTGCTCGCGAAGGCGTCGGCACATCCGACATCAATGCCAACTGACCCACCGCTTTCGCGAGCAAGCCCGCTCCCACAGGTTAAGTGTTGCATCAGGAAGCCTCTGCCAGTGGTTTTCGGGCGACGACATTCACCAAGGTTTCCTCACGCTCGCCAAACGGCTTCGGCCGGCGCAATCCGAACCGCTCCAGCAAGCCAAAGTCCTTCGAACGGCTCCACCACAAATACGGGTACGAGACATTGCGCTCGCCAAACTCGAAACCCTGTTGGCGAATCATCTCGAGGTACTGCGCCGCGCTCTTCTGCACATGCATCGGATGGCGGAACAGCCAGCGGATCACCCAAGTATCAATGTAAGCCTCGGTGGACTCGGCGAACAGCAGATAACCGCCCGGCTTCAGTACGCGGTAGAACTCGGCGAGGGCTTTTTCCTGTTCGACCAGATGATGAAAGGTCTGGTGGCAGAACAGCAGGTCGACACTGGCATCGGCGACGTTGAGCGTCGCGCAATCGCTACCGATCAGCTCCACGTCGAAGCCCTGCCGCGCCGCTTCTTCGGCGCTCAGTTGCAGGCTGTGCGGATCGGCGTCGATGCCGATCAGACGCTGTGGGGCGAAGGTCTGGCGCAGATGGCGGAACGATTTGCCCTGACCGCAGCCAGCATCCAGCAGCACCGGATGGGCCGGCAGCGACTCGCTGAACAATCCGCGCAAATCGTTGATCGCCACGCGCAGCACGTGGTGCTGCCAGGTGTGACTGCGCAGGAACCAGAAACCGAAGCGGGTTTCCTCGACGTAGCTGTCGCTCAAGTAATTCATGGGGCGTCCTTTGCACAGAGTTCGGAAATCATCTTCAACCGGCGGCGTGCTTCGCTGACGAACGGGTTGCGTTCATCCCAGGCGTAACCGGCGAGGATCGAGCAGATCATCCGGCGAATCTCCGCCTGACTGTCTTGGTAAAAGATCACGTCCTGAAAGGTGCCGGCGTACCAGCCCTCGACGTAGCAGCGGAAGGTGTCGACCCCGCGCTTGAGCGGTTCGGCGAACTCGCGCTGCCAGTCGACGATTTCGCCCTGCAACTGCCGGTGCAGGACGGCGGCGGCCATGCTCGCCGAACGCATGGCGATGGTTACGCCGGAAGAGAACACCGGGTCGAGAAATTCCGCTGCATTGCCGAGCAGGGCGAAGCCCGGGCCGTGCAGGGTTTTCACATTCGCCGCATAACCGCCGAGGGTGCGCGCCGGGGTGTCCCACACCGCGTTGTTCAATACACCGGCGAGGCTCGGGGTTTCGGCGATGAAGCCGCGCAGGCAGGCATCCAGATCGCTGTCGCGCCCCTGGAAGTGTTCGGCGGCAGCGACCACGCCCACCGAACAGCGCCCGTTGCTGAACGGGATCGTCCAGAACCAGATGTCGCGGTGCTCGGGATGGGTGGTGACGAGGATTTTCTCGCGGTCGAAGGCCGGGTTGTCGATGTGATCTTCAACGTGAGTGAACACCGCTTGGCGCACCGGGAAATTCGAGGGTGCTTCCAGATCGAGCAAACGCGACAGCACGCGCCCGTAACCGCTGGCGTCCAACACAAAATCCGCTTCGACGCGGTACTCGCTGCCGTTCTCGCGCAGCACGTCGAGCTGCGGTCGGGCCCGGTCGAAATCGACGCGGACGATGGCATCGCCATAGCGGATTTCGGCACCCTGCAATTCAGCCTGATCGGCCAACAGCTTGTCGAAGTCGGCACGTTGCACCTGGAATGTGGTTGGCTTGCCTGCGGTGAAGGTGTCGCTGAAGTCGAAGGCACTGTAGCGCTCGCCCCAGGCGAAGGCGGCACCGGTCTTGCGCTGGAACCCGGCAGCGTTGACGGCGTCGAGCATGCCGGCCTCTTCGACGAAATCCAGGCAATGGCTGAGCAGGCTCTCGCCGATGGAAAAACGCGGAAAGTGCTGGCGCTCGATCACCAGCACATCGTGGCCCTTGCGCTTGAGCAGCGCGGCGGCGATGGCGCCGGACGGTCCGGCACCGATAATCACGACCTGACGGGATTCCATTTCAACGATTGGCACGTGAGCTCCGGGGCAATGGGTGTTGCAGATTCAGGGGCGCGCGATGCAGGCCGATCAGGGCCGGCAACAGCGTCGCGATCAGGCCCATCAGCATCAGCGCGAAGTACAGCGCCGGGCTGATGAGCTGTTGTTGCAGCAGCAGGTTGAGAAAGACGATTTCACTCAGCCCGCGAATGTTCAGCAGCACGCTTTCGCGCCAGCGGCTGGCGCCTTCGAACGACGCACCGGCCCAGCCCAGGCCGAGCCAGTTGCCGAGCAGTTTACTGGCAATCGGCAACAGCAGCAGCGCCGCCCATTGCACCGCGCCGAGGCTGGCGAGGGCGCTGTGCACGTCGATCTGCACGATGCCGAAGGTGAGGATCAGCGGGATCGCGATCCACGTCTGCAAACGGCTCATCCACCGCGCCGGCAATGGCAGCACCAACGGCACCTTCAGCAAGGCCATGCACAGCAGATAACCGATGCCGAAAATCAGCGCGTTGAGTTTGTAGTGCTCGGCCAGCACCAGCAGCGCAAAGAAGCCGAGGCTGTAGGTCAGCGGGCGACGCACGCGCAACAGATTCAACAGCAGCGGCACGCAGGCCAGACCCAGCGGCAGCAACAGGCTGCTCAGATGCAGACTGCCCTGAGCGAGGCCGAACAGCGTCCAGCAGGTCAGATCGATGAGGATTGCGGTCTGCACCAGACGCCGGGTGGCGGCGGGCGGGTAATCGATGTGGCGCAGGTACAGGTACAGCACCGGTATCGCGGTAATTGCAAACACCAGACCGATCGCCAGCGAGTTCAGCCACGGTTGCGCCGGCAGCAGCCAGCAGGCGGCGGCCAGACCGCAGGCGAACGGCACGGCAAAACTCGGCACGGCGATTTTCACGCTCTGGCGGTCCAGTCGCAGGTCGATCACATCACTGAGAATGTGCCCGAGCAACAGCGCGAAACTCAGGCTGTAGAGGTCTTTCAGCCACCCCGGCGCAATCAGTTCGGCACCGCTGAGTTGCCAGCCCGGTTCGATGCAGAAGTACATCAGCAGCGGCAACCCGAAGCTGGCCAGCAGCAACTGGCTGACGATCGGGATCAGGCCGAAATGCCGACCGATACGGGTCACCACAGCGAACAGCGCCAGGGCCAGCAGCCAGAAACCGACGACCATCACGCTGTCGGCTCCGCGACGCTGGCGCTGTGGACGTGACGTCCGGCCCACGGCGCCAGAATGAAACTGAACGCCAGCCCCAGGCTCACCGCCAGGCCGAAGTTGCTCACCGCCGGCGTGCTCGACACCGCCAGCAGACCGAACGACAACCAGGTCGTCAGCGCCGCCAGCAAAGTGCCCAGCAGGCTGACAGCCGCACCGCCGACCTGCTCACGCATGAGGATCGCGTAATCGACGCTGATCGCCGTCACCAGCAGCAGGCCGAACAGACTGAACAGGGTCAGCGGCTGACCGAGCCAACCGAGGCTGGCAAGGCTGCACAGCGCTGCCAGCAGCGGCAGGGCGACGATGCGCAAGGCGCCACCGAAACCGAACGGCACGATCAGCACCAGCACGATCAACACACAGGAGGCGAGTTTCAGTTCGGCGGCGCTGATCTGGGTCGCGGCGAACACGTTGTTCAATTCGCCGAGACGATCCACCAGCATCACGCCCGGCAAGTCCAGGGCCTGCACCCGCAGCAGTGACGGATTGTTCAGGCCTTGCAGGCTGGTCATCGCCGCCACGCCGTCAGCGGTCGGCCCGAGCCACAGCGTGCGGTAAGGCTCGCCCAGCGGCCCGGCGAGTGCCGCGTCGATGTCCTCGGCGGGCAGACTCTGCAACTGCTGCAGTTCGGTTTGCAACGCCGCGAGCGGTACGCCGAGATCCAGTAATGGCTGCCAGTATTGCGGAAGTTTGCTCAGCGCTTCGCGAACCTGCTGTTGCTGGCTCGGCGGACTGAGCAGTTGATCGAGGGCCAGATAGCCTTGCAGTTTGTCGAGGTTGACCAGTTGCTGCAGGCGCTCGCTCAGTGCGGCCTGACGCTCCAGCAGTTGCTGCTGATTGGCGGCGCGCACGAGGAAGAACTGGCTGGTCGGCTGATAGCCGGTGATGCGTGCGATGGTCTGCGCTTCATCGGTCAGGCGTTGTGGCGCACCGACCCACTGGCGGATGTCGTTCTTGCTTTGCAGCTGCACCAGGCCGCCAACGCAGAACGCGACCAACAGCGCCAGCAGCACCGGGGTGCGCACGTGTTCGAGCAGAGTTTCGCGCAGTTGCACCAGACGCTCGGCCAGACGCAGCGGCCATTGCGCCGGAACCAGTTCAACATTTTTCAGCAGGGCCGGCAGCAGGCACACTGCCGACAGATACGCACCGAGCAAACCGGCGGCGGAGAACACCGCGATTTGCGTCAGCGCCGGGAAGGGCGTCCAGGCCAGCGCCAGATAACCGATGGCGCTGGTGATCAGGCTCAGCGTAAGCCCGGAGAGTGTCAGGCGCAGCGCCGGCCAGCTGCGCCACGGCTTGAGGCTCCAGCTTTTCGACAGATAGTGCAGCGGGTAATCCACCGCCACGCCGATCAGGCTGGAACCAAGCACCAGCGTCATCACATGCATGTGGCCGAACAGCGCCACGCAAGCCACCGCGCCGAACAGCATGCCCACCAGCACCGGCACGAACGCCAGCAACACCCGCCAGCGGCGAAACACCAACAGCAGCAACAGCAGAATACCGAGGGTGGCGCCGCCGCCGACCCAGGTCATTTCGCGGGTGGCTTGTTGCTGACCGTTGGCGGCGTACAGCAGACCACTGGCGGCCAACAGTTGCACGTCGGATTTCGCCGCCTGCTCGCGACTGTGCTGCAGCAGATCGGCGACTTTCAGCGGCAGGTTCATGTCGAAGGCATTGCCGGTGGTGCGCGCGCGCAGCAGCACCCAGCTCTTGCCATCGGCATCGGCGACCAGTGCGCCGCTGCCGATGTCCAGTTGCACCGCGCCGTGCTTCGGCTGGCTGTTCTGGATGCGCCCGGTGAGGCCGAGCCAGTCGTCCTGGCTCGGCACCAGGGTGAAACCGTTGAACGGGTCGAACAGTGCCTGCACCCGTTGCTGAATGAACGCATCGGGATGCTCGGTCAGCAGTTGCCGGTCATCCGCCGAGAGCATCGCCAGCCGTCCTTGCAGCAACTGCGTGCGCAGCGCTGGCAGATCCGCCTGCAGGTTCCACTGAACCTTTTCGAACAGACCGCTGGCCTGCCATTGCTCGCCGAGGGTTTGCGCCATGGCCACCGCTTGCTGGCGATCAGTGTGACCGACCAACACCAGCATTTCCCGATTGAGCGGTTCCTGCATACGCTGTTCGGCGCGCAGTTCGAGGGCGTCAGGGTTGGTCCCGGGCACCAGCTCCATGAGGTTGGCCGACAGCGGCGCATCGCCGCGCCACTGCCACCCGGCCAGCGCGACGACCGCCAGCAGCAGGATCAGGAACAGCCACGGCAGCCTGCGTTCACTCGGCAAAGTCATGTTGCTCCGTGTCGCTCAACGGTTGACCGGCACTGCTGTCTTTCATGCGCAGCACGGTGCTGTCGCCCTGGGTTTCCAGCAGTTCGATGGTCTGCACCAGCTCACCGCCGTCGATATTGATCTGCTTGAACACTTGCTTGAGCAGCACCGAGCGCGGGGTCAGGGTGAGTTTCCACTGCTGTGCGTCGCCGCTCAGGGCCAGCTCGAAATCCCGTTGCAGGCCGCTGCTGTCACCTTGCAGCACGGCGAGGAACAAGCGGTTCTGCTCGGCCCCGGCGCTCTTGTTCGGCAGCAGTTGCCAAGCATTGCCATCGCGTCGCGCGATGCCGTTGGCGGTGATGCGGTAATCCTGTTGCAACGGGGTCTTGAGCAGCCAGAGCAGGCCGTGATTTTTCGCCAGGACGAAGTTGCCCTTGCTGATCAATGGCTGAGGCAGCGCGCGCAGGTGTTTTTCCTGAATGAACTGGCCGTGGATCACCTCCGGTTTCGCCAGTTGCTCGCTGAGCTGCAGCAGGTCGAAGGCGTTGGCCAGCGTCGACACGGCGAGCAGCGCCATCGCGCCAAGGCATTTGCAGAACAGGTTCATCGCAGCATCCTTTCCACCGCATCGGTGAACACTTTGGGTGAGGCCAGTTGCATCTCGCGACTGCTGATCTCGACCGCCACCTGCACCGAGCTGGCACGGGTCAGGCGTTCGCCGGTCTGCAGGTCGGTGATCAGATAGTTGATCTTCAAGCGGTTCTCCCACTCCACCAGACTGGCGCGTACGTTCAAGCGCTGACCGAACACCGCGCCACGTACATAACGCAGTTGCAGGTCGATGATCGGCCACGCGTAGCCGGACTCGGACATCTGCGTGTAGTTGTGGCCGATCTGGTCGAGCAGCGCGCAGCGCGCCACTTCCAGGTACTTCACGTAATGCCCGTGCCAGACCACGTGCATGGTGTCGACGTCAAAGAACGGCACGAGGATTTCCGTGTCGGCGTGCAGCACTCCGGCGCTACGCATGCAGCCTCCAGTGTTGTTCGGCGATGCGTTGCAGGCACAGGCGCAGTTCGCCTTCCAGCGCGCGGTCTTCGATGACCGGCGGGAAGTCCTTGGCCAGCTCTTCGTGCATGGCGGCCAGCGAAGGTGGCAGCGCGCGTGCGCCTGCGCCTGCATCGCGACCGCGCAACCAGACGCCCTGATTGGCCGCGAGCAACGTGGCGGCGGCGACCTGTTCGGTCAGTTCCAGCACGCGGATCGCGTCGCGGGCGGCGATGGTGCCCATGCTCACCTTGTCCTGGTTATGGCACTCGGTGGAGCGTGAGAACACGCTGGCCGGCATGGTGTTTTTCAGGGCTTCAGCGGTCCAGGCACTGGTGCCGATCTGCACGGCCTTGAAACCGTGATTGATCATGGCGCGATCCGCCGGGGCGCCGGACAGATTGCTCGGCAAACCGTGGTTGTAGCGCTCGTCGACCAGCAACGCGAGCTGACGGTCGAGCAGGTCGGCAACGTTGGCCACCAGATTTTTCAGGCTGTCCATGGCGAACGCGATGTGCCCGCCGTAGAAGTGCCCGCCGTGCAGCACGCGCTCGGCTTCGGCGTCGATGATCGGGTTGTCGTTGGCGCTGTTGAGTTCGGTCTCGATGAACGCACGCAGCCAGTTCAGGCTGTCGGCCAGCACCCCGAGCACGTGCGGGGCGCAGCGCAGCGAGTAGCGATCCTGCAGGCGATGCAGCGGCGCGGTCGGCGCGTCGATCGCCAGATCCTTGCGCAGCCATGCGGCAACCTGCATCTGCCCCGGATGCGGCTTGGCGGCGAACAGACGCTCGTCGAAGTGTTCCGGATTGCCTTGCAGCGCGACCACGTTGAGCGCGGTGATGCGCGTGGCCAGTTGCAGCAGATAGTCGGCGCGGGCGAAGGCGAGGCAGGCGAGGCCGGTCATCACCGCCGTGCCGTTCATCAAGGCCAGCGCTTCTTTCGGACGCAGCACCAATGGCGTCCAGCCCAGTTCGCGATGCACGTCGGCCGCTTGCCGGCGTTCGCCACGGAACAGCACGTCGCGCTCGCCGGACAGGGTGGCGGCGACGTAGGACAGCGGCGTCAGATCGCCGCTGGCACCGACCGAACCTTCTTCGGGGATCAGCGGCAGGATGTCGTGTTCAAGGAAGGCGTGCAGGCGCTCCAGCAGTTCGATGCGCACCCCGGACACGCCGTGACACAGCGACTGCAACCGCGCCGCCAGCACCGCGCGGGTGGCTTGCGGGTCGAGCAGTTTGCCGAGGCCGCAGCCGTGGAAGGTGTAGAGATGACGCGGCAGTGCCTCGACGTGATGCAGCGGCACCGCGACCACGCAGGAATCACCGTAACCGGTGGTCACGCCGTAGATCACGCCTTCCTTGTCCAGCAGCGAATCGAGAAACCGCGCGCCTTTGGCGATGCGCTCGCGGTAGGCGGTGTCGCTCTGCAACTGCACGGGCGCCTGACGGTTGGCCAGGGCCAGCACGTCTTCGATGCGCAAAGGGCGTTCGCCGAAGGTTACCGGCTCATGGGTTGGCGTCGTCATCGGTCTTCCAGAAAGGGTAAAAGTTGAACCATTGGTGCGGGGCTTCGAGGCAATAGTGACTCAGGCGCTGCGCGTAGCGGGTGGCCCACTGATGAATGACCTGCTCGCGCTCGCGGCGCGTCCACGTCACGCTGTCGGCGAACGGTTCGAGGGTCAGGCGATAGTGGCCGTCCGCTTGTTTCAGGCACATCAGCAGATTGACCGGGCATTTGAGCAAGCCGGCGAGCAGCCACGGGCCTTGCGGAAACGCTGCGGGGTGGCCGAGAAAGTCCACGCTGACGCTGCGCCCGCCGTGCAACGGCACGCGGTCGCCGGCAATCGCCAGCCATTCGCCGCGCTCCAGGCGTTCGTGCAGTTGCAGCATGATCACCGGGTCCAGTTCGCTGACCTGAATCAGGCGCAGATTGGTCGCCCCGGCCTCGCCCAGCAAGCGGTTGAACTGCTCGGCGTGCTTGGTGTGCACCAACACGTTCATGGTGACCTTTTCGCCGATCTCCGCCAGCGCCCGGCACACTTCGAGGTTACCCAGATGCGCGCCGACCAGCAGTTGCCCGCGACTGCCGCGCAACTGATTGCGCAGCAGTGCCGGGTCGATGATTTCGATCTGCTCGATACGGATCTTGCCGTTCCACACGTCGAGCTTGTCGAGCAGCGAATCGGCGAACGCCATGAACTGGCGGAACACCCGCCAGTAACTCGGGCGCAATTCGGCGCGGTTGCTCCAGTCAGCCAGCCGTTGCTGGTATTGCCAGGCACTGTTGCGCGCGGTGCGGCCGAACAGGAAGAAGTACAGGACGATGCCGTACAGCAGCGGACTGAGCAGGCGCCGGCCAAGCACTTTGGCGGCGAACGCGGTGAATTTCATCAGCAGGAAGCTGCCGCGCTCTTCGCGGTCGGCCCAGTGCTTCTTGTCGGTCTCGATGCTCATGCTCGCCACCGGCGCCAGAGGATGACCGGCAGGCGCAGCAGCATGCCGAAGAACAACCGGGTGTGCATGCTGGAAATCAGCGCGTTGTCATGGAACAGGCGGAAGTGTGAGACGCCGTCCAGCGGGTAATGCACGCTGGTCTGCAGCCAGCGCATCGGCTGGTTGCGCCACGACAGGCGCACGAGGATGTCGGAGTCGAAATCCATACGCTTGCCGACCCGCGCCGAGTCGATCAGCGCCAGCGTCGGGGCCAGCGGATAGACGCGAAAGCCGCACATCGAATCGCGAATCTGCAGCGACAGCGTGTTGATCCAGACCATCACGTGGGTCAGATAACGCGCGTACAAACGGCCCTTGGGCACGCTCTCGTCAAACAGCGGATAACCGCAGATCATCGCGTCCGGGTGGGCGCGGGATTCCTCGACGAAACGGGCGACGTCGTGCAGGTCGTGCTGGCCATCGGCATCAACCTGCAGGGCATGGGTGAAGCCCAGCCGCGCCGCTTCGCGCAGACCGGTCATCACCGCGCCGCCCTTGCCCTGATTGAGGGTCAGGCGCACCAGATGCACGTGGTCGCGTTCGGCCAGCGCATCCAGCACTCGCGCGCAGGACGGGGTGCTGGCGTCATCCGCCAGAATGCACGGCAGGCCTTGGGCGAGCAGGGCGTCGACCACGGTGCCGATCGCGGTTTCATGGTTGTAGACCGGAATCACGGCGCAAGGGTTATGCATTGACCACATCCCCACTGTGGCGAGGGAGCTTGCTCCCGCTCGAGTACGCAGCACTCGCTCGCAGTTTTTCGTGAACCGAGTTTGGGGCCGCTTCGCAGCCCAGCGGGAGCAAGCTCCCTCGCCACAGGTTATGCATCGGCGGCTCCTAGCAGGATTCGCCCGCTGGAGCAGGTCGCGGTGTCGTTGCGGTAGGCGAAATACAGCTTGCCGCGTTCGGGATCGAAACGCAGGTGTAGCTGGATTTCATCGCCCGGGCGCACCAGTTGCTGGAATTTCAGCACTTCCATGCCGGCAAATTTGCCGGGCAGGTTCAGCAGTTGCTGACCGAGTTTCAGAGCCCATTCGACTTGCACCACGCCGGGCAGCACCGGGGCCTTGGGGAAGTGACCGCTGAAGTAGGCCAGGTCCGGCGGAACACTCAATTGCAGGCTCCACTCGCCGTCGGTTTCGAGCTGTTCCAGCACCTCCGGGGCTTTCGGCCGTGGCGCCAGCAGCAGCGCTTCGATGTCGGCCTGCGGTAGCTTGCCCTGGCTGTTCAGCGGCAGTTGCCGCACCAGACGCCAGCGCCGGGGCAAGGCCAGCGCTTCGCAATGCTGGCTCAGGTGTTTGCGCAGGGCTTCGGTCAGGCTGCGACGGCCCTGTTCACGCAAGGCAAACAGGCCCGCGTCGCTGAGCACCAGCAAGGCACCCAGCACCGCACGGTTTTCCTGAACCACGCCCAGGCGTGCTTCGGCGACCCAGTCGTGGGCGATCAGCGCCTGTTCCAGCATCGGCAGGGAGATACGTTTCTCTTCGAGTTTGACGATGCGGTCCAGCCGCCCGAGCAGTTCGAAACGCCCGTCGGCAGCGATACGCGCGGCGTCGGCGGTGTGTTCGACATGCCCGGCGGGCAAGTACGGTGAAGCGATCAGCAGGGCGCCGTCGCTGTCCTGACTCAGTTCAACCCCGGCGAAGGGCTGCCACAGGCTGGCGCCCTGACGCCAGGCGATGCCACCGGTTTCCGAGCTGCCGAGGATTTCCGTCGGCCACTGGTGCAGGCGTTGCTGCAGACTCTGTGCTGCGTCTGCCGGTAACGCACCGCCGGAGGAAAACACCCGGCGCACGGCGCTCAGGGCCGGCCAGTCGAGGTTGTCGCCCATGCGCTTGAGCAGCGCCGGGCTGGCGACCCAGGCGAAGGCCGGGTGTTCGCGGCTGGCGCGCTGCAGGTCTTCCGAAAATGCCAGTTGCTTGCGCCCGAACGGACGTCCGGCGCACAGCGGCCACAGCACCCGGAACAACAAACCGTAGATGTGCTGGGTGGCGACGCTGCCGATGATCCAGGCTTCACCGAGATCCGCGCCCCACAGTTGCTCCAGTGCCTCGACCTCGTTGGCCAGTTGGCGCAGGGTCTTGTCGATGCGCTTGGGTTCACCGCTGGAGCCGGAGGTGCACAGGCTCAGGCGGCACTGCACGAGATCGAGTTCGGCGCCGGGCAGGGCCGGCTGCAGCAGATCGCTCAAGTGAGCATCATCGGGGTGATCGCTCAACCACAGATCGACCTCACTCGACCAGCGCTGGCGGGTCTGCGCTTGCAGATCGGAGGGCAGCAGGACGCTGACACCCGCGCGCCAGGCTCCGAGCAGGGCGATGGCGAGGTCGGCGGCATCTTCCAGATGTACCGCCATGCGCTGCACGCCGCGTGCCTGCAGGCCGGCGGCAACGCTCAGCGCCTGCTCGCGCAGTTGCGTGTGGTCGAGCGCCGGGGCGGCGCTGATCGCGCGCTCCGGCAGGGCCTTGAGCAACAGTTGCTCAAGTTTTATCCAGTTCATTTACGGCCTCTTACCCGTTGTCGTATCAGCCATTCAATGGCAAACATCAGGCCGATCAATCCGTAGGAGATCAGGCCGGTGTACAACATCCACCAATGCAGCGGCGCCCACAGGGTCAGGAGCGCGGCGCACAAACCGTTGCAGAAGAAAAACACGCTCCAGGCCACGGTGACCTGGCGGGTGTAGCGGATCGCCTCGGGCGGCAGGTGCGGCTCGCGCAGTCGCGCCAGGCGCTCGACCATCGGCGGCCCGTATTTCAGGCTCAGGCTGAACAGCACCAGCATGAAGCCGCTGATCAACACCGGATACCAGCGCAGCAACAGCGGACTGTCGAACAGCGCCAGCAGCAGGCAGAACACGGTCGCCACGCAGGCCATCCAGCGGCTGCCGGGCTTGCGCTCGCCGGTCAGCGCGCGCGCCAGCCACAGGCCGCCCAGCAGCAGTCCGAACTGCCACGGGGCGAAGTGCTCCATGCCGAAATACACCGCAAAGGGGTACAGCAGCCCCGCCAACAGCAGGCCGAGGCCGATCAATCGGCTCATGCGGCCGGTTGAACCAGACGGTAGACCGCCTCGACCACGTCACCGACAGTGCGCACCGATTTGAATTCTTCGGCGGCGATTTTCTTGCCGGTCTGGCGTTTGATGTGATCGATCAGGTCGACCGCGTCGATGCTGTCGATTTCCAGATCCTGATACAGGTTGGACTCCAGGCTGATCCGCGCCGGATCCAGTTCGAACAGCTCGACCAAGGCATCGCGCAGGGTGTTGAAAATGTCGTCACGAGTTTGCATGGTCCGGTCTCAAGCTGCCTTTTTTGCCGTGACGAATGCCGCAAGGCTCGCCACGTTGGTGAAGTGGTTACGGGTGTCTTTGGCGTCGGCGTCGATCTTGATGCCGTACTTTTTCTGGATCGCCAGACCCAGTTCCAGTGCGTCGACGGAATCCAGGCCCAGGCCTTCGCCGAACAGCGTCTGTTCGTCGCCGATGTCGTCGACGCTGATGTCTTCGAGGCCCAGGGCATCGATGATCAGCAGTTTGATGTCGCGCACCAGGCCAGGGTTATTCAGATCGCTCATCTTCGGCGAGCTCCTTAATGTAGTAAGAGTGCAAATAATCATTGAGCTTGCGCGAGGCCTGCGGTGCAGGGCCTTGCGTGGCGAAAGTCTGTGGATCTATATCGGCCCCGATACGAAAACTGAAGTGCACGCGGCGGTGAGGGATGCGATACCAGGGTTCGGCCTTGGTCAGGGTGGTCGGATTGACCTTGATGACCACTGGCGTAAGGATTTTCGCACCGCGCAGGGCAATCGCCGCCGCCCCCCGATGAAAGGCTGGCGCCTGACCGGGTTGAGTGCGCGTGCCCTCGGGGAAAATGATCAGGGTCTGGCCGTTTTGCAGGGATTCGGCCGCGGCATCGAGCATGTCCATGCTGCCGTCATTGCTGATGTATTCGGTGCTGCGCAGCGGGCCGCGGGTGAAGGGGTTTTCCCACAGGCTTTTCTTCACCACGCAATTGGCCTGACGTACCAGGCCGATCAGGAACACCACGTCGATCAGCGACGGGTGGTTGGCGATGATCATCTGCCCCGGCCGGCCGAGGCGTTCCGCCCCTTGAATGTCGTAGGTCAGGACGCCGCTGCGGGCCATGAACCGCACGAAAAACCAGAACAGCCGACTGACGGTCTGCCGCGCGCGCTGGCGATGCTTGAGCGCGTCTCCCGGCAAATAGCCGAGCAACGGGAACACCAGCAGGCGCAGGCACAGCCCGCCCAGCCCGAACAGAGCGAAACTGGCGGCGGTGGCCAGCAAGCGCCAGTAATAGGCGTCGCGGTTCTTCGCGGTCACGGGTTGCGTTGCCAGGTCCATACACGATTTTTCCAGGCATGTTGGCAATGGGATTGCTGGCCGAGCAGGGTGCGCAACAGATTGAGCGCGTGTGGCCAGTGCGCTTTGGACACTGTTTCCTGGCCGCTGTTCAGGGTCAGCCGCCAGTCGGTACCGGGAGTGAGCAGCAGGCCCAGCGCATAAGGGAACGGGACGTCGTCGATCCACTGCGAATAGGCCTGGGGCGGCTGCTCTTCGGTGATGATCAGCAGCACCGCCGGAGCGCCTTCGTCGAGCAGGGCAGCGGCTTCGAGGATGCCATGTTCCAGGCCGTCGCCCGCCGCCGCGAGGGCGGTCATTTCGCTGGTTTCGCCGCGCATGATCGACCACAGACCGATGATTGCGTTGTGCACCGACAGGCTGAACTGGGTCGGCGACAACGGCTCGTCCTTGGCCAGATCACTGAGGATCTCGAAGGTACGCGGGGTTTCGCCGTGTCGCGAAACAAACACCAGCGGCAGGTTCTCCCGTCCGTCGGCCAGCGGCCAGCCGACACTGAACGCCATGCGCGCCAGGCGGCTGAGCCGACGGCGCTGCATCGCCGGCAGAAACGACACATCGGGCGCGACATCGCTGCCCGGGAGCACGACCGGTTGTCGGCTCCAGGCCTGCCACGCGTCCACGCTGTCGAGCCCCGGGGCCCACGCGCGCCATTGGGCGATGTTGAAGTTGATCACGGAGTTCATCCCGCCCCTGCGGGCTTTTATGACGCTTTGAGTCGCCAAAGCCGCGGCTGACCTGACGTGGCACTTGGCGCCGGGTGGCGCGCATTATCCCGGTGCGACGAGTGTGTAGCAAATGTTGGTTACGTTTTGCTCAACGAAATGTACTGAGTGGTTCGCAGAAAAACTGTCACTTGGCCATTATCCGGATCGTGGGGGATTTGTCTGTCGGGCCTATCAGCGCACACGGGAGGTTTTTGCCCTCTGTTCCCGCTGATTTTTGCGCCTGACTCTGTAGTCCGTGTCGTTGAAGGTAGCGAAGCGCACGCACAGGCAACTACACTCGGTCATTCTTTGATACACGGAGGTTTTGTCATGCGGCGCGTGGTGTTCAATCAGAAAGGTGGCGTGGGCAAATCCAGCATTGCCTGCAATCTGGCGGCGGTGAGTGCCAGCGAGGGCTATCGCACGCTGTTGGTCGACCTCGATGCCCAGGCCAACTCCACTCAGTATCTGACGGGGCTCACCGGGAATGACATACCGATGGGCATTGCCGACTTCTTCAAGCAGACCCTGTCTTCCGGGCCGTTCTCGAAGAAAAACCAGGCCGACATCTACGAAACCCCGTTCGACAACCTGCACATCATCACCGCCACCGCTGAACTGGCCGATCTGCAGCCCAAGCTTGAGGCCAAGCACAAGATCAACAAGCTGCGTAAGTTGCTGGATGAACTGGATGGCGAATACGACCGGATTTATCTCGACACCCCTCCCGCGCTGAACTTTTACGCGGTATCGGCACTGATTGCCGCTGATCGTGTGCTGATTCCCTTCGATTGCGACAGCTTCTCGCGCCAGGCGCTGTACGGCCTGCTAGCGGAAATCGGAGAGTTGAAGGAAGACCACAACGAAGGGCTGGAAGTCGAAGGCATCGTGGTCAACCAGTTCCAGGCCCGGGCCAGCCTGCCGCAGCAGATACTCGATGAGCTGATTGCCGAGGGCTTGCCGGTGCTGCCGGTGTACCTGAACAGCTCGGTGCGCATGCGCGAGTCGCACCAGGCCAGCACCCCGCTGATCCACCTCGACCCACGGCACAAACTGACGCAGCAGTTCGTTGAGCTGCACAACCTGCTCGAAGACCACTGATTTTCCTGTGGGAGCGAGCCTGCTCGCGAAGAGGCCAGCACATTCAACATCTCTGTTGACTGAACGGACGCCTTCGCGAGCAGGCTCGCTCCCACATTGGGTTCTCTGGAGGGTCAGATGCCCTGGCTACGCAGCCACGCCATCAACTGTGGCAACGGAAATGCCCCACTTTGGCGTGCCACTTCCCGACCGTTCTTGAACAGAATCAGGCTCGGAATCGAACGAATCCCCAACTGCGCCGACAACTGCTGATTGGCTTCGCTGTCGAGCTTGGCCAACCGGCACTTGCCCGCCAACTGCGCCGCCGCTTGCTCGAACACCGGTGCAAACGACTTGCACGGCCCACACCAGTCCGCCCACACATCCACCAACAACGGCAGATCACCTTTGATCTGGCTGGCGTAGTCGCCTTGCTTGAGTTCGAACGGCTTGCTTAACAGCACCTCGGATTTGCAGCGCCCGCACTTCGGCTGATCGCCCAGGCGTTCGGCGGGGATGCGGTTGAGGCCGTTGCAGGCGGGGCAGGGGATTAGGAGTGGTTCAGACATGATGGGCTCTCGGGCAGGAAGTCTATAAGTCTGATCTGGAGGCAAAGTCGCGATTATCAAGGAATTGGTCTGTAGGTCATTACCATCGTCACTTAAGGAAAGGACCTACGCGCGTCGGGGCCGAGTCTGATTATCCGTATTTGATCCAATTGATATCTTGTGCCGACCTGAATGGAATAACTCTTGGACTCCATCCCTATGGCCTTCACAACGGGCAAACGTCTTTCGCTCTCACAGCTTTTAGAAGGATCTGAGTTTGTTAAAGACTTAAATGCCCGCGCGATTTACTCGCTTGCCGGGGACTTTGTTGGTTTCGAGAATGTTTGGCTAGATTCCGGTGCTGACCAAAATCCGGATTTCTTTCCTCGTCCGCTGCGTCGGCCAGAAAATGAAGATGACTACGACGCCTTGGTTCAGGCCGTCGAAGAGATCCTTGAGATAACCGGTGATGATGGCTCGCACCCACTCGCGAGTCTGCTGGACATCATCAGTGACTGGATTGCCGAGTGGGATCGCACACACCATCCGATGGCCGATGCGAGCGGAGAAGAGGTCCTCGGCTACATGATGCGCGAACATGGTCTGACTCAAAGCGATCTGCCGGGTGTGGGTACTCAATCCGTTGTTTCAGAAATTCTGAACGGCAAGCGCAAATTGAACCTGCGGCAGGTTCGCTGGTTGGCCGACTACTTCAAGGTGCCTGTAGACGTATTCATCTAGTCTGTCTCAAGACGAACAACTGATCTCCAGATGCTTGCCCCACTCCGGCGGCCGCTCGGCATAACCCTCCATCCCCGGCTGTTCGTCGAACGGTTTGCTCAGCACCGCATGCAGCCGGCGCACCTCGGAGTAGTCGCCTTGTTCGGCGGCGTCGATGGCTTTTTGTGCCAGGTAGTTGCGCAGGATGTACAGCGGATTGACCGCGTGCATCCGTGTGCGGCGTTGTTCCTGATTGCTGTCGCTATCGCGGGCAACCCGGGCCACGTAGCGCTCGCCCCAGGCATCGAAGCCTTTGATGTCGACGAAGTCATCGCGCAGGCGGGCGACAGCTTGCTCTGCGGACTGGTCGCCGAGGCGGCGGAAAAACAAGGTGTAGTCGACGCCGCTGTTCTGCATCAGTTGCAACAGGTCTTCGAGCAGTTTCTGGTCGTCGTCCTCGGCGCTGTTGAAACCGAGGCGACGACGCATCAGGTCGAGGTAGTGCGCCTGGAACAGGGGCAGGTACAGGCCGAGGGTTTCGCGCAGGGCTTCGACGCTGATGAACGGCGTCAGGGCCTGGGCCAGGGCGCTGAGGTTCCACTGGCCGATCGGCACTTGGTTGCTGAACGAGTAGCGGCCCTGATCATCGGAGTGGTTGCAGATGAAGTTGGCGTCGAAATCGTCGAGGAAGGCGAACGGGCCGAAGTCGAAGGTGATGCCGAGGATCGACATGTTGTCGGTGTTCATCACGCCGTGACAGAAGCCGTAGGCCTGCCACTTGGCGATCAGTTCGGCATTGCGCTCGACGATCTCGCGGAACATCGCCAGATACGGCTCAGGCTGCTCCAGGCATTCGGGATAGTGCATCGCCAGTACGTGCTCACCGAGCTGTTTCTGCTGCTCGGGACGCTTGGTGTAGTAGAAGTATTCGAAGTGGCCGAAGCGCACATGGCTCGGCGCCAGACGCAGCACCATCGCCGCGCGTTCCTGCTTTTCGCGCCACACCGGAGTGTCGGAGCCGATCACGCAGGCCGCGCGCGAAGACGGGATGTTCAGCGCGTGCAGCGCCTCGGAGGCAAGGAATTCGCGGATCGACGAACGCAACACCGCGCGGCCATCGCCCATGCGCGAAAACGGTGTCTGCCCGGCGCCCTTCAAATGCAGGTCCCAGTGCTCGCCAGCGTTGTTGTAAACCTCGCCCAGCAGTAAGCCGCGACCATCGCCCAGTTGCGGCGTGTAGCCGCCGAACTGGTGCCCGGAATAGACCATCGCCCGTGGCTCGGCATCCGCCCATAACTTGTGGCCGCCGAACAGTTCGGCGAATTCCTGAGTGTCAGCCGTCGTCGGTTCGAGATCGAGCAAGGCCAGGGCCGCCGGGCTGGCGACGACCAGACGCGGGTTGTCGATCGGTTCGGGCAGCACGTGGGCGGAGAACGCGTCGCCCAGGCGAGCGAAGCGATTGTCGAAGGTCAGTTCGTCGAGGGCTTTCAAGGGCCGGCTCCAGCAGAATGTCCGAGCATTCTGCTGGGATTAGACCGGTTAGTCGAGTTTGGCCGGCGGCGGCTCTTGCAGCGGCTTTTGCTCGCCGCTGATCGGTACGATGGTTTTGCTGTCGTCCTCGACCGGCACCAACTTGTATTCCTGGCCGTGAAGGTTTTTCAGATACACCTCCATCTGGCGGAACGAGATGTTGATGTGCTGCTTCTTGAACTCGCGGTTGATGAAGCGGTTCACTTCGTCGATCACCGGGTTGCGGTCACCGAGGTCGCGCACGTGCATGCGCAATTCGTGGTCGAGGGTGCTTTCGCCGAAGTTGAGGAAGTACACGTGCGGCTCGGGTTCCTTGAGGACGCGCGGGTTTTCCCGGGCGGCCTTGAGCAGCAGCTCCTTGACCAGATCCAGATCGGAGCCGTAATCCACGCCGAGTTTCAGGGTGACGCGGGTGATGGTGTCGGTCAGCGACCAGTTGATCAGTTGCCCGGTGATGAACGTCTTGTTCGGGACAATGATGTCCTTGCGGTCGAAGTCGGTGATGGTCGTGGCGCGGATGCGGATCTTGCTCACCGTGCCGGACAGGTTGCCGATGGTGATGGTGTCGCCGATCCGCACCGGGCGTTCGAACAGGATCATGATGCCGGAGATGAAGTTCGCGAAGATCTCCTGCATACCGAAACCGAGGCCGACCGACAGCGCCGCCACCAGCCACTGCAACTTGTCCCAACTGACGCCGAGGGTCGACAGCGTGGAGACAAAACCGACGCCGGCGATCACGTAAGACAGCAGCGTCGTGGTCGCATAGGCGCTGCCCTGCGCCAGATTGAGTTTCGACAGCACTAATACTTCGAGCAGACCCGGCAAGTTGCGCGCCAGCGCGAAGGTGATGCCGATGATGATCAGTGCACCGAGCATGTCGCCGATGCTGATCGGCACCATGCTCATGTTCGCCCCGGTGCCGCTGGTGTATTCGTAGAGGGTGATGTTGTCGAGGTACGAGAACACCGAGATCAGGTCGGCCCAGACCCAGTACAGCGCGGCGATGAAGCCACCGAGCAGCGCCAGACGGATCAGACGCAGCGACTGTTCGTTGACCTTTTCGATGTCCAGGGTCGGCTCTTCGATCACCGCTTCGCCGTCGCCGGCCTCTTTCGCGGCTTGGCGTTTGGCCAGGGCGCGCTGGTAAGCCAGACGGCGTGCGGCAACCGCCAGACCACGCACGAACGTGGCTTCGATCACCAGCCAGAACATCAGCAGGTACAGGGTGTTGATCAGCCGGTCGCTGAGTTTCAGCGCGGTGTAGTAGTAGCCGAAGCACACCGCGACGAACAGGGCGATCGGCAGCAGGGTGAACATGATGCCCACGGCCTTGCGGAACAGCGAAGCGTTTTCATGGGCCGGACTGCTGATCAACAGGCGGCTGAGCAGCCATGCCATCAGCGCATAGCAGGTCAGCACCACCGGCATGCCCAGTACGTCGTCTGCCAGCGCCGCCGGTTGCAGCTCGGCGACGGCCACGACCGCCACCAGTGCCATGACCACCAGACCCAGGCGACGTACCCAGCCTTGAAGGAATTCGACCTGTGGTTTTTCCCAGCGAAAGTGCAACTCGGCCACGCCGCCCGGCGCGAGAATCCGGTAGGCGGTGTAGAACACCAGCCATGCCTGGCCCATTTGCAGCAGCGCCGCGCCCATGTTGGCGTTTTGCCCGCGGGCGTCGATTTGCAGGGCCAGACCGCACAAGCCCAGACCCAGGGCTACCGGCATCGCCAGCAGAATGTTGATCAGGATCGCCTGCGGCGTGTGCCACTGGCTGTCGCGCTTGAAGTGACCGATGTCCTGGTGAACCTTGTTCAGCCGCGCATACAGATGTTTGCGCCGCCACAGCAGCGCGCCGATCAGAAGGGCCAGCGGCAGGAACAGCAGTGGACGCTGGGTCAGACCGTCGGTCAGTTCGCTCAGGCTTGAGGCCCACGGCAGGGTGTCTACCTGACGTTGCAGACGCTCCGGCACGCCGCGCAGCCATTCGGCGTCCAGCGGCTTGTTGCTGGGAATCCAGAACATCTGCTCGTCAAGGGTCGCGCGCAGGCTTTGCGCGGTGCTCAGCAGTTGTTTCTGATTGAGCTGCAGGGTGATCGATTCGTTGAGCACCGCGCTCAGTTCGCGGTTCAGGCGCTCCAGCAGATCGGCGCGGGTATTGGCCAGATCCAGCAGGCTCCTGCGCAGCTGCGGGGTGACTTGCTCCGGCGGCTGGGTGGAGAGCAGATTGTCGACGTAGGTCGCCGGGTTGCTCAGCAGTTCGCGCTGCTGGCTGACTTCGAACTGATACAGGCGAATGTCGGCGATCTGGTCCGCCAGATCGCGGTCGACCTTGAGTCGTGGCAGCGCCTGTTTCTGCTTGTAGAGAATCTTCGACAGCAACAGGCTGCCCTTGAGCACGTTGATCTGCTCGTCGAGGGCCGAGTCGCTCTGGGTCAGGCTGTCGAGTTGCTGTTTGGTCTGCAGGTTCTGCTGGGTGACTTCGTTGAGGCGGTCAGTGCTTTTGAGCAAGTAGTCCGAAAGCTTGAGGTTGGCCGCGCTTTCGCTGGCGAGCAGGCTGCTGCCGCCGGCCTTCTGCGCCTCGATCGATTGCTGGGTAACGGTTTCCTGCGACTGCGCCAGACGTTTCTGGTTGATCAGGGTCTGCAGTTCCTGGATCTCGCGGTCGAGACGGTCGGATTTCTCCGAGAGCAGATCGTGCTGGCTGTTGCCCAGATCCTGCAACTGGCTGTTGCCCGCCAGTTCCTGACGGCGCAGCGGGATCAGCGCGTTCAGCGCGGCCAGTTCGGCGTTCAACTGGTCGCGTTGTTCGGCGCTGACGGTCTTGCCGCTGTCCTTGCCGGACTTGAGGATGGTGTTGATCTGCTGGATGCGCGTCTGGCTGGCGGAGATTTCCGCCTGGGCGCGCTCGGGACGGGTCTGGGCGGTGATGATCAGGCTATTGGCATCGGCCAGCGCTTTTTGCAGATCGCTTTGCTGGGTCGAGCGATCCGTGAGGATCTGCTCCAACTGCGGAATCGACTCCCTGGGGAAGCGCTGCGCCATCGGTACCACCGCCGTGGCCTTGAGGCGTGCCAGTTCGCGGGTGTTCTCGATGGTCTGCCGCGGGGCGGAGGCCAGTTGTTGCTTGAGGTCGATCAGCTTCTGGTCGTAGTCACGCCGGTTGTTGAGCTGATTGAGGGTATTTTGCAGGACCGTCTGCAGGGTCTTTTTATCGGCATCCGGCAGTTTGCTGTCGGCCAGTTTGTCCAGGCTGGCCTGCACGGCTTCGCTGGACGGTGGTTCGGCGGCATACAGCGGGCCGACGGAAAGACTCAGGCCCAGCAGGGCCGCGAAAAAGAAAGAGCGCAGGGTAGGCATAGAGACCGGTCAAGCAAGTGATAGTGGACGCAGTTTAGAGGAAGAGACCGGGACCCGGGCGACTTCCTTCGGGGAATCTGACGCCCACTTTGCCGATCTTGTTCCCGTCCATGACCGCAACCGTCCAGTGGGTGTTGTTCCACTCCACCTGGTCGCCAACGATCGGTGCACCACCGACCTTCTGGGCAATGAACGCACCCAGCGTCATGTCCGGATCGATGCCCTCGGCCGGCAACCCGTAAAGCGCTGCAACCGCTTTAAGCTGGGCGTCTCCTTCGAGTACGAAGTCACCGAAGAAGCGCAGATCCAGACCACGTTGAGGCGCCTGGCTGAACAGTTTGCCGAGGGCCGGAAGGTTGTGTTCATGGCCGATCACACACAGCAAATCATCCACTTCCAGCACCGTACTACCCGACGGATGGAGCAGTTGCTGGCCACGAAACAGGGCCGCGATGCGCGTACCTTCGGGCATTTTCAGCTCACGCAGGGGTGAGCCGATGCACCATTTCTCGGCGCCGAGCTTGTAAACGAACAGCTCCCACTCGCTGGTGATGTGCACTTCCAGCGCCGAACGTGAGATCGGCGCAGGCTCCGGCGGTACCGTCACCTTGAGCAGTTTGGCCACCCACGGCAGGCTCGTGCCCTGCACCAGCAGCGACACCAGCACGATGAAGAACGCGAGGTTGAAGTACAGCTGCGCATTCGGCAGCCCGGCCATCAACGGGAACACCGCGAGAATGATCGGGACCGCGCCACGCAGGCCGACCCAGGAAATAAACGCTTTCTCGCGGCCATGGAACGCCTTGAACGGCAGCAGGCCGACCAGCACCGACAGTGGCCGGGCGAACAGAATCATCCACAGCGCCAGACCCAGCGCGGGCAGGGCGATCGGCAGCAAGTCATGCGGGGTGACCAGCAGCCCCAGCACGAGGAACATGCCGATCTGCGCCAGCCATGCCATGCCGTCGAGCATGTGCAGGATGCCGTGACGGCTGCGCACCGGGCGGTTGCCGATCACCAGACCGCACAGGTACACCGCGAGGAAACCGCTGCCGTGCAGGGCGTTGGTCAGGGCGAACACCACCAGACCACCGGCGATCACCAGAATCGGGTACAGGCCGGTGGCGAGGTTGATCCGGTTGACCAGTTGCAGCATCAGCCAGCCGCCGCCCAGACCGATCACGCCACCGATGCCGAACTCGCGCACCAGATGCCCGAGCAGGCTCCAGTGCAGGCCGGTCTGGCCGCTGGCGAGCATGTCGATCAGGGTCACGGTGAGGAACACCGCCATCGGATCGTTGCTGCCGGATTCGATTTCCAGGCTGGCGGTCACCCGTTCGTTGAGGCCCTTGCCGCCGAGCAGCGAGAACACCGCGGCGGCGTCCGTAGAGCCAACGATGGCGCCGATCAGCAGGCCCTGAATCAGGTTCAGGTCGAACAGCCACGCGGCGGCCATGCCGGTCAGTCCGGTGGTGATCAACACCCCGACCGTCGCCAGCGACAGCGCCGGCCACAAGGCCACGCGGAAACTCGAAACCCGGGTACGCAAGCCACCGTCGAGCAGGATCACCGCCAGTGCGAGGTTGCCGACCAGATAGGCCGTCGGGTAGTTATCGAAAATGATCCCGCCGCCATCGACCCCGGCGGTCATGCCGACCGCGAGGATGATCACCAGAATGGGGATGCCGAGACGGGAGGAAAGTGAGCTGACAAGAATGCTCGCACCTACCAGCAACGCGCCGATCAAGAACAGGCTGTTGATGGTCGTCGCATTCAAAGGCAGTACTCCAGAAGCGTAAAGACGGGCACAAACTGACCATGCAGTCTGCGTGCCAGCGATTCTAACCTGTTGAAATGTGATGCTGTCAAAAAGCTTTTTACGCTATGGGATTTGAGGTATGGGTTCGGCTGGGGATCGCTACCCTCACCCTAGCCCTCTCCCGGAGGGAGAGGGGACCGACCGCGGGGTTTGTTCAAGTTACACCGACCTGCAATATCGAGCCGAACTCAAAATCTGCAAAGCCCCCAATGTGCTCCCTTTCCCCCTCTCCCTCTGGGAGAGGGCTGGGGTGAGGGGCTTTTGACCTTGATCTGAAAATTTACAGGCTGAAGCGCCCAACCATATTGTTCAGATCCAGCGCCAGGCGCGACAGCTCGTTGCTCGCCGCACTGGTCTGATTCGCGCCGGTGGCCGATTGCACCGACAGGTCGCGGATGTTCACCAGGTTGCGATCGACTTCGCGGGCCACTTGCGCCTGCTCTTCGGCGGCGCTGGCGATCACCAGGTTGCGCTCGTTGATCTCGACGATCGCGGTGTTGATGGTGTCCAGCGACATCCCGGCACCACGGGCGATGTTCAGCGTCGATTCGGCACGCTCGGTGCTGTTGCGCATCGAATCCACGGCGTGTTCGGTGCCGCTCTGGATGCTGCCGATCATGCGTTCGATTTCGCTGGTCGACTGCTGGGTGCGATGCGCCAAGGCACGCACTTCATCGGCGACCACGGCAAAACCACGACCGGCTTCACCGGCACGGGCCGCTTCAATCGCCGCGTTCAGGGCCAACAGGTTGGTCTGATCCGCCAGGCCACGAATCACGTCCAGCACCTTGCCGATGTCGCGGGATTCATTCGCCAGATCGCCGATCAGGGTCGCGGTGCTCTGCACATCGGCGCTCATGCGTTCGATGGCGCTGACGGTTTCCTGTACCAGGTCACGGCCATCGCCGGCCGAAGTGGTGGCGTTCTTCGAGGCTTCCGAAGTGCTCACCGCATTGCGCGCGACTTCTTCCACGGCGCTGGTCATTTCGTTGACAGCGGTGGCGGCCTGTTCGATTTCGTTGTTCTGCTGGGTCAGGCCACGGGCGCTTTCGTCGGTGACGCTGTTCAGCTCTTCCGCTGCAGATGCAAGCTGGGTGGCCGAGCCGGAGATGCGCTGCAGGGTGTCGCGCAACTTCGATTGCATCTTGGCCATGGCCGCCAACAGACGTCCGGCTTCGTCGGTGCCGTCGACGTGGATCGGCTGGGTCAGATTGCCTTCGGCGATGGTTTCCGCCGCGTCCAGCGCTTTGGAGATCGGCTTGGTGATGCTGACGGTCAGCAGCCAGGCGAACAGGAAGGTCAGACCGGTGGCGATGACCAACAGGGTGACCACCAGATTGAACGCCGAGGAATACTGCTCGGCGGCTTGTTGGTTGGTCTGGCTGATCTGCTCACCGTTGAGCTGCATCAGGCGATTGAGCACGCCGTTCATCGCTTCGGAGTTGTTCAGCAACTCGGTGTTGAGCAGGTTGCGCAGCTCGTCCACCTGATTGTTGCGCGACAGGCTCTTCATCCGGTCTTCAATCTGACGGTACTGGCCGAGCAGCTGCACGTACTGGTCGTAGGCGGCGCGCTCCTGAGGGCTGGCGATCAGTGGTTCGTAGGCCGCTTGGGCGGCGCGGATCTGCTGGTTGCGCGTTTCCAGCAGCTCAACGGTCTTCTGCTGCACGTCCGGCTCACGGTTGACCAACAAGCGGTAGGACAGCACCCGCAGGCGCAAGGTCAATTGGGTGAACTCGTCGAGGTTCTTGATGCTCGGCACGCTGCTGGACGTGATGTCCTCGGCAGCGCCGCGGATTTTGCTCATCTGGTTCAGGGCGAACACGCCGAGAATCAGCATCAGGCCGCCGATCAGGGCGAAGCCGGTGAACGCCCGGGGGGCGATATTCATGTTGCGAAGGGACATGGCGCGGATACCAAAAAGGGCCGCATCCATGCGGGCTGAGACTGCTGTTGGATGACTTATCGGTCATACGACTAAAGTCTTGAGGCGCTGTGCGTATTTGTCGCAGATGGGCCTGAGCGACGAAGTGCAGGAACCAGATCGGCAGATCACAGTCTTTTAAACTCGCGAGAACGGTCGGCCACCAGGAAAATCAAGGCCTTGCGCCGGTATAACCCTGGCATCCGCAGTGACTTTTCTTTATCGTACGCGCCCTTTGAAAAACGCTTGGAAGATCAAAATGTTGGAAGCATCCCTCAGCCAATTGGAACAGCTCGTCAGCGACCTGGTGCAACAGAACCAGACCCTCACGCAAACCAACCAGACCCTGTCCACGGAACTGGCCCAGGCCAAGGATGAAAACGAAAGCCTGCAACTGAGCCTGATGGAACAGGAAGAGAAGCACGGCGCCACCGCAGCGCGCATCCAGGCCCTGGTTGATCGCGTCAACGCAGGTCCTGTCAGCGCATGAACCACGGCACCGCAGGGGTAAAAGTCATCTCCATTCTCGGGGAGGACTATTCGATCAAGGCACCGGCCGGGGAAGAACAGACCCTGCTGGATGCCGCACTGATGCTCAAGGCTGCACTGGCCGACACCAAACGCAAATACCCGACGCTGATCGGTGACCGTTTGCTGGTGCTGGCCGCGATGAACCTGTGCTCGCAGCAGATCGAAATGAAGAAGCAGCACCAGGAAGAACTCGACCGTTACCAAGAGCAAGTCAGCGCCACGGTCGAAACCATCGCCAAGACCATCAATCAGGGCTGATGGGGTTGCGCACAACCAAAGAATAGATTGTCGATTGGGTTGTATACAATCGGCACGGCTGTTGCATTGTTTCGGCCACTTATTCTTTGGGGGTGCTCCATGCAGTTGTGGCGACGCAGTATTCAATGGCAGCTGATTCTCAGCATGGGCACCGCCCTGCTGGTCAGTATCCTGATCGTGGTTGGCATTTATACCCTGGTGGTCAACCGCCTCGCCCAGAGCTATCTGGTCGAACAAGCGCTGCCGTCGAGCATCGAAGCGACGCGCAACGACATCGAACGCATCCTCGTCCAACCGCTGACCGCCGCCAAAGACATCGCCAGCAACAGCATGGTGCGCGACTGGCTGGCCTCGGGTGAAGACAGCAGCAAAACGGCGGCCTTCGCGCAGTATCTGGAAGGCATCCGCGCCGAACATAAAGCCTTCACCGCGTTGATCATCGGCATCGACTCCAACCACTACATCACCGAAAAAGGCCTGGATCGCACCCTCAGTCGGGCCAAACCGGCCGATGCCTGGTTCTATGCCTTCCTCGACAGCAACCAGCCGCGCACTCTGAACATCGATAACGATGGCGCCACCGGAGAATTGGCGCTGTTCATCGACTTGAAGGTCGAGCAGGCCGGCAAAGTGGTCGGCGTCGCGGGGCTGGGCCTGAGCATGAAAGAGCTGTCGGAGCTGATCCACAACTTCAGCTTTGGCGAGCGCGGCAAGGTCTATCTCGTGCGTTCCGACGGTTTGATCCAGGTCCATCCCGAGGCGCAGTTCAGTGGCAAGCGCACCCTCACGGAGCAGATCGGTGCGTCGGCGGCGCAAGCGGTCATGGGTCAAAAAGTTGCCGCTAACAGTTCCTTCCAGCGCGATGGCGAAGACTTCCTCGCCTTCAGCCTGCCGCTGCGCGATCTGGGCTGGACGCTGGTGGCCGAAGTGCCGCAGGCGCAGATCTACGCCGAAGCCCGCAAGGCGATGTGGATGAGCGGCGGCATTGGTCTGGCGGTGGCACTGGTGTGCCTGGCGCTGGTGGTGTGGCTGGCCCAAGGGCTGGTGCGACCGATTCGTCAGGTAACAGCCGCGCTGGTAGCAATCGGTAGCGGCGGTGGAGATTTGACCCATCGGTTAGATTCCAGCCGCGCCGATGAACTGGGTGATCTCGCGCGCGGCTTCAACCGCTTTCTCGACAGCCAGCGCGGGCTGATCGGCGAAGTGCTGACCACCAGCGAACGTCTGCGCACCGCGGTCGGCCAAGTGGCGAAAGTGGTGGAGAACACCGCCGAACGCTCCGGCCGTCAGCAGGAAATGACCGACATGGTCGCCACGGCGGTGCACGAGATGGGCCTGACCGTGCAGGAAATCGCGCAGAACGCCGGCAACGCCGCGCTGGCTTCACAAACTGCTCGCGATGAAGCAATGCAGGCGCGGGAAGTGGTTGGCGGCTCGATCCGCCACATCGAAAGCATGTCCGACGAGATCGGCCTGGCGGCCGGCGCGGTGGGTGAGCTGGCGCAGCAGGTGGCGTCGATTGATTCGGTGCTGGCGGTGATTCGCGGGGTGTCCGAGCAGACCAACTTGCTGGCGCTCAACGCGGCGATTGAAGCGGCGCGGGCTGGAGACATGGGCCGTGGGTTCGCCGTGGTGGCGGATGAAGTGCGCACCTTGGCGCGCAGGACGCAGGCGTCCACCGACGAGATTCAGCAGATGATCGGCAGCCTCAAGCAAGGCGCAGAGAATGCCGTGTCATCGATGCGCACCGGGCAGGCGGCGACCGGCACCGGGGTTAAATCGAGCCAGCGTACCGGCGCATCGTTGACCGCAATTACCGGACAGGTCGAGCGTATCAGCGACATGAACCATCAAGTGGCCACGGCCACGGAAGAGCAGTCGGCAGTGACCGAGGAGATCAACCGCAATGTGCAGGGGATTTCCGATCTGGCCCGGGCCACGGCGGGGGAGGTTCGCGCCTGTCGCGAGGATTGTCAGATGCTGCAGAAGCTGGCGGATGATCTGGCGCGACAGATGGGTGGGTTCAAGTTGAGCTGATGTGTTGTCAGTTCGGGCCTCTTCGCGGGCAAGCCCGCTCCCACAGGTCTTGTGACAGGTCACTTAATATGTGAACGCCACAGGACCCTGTGGGAGCGGGCTTGCCCGCGAAGACGGCATCAGCAGCGACAAAAAATCCGGATCAGAACCACGCATCCTGCATCGCCAGACACGTATCATCCCGCACCTCCAGCAACGCCAGCTCATGCTGGCAACCCGGCACTTCCCATGTCAGGAAGTACCGCGCCGCCTGCAACTTGCCCTTATAGAAGTCGGCATCCGCCGCATTGCCCTTGGCCAAGCCTTCCTCCGCGCGAATCGCCTGTTCCAGCCAGCGCCAGCCAATCACCGTGTGCCCGAATACTTTCAGGTACAGCGCCGAATTTGCCAGGCTGCTGTTGACCTTGCCCTGCGCCAGATCGGTCAGCAGGCCGATGGTGACTGTTTGCAGGCGAGCCACCAATTGCTCCAGTGGCTCACGCAGTGCGGTCAACGATTCGTACGCGGTCGCGCGCTCGGCAGTGTTGGCGATCAGGCGGATCAGTTGCTTGAGCCCAGCGCCGCCGTTCTGCGCCAGTTTGCGCCCGAGCAAGTCCAGCGACTGAATGCCGTGGGTGCCTTCGTGGATCGGGTTCAGACGGTTATCGCGGTAGTACTGCTCAACCGGGTATTCGCGGGTGTAGCCATGGCCGCCGAGAATCTGGATCGCCAGTTCGTTGGCTTTCAGGCAGAACTCCGACGGCCAGGACTTGACGATCGGCGTCAGCAAATCCAGCAGCTCATGGGCCTGTTTGCGCTCGGCTTCGTTCTCCAGTGTTGTGGTGTCATCGAACAGCCGTGCCGCGTACAGACCAAGGTCAAATGCCCCTTCGACGTAGGATTTTTGCGTCAGCAGCATGCGTCTGACGTCCGCGTGCTGAATGATCGCTACCGGCGCGGTGCTCGGATCCTTGCTGTCCGGCACTCGGCCTTGCGGGCGTTCGCGGGCGTACTCCAGCGAGTACAGGTAACCGGCGTAGCCGAGCATCACCGCGCCCATGCCAACGCCGATCCGCGCCTCGTTCATCATCTGGAACATGTAGCTCAAGCCATGGTGCGGCTTGCCCACCAGATAGCCGACGCACTCGCCGTTATCGCCGAAATTCAGTGCGGTGGAAGTGGTGCCGCGCCAGCCCATCTTGTGGAACAACCCAGCCAGCAGCACATCGTTGCGCTGGCCGAGGCTGCCGTCATCGTTGACCAGAAACTTCGGCACGATGAACAGCGAAATGCCTTTAACGCCCGCAGGCGCATCCGGCAGCTTGGCCAGCACCATGTGCACGATGTTTTCCGACAGCGGGTGATCGCCGCCGGAAATGAAGATCTTGTTGCCCTTGAGCCGATAAGTACCGTCAGACGCCGGCTCGGCGCGGGTACGAATATCCGACAGCGACGAGCCGGCGTGCGGTTCGGTCAGGGCCATGGTGCCGAAGAAGCGCCCGTCGATCATCGGTTGCAGGAAACGCTGTTTCTGCTCGTCGCTGCCAAAACTTTCGATCAGGTTGGCCGCGCCCATGGTCAGGAACGGGTAGGACGTGGTCGCCGCGTTCGCTGATTGAAAGTGGGCAAAGCAGGCTTGCGACAGCAGCGTCGGCAGTTGCATGCCACCGGCTTCGAAGCTTCGTGCGGCATTGAGGAAACCCGCCTCGAGGAACGCGTCCACCGCCGGTTTGACTTCGGGAATCAGAATCGCCTGGCCGTTCTCGTAGCGCGGCTCGTTCTCGTCGCCCTTGCGGTTGTGCGGCGCGAAGTATTTCTCGGCAATGCTGCGCGCGGTGCCGATGGCCGCGTCAAAGGTCTCGCGGTTGTGCTCGGCAAAGCGCTCACGCCGGGTCAGGCCCTCGGCATCGAGGACTTCGTACAGCTCGAAAGCCAGATTGCGGGAACTGAGCAGCGTCTCGGACATGGCGGCCTACCTGAAAATGGGGGTTGGGCCGAGTCTAGGCTTGCTGATAAAGGCTGAATACGATGATTGATAACGGTGATGTCAGGGCCGAGCACCGACTTAACAAATACCCCAAAACAACTGTGGGAGCGGGCTTGCTCGCGAATGCGGTGGATCAGTCACTGGAGATGTCGACTGACACAACGCCTTCGCGAGCAAGCCCGCTCCCACATTGGGATTTGATTGTCAGGCAACCATCGCGGTTGCCTGACTTCTCGGGTTTAACCGATGGTCATCAAGCTCGCATTACCCCCCGCCGCCGCGGTGTTGACGCTCAATGCCCGCTCGATCACCAGACGCTCCAGCGCGATATTGGTCTCGCCCTGGGACAAGCCCTGAACGCCAACGATCGCACCGGCACGTTTGGCAATCTGCTGGCAGACACCACGCAACTGGTCGGAATGACCGTGATGCAGTACGGCATCAAATACCACTTCATCCTTGTGCCAGTCGGCAACCCGTTTGATCCGCGCCTGAACTTCCTTCGGCAGGCGGGCGAACAAGGCCTTGCTGATGTCGGACTCCGGCCATACCGCCGAACCGCCGACAGCCAATACCGCCGCCAGTTGGGTCAGCAGATCGCCTTCGACGTCCGCCAGGCACAGCACGTGTTCACGCGGCAGGATCGCGTAGCTGTTCTTCTCGCCGGTCGGGCCGGACAGCACGCGGGTGATGCCGCTTTGCGATTGAGCGGCGTACTGCACGCACAGGGTGCTCAGTTCGGCGTACTGGTTGCTCTCGGCCCAAGCCTTGAAGGCATTCAGCGGTTTGCTCATGGCATCACGCAGACGCACGTCCGGGGCGACGGCTGCATCACCGCGAGCGAAGGATTGTTCGATCGCGTCAGTAGGACGGGTCGACAGCAAGCGGTACAGGTACAGCGGACCACCGGCTTTCGGGCCAGTCCCCGACAGGCCTTCGCCGCCGAATGGCTGCACACCGACCACGGCACCGACGATGTTGCGGTTGACGTAGACGTTACCGGCGTTGACGTTGTCGATCACCTTGGCGATGGTCTCGTCGATACGCGTATGCACGCCGAGGGTCAGGCCATAACCGGACGCATTGATCTGGCCGATCAACTGGTCGATGTCCTTGCGCTTGTAGCGCACCACGTGCAGCACCGGGCCGAAGATCTCGCGTTGCAGCTCGTCGAAGCTTTCCAGCTCGATCAGGGTCGGCATGACGAAGGTGCCGCGTTTGACTTCTTCGCTGTCGGCGATAGCCACCTGGTACACGCTGCGACCTTTGTCGCGCATGGCCTGGATGTGCTTGTCGATGCCGGCCTTGGCTTCGGCGTCGATCACCGGGCCAATGTCCACGGACAGACGCTCAGGGTTGCCGAGACGGCTTTCCGCCATCGCGCCCTTGAGCATTTCGATGACGCGGTCGGCGGAATCTTCCTGCAAGCACAGTACGCGCAGTGCCGAGCAACGCTGACCGGCGCTGTCGAAGGCCGAGGACACCACGTCGATCACCACTTGTTCGGTCAGTGCCGAAGAATCGACGATCATCGCGTTCTGGCCGCCGGTTTCGGCGATCAGCGGAATCGGACGGCCCTGGCTGTCGAGACGGCCAGCGATGTTGCGTTGCAGCAGGCGCGCGACTTCGGTGGAGCCGGTGAACATCACGCCTTTGACGCGCTCATCACCGACCAGACCGGCACCGACGGTTTCACCGCGACCCGGCAGCAGTTGCAGCACGCCTTCGGGAATCCCGGCTTCCAGCAGCAGGCGCACGGCTTGCGCGGCGACCAGCGGAGTCTGCTCAGCCGGTTTGGCCAGGACCGGGTTACCGGCGGCCAGTGCGGCAGCGACCTGACCACTGAAGATGGCCAGCGGGAAGTTCCACGGGCTGATGCACACCACCGGGCCCAATGGGCGGTGGGCGTCATTGCTGAAATCGTTGCGCGCCTGCACTGCGTAGTAACGCAGGAAGTCGACCGCTTCGCGGACTTCGGCGATGGCGTTGGCGAAGGTCTTGCCGGCTTCACGGGCCAGCAGGCCCATCAGTGGCTGGATCTCGCCTTCCATCAAGTCAGCGGCACGCTCCAGAATCGCCGCGCGCTCGGCCGGCGGGGTGGCCTGCCAGATCGGTGCGGCGTTAAGGGCGCACTGGATCGCGTTGTTGACATCTTCGACGGTGGCTTCCTGCACGTGACCGACCACATCGCGGTGATCCGCCGGGTTCAGCACCGGTGCCGGCGCTTCGTTGCTGGAAGCGCAACCGAGCATCGGCGCGGCTTTCCAGTCGTTGTGCGCGGTGGCGAGCAAGGCGCAGGACAGCGAGGCCAGACGATGTTCGTTGGCCATGTCGATGCCGCTGGAGTTGGCGCGCTCGGAGCCATACAGGTCACGCGGCAGCGGAATGCGTGGGTGCGGCAGGCCGAAACCACCTTCCACGGTCGCCATCTGCTCGATCTGGGCCACCGGATCGGCCACCAGTTCCTGAATCGAAATCGACTGGTCGGCGATGCGGTTGACGAACGAAGTGTTGGCGCCGTTTTCCAGTAGACGACGTACCAGGTACGCCAACAGGGTTTCGTGAGTACCGACCGGTGCGTACACGCGGCACGGACGGTTCAGCTTGCCTTCGGAAACTTTGCCTACAACCTGCTCGTAAAGCGGTTCGCCCATGCCGTGCAGGCACTGGAATTCGTACTGGCCCGGGTAATAGTTCTGACCGGCAATGTGGTAAATCGCCGACAGGGTGTGGGCGTTGTGCGTGGCGAACTGCGGGTAGATGACTTCCGGCACCGCCAGCAGTTTGCGGGCGCAGGCAATGTAGGAAACGTCGGTGTACACCTTGCGGGTGTAGACCGGATAGCCTTCCAGGCCTTCGACCTGGGCGCGCTTGATTTCGCTGTCCCAGTACGCGCCTTTCACCAGACGGATCATCAGACGATGACGGCTGCGGCGGGCCAGATCGATCACGTAGTCGATCACGTAAGGGCAACGCTTCTGATAAGCCTGAATCACGAAACCGATGCCGTTCCAGCCGGTCAGTTGCGGCTCGAAGCACAGGCGCTCGAGCAGATCCAGCGACAGCTCCAGGCGGTCGGCTTCTTCGGCGTCGATGTTCAGGCCGATGTCGTATTGCTTGGCCAGCAGGGTCAGCGACAGCAGGCGCGGGTACAGCTCGTCCATCACGCGCTCGTATTGCGCACGGCTGTAACGCGGGTGCAGGGCCGAGAGCTTGATGGAAATGCCCGGGCCTTCATAAATCCCACGACCGTGGGAGGCTTTGCCGATCGAGTGGATGGCTTGTTCGTACGACGCCAGGTACTTCTGCGCGTCATGTTCGGTCAGCGCCGCTTCACCGAGCATGTCGTAGGAATAACGGAAGCCCTTGGCTTCGAACTTGCTCGCGTTGGCCAGTGCTTCGGCGATGGTTTCGCCGGTGACGAACTGCTCGCCCATCAGGCGCATGGCCATGTCGACGCCCTTGCGGATCATCGGCTCGCCGCTCTTGCCGATGATCCGGCTCAGCGACGAAGTCAGGCCGGCTTCATTGTGGGTCGATACCAGTTTGCCGGTCAGCAGCAGACCCCAGGTCGCGGCGTTGACGAACAACGACGGGCTGTTGCCCAGGTGCGGCTGCCAGTTGCCGGTGCTGATCTTGTCGCGGATCAGTGCATCGCGAGTGCCCTTGTCCGGGATGCGCAGCAGCGCTTCGGCCAGGCACATCAGCGCCACGCCTTCCTGGGACGACAGGGAAAATTCCTGCAGCAGGCCCTGAACAATGCCTGCACGACCGCCGGCACTTTTCTGGTTACGCAGTTTTTCCGCAATCGACGCGGCGAGTTTGTTGGTGGCTTCGGCCATCGGTGCCGGCAGGCGCGCCTGCTCGATCAGCATCGGCACCACTTCCGGCTCTGGGCGACGGTAAGCGGCGGTGATCGAAGCGCGCAGTACCGATTGCGGCAGGATGCTTTCAGCGAATTCGAGGAAGCACTGGTGGGCGTGATCGTTCTGGACTTCACCGGCGTCGTCGGCGTCCTTGGTGGTCAAACCGTTCAGCTCGGTCAGGGTTGCACCACCCTCGAGTTTTTCCAGGTAATTGAAAATTGCCTGCTTGATCAGCCAGTGCGGGGTGCGATCAATCGAGGTCGCGGCAGCCTTCAGGCGCTCGCGGGTCGGGTCATCGAGTTTGACCCCAAGGGTGGTGGTAGCCATATTTTTATCCTCATGGTTGCCACAGTTGCGTGGCATCAGCTGGCGGCAAGATTAGCCGTGCGCTGAGTGAGGTGCAACCGGGTGCAACCCTTTTTTTGTCGGAAAAATAAACGCTTCGTCAGGAATTATTTTCTGGTACTGAAGTGCCGCTCTGGCTTGGTGCTTTTGCTTCTAGCGAAGCGCCTGGACTGCGCTAAAAGGGAGCAAAAACCGCGTATTTATCGGTATATCCGACTAGGTGCAACTTAATTGCCAGAAACTGGTTGCACCTTTTTTGCTTTGTTGCATAGCATTCGCGCCCAAGGTGCAACCGGGAATACCCGGTGCATCGGCTGGTGGCTTTCCTGGGGAAACATCAGTCCTAAATGCGCGGGATCCCGTTTCGTCTGCCAAACGTCGTCGTTTGTGGACGATCAATCACCGCTGCAACATAAAAACAAAGCCAGGGCGTAACTTAATGAGCGTAAGCAATCCAACACTGATCACCTTCGTGATCTACATCGCAGCAATGGTGCTGATCGGCTTCATGGCCTATCGCTCCACCAACAACCTCTCTGACTACATTCTTGGCGGCCGCAGCCTGGGCAGCGTCGTGACGGCTCTGTCCGCCGGTGCTTCCGACATGAGCGGCTGGTTGCTGATGGGCCTGCCGGGTGCCATCTACATGTCCGGTCTGTCGGAAAGCTGGATCGCCATCGGCCTGATCGTCGGCGCCTACCTGAACTGGCTGTTTGTCGCCGGCCGTCTGCGCGTGCAGACCGAGCACAACGGCGATGCCCTGACCCTGCCGGACTACTTCTCCAGCCGTTTTGAAGACAAGAGCGGCCTGCTGCGCATCATCTCGGCGATCGTGATTCTGGTGTTCTTCACCATTTACTGCGCATCCGGCATCGTGGCCGGCGCCCGTCTGTTCGAAAGCACCTTCGGCATGTCCTACGAGACGGCGCTGTGGGCCGGTGCTGCGGCGACGATTGCCTACACCTTCGTCGGCGGTTTCCTCGCGGTGAGCTGGACCGATACCGTTCAAGCCACGTTGATGATTTTCGCGCTGCTGCTGACGCCGATCATCGTGCTGCTGGCCACCGGCGGCGTCGATACCACGTTCCTGGCCATTGAAGCCCAGGATCCAAGCAACTTCGACATGCTCAAGGGCACCACCTTCATCGGCATCATCTCGCTGATGGGCTGGGGTCTGGGTTACTTCGGTCAGCCGCACATCCTTGCGCGTTTCATGGCCGCTGACTCGGTGAAGTCGATTGCCAACGCCCGTCGCATCTCCATGACCTGGATGATCCTGTGCCTGGGCGGCACCGTCGCCGTGGGCTTCTTCGGTATCGCCTACTTCTCGGCGCACCCGGAAGTGGCCGGTCCCGTGACCGAGAACCACGAGCGGGTGTTCATCGAACTGGCGAAAATCCTCTTCAACCCGTGGGTGGCCGGTGTCTTGCTGTCGGCGATTCTCGCGGCTGTGATGAGCACCTTGAGCTGCCAGTTGCTGGTGTGCTCGAGCGCCCTCACCGAAGACTTCTACAAAACCTTTCTGCGCAAATCCGCTTCCCAGGTTGAACTGGTCTGGGTCGGCCGCGCGATGGTGTTGCTGGTGGCGCTGATTGCTATCGCCATGGCCGCCAACCCGGAAAACCGCGTGCTGGGCCTGGTGTCCTACGCCTGGGCCGGTTTCGGTGCCGCGTTCGGTCCAGTGGTGCTGATCTCGGTGATCTGGAAAGACATGACCCGCAACGGCGCGCTGGCCGGCATTCTGGTCGGCGCCATCACCGTGGTGGTGTGGAAGCATTTCGAGGTGGTGGGGCTGTACGAAATCATCCCGGGCTTCATCTTCGCCAGCCTGGCGATCTACATCGTCAGCAAGCTCGGCGCGCCGACCGCTGGCATGGTGCAGCGCTTCCAGGCAGCGGAAAAGGATTTCCACCTGAACAAGTGATGCACTGAGCTGCGGCTCACAGGAAAACGGCCCGCTTCCTACAAGGAGGCGGGCCGTTTTTTTATGCCTGCAATATCCCTGACTCAGCGTAGATCCCCTGTGGGAGCGGGCTTGCTCGCGAATGCGGTGGGTCAAATGAAATCAATGTCGACTGACACGGCCCTTTCGCGAGCAAGCCCGCTCCCACAGTTGTTCGGTGGTGATTTTGAGAGGGTTGTCTGTAGTCGGATGCACCGATTTGCGAAGGCTTTTTCGCCAGAAAAAGTAGGGCAAATCTGATTTTCCTGTCTCCCACCCAACACCCCTTGCCCCTCATGCAGAATCGCCCGCCCTCATTCTGCAGAGAGACATCGGATGTTCGCGCCTGCCAATCAACCGCGTTTTACGTTGACCCTCGAAGGCGCCCAGCATGACCTCAAAGTCCTTGAGTTCACGGGCAAGGAAGCCATCAGCCAACCCTTTCGTTTCGAGCTGGAGCTGGTCAGTGAGCGCCCCGATCTGGATCTCGAAAGCCTGCTGCACTGTCAGGCGTTTCTTGGCTTCGATGCCGATGGCAGTGGCATTCACGGTCAGATTTATCGGGTCGGGCAGGGCGATTCCGGGAAACGTCTGACGCGCTATCACCTGAGCCTGGTGCCGCGTCTGACCTACCTCGGTCACCGCATCAACCAGCGGATTTTTCAGCATCAGACGGTTCCGCAGATCGTCGCGCAGATCCTCAAGGATCACGCAATCCTGCGCGATGCCTTCGAGTTCCGCCTCGGCAGCGATTACCCGGTGCGTGAATATTGTGTGCAGTACGCCGAGAGCGATCTGGCGTTCATTCAGCGGCTGTGTGCCGAGGTCGGTATTCATTACCACTTTCAGCACAGCCCGGATGGACATGTGCTGGTGTTCGGCGACGATCAAACGGTGTTCCCGCGCCTGGCCGAGCCGACGCTGTATTTGCCGGGCAGCGGCATGGCGTCGACGGCGCCGGCCATCAAGCGCTTCAACGTCCGGGTGGAGACTCGCACCAGCGTGGTCACCCGGCGCGACTACAACTTCGAAAAGCCGCGACTGCAACTGCAAAGCCGCAGCGACAGTGAGCAGCGCCCGGTGCTCGAGGACTATCACTTTCCCGGCCAATTCAACGATCGAGAAACCGGCAGGCAACTGGCGCAACGTACGCTGGAAAGGCATGTCGCCGACTACCGTCAGGCTGAGGGCATCAGCGACGTATCCGCACTGGTTTGCGGACATTTCCTGCAACTGAGCGAGCATCCGCGCCAGGACTGGAATGACCTGTGGCTGCTCACCGCCATCGAGCACCATGGCCGACAGCCGCAAGTGCTGGAGGAATCGGTGACCAGCGATGGGGAAACATTCCAGGGTTACCGTAATACCTTTCTTGCCACGCCGTGGGAGGTGTTCTTTCGCCCGGCGTTGGGGCCGGAAAAACCGCGCATGCCCGGCTATCAACCGGCCGTGGTCACCGGGCCGCAAGACACGGAAATCCACTGCGACGAGTACGGCCGGGTCAAGGTGCAACTGGCCTGGGATCGTGACGGCGAGCTCAACGAGCATTCCAGTTGCTGGCTGCGCGTCGCCACGGGTTGGGCGCATGACCATTACGGCAGCGTGCTGATCCCAAGGGTCGGCATGGAAGTGCTGGTCGGTTTCATCGACGCCGATGCCGACAAGCCGTTGGTGATGGGTTGCCTACCAAACGCGGCAACTCCGCTGCCGTTGGACCTGCCCGCCGACCAGACCCGCAGCATCTTTCGCAGCCAGAGCAGTCCCGGTGGCGGCGGTTACAACGAGCTGCGCATCGAGGACAAAAAGGGCGCCGAAGAAATCTACCTGCGCGCCCAGCGCAACTGGACTCAGCATGTACTGCATGACCAACAGGTTCAGGTCGACAACCAGCGCAGCATCGTCGTCACCGGACTTGCCAGCCATGAACTCAAGGCTGACGAGCAGCGCATTACCCACGGTCAGCGCCAGACCGAAGTGAAACAGGATGATCACCTGACGGTTATTGGTGATCGGCATATTCGGGTGAGTAGTCAGGCCACCAGTGCCAGCGGACAAATCCACGTCAGTGCCGGGCAACAAGTGGTGATCGACGGTGGCGCGAGCGCAACGATTCAGGCGGGCGGGCAGTGGATCAGCATCGGCCCCGGAGGAATTTTCAGCAGCGTGCCGATCATGGTCGGTGGTGCGCCAATGGCGGCGATGAGTGCAGCGCCGGGAGTGCCGGGATTGCCGGCAAAACTCGCAGCCGCACCAACGGCCATGCTCACTGCTGCGCAAATCATGAGCTTTAAAGGTGATGCACCATTCTGCGAAGAGTGCGAGCGCTGCAAGGACGGTGTCTGTGCAGCCTGAGTGCCTCACGCCTTCAGCGTGGTTGGCGCGTGAACCGCTGAAATCTTCGGAACAACTGTTCGCGGTCTTGAGTAACGCCAGCGACGCCAGGCCTCCGTTGGTTGCACCGAGCCCGATCTGGGCTGACACGATCTACGCCGAGTGGGACGCGGTGATGCCCTTCGTGGGAATTGTCGCGGCGGACAGTGAGTTTCTCGATTGGGTAGCCTCTACCGAGTCTCGCGACTGGGGGTGGTTGGCGGTGTCTTCCGCGAGCCTTGAGGTGGTAGTTGAGCATTTTCGCAGTTTGACTCAAGTGCTGATGCCGGGCGGCACAGCGGTGTTTTTTCGGTTTTGGGATGGGCGGTTTCTGTTGCCGATCCTACAGTCCGACGAAGTGCAATCTGCGCAGTTGATACCGGTGATCTCGCGCGGCTTGATCAATGGACAGGCCGTGGATATCGGGGGCAGGGCGCAGGTTTCGGGGCGGGTGTTTCCCTGGTGGAAGGTGCCTGAGTCTGTACTGGCTTCAGCAGGGAATGCAGTACGGATCGGCAATGCGCTGCAGTGGCTGAGCGAGGAGCATCCGGCGCTGCATGAGGCGTTTCCCGAGGCTGTGTTGCGCTGCAAGGTTCGGCAGTTTTTTCAGGTTTCAGCGTCGGAAGAATCGTCGCCATCGGCATTGGTGGAGTATTTGCTGGCAGAACTGGAGTGAGTTTTCCGGGCGAAGGCTTCGGACGTTTCCTTCGAGTTGCGGCGGCTTTCATGAACTGGTGGGCGTTGGGTAGCAGGGATAGTCTTGCATTGTCACCGCAGATGCGGCGACAGGGTGTAGGAGCCCTGATACTAGAAGAGCGCATAAACGTCGTCGCCCGGTTTGCGGCAGTCTATGTGCGTCCGTAAGATCATTTGCGGCGGTTATGCGCGGGCACGCTTTGGCGTGGCCGAGTTCTCTGGTCTCGGTTCTCCTACCCCGCGCATGGCTGCCACCCAAACCTGTAGGAGGGAGATGGTGGAAGCTCATTTCACTACCAGAGGTTCAAAAGATGACAGCGCTTAAACCCGACCCACCCTACGAAAAAATCATCCCCCATCCCGACAACCGCTTCATGGCCCTGACCGGCAATTGCAGCGACATGCCCACCCTGTTCATCGACACCCAAGTCCCCCTCGATATCCTCATGGACGCGGCCAACCACCGCATCCGCGCCGTGATCCAGGTGCTGGAAAACATGTGCATGCGCGGCTCGGTCGAATGCGACTCGATCATCCTCAGCGACTTCGCCATGCTCTGCGCCATTCCACTGCGTGACGGTTGCGATGTGCTGGATGTCATCGGCAAACGCTTGAGCGCGATGCCGGCCTGAAAAAAGAGCAAAAGATCGCAGCCTTCGGCAGCTCCTACAGGGGGGGACGCCAATCCTGTGTAGGAGCTGCCGAAGGCTGCGATCTTTGGAATTTGGCTCAATCAGCGATATACGCATCCTGAGTTTTGATAAAGCGGTCGAACGCCTCGGAGTTGTAGACCTTCATGCACCCAAAAAACACTACTTTTTCATTCGAGTATTTACTGTTTGAAGGTTTCTGCTCGTAAGCCGCCAACACGTAGTTTCGGGTTTCTTTGTAGGGATCGTGCAGCACCTGGAGCGTGTCTTCATTTTGCAAAATGGTATGCATGCCTTTGCCCATGAACGAATAGGCATTGGCGGACAGTGCGATGTCTTTTTCCAGCGCGGAGCGTTCGTTGAATGGCTTCAGAATGCAGTGGCTCAGTCCGTAGTTTTTTAGTGACTGGCGTGCCTGTTCAATGTGAGTTTCGTCGGCAAGGGCGAGGTATGGGCTAAGCAGGCTGAATAAGCAGATGATCAGATATTGCATGAGTTTTTGACTTCCTGTCGTTCATGGTTCGCCAGTTTAACGCCATAAAAGCAAAGCCCCTCACCCTAGCCCTCTCCCAGAGGGAGAGGGGACTGACCGAGTTGTCTGGGTGATGTACGCCGACCTGCGCCTTCGGTGGTGAACGTCAGTTGGCCAAGCCTGAGATCACGCTGATCATTCAGGTCGATGTAACTCGCAAGATCACCACCGTCAGTCCCCTCTCCCTCCGGGAGAGGGTTAGGGTGAGGGCCGGCTTTTGTCCGCTCGGCCGCCAACCCCTGACTTGCCGCCCGGTAAAAGGTAAACTTTGCGCCCTTCGCAGGAGCAGCCATGAATTATCGTCACGCCTTCCATGCCGGCAATCACGCCGATGTGTTCAAACACCTGACCTTGACCCGCCTCATCGCGCTGATGTCGCGCAAGGAGCAGCCGTTTGCCTATCTCGATACGCACGCCGGCATCGGTCTGTATGACCTGCAGGGTGATCAGGCCAACCGTACCGGCGAGTACCTGGAAGGCATCGCGCGTTTGTGGGATCAGCCGGATCTGCCGGCGCTGACCGCCGACTACATGAAGGTGCTGCACGAGATGAACCCGGATGGCCAGTTGCGCTACTACCCGGGTTCGCCGGAGCTGGCGCGGCGTCTGACCCGGCCGCAGGATCGGGTGATGCTCAACGAGAAGCACCCGGAAGACGGCGTGCAGCTTAAAGAGAACATGGCCGGCGATCGTCGGGTCAAGGTGCATCTGGGCGAGGGCTGGCATGTGGCGCGGGCGATGTTGCCGGTGCAGGAGAAACGCGCGGTGATGTTGATTGATCCGCCGTTCGAGCAGCTCGACGAGATGCAAAAGTGTGCGGCGTCGCTGAAAGAAGCGATTGGCCGGATGCGCCAAACCGTGGCGGCGATCTGGTATCCGGTGAAGGATCAGCGTGCGTTGCGCCGTTTCTATCAGGATCTGGCCGGTACCGGCGCGCCGAAGTTGCTGCGCGTGGAACTGCTGGTGCATCCGCTGGATACGCCTAACAGCCTCAACGGCTCCGGGATGGCGATTGCCAATCCGCCGTGGGGGCTGGAGGAAGAATTGCGTGAGCTGCTGCCGTGGTTGTCGAAGAAGCTTGGGCAGACTCAGGGTGGGTGGCAGATGGATTGGTTGATTGCTGAAAGCTGATCAACGGCAAGAGCAAAAGATCGCAGCCTTCGGCAGCTCCTACAGGATTCAGTGTCGTCCACTTATGTGCGGACAATCACGGACCTGTAGGAGCTGCCGAAGGCTGCGATCTTTTGCTTTAAGGGTTTAGTTACCCGCCAGGCTCGGTGGCATGCACACGCCGGTGCCGCCAATCCCGCAGTAGCCTTCAGGGTTCTTCGCCAGATACTGCTGGTGATACGCCTCAGCAAAGTACACGGTCGGCGCCTGCTCGATCTCGGTGCTGATTTCGCCCAGGCCAGCCTTCGACAGTTCAGCCTGATACACCGCTTTGCTCTTCAGCGCCGCATCCAGTTGTTCAGGCGAAGTGGCGTAGATCACCGAGCGGTATTGGGTGCCGATGTCGTTGCCCTGACGCATGCCCTGCGTCGGGTTATGCAGTTCCCAGAACATCGCCAGCAGCTCTTCGTACCTGACTTTGGTCTTGTCATACACCACCAGCACCACTTCGGCGTGGCCGGTCAGGCCCGAGCAGACTTCTTCGTAGGTCGGGTTCGGCGTGTAGCCGCCGGCGTAGCCAACCACGGTGCTGACCACGCCTTCGCGCTGCCAGAAACGGCGTTCCGCCCCCCAGAAGCAACCCAGACCGAAGATCGCAAAGTCGACGTCCTGAAAGAATGGACCGAGCAAGGGAGTTTCTTCGAAGACGAAATGCTTTTCAGGCAGGGTCATCGCGGTTTCGCGGCCGGGCAGCGCTTGTTCTTTGGTCGGTAGCACGTTTTTGTTCACCAGAATTTCCGAGCGCAGAACCATGATCGTTCCTCTCAGTCAGGATGGGATGTAAAAAGTCAGACCGTCAGTGTGCCGAATGATGCCGGATTTCGCACTATTCAAATGTGGGAGCGGGCTTGCTCGCGAATGCGGTGTGTCAGTCGACATCAACATTGCCTGACAAACTGCATTCGCGAGCAAGCCCGCTCCCACAAGTGGAATTCATCGACAGGGGTATCGGTGGGGGTTAGAGGCAGAGTGGGCCGCGCGGGTAGCGCTTGAGCGCCTGAATCAGCTCACCGCCGGGGATCGGCCGGTCGAACAGGTAGCCCTGGCCGACGTCGCAGCGGTGGCGGCGCAGGAACGCCAGTTGTTCGGCGGTCTCGATGCCTTCGGCCACGACTTTGAGCTTCAGGTTGTGGGCCATGGCGATCACCGCGGAGGTGATTTCCATGTCGTCCTGGTTGTCGGGGATTTCGTGGATGAAGCTGCGATCGATCTTGATGATGTCGATCGGGAATTTCTTCAGGTAGCTGAGCGACGAGTAACCGGTGCCGAAGTCGTCCATGGCCAGGGTCAGGCCCAGACGCTTGAGCTGATCGAGCTGCAAGTGAGTGTCTTCGGTGGCTTCCAGCAACAGGCCTTCGGTCAGCTCCAGTTCGAGCAGATTGGCCGGCAGCGCTTCTTCCTTGAGGATATTGGCGATGGACGCGACCAGATCCGGATCGGAGAACTGTTTCGGCGAGAGGTTGATCGCCACTTGCAGATTGCCCAGGCCAGCGGCGGTCAGGGCCTTGCTCATGCGGCAGGCCTGGCGGGCGATCCACTTGCCGATCGGGATGATCAGGCCGGTTTCTTCGGCGACGCTGATGAACTGGTCCGGGCGAATCATGCCGCGTTCCGGGTGATTCCAGCGCAGCAGCGCTTCCATGCCGAGCAGGCGACCGCTGCGCAGGCACAGTTTGGGCTGGTAGAACACGTCCAGCTCGTTCTGGGTCAGGGCGCGGCGCAAGTTGTTCTCGACGAACAGTTTGTAACTGGCTTCGGCGTTCAGCGCTTCGGTGAACACCTGAACCTGGTGTTTGCCATTGGCCTTGGCCTTGTGCAGGGCGAGGCCGGCGTTGCGCATCAGGGTTTGCGGATCGCGGCCATGCAGTGGCGCGCAGGCCAGGCCCACCGAGCCGGTGACGCTGATCAACTGGTTGTCGACGAACATCGGCTTGTCGAGGGTCGCCAGCAACTGGTTGGCGATCTGTTGGCCGGTGGCGAGGTCGGTGTCGTCGAGCAGCACCGCAAATTCGTTACTGGCGAACCGCGCGAGGCTGCCGCTCGGGCTCAGGCTGTTGCGCAAGCGGCGGGCGAGGCTGATCAGCAACTTGTCGCCGGTCTGGTGACCGAGGCTGTCGTTGATCCGCTTGAAGTTGTCGATGTCCACCAGCAGCAGGCTGATCGGGGTATCGCTATCGCGGGCGAAGCGTTCATCCAGATTGCGGATAAACGCCGGGCGGTTGCCGAGGTTGGTCAGGTTGTCGGTGTACGCCAGACGCTCGATGCGCTGCTGCGCCAGTTTGGTCTGGGTGATGTCTTCGTAGATGCCAATGTAGTGCGTCAGTTCGCGGTTGTCGCCATACACCTTGGAGATCGACAACTGGCCCCAGTACGGTTCGAGGTTCTTGCGCCGGCTCTTGAATTCGCCCTGCCAGCTGTTGCTCTTGGCCAGCGCCGAGGGCGCGTCGAACAGCAGTTCGCTGAGGTTTTCCAGGGCCGGCAGCTCCGACAGGCGCTGGCCATGGACTTCCTCGGTGGAGTACTGGGTGATGGCGGTGAAGCTCGGATTGACGTACTCGACCACGCCGTCGCAGTTGACCAGCAGAAAGGCGTTGGCACTTTGTTCGACTGCGCGCTGGAATAGGTGCAGAGCGCTGGTGGCGGTACGCCGGTTATGGTTGTTGATGACCTGGGCGAACTGGTCGGCCAGCTCACCGGCAAAGGCGATTTCGTCGGACTGCCAGGCGCGGGTGACGCCGGTCTGCTCCAGACACAGCACGCCGACCACTTGGCCATCGACCCGGATGCTGGCGTCGAGCATCGCGTTGACGTCGCGCGGGCGCAGGGCTTCGGCCATCTCGCGGGTACGCGGGTCGCGCATCGCATTGTGCGCGTCGATGGCGCGGCTGCCGTGCAGGGCTTCCATGTAATCGGGGAAACCGCTGATGTCGATCACCTCCGGCAGGATGTATTCCTGCGTAGCGCGGTGATACGCGGAAATCGGCACCAGCAGGCTGCCTTCGAGGTTCCACAGGCTGGCACAGTCGATCTCATAGATATCGCAGGCGCTGCGGGTGATCAGCTCGGCAGCTTCCTGCAGCGAGTTGTGGCTGCTGTAGCGCTGGCGAGCCAGCAACAGAATCAGATCCTGCTGGGCGCGTACCCGCTCCAGGTGCTGCAGTTGTTCCTGCTGAGCGCGCTGGTTCAGTTCCAAAGCGATCTGCAGGCGCGAATTCTGGGTTTCGAGGTCGACGCAGGGCACCGCTGGCGCGCCGTCGAACACATCATCGACCGCCAGCAGATAACCGCGCAGCAAGTGCCGATTGTGCTGCTTATAGGCCTCGCCCAGCTCTAGGATGCTCAGCGCACCAGCGGCGGTGTGCAGGGTGTAGCGCACCAGATAATGCGGGCTGTCGCGCAGTTGTTGCTGAATGGTGTCGTGCAGTTGATAGCGCGCTTCGGGTTCCATCAGGCTGGCGTAAGGCGAGCCGACCAACGCACACAATTCGACGGCCGGCTGGCCGAACTGGCGTTCGCAGTTGGGGTCGAGAAACAGCATCGCCCAGCTCGCTTCATTCAAGCGCTCGAAACGCAGCATGCCGAGCCGCGAGGGCACAGGCAGCTGCGTCACTACCTCGACCGCCATACGGCTGGCGGCATCGGGTTGGCTCTTCATGAAGGAACTCGCTTGGAAATATGCTGAACGCGCCGGGCTCGCGCCCTCTTTACTGTTGCCTGCGGCAAGGTTGCATCATTGCGGCACCGACTGACAAGAGAGATGAAGGCCAAGTGCTATAAGAATATGTCGGCCGCGCAGGGCATTTCTCCAGCGCGCGGCAAAAAGTAATACGGATGTGCGCCGCGAGTGCCGTTCCAGAGCGCCTGGCGCGCGGGAACGGCATTTTGTTCAGGGCTTCAGCGCAGGTTGATTTCGATCGATTGCAGGCGTTTGCCGTCGCGATCATGGTAATTGACCTGAATTTTTCCGGCCTCAACCACCACATGGGCGAAGTTGTCTTCGCTGACCACTCTGCTGGTCAATTCATGTTGATAATCGCCTGCTGCCGTGCGCGCCAGCGGTTGATCGAGGATGAACGTCGACGCCTTGGCATAGGGCAACAGCTTGCTGTTGCAAAACGGCGAGGAAACGATGGTGTGCACTTCGAAGTCCGGGTCTGCGCTGTGGGTCAGGCGCGAGGTCAGCGAGCCATGCACGTCGCCCGAGACAAACACGACATTCTTGATGCGTCGGGTGCGGATGGTTTCCAGCAGCCGCAAGCGCTGCTCCGGGAAGGCTTTCCAGGCATCCTCACCATACAGTTTGCGATCCGGGTAGAACATTACGCTGGTCACCACGAATTTCACTCGCGCCGGGCTGTTGATCAGCCACTTGAGCAGCGCCTGTTCCTGCACCTCATCCAGTATGCGGCGATCATCGGCTGACAAGTTGCGTCGAGTGCGGCTGTCGGTCACGAACCATTCGATGTCACCGTCACTGAATTGATACCAGTAGTGCTCGAGCTTTACGCGATTCACCTCTTTGTTAGTTGTAAGTTCGTGCGCAGGTCCGTGGCTGGCTTGATAGATTTCATAGGCGGCCATGGCATTGCGATATAACGCTTGATCTGACTTGCTGGCGTTCGCCGGCCAGTTGTCTTCGATTTCGTGATCATCCAGGATCATGTAAGTCGATGTGCCGGACATCAAGCGCTGAATGTTGGGTTGAGAGAATGCCGCACGGTACTTGCTGAGGATTTCCTTATATTCACGATCGGGTGCGAACAGATTGAGGTCGTCGACATAAATCTGATCGCCCGTCATTAACGTGGCACTGATCGGTGGTTGCGCGCCTTCGATCAACTGATTGATGGAAGCAAAGATCCGGTCACCCAGTTGCGGCAGCGACGGGATGCCGGCGGTCATGCGCAAGTAACGGCAGGAGCCGACGATATAGGCCCTTGGCTGCAGGGCTTTGCTGGAGCGGGTGCGTAATCGATAGATTTCCCGGGGCCACTGCAGCGGCAGTTCGGCGACACTGTCCACGGTATGTACCGGATTCATCGGGCTGAACCAGCCGGTCTGGTATTCATATTCGGTGTCGCTGCTCAAGTTATTGAGGGTGAACACTTCGGTCATGTCGCGCAGTGCGCTGGGTTCGGCGAAAGTGCCTGCTGACCACTGTTGTGTTCCTGCAGTCCGATGGCGAATGGCGGCAAATACCGGTGCGTTGCCTTGATTGTCTGCGCGCATGAATATGCGGGCATGATTAGTTGTGGTGTGGCCGATAATCGGGCCGATAGTTGGTTTGAACATATTCGAATCCATTCGAGTAAGTCTGGTTTTGATAAATAACGCAGGAAGTTGCTTATTTGATCGGGAGGCAAAGATTAGTTGGCGGTCGACGAAAAATATCGAGGCGAAGTGGACTGCGTTCGTAGTTCAAGTAAACCGAACTTGTAGGAAGAGGCGCTGTACTTTTCTCTGGGCAAAAAAAAGCCCCGTCAAACTGACGGGGTTGAGGTACGAGCGTGTGGCGCTCGAAAACGTGAAACGCAATCGGCCCTCCGTTGCCGGAGGGCCGAACGCTTTACAGCAGGATGGTGCGGATGTCGCCCAACAGGCTGCCCAGACGCTGGGTGAAGCGTGCAGCAGCGGCGCCGTTGATCACACGGTGATCGTAGGACAGCGACAGTGGCAGCATCAGTTTCGGCTGGAAGGCTTTGCCGTCCCAGACTGGCTGGATGGTTGCCTTGGAAACACCGAGGATCGCCACTTCCGGCGCGTTGACGATCGGCGTGAAGCCGGTGCCGCCAATGTGGCCGAGGCTGGAAATGGTGAAGCAGGCGCCTTGCATCTCGTCCGAAGAGAGCTTCTTGGTGCGGGCTTTTTCAGCCAGCGAAGCAGCTTCTGCAGCCAGTTGCAGCAGGCTCTTCTGGTCGACGTTCTTGATGACCGGTACCAGCAGGCCATCAGGAGTGTCTACCGCGAAACCGATGTTGACGTACTTCTTGCGAATGATCGCCTTGCCGCTTGGCGCCAGCGAACTGTTGAAGTCCGGCAGTTCCTTGAGCAGGTGCGCACAGGTCTTGAGCAGCAGCGGCAGGATGGTCAGCTTGACGCCGGCCTTCTCTGCGACTGCTTTCTGCGCAACGCGGAACGCTTCCAGCTCGGTGATATCCGCCGAGTCGAATTGCGTCACGTGCGGCACGTTCAGCCAGCTGCGGTGCAGGTTGGCAGCGCCGACCTGCATCAGGCGGGTCATCGGCACTTCTTCGATTTCACCGAAGCGGCTGAAGTCCACGACCGGGATCGGCGGGATGCCCGCGCCACCGGTTGCGCCGCCAGCAGCCGGCGCTTCCTTGGCCTTCTGCATCATCGCCTTGACGTAAACCTGCACGTCTTCCTTGAGGATGCGACCGTGCGGACCGCTCGCGCCTACAGCGCTCAGCTCAACGCCGAACTCACGGGCCAGTTGACGCACGGCCGGGCCGGCGTGAACTTTGGCACCAGGCTTGGCCGGAGCAGCGGCCGGAGCGGTAGCCGCAGGTGCAGCGGCAGCCGGAGCAGCAGCGGCAGGTGCCGGAGCGCTTGCAGCAGCGGCAGCTGGAGCCGTGGCAGCAGCAGGCGCTGCGCCTTTGACTTTCAGCTTGAGGATCAGGTCGCCGGTACCGACTTCGTCGTCCAGCTTGATCGAAACGCTTTCCACCACGCCAGCGGCAGGCGATGGGATTTCCATGCTTGCCTTGTCGGATTCGAGGGTGATCAGCGACTGGTCGGCTTCAACGCTGTCGCCAGCCTTGACCAACACTTCGATGATCTTGGCCTTGCCGGCCGAACCGATGTCCGGAACGTGGATGTCCTGAACGCTGTCGGCAACTGGAGCAGCCGGGGCTGCTGCAGGAGCAGGCGCAGCGGCAGCGGCTGGCGCAGCAGCCTGAGCCGGAGCGGAAGCAGCAGGGGCCGCAGCAACCGCCACTTCCAGATCGAGGATCAGGTCGCCAGTGCCGACTTCGTCGTTGAGCTTGACGCTGATGGCCTTGACCACGCCCGCGGCAGGCGACGGGATTTCCATGCTCGCCTTGTCGGATTCGAGGGTGATCAGCGATTGATCAGCTTCGACCTTGTCGCCAACCTTGACCTGGATCTCGATGATCTGGGCCTTGCCCGACGAACCGATGTCCGGCACGTGCACTTGCTGCACCGAAGCGGCAGCAGGCGCAGCGGCTGGCGCGGCGGCGGCAGGGGCCGCAGCCGGTTTTTCTTCGGCTTTTTTGGCCGGAGCAGCAGGAGCAGGGGCCGCAGCAGCGGCGCCCTCGACTTCCAGCTCGAGCAGTTCGTCGCCTTCTTTCAGACGGTCGCCCAGCTTCACTTTCAGGCTTTTGATGACGCCGGCTTTCGGGGCCGGCACTTCCATGCTGGCCTTGTCCGATTCCAGGGTCAGGATGCTCTGGTCGGCTTCGATACGGTCGCCGACCTTCACAAACAGTTCAATTACTTCACCTTCACCGCTGCCGATGTCAGGTACGCGAATGAGTTCGCTCACAAAATGTCTCCTCAGCAGTCCAGTGGGTTGCGTTTTTCCGGGTCGATGCCGAACTTGACGATGGCCTCAGCCACGACTTTAGGTTCGATATCACCACGGTCAGCCAGTGCTTCCAGGGCTGCCAACACCACGAAATGACGGTCGACTTCGAAGAAATGACGCAGTTTCTTGCGGCTGTCGCTGCGGCCGAAACCGTCGGTGCCCAGGACTTTGAATTCCTTGGACGGTACCCACTGACGGATCTGCTCGGCGAACAGCTTCATGTAGTCGGTAGAAGCGATGACCGGACCCTTACGGCCGCTCAGGCACTCTTCAACGTAGCTCTGCTTAGGCTTCTGGCCAGGCTTCAGACGGTTGCTGCGCTCTACGGCCAGGCCGTCGCGACGCAGTTCGTTGAAGCTGGTGACGCTCCATACGTCAGCGCCGATGTTGAACTCTTCACGCAGAATCTTCGCCGCTTCACGCACTTCACGCAGGATGGTACCGGAGCCCATCAGTTGTACGTGATGCGCCGCATCGCGGGTGTCTTCTTCGAGCAGGTACATGCCTTTCTTGATGCCTTCTTCGGCACCGGCCGGCATGGCTGGCTGCTGGTACGACTCGTTCATCACGGTGATGTAGTAGAAGATGTCCTGTTGCTCTTCGGTCATCTTCTTCATGCCGTCCTGAATGATCACCGCCAGCTCGTAGCCGTAGGTTGGATCGTAGGTGCGGCAGTTCGGGATGGTCGCGGCCAGCAGGTGGCTGTGACCGTCTTCGTGCTGCAGGCCTTCACCGTTCAGGGTGGTACGGCCGGCGGTGCCGCCGATCAGGAAGCCACGGGTACGACTGTCGCCGGCGGCCCAGGCCAGGTCACCGATACGCTGGAAGCCGAACATCGAGTAGAAGATGTAGAACGGCAGCATCGGCTGGTTGTGGCTGGAGTACGAAGTACCGGCAGCGATGAAGGAACTCATGGCGCCCGCTTCGTTGATGCCTTCTTCAAGAATCTGACCTTTCTGGTCTTCCTTGTAGAACATCACCTGGTCTTTATCGACTGGCTCGTAGAGCTGGCCGACGGAGGAGTAAATGCCCAGCTGACGGAACATGCCTTCCATACCGAAGGTACGGGCTTCGTCCGGGATGATCGGCACGATGCGCGGGCCGATTTCCTTGTCCTTGACCAGTTGCGCGAGGATCCGCACGAAAGCCATGGTGGTGGAAATTTCACGGTCGCCCGAACCATCGAGGATGGCTTTCAGGGTGTCCAGGTCCGGCGTCGGTACGCTGAAGCTCTGCGCGCGGCGCTGCGGTACGAAACCGCCCAGTGCAGCACGGCGCTCGCTCAGGTAGCGGGCTTCGGCGCTGTTTGGCTCTGGCTTGAAGAACGGCAGGTTCTCCAGCTCTTCGTCCTTGACCGGGATGTCGAAGCGGTCGCGGAACAACTTCAGGCTGTCGACGTCGACTTTCTTGGTGTTGTGCGCAGTGTTTTTCGCTTCGCCGGCACCGGTGCCATAACCCTTGATGGTCTTGGCCAGGATGACGGTTGGTTGTTCTTTGTGGTTGACCGCTTCGTGGTACGCCGCATAGACCTTGTACGGGTCGTGGCCGCCACGGTTGAGTTTCCAGATCTCGTCGTCGGACAGATCGGCAACCATCGCCTTGAGTTCAGGCGTGTTGAAGAAGTGCTCGCGAACGAACGCGCCGTCTTTGGCTTTGTAGTTCTGGTACTCGCCGTCGATGACTTCGTCCATGCGACGTTGCAGGATGCCGTCGACGTCCTTGGCCAGCAGTGGGTCCCAGAAACGGCCCCAGATGACTTTGGTCACGTTCCACTGAGCACCGCGGAACACGCCTTCGAGTTCCTGGATGATCTTGCCGTTGCCGCGAACCGGGCCGTCGAGGCGCTGCAGGTTGCAGTTGATGACGAAGATCAGGTTGTCCAGCTTCTCGCGGCCGGCCAGGGAGATTGCGCCCAGGGATTCCGGCTCGTCGCACTCGCCGTCGCCCAGGAAGCACCAGACTTTCTGTTTGCCCGGCTGAATGAAACCGCGGTGTTCCAGGTACTTCATGAAGCGTGCCTGGTAGATCGCCTGGATCGGACCCAGACCCATGGATACGGTCGGGAACTGCCAGAAGTCAGGCATCAGCCAAGGGTGCGGATAGGACGACAGGCCCTGACCGTCGACTTCCTGGCGGAAGTTGTTCATCTGGTCTTCGGTGATGCGGCCTTCCATGAACGCACGGGCGTAAACGCCTGGCGAGGTGTGGCCCTGGAAGTAGATCAGGTCGCCGCCGTGTTCGTCGGTCGGGGCCTGGAAGAAGTAGTTGAAGCCGATGTCATACAGGGTCGCGCTGGAAGCGAAGCTGGAGATGTGACCACCCAGGTCAGAATCTTTCAGGTTCGTACGCATTACCATGGCCATCGCGTTCCAGCGCACCAGCGAGCGAATGCGGCGTTCCATGAACAGGTCGCCAGGCATGCGTGCTTCGTGGGTTACCGGGATGGTGTTGCGGTAAGGCGTGGTGATGGCGTAAGGGAGCTGCGAACCGCTGCGGGTCGCCAGTTCACCCATACGGGTCATCAGATAGTGAGCACGGTCTTCGCCTTCTTTGTCGAGAACCGATTCCAGGGCGTCCAGCCATTCCTGGGTTTCGACGGGATCGAGGTCTTGCATGGCTTGCTCCAGGGCGGAAAGGCTTCCAGAATCGGTTGCCTGAGTTTGCGACTGGCCTTGTGGGCAGACGATTTAAAATTCTTGGATTGCCGACAGGTTGTTCCGGCGGCGTGTAGTTTTACTACAAATCTTTGAGCATTTCAGCCTTTCGCCTGTATAGACGAGTAGTAAAACTACAGAGGAAAGGCTTGTGGCCTCCGACTGCGTTGTGAGAATAATCGTTAAGGTTGGTCGATTACCATCCGAAAAAGGTGAAAGTTTGATGCTGGATGCCAAAGAAGAAGAAATTTCAGCTATTTCTAACTTTTGTTCGACAGTCCTTCGCGTAGCGGGTTTTCATCAAACACTACAAGCGGCCATTTACACGCCGATCAAGGATAGACCATGACCCTGCCCGTGCTTGCCGAACTGCCCGCCATTCTCCTGCCGTTGGTCACTCGATCCGAGCAGTCGTTCCGTACGGCCGTCGCCGCGCTGGAAGACGATCACGGCTTCTCGAACTGGACGCCGGAACGCTGGGCGCAATTCGCCCGCGTCAGTGCCGCCAGCGATTTCGTCATTGAACAGAGCGTTCGTGACCCTTTGATGTTGCTGTCGCTGGTGCAGTCCGGCGAACTCGACCGGCCGTTCGCGCCGGGTGAACTCTGCGCGCAGATTGCCGCAGCGGTGGCTGCCGCGCAAAGCGAAGACGAACTCGGGCGCGTCCTGCGTCGCCAGCGTGCCCGCCATCAAGTGCGGATCATCTGGCGTGACCTGAACCGCCAGGCTGATCTGGTACAGACCTGCCGCGACCTGTCGGACATGGCCGACGCCACCATCGATCAAGCCTACCAATGGCTGTACAGCCGCCATTGCCAGCAGTTCGGTACGCCGACCGGTCGGCGCAGCGGTCTGCCGCAGCAGATGGTCATCCTCGGCATGGGCAAGCTTGGCGCGGTCGAGCTGAACCTGTCGTCGGACATCGACCTGATCTTCGCCTACCCCGAGGGCGGCGAAACCGTCGGCGTGAAACGCGCGCTGGATAATCAGGAATTCTTCATCCGTCTCGGCCAGCGCCTGATCAAGGCCCTCGACCCGATGACGGTCGACGGTTTCGTGTTCCGCGTCGACATGCGCCTGCGCCCGTACGGTTCGTCCGGCGCGTTGGTGCTGAGCTTCAATGCACTGGAGCAGTATTACCAGGACCAGGGCCGCGACTGGGAACGCTACGCGATGATCAAGGCGCGGGTGGTGGCCGGCGATCAGACGGCCGGCGCGCAGTTGCTCGATATGCTGCGGCCGTTCGTCTACCGGCGTTATCTGGATTTCTCGGCGATCGAAGCGCTGCGCACCATGAAGCAGCTGATCCAGCAGGAAGTGCGGCGCAAGGGCATGGCCGACAACATCAAGCTCGGCTCCGGCGGTATTCGTGAAGTCGAGTTCATCGCTCAGGCCTTTCAGTTGATCCACGGCGGGCGCGATTTGAGCCTGCAACAGCGTCCTCTATTAAAGGTGCTGAGCACGCTGGAAGGGCAGGGTTACTTGCCGCCGGCGGTGATCGGCGAACTGCGCGAAGGTTACGAATTCCTGCGCTACACCGAACACGCGATCCAGGCGATTGCCGACCGCCAGACCCAGATGTTGCCGGACGGCGCTCAGGATCAGGCGCGGATCGCGTTCATGCTCGGTTTTGCCGATTGGGCAGCTTTCCACGAAAAACTGATGTTCTGGCGCGGTCGCGTGGCCTGGCACTTCGCGCAGGTGATCGCCGATCCCGATGAAGAAGAGGGCGCCGACTGCGAAGTGGTGGTCGGCGGTGAGTGGTTGCCGCTGTGGGAAGAGGCGCAGGATGAAGAGGCCGCTTGCCGGCAGCTCGAAGAGGGCGGCTTCGCCGATGCGACCAAGGCCCTGAAAGCGCTGGCGAGCCTGCGTGGCAGTCCGCAATTGCGCGCGATGCAGCGGCTGGGTCGCGAGCGTCTTGATGCGTTTATCCCGCGCCTGCTGGCCCAGGCGGTGGAGCATGACAACCCGGATCTGGTGCTGGAGCGGGTGCTACCGCTGGTCGAAGCGGTCGCCCGACGTTCGGCCTATCTGGTGTTGCTCACGGAAAACCCCGGTGCCCTGCGACGCTTGCTGACGCTGTGCGCGGCCAGCCCGTGGATCGCCGAACAGATCACCCGTTTCCCGCTGCTGCTCGACGAATTGCTCAACGAAGGCCGGCTGTTCAAGCCGCCCCTGGCGCCGGAACTGGCTGCCGAGTTGCGCGAACGCCTGACGCGGATTCCCGAAGACGACCTCGAACAGCAGATGGAAGCCCTGCGTCACTTCAAACTGGCGCACCGCTTGCGCGTCGCTGCCTCGGAAATCGCCGGCAGTCTGCCGTTGATGAAAGTCAGCGATTACCTGACCTGGCTGGCCGAGGCGATTCTTGAGCAAGTGTTGGCGTTGGCCTGGCGTCAGACGGTGGCCAAGTACGGCACGCCGCTGCGCACTGATGGCACCCTGTGCGATCCCGGCTTCATCATTGTCGGTTACGGGAAAGTCGGCGGGCTGGAACTGGGGCATGGTTCGGATCTGGATCTGGTGTTCATCCATGACGGCGATCCGCAGGCGGAAACCGATGGGCCGAAGCCAATTGATGGCGCGCAGTTCTTCACCCGGCTGGGGCAGCGGATCATTCACTTGCTGACGGCGCAGACCAACTCCGGTCAGTTGTATGAAGTGGACATGCGTTTGCGGCCGTCCGGCGCGTCGGGGCTGTTGGTCAGTTCGCTCGGTGCTTTCGAGCGCTATCAGGAAAATGAAGCCTGGACCTGGGAACATCAGGCGCTGGTGCGGGCGCGGGTGCTGGTCGGCAGTCAGGATGTCGGTCAGGCCTTCGAGAAAGTCCGCGCGCAGGTTTTGGGCAAGGCGCGGGATCTGGCGAAGCTGCAGCAGGAAGTCAGCGAGATGCGCGCCAAGATGCGCGATAACCTCGGCAGCAAGAGCACAGCGGCCGGCACGGCGGCAAATGCCTTCGAGGCCACAGCGCCGTTCGACCTCAAGCAGGACGCCGGAGGTATCGTCGATATTGAATTTATGGTGCAATACGCGGCCCTGGCGTGGTCGCAAAGCCACCCGCCATTGCTGCGCTGGACCGATAACATCCGCATTCTGGAAGAGCTGGAACACGAAGGGCTGATGCCTGCCGAAGATGCCAGCCTGTTGCGTGAGGCCTATAAAGCCTACCGCTCCGCCGCTCACCGACAGGCCTTGCAGAAGGACGCCGGGGTGATTGCAGGCGACCAGTTTGTCGAGGAGCGCCGGCAGGTATTGCGGATCTGGAAAGAGTTGGGGCTAAGCTGAAACCGGATATTTGAAACACCTGATGGCCCCTGTGGGAGCGGGCTTGCTCGCGAAAGCGCAGTGTCAGTCACCACCGATGCAGGATGTGACGGCCCCTTCGCGAGCAAGCCCGCTCCCACAGTGGATCTGCGTTGAATGGCAGATGCAGGGCCGGATGCGAAACCCTGTGGGAGCGAGCCTGCTCGCGATAGCGGAGTATCAGACGACAATAATGTTGGATGTGAAGACCCTTTCGCGAGCAAGCCCGCTCCCACAGCAGATCTACAGTGTTTGTAGAATTCTCGAGGCGGGGAGGCGTAAATGCCTCCCCGGTTCGTTTATGGAAACCACATGAATATTCTGATCGTTGGGCCCAGTTGGGTCGGTGACATGGTGATGGCGCAGACACTGTTTCAGTGTCTCAAGCAGCGCCACCCGCAATGCGAAATCGACGTGCTGGCCCCCGAGTGGAGCCGGCCGATCCTTGAGCGCATGCCCGAAGTGCGCAAGGCCTTGAGCTTTCCGCTCGGCCATGGCGTGCTGGAATTGGCCACACGCCGGCGGATCGGCAAGTCCCTGGCCGGTCAGTACGATCAGGCGATCCTGCTGCCGAACTCGCTCAAATCGGCGCTGGTGCCGTTTTTCGCCGGCATCAAGCAGCGCACCGGCTGGCGTGGCGAATTCCGTTACGGCCTGCTCAATGACGTGCGTACGCTGGATAAAGAACGTTATCCGCTGATGATCGAGCGCTTCATGGCCCTGGCTTACGAGCCGAACGCCGAGCTGCCGAAACCGTATCCGCGTCCGAGCCTGCAAATCGATCCGGTGACCCGCGAAGCGGCGCTGGCCAAATTCGGCCTGACCCTCGACCGCCCGGTGTTGGCCCTGTGCCCCGGCGCCGAGTTCGGTGAGTCCAAACGCTGGCCGTCCGAGCATTACGCCAAGGTCGCCGAAGCGCGGATTCGCGAAGGCTGGCAGGTGTGGCTGTTCGGCTCGAAGAACGACCACGCGGTGGGCGAAGACATTCGCGCACGGCTGATTCCCGGCCTGCGTGAAGAGTCGGTCAACCTCAGCGGCGGCACCTCGCTGGCCGAGGCCATCGACCTGCTGTCCTGCGCCGATTCGGTGGTGTCCAACGACTCCGGCCTGATGCACGTAGCGGCAGCACTGAACCGTCCACTGGTGGCGGTCTACGGCTCCACTTCGCCGGGTTTCACCCCGCCGCTGGCCGAACACGTCGAAATCGTTCGGCTGGGTCTCGATTGCAGCCCGTGTTTCGACCGCACCTGCCGTTTCGGCCATTACAACTGCCTGCGCCAGCTGATGCCGGACGCGGTCAACGATGCCTTGCAGAAATTGCAGGGTACTGTGGTCGAGGTTCATTAAGTTGCGGGTATTGCTGATCAAGACTTCATCGCTGGGCGACGTGATTCACGCGTTGCCGGCGCTGACCGACGCGGCCCGGGCCATTCCCGGGATCAAGTTCGACTGGGTGGTGGAAGAAGGCTTTGCCGAGATCCCTACCTGGCACCCGGCCGTCGGCAAAGTGATTCCGGTGGCGATCCGCCGCTGGCGCAAGAACCTCTGGCAGACGATCAAGAGCGGCGAGTGGAAGCGCTTCAAGCAAAGCGTGCGCGCCCATAAATACGATCTGGTGATCGACGCTCAGGGCCTGCTGAAAAGTGCCTGGCTGACGCGCTATGTCAAAGCCCCGGTGGCCGGCCTCGATAAAGGCTCGGCGCGCGAGCCGATCGCCGCACGTTTCTACGACCGCAAACTGGCGGTGGCCCGTGGGCAGCATGCCGTTGAGCGGGTGCGCCAGTTGTTCGCTATCGCCCTCGGTTATGACCTGCCCAAAGGTCTGGGCGATTACGGCCTCAACGTCGAGCGGCTGGTGGAATTGCCGCGCAAGAGCGCCTTCGTGGTGTTCCTCCACGGCACCACGTGGGACACCAAGCACTGGCCGGAAGCCTATTGGCGCGAGCTGACCGAGCGCGTTGGCTATCTGGGCGTCGGGGTCAAACTGCCGTGGGGCAACCCGCTGGAGAAGGCCCGCGCCGAGCGCATCGCCGCTGGCTTCAAGCACGCCGAAGTGTTGCCGAAGCTGAATCTGGCCGGGGTCGGCAAAGTGCTGGCCGGCGCCCAGGCCTGCGTAGCGGTGGACACTGGCCTCGGCCATCTCGCCGCCGCGCTGGATGTGCCAACGATTTCGCTGTTCGGCCCGACCAATCCGGGCCTGACCGGCGCCTACGGCAAGGTGCAGATTCACATGGCCAGTGATTTCCCCTGCGCCCCTTGCCTGCAAAAGAAATGTACGTATCAACCGACCGCGCAGGATGCCCGTCAGTTTGACCTGAAACGCGAGCAGCCCCTGTGCTTCACGCGTCTGAATCCCGAGCGTGTCGCCAGCCGACTGAGCACGTTGTTAATGGCTGAGGAGCTGCGCTGATGCAATTGGCTTTTGTCCTGTACAAATATTTCCCGTTCGGAGGCTTGCAGCGCGACTTCATGCGCATCGCCCTCGAATGCCAGAAACGCGGCCACCAGATTCGTGTCTACACGCTGATCTGGGAAGGCGACGTGCCGCCCGGTTTCGAAGTGCTGGTGGCGCCGGTCAAGGCGTTCTTCAACCATCGGCGCAACGAGAAACTCAGCGCGTGGATGGAGGCGGATCTGGCCAAGCGTCCGGTGGACCGCCTGATCGGCTTCAACAAGATGCCGGGGCTGGATGTCTACTACGCCGCCGACGGCTGCTTCGAAGACAAGGCGCAGAACCTGCGCCATTCGCTGTACCGCCGTTGGGGCCGCTACCGGCACTTCGCCGAGTACGAGCGCGCGGTGTTCGCCAAAGATGCGAAAACCGAAGTGCTGATGATTTCCGAAGTGCAGCAGCCGCTGTTCATCAAACACTACGGCACGCCGCTTGAACGCTTCCACCTGCTGCCGCCGGGCATCGCCCAGGATCGTCGTCGGCCGGCGGATGCCGACGAGATTCGCGCCGGTTTCCGCGCCGAATTCAACCTCACGGACGACGAATTGCTGCTGGTGCAGATCGGCTCCGGGTTCAAGACCAAGGGTGTCGATCGCAGCCTCAAGGCGCTGGCCGCACTGCCCGCCGAGCTGAAGAAGCGCACCCGGCTGTTTGTAATCGGCCAGGATGACCCCAAATTGTTCCAGATGCAGAGTGCCACTTTGGGCCTGGGCGACAACGTGACGTTCCTCAAGGGCCGCAGCGATATTCCGCGGTTCCTGCTCGGCGCCGACCTGTTGATCCACCCGGCGTACAACGAAAACACCGGTACGGTGCTGCTCGAAGCGCTGGTCGCCGGTTTGCCGGTGCTGGTCAGCGCGGTTTGCGGTTACGCCCATTACATTGCCGAGGCAGATGCCGGGCGAGTACTGGACGAGCCGTTCGATCAGGCGCAACTGACGCAATACCTGACTGAGATGTTGGGCGACGCCTCTGCACGCGCGGCCTGGAGCCGCAATGGTCTGGCCTTCGCCGAGACGGCCGACCTCTACAGCATGCCGCAGCACGCGGCCGATGTGATTCTGGCGGAGCACGCTTAAATGAAGTTGATGCTGGCTGAACCGTTCAAGAGCCTTTGGGCCGGGCGCGACCCGTTCGCCGAAGTCGAAGGCTTGCAGGGCGAGGTCTACCGCGAGCTGGAAGCTCGCCGCACGCTGCGCACGGAAGTCGACGGCAACGGATTTTTCGTCAAGATCCACCGTGGCATCGGCTGGGGCGAGATCTTCAAGAACCTGCTGACCGCCAAGCTGCCGGTGCTCGGCGCGGGTCAGGAGTGGCAGGCGATCCAACGTCTGCAGGAAGTCGGCGTGCCGACCATGACCGCCGTGGCTTACGGCGAGAAGGGCAGCAACCCGGCGGATCAGCATTCGTTCATTGTCACCGAAGAACTGGCGCCGACCATCAGCCTCGAAGACTTCAGCATCGATTGGGTCAAGCAGCCGCCGCAGCCGAAACTCAAGCGCGCGCTGATCGCTGAAGTCGCGCGCATGACCGGCATGATGCACCGCGCCGGGGTCAACCACCGCGACTGCTACATCTGCCACTTTCTGCTGCACACCGACAAGCCGATCACCCCGGACGCTTTCAAACTCTCGGTGATCGACCTGCACCGCGCCCAGACCCGCCCCAGAATTACTCAGCGCTGGCGCAACAAGGATCTGGCGGCGCTGTATTTTTCGGCACTGGACATCGGCCTGACCCGTCGTGACAAGCTGCGTTTCCTCAAAGGCTACTTCCAGCAACCGCTGCGGCAGATCCTGGCGGAAGAAGCGCCGCTGCTGAGCTGGCTCGAAGGCAAGGCCAACAAGCTCTATGCGCGCAAACAGCGTTACGGGGATGCGCTCTGATGGCGGGTTGGACGCTTGAACCGCAATACGGCGAACTGACTGAAGATTTCGGCAGTCTCGAAGCGGTGTTTGCCCTGCAGGGCGAGCGCCTGACCCGTGATCCGCTGTCCGAAGTCATTCGCGTGCAGCGCAACGGCGTCAACTACTACGTCAAACGCTACGTCGGCGCCGGCAAAGGCTTGCGCCGTTACCTGGGCAAGCCACGGGTGAAGATGGAGTGGCAGAACCTCAAGCGTTTCGCCAAGTGGGGCATTCCCACCGCCGAAGTGGTGGCCTGGGGCCTGGAACGACGTGGCGCGGCCTATGCCCGTGGCGCGATGATCACCCGCGAGCTGCCGCACACCGAAGACCTCTCGGCGCTGGCCGAGCGCAACGATCCGAAACTCAAGGATCGCCTGTGGGTGGATGGCATCAGCCGGCAACTGGCCGGTTACACCCGGACCATGCACGATCACCGTTTTACCCACAACGACCTGAAGTGGCGCAACCTGCTGATCGACGATCAGGAACAGGTGTTTCTGATCGACTGCCCGAACGGCGATTTCTGGCGCGGCTTCTGGCTTAAATACCGGATCACCAAGGATCTGGCCTGCCTCGACAAGGTGGCCAAATATCACCTGTCGAATACCCAGCGCCTGCGCTTCTACCTGCAATACCGCGGACGTGATCGGCTCAATGCTGCCGACAAGAAACGGATTCGCCACGTGGTGAGATTTTTCGAGGGACGTGAATGACTGATTTCCTGGCCGCTGAAGACCGGGCGCTGCTTGAGCGTCATGGCCTCGGCACTTTCGACGCGCTCTGGGCCAAACAGCTCGAAGCCGTGGACGAACCCAACACCGATGGCGGTGGCTGGAGCAGCGTGTTTCGTCTGGAGCTGGAAGGGCAGGCTTACTACCTCAAGCGCCAGAGCAACTACCTGACCCGCACCTTGCACGCGCCGTTCGGCGAGCCGAGTTTCGCCCGCGAGTTCCGCAATATCAGCCGCTACAACAAGCTGGGGATTCCGGCGCTGCAAGCGGCGTTTTTCGGTGAGCGCAAGGTCAAGGGCGATGTTCAAGCAATCCTGCTGACCCGTGCCCTCGATGGCTGGGACGATCTCGACTCGTTATTGCAACGCTGGTCGGAACTGACCAGCGTGCAGCAATCAGCGATTCTCAAGGCTTGCGGACAACTGGCGCGCCGCCTGCACGGCGTGCGTCAGGTGCACGGCTGCTTTTATCCAAAACACATTTTTTTGCAGGCTGATGGCGACGCCTACCGGGCGCAGTTGATCGACCTGGAAAAGACCCGACCACTGCTGTTCGGCATGCGTGATCGGGTCAAGGATCTGGAGCCGCTGCTGCGTCGTGCGCCTGAATGGAGCGAGGCGCAACTGCGCGAGTTGCTCGCGGCGTATCTCGATCAGCCGCTGGACAGTTCGCTGGTCGACAGTTGGGTTTCGCGACTGACCGCGCGGCGCAGTCGCAAGGAGGCCCGTTGATGCAGTTGTCCGAACTGAAAAATGCCGGGCGCACGCCGAGTCTGCCGCTGACGATCACGCTGGCCGATGCCGCCGGTCCTGCAGATTTGCAGTTGCTGAGCCTGCTGCGGGTTTTGCCGGGGCAGCGTTATGTCGGTGCCGGGGTGTGGCGCGGCCGGCCGGTGCTGGCCAAATTGCTGGTGGGCAGCAAGGCTGCGCGGCATTTTCAGCGCGAGTTGGCGGGCGTCAAGTTGCTCGCCGAACAGGGCCTGACCACGCCGCTGCTGCTGGCCGATGGGCTGAAGGACGGCGAGGGCGGCTGGCTGCTGTTCGAATTCCTCGAAGGCGCCGTAAGCCTCGGTGATGCCTGGCAGCAAGTCGAATCACTGCCGCTGCTGGCGGACGAGCAATCGGCGGTTCTGGCCGAAGCGCTGGGCGCTATCGGTCAACTGCATGGCAAAGGCCTGTGGCAGGAAGACCTGCACCTGGACAACCTGCTGCGCCATGGCAGTCAGCTGTACCTGATCGATGGCGCCGGGATCTGCGCCGAGACCGCGGGCCAGCCGTTGTCGCGGCAGAAAGTACTGGAAAACCTCGGGGTGTTTTTCGCCCAGTTGCCCAAATCACTGGAGCCGTTCACCGAAGAATTGCTGGTGTATTACCTGCTGAGCAACAGCGAGCATGCGTTGCCGCTGGAAGCCCTGCAGAAACAGATCGCCAAGGTGCGCGCCTGGCGCCTGAAGGATTACCTGATCAAGGTAGGCCGCGAGTGCACGTTGTTCAGTGTGCAGCGCGGAGCATTTGGCCTGCGGGCTATTCGTCGCGAGGAAGAGGCGGCGATGCTGCCGGTGCTGGAGCAGGCTGATGAGCTGCTTGATCAGGGGCATCTGTACAAGACCGGTGGTGCGGCAAGCGTCGGCAAGGTCGAGGTGGCCGGGCGCACGCTGGTGATCAAACGCTACAACATCAAGGGCTTTGCGCACTGGCTCAAGCGTTTCTGGCGCCCGAGCCGCGCCTGGCATTCATGGCGCGAAGGCAATCGCCTGGCGTTCCTCGGCATCGCTACGCCGAAGCCGCTGGCGGTGCTGGAAAAGCGTTTTCTGTGGCTGCGCAGCCGCGCCTATCTGGTGACCGAGTTTCTGCCGGGCCCGGACATCATCGAGCGCTTCGCGCCGTATGTTGAAAGCGGTGCGGCGCCGGAGTCCGAGTTGCAGGCCCTGGATCAGCTGTTCGCACGGTTGATCGCCGAACGCATCAGTCATGGCGACTTCAAGGGGCATAACCTGTTCTGGCAGGAGGATCGCTGGGCGTTGATCGATCTGGACTCAATGTGTCAGCACACCTCTGTCAGCAGTTTCGCGCCGGCCTATGCGCGAGATCGGGCGCGGTTCATGCGCAACTGGCCCGAGAGCAGCGCGTTGTATCGGGTGATCGATCAGCGGTTGCCCAAAGAAATCTCCAGCGCGGCCTGAGCCGCCTTCGCCAGCAAGCTCACTCCCACATGGAAATGCATTCCCTTGTAGGAGTGAGCCTGCTCGCGATAAGGCTTTAAAACCTCAAAAAACTGCCCTTGAGCAATGACGGACAAACTCCACTGACTTGTCCTACAGCTTCTCCAGAAGCCATGAACTGTGCCCGCTCCAGCCCCGATGCTAGCTTGCCCTGACCACTTCGGAGGGCAAACCTTGACCATCAAAAACGCCGTAACACTGAGCACCTGCGCATGGCTTTTATCCGGCTGCGGCACCGCCGCCTCGGTAATGCAAATGGACGCCGACGTCGCCCGCGACATGCGCAAACAGAAAACCTACTGCCAATCGATTCCGCGAATCTACAGCGGTCTGGCGTTCGACTTCTGCGTACTCCACGCGCCCCCTGACCCCTCCGGCGTGCTGGTGCCGTTCGTGCTGCTGGACCTGCCGTTGTCCGGGGTGCTGGATACGGTGGTGTTGCCGTATACGATTTATCAACAGGTCGTGGATGGCAATATCGGCATCTATTGGCGATCGGATCGCGGGTAGCTGTTTTGCAGTTTTCTCTTTTTGAAAACCAGAGCGAGTCGCAAACGATTCTAGAAGCGGCAGCGCTCTTGTATCCGTCCGGGAGATACAGCGACTACATCGTCTATGTTGATGAAAGCGGTGATCAAGGGATGCAGAAGCTGGATCCCTATTACCCGATATTCGTGCTTGCTTTTTGCGTCTTTCACAAAAGGCATTACTGCGAAAAGGTCATTCCGGCTGTCCAGAAATTCAAGTTCAACCATATGGGGCACGATCTGATCGTGCTGCATGAGCTCGAGATTCGAAAAGAAAAAGGAGCGTTCTCCAGCCTGTTCACTTCGAGAGTGCACAAGCATGCCTTTCTCGACGAATTGACCGGCATTATCGAGGCCATCAATTTCGTCCTTATCAGTTGCGTCATCGACAAGGTCTTGCTGCGTGAAAAGCAGGCATCTGCTGACAACCCCTACCACTTGGCTCTCGGTTTTTGTCTGGAAACGCTGCATGAGTTTTTGCAGGAAAAGCATCAACATAAGGTGTTAACGCATGTGATTTTCGAGCGGCGAGGCAAGCGGGAGGATAACGAGCTTGAGTTGGAGTTTCGCAGGGTTTGTGGCGGGTCTAACCGACTGGGGGTTCAACTGCCGTTTGACATCGTCTTCGCCACAAAACAAGTCAATTCCACCGGATTGCAGCTGGCTGATCTTGTTGCAAGGCCCATCGGCATGAGTGTTTTGAGGGCGGGTCAGGAAAATCGAGCCTTTGACGTGCTAAGGCGCAAGTTCTATTGCAGTGGTGGGCGGAATAAAGTTGGGAAAGGTTTCGAGAACTGGGGGTTGAAGGTTTTCCCTCCCCCAGAAAGCGAAAAGCCCCGGTGATCTCACCGAGGCATTAGCGCCGACCGGGATCCCCCAGCCCATTTGCACGGAAGTCTATGTTGAGAGGCTCGGGAGTGTCAACGCAAAGGCGGCCAGTTCCGCTAGAGGCTTGTCGGCGCTTTTACGCTATAATCCCGCCCTTTAGCTGTCTCTCGCCCGGTGCGAGGGCACATCAATTTTCAAGGCGCATCGCGCCTGAATGCAGACTAAAGAGGCTAGACCCTGTGGCATTGACGATTCTTGGCCTGTCCGGCGCCCTTAGCCATGACCCTTCAGCCGCCTTGTACATCGACGGCAAGCTGGTGGCGGCGGCTGAAGAAGAGCGCTTCGTCCGCGATAAGCATGCAAAGAACCGCATGCCCTACGAATCGGCGAAGTTCTGCCTGGAACAGGCCGGTATCAAGCCGTCCGACGTTGACGTGGTGGCGATTCCGTTCGCCCCGATCAGCCTGTTCGGCAAGGCCCGCTGGCACTACGCCAAGCGCTACTGGTACGCGCCGGATCGCGCCCTCGATGCGATCCTGATGGGCAACCGTCGCTACAAGCGCTATCGCAACAAGATCGTCTGGTGCCTGGAGCAACTGGGTTTTGATCCGAAGAAGATCAAGATCGAGCCGGTCGAGCATCACCTGGCTCACGCCTCCAGCGCCTACCACTGCTCGGGTTTCAAAGAGAAAACCGCGATCCTCGGCATCGACGGCAAGGGCGAGTACGCCACGACCTTCTTCGGTTACGGCGAAAACGGCAAGATCCACAAGATCAAGGAATTCTTCGATCCGGACTCCCTCGGCGGCCTGTACGGCGCGATCACCGAGTTCCTCGGTTTCGAGATGCTCGACGGCGAGTTCAAGGTCATGGGCATGGCGCCGTACGGCGACGCCAGCAAATACGACTTCTCGCGCCTGGCCTCGTTCGAGAACGGCGAGCTGGTGATCAACACCGACTACGCCAACGTGATCGGCCTGCGTCGCTACAAGGAGAAGGGCAAGGGCTTCTACTTCTCGCCGAAGCTGATCGAGTGGCTGGGACCGAAGCGCGAAGGCGACATCGCCGACGAGCCGTACATCCACTACGCCGCGAGCATGCAAGCGCTGTTCGAGAAACTGGCGTTGCAGATGATCGACTACTACCTGGGCGACGTGCTCAAGGAAACCGGCAAACTGGCTTTCGCCGGTGGCTGTGCGCTGAACGTCAAGCTGAACCAGAAAATCATCGCCCGCGATGACATCAAGGAACTGTTCGTGCAACCGGCGTCCGGCGATGCCGGCACCGCGGTGGGCGCAGCGGCCTATGTGTCTCACGCCCGAGGCGTGCCGGTCGAGAAGATGGAACACGTCTACCTCGGCCCGTCGTACAGCAACGAAGACGTGATCGCCGCGTGCGCCCGTCACGAGAACAAGCCGACCTGGCGCAAGCTCGACAACATGCCGGAGCAGATCGCCAAAATCATGGTCGATGGCAACCCGGTGGCCTGGTTCCAGGGCCGCATGGAGTTCGGCCCGCGTGCGCTCGGTGGTCGTTCGATCATCGGTTGCCCGAGCGTGGCCGGTGTGGCTGACCGCATCAACCACCAGATCAAGTTCCGCGAGCGCTGGAGGCCTTTCTGCCCGTCGATGCTCGACACCGTTGCGCCACAGATGATCAAGATCGATCACCCGGCGCCGTTCATGACCTTCACCTTCGAAGTGGCGGAAGAGTGGAAGACCCGCGTGCCGGAAGTCGTTCACGAAGACGGCACTTCCCGTGCCCAGGTGCTGAAGCGCGAATACAATCCGCGCTACTACGACATGATGAAGGCGCTGGAAAACCTCACCGGCAACGGCGTGTCGCTGAACACCTCGCTGAACCGTCGCGGTGAACCGATGATCTGCTCGCCGACCGACGCCCTGAACATGTTCTTCGGTTCGGATCTACAGTATCTGATCATGGAAGATATTCTGGTGGTCAAAGAGGGCGCAAACGCTTATGACACGCTCGGCTGAACGCCATGTGCTGCAGTTCTGTCACGGCTATGACGGGCCGTTCCTCGACTGCGCACGGCAGTATGCCAGCCTGTTCGCGGGCACCGGTTATCGGGTGACCACGGTCTTTCTGACCGGGGTCGCCGATAGCGAGGTGGCCGCCGCGTGTGCTTCCGATGAAGTGTTGTTCATGGAATACAGCTCCAAGGCCATTCGTGGCCTGAAGCTGGGCGCCATCGGCGATCTGCGCAAGATCGCCGCTTCACGCAATTTCAGTTTCTGCATCGCCCATCGCTTCAAGCCGATCTACATCGCCTTGCTTGGCACTTCGCTGCCGGTGATTGGCGTGCACCACGCGTTTGACGATTACAAACGCGGCACGCGCAAGCTGTTCGCGCATATTTTCCGCAAGCGCCTGAGCCTGCTCGGCGTGTCCGATGCGGTGCGCGACGACATGCGTCGTTGCCTGCCGAAATGGCCGTCCACTCGCATTCAGACCCTGTACAACCGCATCGATGTGCAAGCCTTGCAGGCCAGTCAGGTGTCGGCCCGCGAAGCGCGCGAGACCCTCGGGCTGGCGGCGGATGCGTTCATTGTCGGCAACGTCGGGCGGCTGCACCCGGACAAGGATCAGGCCACGCTGCTGCACGGTTTTGCCGCGGCGTTGCCCGGTCTGCCGGGCAACAGTCAATTGGTGATTCTCGGCAAGGGTCGTCTGGAACAGGACCTCAAGGAACTGGCTCGCGAGTTGGGTATCGGTGATCGCGTGCTGTTTCTCGGTCAGGTGCCGGACGCGCGCAATTACTTCCGGGCTTTCGATGTGTTTGCGCTGAGCTCCGATCACGAACCGTTCGGCATGGTGCTGCTCGAAGCCATGGCTGCTGGCGTGCCGTTGCTCGCCACGGCGAGTGCCGGGGCCAAGGAAGTGGTCGAGGGCGTGGGCATTCTGTTCCCGCTGGGTGATGCCGAACACCTTGCGCAAGGTCTGCAGCATTTGGCCGGTATGGATGATCAGCAGCGCCGGCAGTGTGCCGAGCTGATGCTCGATCGACTGCGTGAGCGTTTCTCCGACCGTGCGGTGCGCGACACCTTCTGGCGTCTGCCGCAAGTTACCGATCTGGCACCGAGGGGCTGATGCTCAACCGATTTCAAGGCTGGCGCGAACGTGGCTGGTCGCCCGTTGACGCCTCCACCTATGCCACCGCCTGGCAGCGTTTTGGCGGCAGCGTCGCGACGCATCCTATGGTGGTCGAGCGTCTGGCCGATCTGGCCGGCATCCCGGTGCGCTATCTGGCCTGGGAGCAGGGCGGTGACGTCAAAGCGGCGATCCCGACCTGGGGCCGCGATCTGGCATTGTCCAAGGACGTGCTCAAGCGCAACGGCAAGAAAGGCCTGTTCGACCTCGGCAATGCCGAGCTGATCCTGCCGGCCGCCGCCGATGCCCAGGCGCCGTTACGCCATCGCGCACGCTATCTGTCGGCGCTCAACGAAAGCCGTTTCAGCGGCATGAAGTTGCAGACCGAGCAACTGGCCATGGCCCGCGCCCCCGAAGAACTGTCGAAGAAGTTTCGCTACAACCAGCGCCGCGAACTGCGCCTGCTGGAAGAGGCGGGTGGTGTGGTGCGTCCGGTCGCTGAGTTTTCCAGTACAGAACTGGCGGCGATCTACTGTGATCTGTTCCAGCGTCGCTGGGGCTTCCCGGCCACCGGCGCGGCGCGCATGGCCGAAGTCATCGAGCTGTTGCGCGAGCTGTTGATCGGCTCGGTGATTTTCCTCAACGATGCACCGATCGCCATTCAACTGGTGTACCGCGTCGAAGCGCCGGAGTGGATCAGCGTCGAGTACATCAACGGCGGCGTTGACCCCGAGACCCGTGAATTCAGCCCCGGCAGCGTGTTGAGCTTTCTCAATACGCAAAGCGCCTGGGAGCATGCGCGGGCACTGGACAAGCCACTGCGGTTTTCCTTCGGTCGCGCCGACCGTGAATACAAGGATCGCTGGTGCAATCCTGTGCCGGTGTTCACCGTATGAGTCAGCCCATGAGCCGTAAACAGCAACTGCTCAAGCGTCATCGGCGCAATAAACGCATCACGCTGTTGATCGCGCTGATCGTGTTGATCGTGCTCGGGGTGCTGGTGGCGTGGTGGTTGCCGTTGGTGCTTGCAGTGGTTGGCTGGGTCGCCCATGAAGCGTGGTTTGCCGATCACCTGTTCTATTCGCCGAAAGACGATTACCAGTACAGCTTTCCGCCGTTCACACCGCAGCCGAAGGTGCATTTGAGCGGCGAGCAATTGCATCTGGACGAGGGCGTGATGCTGGTCGACGACGCGACGTTGATCCTCGCGATAAAGGTCAAAAGCACTTGGCTGGGACGTTTTCTCGATCCACGCGTCGAACTGCTCGGCGGGGCGCATCCTGATGCACAAACCTTCGAGCGCGGGGTCAATGGCCTGCGTTACCTGAACCTCAGCGGTCAGGCGCAAGCCTTGGCGCAAGGTCAGCTGCGCTTGCGCGGGCGCTTTTGCCGGGTCTTTGGCGAGCCGGTGCTGTGGGCGCTGGAGCAACCGGATTACCGCCGTCAGCGGGTGATGGTGATTGCCCCGCACGCCGACGATGCCGAACTGGCGGCTTATGGCTTGTACAGCCAGGCCGACGAAGCCTGGATCGTCACCCTGACCGCTGGCGAGATCGAAGCCGAACACTATCAACAGATGGGCATGAGCAAGGTCGAGGCGGCACGGCTCAAGGGCCGGTTGCGCGCCTGGGACAGCCTCGCCGTACCGCGTTGGGCCGGGGTGCCGCAGGAACATTGCGTGCAGCTCGGTTACTTCTGTCTGCAACTGGCAGCGATGCAGGCCACACCGAATCAGGTGGTGGCTTCGCGCGAAGCGGACTTGAGCGACACGCGACTGTTTCGCCAGTTGAATCCGTTCATCTTGCCCGGCGATGCCGATGGCGCGCCGACCTGGAACAACCTGCTGGCCGACCTGCGTGAAGTGCTGCTGCGCGCACGTCCGGAGGTGATCGTGCTGCCGCATCCGACCCTCGATCCGCATCCCGATCACCTCTGCGCCCAGCAAGCGGTGTTGCAGGCGCTGCACGGTCTCGACTGGCAGCCGACGTTGCTCGGCTACGCCAACCATCTGCATGACAACGACCGTTGGCCGATGGGCAGCACCGGGCAGGGCATCGCTTTGCCGCCGGCCTTCGATTCGGCAGTGCCGATGCAGCCGCTGTGCCTGCCGCTGTCCATCGAGTTGCAACGCGACAAGGCCATGGCGCTGGGCATGATGCATGACTTGCAGCCGCCGGCACCGTTCAAGCGTCGCCTGCGCCGGGTGATCCAGCGCGTGTTGGCCGGTCGGGCCTCGTCGGTATACGGCGAAAACGAATTTTTTCGAAAAGCCGTCAGGCGCCAGGAGTTGTTCTGGCTACTGAAGCACGGTGAGACAGGCGTCCAGCGGGGAGAGTCATGAGTCAACGGTTCAAGGTGTTGCAGCTGCAACCCGACTACAACGTCAAAGCCCATGACTTTGCCGACCTCGCCGAACAGATCGTCAAGGCATTGCCGAGCGAGCGCTATGAGATTACCGCCGCTTTCCTGCGCGGCAAACCGGGACCGGGCGAGCCGGTGAGCCGCGCCGACCATTCGGTGTACTTCGAGTTTTCCGACAAGTCGCTCAAGGGCATGCGCCTGCGGGCGATGTGGCAGTTGTACAAGTTCTGTCGCCGGGAAAAGTTCGACGTGGTGATCTGCAATCGCTTCAAACCGGTGAACATGATGCTCGCGCTCAACCGCTGGTTGAAGGTGCCGCTGTGCATTGGCATCTCCCACGGTTTCGGCGAATACGATCGCTTCTACCGGCGTCGGCAGACCCAGCGCCTGATCGATCGGCACTGGCGCTTCGTCGGTGTGTCGCCGGCGGTCAAACAGTACCTGCTCGATTGCGACTGCGGCTTCACCGACCAGAACACTTACGCCATTACCAATGCCATCGACATCGAGCAGGCCGAGGGCTTGCAACACAGCCGCGAAAAAGCTCGCGAGTTGTTGGGCCTCGACCCGAATGTCCGATTGATCGGCGCATTGGGGCGGCTGGTGTCGGTCAAGGGGCACACCTATCTGTTGCAGGCCTTCGCCGCGCTGAAAGACAAATACCCGAACACTCAACTGGCAATCATCGGTGCCGGACGCCTGCAAGCGCCGCTGGCGGCCGAGATCGAGCAACTGGGCCTGAGCGGCCGTGCGCACCTGCTGGGTTTCAAGGAAAACGCTCTGCAATACGTGCGTGCGTTCGACATCTGGACCATGCCGTCGCTGGCTGAAGGTCTGGGCCTGGCGTTGCTTGAAGGCATGAGCGGGCACCTGCCGGTGATTGCCTCGAACGTGCCGGCGATGTTGCCGCTGATCGAAGGTGCCGGTGGTCTGGCGATCACGCCCAAGGACGTACCGAGTCTGGTCGCCGCGCTGGATACCTATCTCGCGCTGTCGGACGATGAACTCAAGGCCAAGGGCGAACAGGCCTACCGTTATCTGCAGGAACAACACGACATCGAAGTGTTCCGTCAGGAATACCTGGACCTGATCGACTCTGGCCTCGAACAGGCCCGCAAGGAACAGCCGTGAGCGCTGAAAAACACATGAGCGAAGCTCAACCCCTCGTCACGGTGATCATCGCCTCGTACAACCATGGTCCGTACATCGAGGAAAGCATCCTCAGCGTCCTCAACCAGAGCTACAAGAACATTGAGCTGCTGGTGATCGATGACGGTTCGAAGGACGACAGCGTCGAGCGCATCAGCGCGTTGCAGGCGCAATACGGTTTCGATTTTCGTGTGCAACAGAATCAGGGCCTGACCAATACCCTCAACGGCGCTATCGCCCGTGCAAAGGGCAGCCTGATCGTGCCGTTCGGCTCCGACGACATCATGTATCCGGAGCGGATCGCCATTCAGGTGGCACACATGGACGGCAAGCCCGAGGTCGGGATCTGTGCCGGCAATATCGAGCTGATGCACGCTGACGGTAGCCTTTATCCAGAGAAGCGTCAGCGTCGCGATGTGCCTTTTCGCCGCCTCGATTTCGATGACATGTTCCTGGAGCGCAAGCCGTATCCGCCGGCACCGACCCTGATGATCCGCCGCGAAGCGCTGGACAAGGTGGGTGGGTTCGATCCGACGATTCGTCTTGAAGACCTGTACATCGAGCTGAAGGTGACCCACGCCGGGTACTTCATCGACGGTTTGAATGTGGTGATGGCGCGCTACCGCAAGCACGCCACCAACTCGTACAAGAACAACCGCTTCATGACTGAAAACATCCTGCGCACCTACGCATTGTTCAGCGAGCATCCGCTGTACGACTTCGTGCGCTACCGGTTTCTCAGCTCGATGTTCCTCAAAGTCTCCAACCGCGATCGCCAATTCGCCAGAGAGCTGCTGGCGCAGATTCCGTTCAAGGCCTGGAACAAGAAAACCTGGCGCGGTCTGGCGCGGATGTACTTTTCTCCCCTGGAAAAAAGCTGAGCCTCGCCGCTCGCCATTGGCGAGCGGCTTAGGTCGTGTTCGGCTGTTCGGAACACGACCAGCCAACGACTATTTCAGTGCAGGGGTCGCTGGGTCGCCGGCCAGTACTTGCCTGCGCAATTTATCCACAGCGGATGGCGATGCCGTCACGGCATAACCCGTCAGCAGCGCATCAAGGTGATCCTCGAACAACCAGCGCTTGTCCACGGTGTAGCGTTGCATGTGGCGTAAATTGCGCTGGCGTAGCGAGTTGCTCAAGGCGCTCGGGTAGACGTACAGGTCCGCCAGATCGATCAAGCCGAACTCTCCGTCCTCCAGCACCAGCACGTTGCCCAGATGCAGGGAGCGGAAGTACACGCCCTTGTCATGCAGTTGTGCCATGAACCTGCCGAAGCGTTCCACCAATGCCTGGCGAACGGCCGGCGCGGTGATGCTCTGCAGTACCTGGCGCAGGGTATGCCCCGGCAATGGCGCGTAGTGCACAGCGCTGCTGCGGTCCTCCAGTCGATACAGATTGAGTACCTGCGGGGTGGGAATCCCCCTCTGGCGCAACTGTTCGCTATTGACGGCGAAGCGTTCGGAGTACGGATTGAAACTGCCTGAGGTGTACCAGCGCCGGCGTCGGAACAGCTTGAGAAAGGTACCGTCATTCAGGCGCAGGACCTTGGGCCCCAGGCCATCCTCTTCGATCACTTGGGCGTCCGCACCCAGCCGCTGAAGCTCGGTTGCCGAGAGTGTCTGTACGGGCAATGTCAGCAGGCGCCGCGCGCGCTGGTTGATGCTCAAGGCGGCGATCAGGGCCAGCGGGATCCACAGCAGGAACCAGTGTTCCTTGGGCCGCGAGATGATCCCGCCCCCTTCGGTCAGGCCGGCACCGATGCCGAACACCAGCCAGGTCGAAGCAAGGATCAGCAGCGGCTGCACACGCTGACGCCAACTGCTCAGCAGCCCCCAGGCCAGAAAGAACAGCCAGGGCAGCAAGCCGAGGATGCCGACGTAATAAAGAACGCCCAGGACAAAACTGTGCGGCTCCTCAAAGTTCACCCCGATGCCTGGATCGACGCTCAGTTCGGCGCTGTAGCCATGACCGATCCACGGATGCTCGGCAATCATGTGCAGCACTTTTTGCCAGATTTCGAGCCGGAAGGAATCGCCACGTTCCAGGATCATGTGTGAGAACACGGTCACCACGGCAACACCGCTGACCAGCAGCGCCCCCAGCATGCCCAGCGAACGCCGATTCCAGCAGATGAAGCACAGCCACAACGCTGCCAGGGTCAGGGCGACCAGAGGGGTGCGCGAGCCGGTGCCGATCACCGCCATGAACATGATCGCCATCGCCGGGACGCTCAGCCACATTAACTGGCGGCGCTTGCAGGTCATGGTCACGGCCAGCCAGTAAGTGCAGAAGAACCCGAACAAGTGCGAGCTGAGCAGCGGGTTATCGAACGCGCCGCCACCGATCAGGCGCATGCCCGGTGCATACTCCCGGGCGAACGTGAACAGAAAAAAGACCGTCGCAATCAGTGCGACCAGTGCGGCGGCGAACATCAAGGGTTGCAGGATGTCGCTGCGATAGCGCACCAGCAGATAGCTCCCGGCAAACAGCATCAACGTGTGCAGCGGCGGTTTGATTGTGCCGCCGAAGGATTCGCCTTCGGGGCCCCAGACCACACTTAGCAGCGCCCAGGCGACGAATATGAGGACGGCAATGATGATGGGCTCGCGCAGCAGTTCCTTCAGCTCCCTTGGGCGCAGGCACAGTGCAAACAGCGCTGGAATGCTGAACAGGCCGTAATAGATTTTGTGCAGTGAGCTGCGTCCGGGCAAAAAGAACAATGCGCACAGGAGCAAAAGATAGCCAACTGGAAGAATCCAAAGGCAAATGAAATCGAAGATTCGATTGGACGTACTGCTGAAGCTGCGAAGTTGCATGCTGTGAGATTCAATCCTGAAGTTGATCGACCATTCGAGTGATGGCTATTTGATGCTGAAAAAGATGCTTAACAATAACAGCCTTTCGCCGATTGCCAGAACCCAGAAGAAGCTGTGCTAAAGTCAGCGTCCTTTTTATCGACTTTCGCGTGATATGACCGACTCCAGTCCCGCCGCAAGCCCATCGAGCTTGAAAATCTACTTCCGCCTGCTCGGCTATGTCCGGCCGTACATCAGTCTGTTCCTGATCAGCATCGTCGGCTTTCTGATTTTCGCTTCGACCCAGCCGATGCTTGGCTACATCCTCAAGTATTTTGTCGACGGCCTGTCCAACCCTGAAGCGGTGCTGTTCCCCTCCGTGCCGTACCTGCGTGACCTGCAACTGCTGCAGGCCGTGCCGCTGCTGATCATCCTGATCGCCGCATGGCAGGGGCTGGGATCTTATCTGGGCAACTATTTTCTGGCCAAGGTTTCCCTCGGCCTGGTGCATGACTTGCGGGTGCAGTTGTTCAACAACCTGCTCGTGCTGCCCAACCGCTACTTCGACAAACATAACTCCGGTCACCTGATTTCGCGCATCACTTTCAACGTGACCATGGTCACGGGGGCGGCAACCGATGCGATCAAGGTCGTAATCCGTGAAGGCATGACGGTGATCTTCCTGTTTGCCTCGCTGCTGTTCATGAACTGGAAGCTGACCCTGGTGATGGTGGCGATCCTGCCGCTGATCGCCGTGATGGTGCGAACCGCCAGCAAGAAATTCCGCAAGCAGAGCAAGAAAATCCAGCTGGCGATGGGTGACGTCACGCACGTGGCCTCGGAAACCATCCAGGGTTATCGTGTGGTCCGCAGCTTCGGCGGCGAAGTCTACGAGGAAAAACGCTTCCTCAAGGCCAGCCAGAGCAACACCGACAAGCAACTGCGTATGACCCGCACCGGTGCCATCTACACGCCGATGCTGCAACTGGTGATCTACACCGCGATGGCCGTGTTGATGTTCCTCGTGCTGTATTTGCGCGGCGATGCTTCGGCCGGTGACATGGTTGCCTACATTACCCTCGCGGGCCTGTTGCCCAAGCCGATTCGTCAATTGTCCGAAGTCAGCTCGACCATCCAGAAAGGCGTGGCCGGTGCCGAGAGCATCTTCGAGCAACTGGATGTCGAGCCGGAAGTCGATACCGGTACCGTCGAGCGCGACTCGGTCACCGGTCGCCTGGATGTGCGCAATCTGAGCTTCACCTATCCTGGCACCGAACGTCAGGTGCTGGACGACATCAGCTTCTCGGTCCAGCCAGGGCAGATGGTGGCACTGGTCGGTCGTTCGGGCAGCGGCAAGTCGACGTTGGCCAACCTGATTCCTCGCTTCTACCACCACAACAAAGGCGAAATCCTTATCGATGGTGTGGAAGTCGAACAGTACAAGTTGCTGAACCTGCGCCGTCATATTGCCCAGGTCACGCAGCACGTGACGTTGTTCAGCGACACCGTGGCCAACAACATTGCCTATGGCGATCTGGCTGGTGCGCCGCGCGAAGACATCGAGAAAGCCGCGCGTGATGCCTACGCGATGGATTTCATATCGCAACTGCCCGAAGGCCTCGACACTCAGGTCGGCGAGAACGGCGTGCTGCTGTCCGGTGGTCAGCGCCAGCGCCTGGCTATAGCCCGTGCACTGCTCAAAAACGCGCCGCTGCTGATTCTCGACGAAGCCACCTCGGCACTCGACACCGAATCCGAGCGGCACATTCAGGCGGCACTGGACCAAGTGATGAAGGGGCGCACCACACTGGTGATTGCGCACCGTCTCTCGACCATCGAGAAAGCCGATCTGATTCTGGTCATGGATCAGGGGCGAATCGTCGAACGCGGCACCCACGACGAACTGCTGGCACAAAACGGTTATTACGCTCGTCTGAACGCCATGGGGCTCGACGCTCCGGCCGAAGATATCGCCTGAACCCACTTCAAATCTGGCGGGAGATCATTGTTCGGGGCTTTGCCCGGAATACTGGTCTCCCGTTTTATCTGGTATCGAGATTTTCATCTTCCTTGTCCAGACCGAATAAATTCCGCGCGCCGCGCTGACTTGGGTTCCTCGAAGAACTTTGACGCTTGTCGAGGGCTGGCAAGTGTTCAAAAGAGCCAGCAAGGCCTATAGCTGTTTCATACTGTTGCAGCCTGCACACAAGCCTGCGCCAACCCTGTGTTAATATCGCGCCCCTGTTCATTTTGTATGTGGGTTGCTCCATGAAGTTGTCCATGCCGCGATTCGATCAAGCCCCAGTCTTGGTGGTCGGCGATGTCATGCTCGACCGTTACTGGCATGGTGGAACCTCACGGATTTCCCCTGAGGCACCGGTTCCGGTCGTAAAAGTCGAGCAAATCGAAGACCGCCCGGGCGGTGCTGCCAACGTTGCCTTGAACATTGCCGCGCTGGGTGCGCCGGCGTCACTGGTCGGTGTGACCGGTGATGACGAAGCCGCCGACAGCCTGAGCAACAGTCTCAAGGGCGCGGGCGTGCGTGCCCTGTTCCAGCGTATTGCGCATCAGCCGACCATCGTCAAGCTGCGGGTCATGAGCCGGCACCAGCAATTGCTGCGTATCGACTTCGAAGAACCGTTTGCCACCGATGCGCTGGCCCTGGCCTCGCAGGTCGATGATCTGCTTGAAGGCATCAAGGTGCTGGTGCTGTCGGACTACGGCAAAGGTGCGCTGAAGAATCATCAGGCCCTGATTCAGGCGGCTCGTGCCAAAGGCATTCCGGTGCTGGCCGATCCCAAGGGCAAGGATTTTTCGATCTACCGTGGCGCCAGTCTGATCACGCCGAACCTCAGCGAATTCGAAGCCATCGTCGGCGGTTGCGCCGATGAGCACGAACTGGTGAGCAAGGGCGCAGCCCTGATGCACGACCTGGAGTTAGGTGCACTTCTGGTGACCCGTGGTGAGCACGGGATGACATTGTTGCGCCCTGATCATCCGGCGCTACACTTGCCGGCTCGCGCCCGTGAGGTGTTCGATGTGACCGGCGCTGGTGATACGGTGATTTCCACCCTGGCGGCGGCGATTGCTGCCGGTGAAGAGCTGCCTCACGCGGTCGCGCTGGCCAACCTGGCGGCGGGTATTGTCGTTGGCAAACTGGGTACGGCGGCGATCAGTGCGCCGGAGCTGCGCCGCGCGATTCAGCGCGAAGAAGGTTCCGAACGCGGTGTACTGGGTATTGAACAGTTGCTGCTGGCAGTCGACGACGCTCGGGCGCATAACGAGAAAATCGTCTTTACCAACGGGTGTTTCGATATTCTCCATGCGGGTCACGTGACTTATCTGGAGCAGGCGCGGGCTCAGGGCGATCGCCTGATCGTAGCAGTCAACGATGACGCCTCGGTCAGCCGGTTGAAAGGGCCTGGGCGACCGATCAACAGCGTTGACCGGCGCATGGCGGTACTCGCTGGTCTGGGCGCCGTCGACTGGGTTATCAGCTTCCCGGAAGGTACCCCGGAAAACCTGTTGCGCGAGGTCAAGCCGGACGTACTGGTCAAAGGTGGGGATTACGGAATCGACCAAGTGGTCGGTGCCGACATCGTGAGCGCTTACGGCGGCACCGTAAAAGTACTCGGGCTGGTGGAAAACAGTTCGACTACGGCGATTGTCGAAAAGATTCGCAGTCGTTGATGTGAAGAGTCATGAGTGTTTTGAACCGTGCGGGAGCGCACGTTGTCATGGGGATTCATTCGTTCCATCAAAGCTGGGGCCAAATACCGTTGCGCGCGCCAGCTTTTGTCACCCGGTAATTTAATTTATGAAAGTCATGCTCCTGGTTATGGACGAGCAGCGAGTCATTCTGGACCGGTTGTACGAAATCGTGCAGCAGAACTGCGATGAATGCGTCGTCTACCGTTTGAGCAAGCAGCAGCAGATGAACCTGGGACCGTTCCTGGCATCTGTGGAGTATCAGACTTTCGATCGTGTTGTGATTTTCACGCGAGTCAAACGCGTCGTGCGTCAGTTGCGGGTGCTCAAATGCATTCCCGGCCTGATCTTCCTCGAACACGACGCGTACCAGAACTACATGCCCCAGAGTAAGTACCGCGGCGTGTATTCACGGCTGTACAAGCGACTTCCCGCGTGCCGGGCGTTGGTGTCCGGGGCGGTGGTCGCCCGCAAGATGCAGGCAGAAGGCATTGATACGGTGTTTGTATCCAAGGGCTATGACGAGCAGATGCTGCGTAATACCGGCACCGAGCGCGACATTCCACTGGGTTTTCTCGGCAGTCTGAAAAGCACCGAGTACGCACTGCGCAAAGCACTGCTGGAATCGCTTTCGCAGCGCACCGGGTTGCTGGTGACACGCACCAATTCCGGCACTGAATACCTGGAAACGCTCAATCGCATCAGGATCTTCGTCAGTGCCGACATCGGCATGAATGAGTTCATGATCAAGAACTTCGAGGCAATGGCGTGCGGTTGTGTGCTGCTGGCGTGGAGTCAGGGAGAAGAGGACCGTCTGCTGGGCTTCGAGGACATGCACAACACGGTGTTCTATCGCAGCGAAGACGAGGCCGTGGAGAAGATCCGGCTCCTGCAAAGCAATCCGCAGCTCGCCGATCGCATTGCCCGCAATGGCCAGGCATTTGCCGAAGACCGCTACTCCTTTGCCCGTGTCGGGCGAACCCTCGCTACTGAAATCCAGCGCGAAATGCGTCCGTGGCAACCACCCTCGGCATTCTCGCGGCTATGGGTCAAGTTACGTTATGGGATGAAGGTGCCGGGTTAAATGATGGAGCATCAAGCGCCACGAACCGTTGCGCCCATGGCGCTGGATGCACTGCCAGGCGGCCATCAATCAGTGACTCAGGCATTGCCGCACGCCTTGATCGACTGTCTGCGTCGAGCACCACGGGTGCTACTTATTGCCAACAACCCAGCCATCACCCAGGCCGACGTCGACCGATTGGCCATCAACGCCGATGATGTGGTGGTCAGTTTCAATACCTGCGTCAAAGCGTCTTTGCTCAACCCGCAGAGCGTCAACCTGTTTGTTCATGGTTTCAATGCGCCGGACGCCTACTTCTTCGGGCTCCCTCCCGGCCCGGAGGTGCAGCGCCTGATCGAGCAGGGTGGACGGTGTTTCACCCTGCTGGTGGGCGCCACCGGGGCGATGTGTCCGATCCCGGGCGTTGCCCTTTTCTGGGAGCGTATTCCGCTGCCGCCCTTGTGGAATTATCCGGTGGAGCGTCCAGGCGGCAAGCGCTTTGTAGGGCCGTCCACGGGATTCAATGCGCTGGTGCTGCTGGACTGGTTGCGCGGGCAGGGCGATTACAACTACCAGCTCATGACGCTCGGTTTCTCCAACGAAGCGGGCAAACTGTGGAGCGGCCATGCCTGGGACTATGAGCGGCAATGGCTGCTGCAATCAGACGTGATCACCGTGCCGCTGTTGCCGCGTCCCTGGTGGCAGCGGTGGTTCCGCCGTCGCTAAACAATGCGACATTCGCAACGGGCTCGCGGTTGGTTTTACTTATAAAAGGTGTGGTCGAGTGTTGAACATTGCGGTGGCGTTTTTCGGGATTCCAAGGAACTCGGACATCTGTTTCCCTTCCATCGAGCAAAACGTTCTGGCGCAATTGCCAGCCGACTGCAATGTGCAGTGTTTCTACCATCTGTATCAGGTTGGCGAGGTCAGCAACGCAAGGTCCGGCGAGCAGGGTGAGCTTGCGGCTGACAACTATCGACCTTTCGAGTCGATGAAGGGCGGCATCACCGCCACCGACGGCGTGCTGGAGCGCTGGGATTTCGAACGGGTAAAAACCCTCGGCGACACTTGGAATGACGACTACGCCTCGCTGCGCAACCTGATTTATCAGCTCAATTCGCTGCACACCGTGACCACGATGATTGAGGCGTTCAACCCGGATTTCGTGGTGTTCGTGCGCCCGGACAATTTCTTTCACACGCCGTTGCCGGCCTACATGTTCAATCAGCCCGATGCCCGTCGACATAACGTCTACATACCTGATTGGCAGTGGTGGGGCGGGCTGAACGACCGCTTTGCCGTCTGTGGGCGCGACACTTACAGGGCATATGGCAAAAGAATCGAGCGCATTTTCGACTTCTGCAAGGAGACGGGCAGGAAGCTGCATTCCGAGCGCCTGCTCAAGTTTGCCATGCAGCGGGCAGATGCCAAGGTCTGCACGCTGCCGACCCAGGCGTCACGCGTGCGCATCAATGGTGCGTTTGCCGAGGAGTCGTTTTCGCCCAAGCGGGGCATGGGCAAACGCGAGAATCGCTACTTTCACTGGTTCGCCACGTTGCGCACGTTCATGGACCGTCGACGCTAAACGCTATTTGCTCTGGCGACGTTTGACCAGACCGACCAGCTTCAGTGCCTTGAGGCTCAATTGTCTGAGACTGGTGCGGGGTGCTTTTGGCGTCGCCAGCCCCTGCGCCACGAGCCAGTCCTTCCAGCGAATCCGCTCGTCCCGCACCAGCCAGCCATCCTGTCTGGCGAAGCTTTCGGCCAGATACAGACCGCGTGTGCCTGCCGGAGACAACTGACCTTTCTTCAAGGTATACAGCTCGGCCAGCGGTTCGCCGTCCTGCAACGGCATCAGGTACAGATCGGGGCGCTTGCGGTCGAGTCGCGCCACCAGTTGATCGCCTTCCAGTCGCTCATCGACGTGAAACAGGCTCAAGGATTTGACTTCCTTGGGCACCTCCAGGCGCAAGTCATAGATCAGTTGCAGCGATGCGGTCGGCAGATGCACGTAGGCCCGTGGCCGTTCGAGCAATTGCAGATTGGCGCAGCGCACCGGCCGCGCGGAACCGGAGTGTGGCGTCAGGCGAAATGGCAGGGCCTCGCGGTAATGCAGGGCGGACGAGTAGGGCGCGGGTAACCAGGTGTCGTTGAAGCGTCCGCCGAGCCAGCCTTCCGGGGTTTCCAGCAGACACTCTTCGGCGATTTCCTGAATCGCCGTGTGCAACGGGATGTTCAGTTCTTGAGCAGGCACGTAACCGGAAATCAGCTTGAGCACCACATCGCCACGATCCTGCCGACGCTGGCGCACCAGCACCCAGTAATCGCGATTCTGCCAATGCAGGGTCAGGCGCACCGAGACCCCGAGGTTGGCCAGCTCCACCGCGAAGCGCTCGGCATCCGCCACGCTCACCGGTTTGCGCCGTTGCAGGGTCTGGGCGAAATTCAGCGGCATGCCGACGCTCTGATACGTCAGGCCTTCGGGCGTGGCCTCGACGAACAGCGGCAGTGTCTTGAAGTTGCTCGGGTTCTTTCTGATGAGCGTGCGCGGCATGTCGGCTCCTGCTTAAGGCCGCGGGGCGGCGTCAGTGACCACGAAGGACCTGGGCAACGGTCGCAACGTTATGGGCGAGGTGCAGCGGATTGATCGTCCCGACAATAGCACTGGCAACGCCGGGCTGTTGGAACAACAACTCGAAGCTGGCGCGCACCGGATCCACGCCCGGACTCAGGCACACATGGCCGCTGGCCAGGGCTTTTTTCACCAGAATGGCTTTGCCGTGGGCAGCAGCATAGTCAATGACTGCCTTCTCGTTCTGTTCGTTCAGATTGTAGGTGACCATCGCGCAGTCCCCTTGCTCCAGCGCCTTGAGTCCACCCTCGACCGTTTTGCCGGAGAAGCCGAAGCCACGAATCTTGCCCTCGGCCTTGAGTGCGGCGAGGGTGGCGTAGACCTCTTCGTGCTCGAGGATGGCCATGTCGTTGCCGTCGGAGTGCACCAGCACCAGGTCGATAAAATCGGTTTCAAGACGTTGCAGGCTGCGCTCGACCGACATCCGCGTATGCGCCGCACTGAAGTCATGGCGCGACAGGCCGTCGGCAAACTCTTCGCCGACCTTGCTGACGATCACCCAGTCCTGCCGTTGGCCGCGCAACAGCGGGCCGAGGCGTTCTTCGCTGCGCCCGTAGGCCGGCGCGGTGTCGATCAGGTTGATGCCCAGCCCTTTGGCCTGATTGAGCAGCATGCGTGCCGCATCATCATCGGGGATCTGAAAGCCGTTGGGGTATTTCACACCCTGGTCGCGGCCAAGCTTGACCGTACCCAGGCCCAGCGGTGAAACCATCAGACCGGTGCTGCCCAGTGGGCGATGCAGTTCGTGCAGGGTAGGGACGCTCATGGCAACAATTGCTCCCAGGCCGGTACGCCCATCGGTGGTTTTGGCAATGCCGGCAACGGCTCGGTCGGTTGCGGCTGGATGCCGTCGCGCTGCAGCGAGGCAATAACGCGGTCGGCGAAGTCTGGCGCCAGTGCCAGTTTGGTCGGCCAGCCCACCAGCAGGCGACCCTGCTCGGCGAGGAAGGCGTTGTCCGGACGGCTCAAGCCAGTTTGCAGCGGCTCGGCGCGATCCACGCGCAAGGTCGCCCATTGCACCTGGCTCAGGTCGATCCATGGCAGCAACTGGCCGAGTTCTTTCTGCGCGGTGGCGATCTGCTCGGCCGGCTCGCGGGCCACGCCATCGCTTTCGGCAATGTCGCCGCCCAGATACCAGACCCAGTTGCCATCAGCGGCCGGGTGAGTGGTGACGGTGATGCGCGGCTTGGTGCCACCGCCCAGACAATGGGCGTACAGCGGCTTCAGGCTCGGGCCCTTGGCGATGATCATGTGCAGCGGCCGACGTTGCATCGCCGGTTGGCTCAGGCCCAGGTCTTCCAGCAATCGGGCAGTACCGGCACCGGCGCTGAGGACGATGCGCTGGGCGCGAATCTCGCGGCCGTCGACCTTCAGGCCGACCAGCACACCCGCTTCCAGCAGCGGTTCGATGGTTTGTCCGGCGAGCAGACCGTCACCGGCCAGATCGGCCAGGCGCTGAATCAGGCTTGGCACGTCGACCACCAACTCGGCGAGGCGGTAGACCTTGCCCTTGAAGCGTTTGTCTTGCAACGCGGGCGGCAGTTGCTCGCCCTTGACCTGATCGACCCGGCCACGCACGGCTTTACTGGCGAAGAAACTGGTGAGATTGCCGGCGAGGGTGCCGGGTGACCACAGGTAATGCGCTTCGGACAGCAGGCGCACGCCGGACAGATCCAGCTCGCCGTTGCCGGCCAGCGCTTCACGCCAGCGGCGCGGCATGTCGGCGATGGCTTCCGAGGCACCGGTCAGCGCACCGTGCAACGCATACTTGGCGCCGCCGTGGATGATGCCCTGGGACTTCACACTCTGCCCGCCGCCGAGGCTGGCGCTTTCCACCAGCACGGTCGAAAAACCCTGGCGGCGCAGACGCGCATTCAGCCAGAGGCCGGCGACACCAGCGCCGACAATCAGAACGTCGGTGGAAATAACGGATGGCATGCAGCGACCTCAGTGTTCAAGACGAGGGCGCAGTATACAGACTCGGGAAAGAGGGGGATTTGTCGATGATCAACAGGGCAGATGCAAAACCAAATGTGGGAGCGGGCTTGCTCGCGAATGCACTGTGTCAGTTAACAGAAATGTTGTCTGATAAACCGCATTCGCGAGCAAGCCCACTCCCACAGGGATGTGCGTTACTTCAAATCAGTGACCGGCAGTTTTCGAGAACAGCTGGATGACCACCACACCGAGCACGATCAACGCCATTCCGAGCATCGCCGGCACATCCAGCTTTTGCCCATAAATGAACAGCGCCGCGACGCTGACCATCACGATGCCCATACCGGCCCACACGGCGTAGGCAACACCCACCGGCACAGTGCGCACCACCAGAGTCAGCATCCAGAAAGCGATCCCGTAGCCGACAATGACCAAGATCAGCGGCAGCGGGGTGCTCAAGCCTTTGACCGCTTTCATCGAAACGGTGGCGATCACTTCGGCGCAGATGGCGATAGCCAGGAAGGCGTAGGCGTTCATGTGTAGATCCTCATGTAAAACGTTGCTTGCTGAGGCGGCATTCTAGTCGCTCGCCAGATGGGGTAAAGTCATTACCTATCTGTTTTAAAGATGGGCTGCAGCATGAATACCCAGTGGAATCTCGATCAACTGCGCGCCTTCGTCAGCGTCGCCGAGCAACGCTCGTTCTCCGCCGTGGCGCGCCAGCAGCGCAAGGCGCAGTCGGCGATCAGCAGCGCCATCGCCATGTTGGAGGACGATTTGGGTGTCAGCCTGTTCGAGCGTAGCAGTGGTCGCCAGCCCCGGCTCACCGAAGCGGGGGAAGCACTGCTCGAAGAGGCACGAGAGGTGTTGCGTCAATGCGCGCGTCTGAACGGTCGAGCGATGGCGATGATGCGCGGCCAGGAAGCGCAGTTGCGCGTGGCTCAGGATGAAGCGATGCCGTATCAGGCACTGGTGGAAAGCTTCGATGCGCTGGCCGAGCAATTTCCCAGTCTCGAAGTGCAACTGACCAGCGCCGCCCAGGGTGAAGTCGCCCGCAAACTGGTCGAGCGTCGCGCCGATCTGGGTCTGCTGTTCTATCACGATGAAATCCCCGAAGCACTGGAACGACGGGTATTGGGCCGGGTGGAAATGGTCACCGTCTGCGGCATCAATCATCCGCTGGCGACGCAGTCCTACGTCACCTGCCAGCAACTGGCGCAGCATCGGCAATTGCTGATGTCGACGCAAACCAGCGTCTACCCCGGCAACGAACCGGCCAGCCCGCAAGTGTGGCGCGCCGACAGTTTCTACGTAATGGCCGAATGGCTGGTGCGCGATCTCGGTTGGGCGTGGCTGCCCCGGCATGTGGTGCAGTACTCGGCCTATCAGGGTTTGATGGTTGAACTGGACAGCGAATGGACCCCGCCGGCCTTGGTGGTGGAACTGGTCTGGCGCCGGGATGAACCCCTGGGGCCTGCGGCGCGCTGGCTGGCCGAACGTTTTGCCGTGCACTTGCGGGCGATTGGCGACAAAAGTCGATAAACTCCGCCGCCATGAATAGAACTCTCTACACCGCGCTGTTTTACCTGGGGCTGCCATTGGTGGCGATTCGGCTGTGGCTGCGCTCGCGCAAGGCCCCGGCGTATGCCAAACGGATTGGCGAGCGCTTCTCCTATGGGATGCCACCACTGCAACCCGGCGGGATCTGGGTGCACGCAGTGTCGGTGGGCGAAAGCATCGCCGCTGCGCCGATGATTCGCGCCTTGATGCAACGTTATCCACAGCTGCCGATCACCGTGACCTGCATGACGCCGACCGGATCGGAACGGATTCAGGCACTGTTCGCCAACGAACCGCGCATCCAGCATTGCTATCTGCCCTATGACTTGCCGTGCGCAGCGGCGCGTTTTCTTGATCACGCCAAACCGAAACTGGCGGTGATCATGGAAACCGAACTGTGGCCCAACCACATCCATCAGTGCGCCAAACGCGGGATTCCAGTGGCATTGGCCAACGGGCGATTGTCCGAGCGCTCGGCCAAAGGTTATGGCCGCTTCAGCAAACTGACCGCGCCGATGCTCGCTGAAATGAGTTTTTTTGCGGTGCAGACCGAAGCCGAAGCCCAACGGTTCCGGGATCTGGGCGCGCGCCCGCAGACGGTTGAAGTCACCGGTTCGATCAAGTTCGATCTGACCATCGACCCGCAACTGCTGCAACGTGCCGCTGAGCTGCGCGGACAGTGGCAAGCGCTGGAGCGCCCGGTATGGATCGCCGCCAGCACCCACGAAGGCGAAGACGAGGTCGTGCTCGACGCCCATCGTCGGCTGCTGGCGAACTACCCGAATGCGCTGCTGATTCTGGTGCCGCGCCATCCCGAGCGTTTCAACTCGGTGTTCGAGCTGTGCCAGCGTGAAGGCTTTGCCACGGTGCGCCGTTCGAGTGGTGCCAATGTCGAGGCGAACACTTCAGTGCTGCTCGGCGACACCATGGGCGAGTTGCTGTTTCTCTACGCGTTGGCTGACAGCGCTTTCGTTGGCGGCAGCCTGGTGCCGAACGGTGGGCACAATCTGCTGGAGCCGGCGGCACTGGCCAAACCGGTGATCAGTGGCCCGCACCTGTTCAACTTCCTCGACATCGCCGCGCAATTGCGCGAAGCCGGGGCGTTGGCCGAAGTGGATGACGCCGAAGGGCTGGCGGTGGCAGTGCAGCGCCTGTTCGAATTGCCCCGCGATGCGCAACGCATGGCCGAGGCCGGGCTGGCGGTGATGCGCCGTAATCAGGGAGCGTTGCAGCGGTTGCTGGATGGGCTGGGCAGGTTGATTCGCTGATTCGCACTCAACCCCTGTGGCGAGGGAGCTTGCTCCCGTTGGGCAGCCCAGCTGCCCCAAGACCTGATACATCGAGTTGCCAGGTTTACGACTGCTGCGCAGCCGAGCGGGAGCAAGCTCCCTCGCCACAGGTATCTTGTTTGCTGTTTACGGGCGCGCCTTGAGCTGTGCTTCGGCTGCCTTGGCCAGATCCGGCGGGAGGAAGTCCTTGTCCGGGTTGTAGTCGGGCTTCAGATAGCGCGCCAGGTCCTGCAAGTCACCCGGATTCAACGTTCCCGCTGCCTGCTTCAAACGCAGGTTGTCGAGGATGTAGTCGTAGCGGGTGTTGTTGTAGTTGCGCACCGAGGTGTACAGCTGACGCTGCGCATCGAGCACGTCGACGATGTTGCGCGTACCGACCTGATAACCGATTTCCGTGGCTTCCACCGCACTCTGGTTGGAGATGATCGACTGGCGGCGCGCCTGCACCTGCTCGACATCCGTGTTCACCGCGCGATGCAGGTTGCGGGTGTTTTCCACCACTTGCCGGCGCAGGGATTCGCGCTGTTGCTCACTCTGATCCAGCTGCGCATAGGACTGGCGCACTTGCGAGCTGGTCAGCCCGCCGCTGTAGATCGGAATGTTCAGTTGCAGGGCCAGGGTGCTTTGCTCGACGTTGCCACCGTACGGAGTACCGAAGGCGTTCGGGTTGGCGAAGCCGAGGGCGTCGTTGTCACCCTTTTCGTATTTGGCCACGGCATCGAGGGTCGGCAGGTGACCGGCCTTGCGCTGTTTGAGGGTCTGTTCGGCGGAGCTGACCGCAAAGTTGCTCGCCAGCAGATTGAGGTTCTGTTTGCCTGCGGTGTCGACCCAGGCCTTGGCGTCGTTTGGCGTCGGCGGCAGGATCGGCAGCGTGTGAACGATGCCCTGAATCGAGTTGTACTGGCGGTTGGTCAGAGTGATCAGCGCTTCAAACGCATCATCCACCTGACGCTGCGCAACGATGCGGTTGGCGCGCGCGGTGTCGTAGCTGGCCTGCGATTGCAGCACGTCGGTCTTGTCCGACAGGCCGACGTCGAAGCGTTCGTTGGACTGATCGAGCTGACGCTTGAACGCGGCTTCTTCAGCCTTGGTCGAAGCCAGGTTGTCCTGACTGCGCAGCACGTTGAAGTAGCTTTCCGCCGATTGCAGGATCAGGTTCTGCTCGGTGGCCGAGAGTTGCAGGGCGGCCTGTTCGTTGACGTCCTTGGCGGCCTGGTACTGGAACCAACGATCAGCGCGGAACAATGGCTGGGCCAGGGTCGCCTGATAGGAATGCGCGCTGCGATTGGCAATGGCCGAAGGCTGGTCGATCGAGGTGCGCACGTCCGCCACTTCGGCGCCACCAGACAAGTTGGGCAGCAAGCCGGCGCGGGCCTGTGGCACCACTTCTTTCTGTGCACCGTACTGGGCGCGGGCGGCGGCCAGATCGGCGTTGTTGTCGACCGCTTCCTGATAGACGCTGACCAGATCGGTCTTGGTCGACAAGGGCGCTTCTGCTGCCCAGGCCATTGCGTTGGACGCACAAGACACGGCAAGAGCCAGTGAAAGTTTGCGCAGCATGAGGCGATCCCTAGCAAAAATATTATGAAAATAATGTGCGCGCCAAGGCTACGGCGCGGCCCCGGCAGCGTCAAGGCGCGCAAGGCACAGCGAGTGTAGTTGTGCAAACGTGCGGCAACAATCCTGCAAGTCCCGCTAATTACGCCATTCATCAAGGTGTTTGCTGCGGTGTTGGCGTTCTTTGCCGGTTGTGTCTAGACTGGCCGGGTTCTTGTCGGGGTGCCTTGCTATGAGGCTGAGATCGAATAATTTCGGATCCCGTTGAACCTGATCAGGTTAGCGCCTGCGTAGGGAACAAGATTTCTCGTCACCCGGCGAGTCCTCTTGTGCTTCGTCCGGGAAATTGTTCGACAATCGAACGCTCGACGACGATGCACAGCACCAGTCCTGGTGCGTCCGTGCCTTTCAGGTTCTGCTCCGACAATCCACTGCTGGATGCTGTCTGGAGAGCCCGTGATGACGACAAAATCAAAAAACGCGATCAACCTGAGTGACTCGGCCAAGGTCGATGAACAGTCCGTTCAACCCTTCACTCGTTCGCAGAAAGTCTACGTTCAGGGCTCGCGCCCGGACATCCGCGTGCCGATGCGCGAAATCACCCTGGATGTGACCCCGACTGACTTCGGCGGCGAAATCAACGCGCCGGTCACCGTGTATGACACCTCGGGCCCGTACACCGATCCGAACGTGGTGATCGATGTGCGCAAAGGTCTGGGCGACGTGCGTTCGGCGTGGATCGACGACCGTGGCGACACCGAGCGTCTGCCAGGCTTGAGCTCGAACTTCGGTCAGGAGCGTCTCGCTGACCCGGAGCTGACCAAACTGCGTTTCGCTCACGTCAACAACCCGCGCCGGGCCAAGGCCGGGGCCAACGTCAGCCAGATGCACTACGCGCGCAAAGGCATCATCACCGCCGAGATGGAATACGTCGCCATCCGCGAAAACATGAAGCTGCAAGAGGCCCGCGCCGCCGGCCTGTTGACCCAGCAACACGCCGGTCACAGCTTCGGTGCGAGCATCCCGAAAGAAATCACCGCTGAATTCGTCCGTGAAGAAATCGCCCGTGGCCGCGCGATCATTCCGGCCAACATCAACCACGTCGAACTGGAACCGATGATCATCGGCCGTAACTTCCTGGTGAAGATCAACGGCAACATCGGCAACAGCGCCCTGGGTTCGTCCATCGAAGAAGAAGTGGCGAAACTGACGTGGGGCATTCGCTGGGGTTCGGACACGGTGATGGACCTGTCCACCGGCAAACACATTCACGAAACCCGCGAGTGGATCATCCGCAACTCGCCGGTGCCGATCGGTACCGTGCCGATCTATCAGGCGCTGGAGAAGGTCAACGGCGTCGCTGAAGACCTGACCTGGGAGCTGTTCCGCGACACGCTGATCGAACAGGCCGAGCAGGGCGTCGACTACTTCACCATCCACGCCGGCGTGCTGTTGCGCTACGTGCCGCTGACCGCCAAGCGTGTGACCGGCATCGTTTCCCGTGGTGGTTCGATCATGGCCAAGTGGTGCCTGGCGCACCACAAAGAGAACTTCCTCTACACCCACTTCGACGAAATCTGCGAAATCATGAAGGCCTACGACGTCAGCTTCTCGCTGGGTGATGGTCTGCGTCCGGGCTCGATTGCCGACGCCAATGACGAAGCGCAATTCGGCGAACTGGAGACCCTCGGCGAGCTGACCAAGATCGCCTGGAAACACGACGTGCAGTGCATGATCGAAGGCCCTGGCCACGTGCCGATGCAGTTGATCAAAGAGAACATGGACAAGCAGCTGGAGTGCTGCGACGAGGCGCCGTTCTACACCCTCGGCCCGCTGACCACCGACATCGCTCCGGGTTACGACCACATCACCTCGGGTATCGGTGCGGCGATGATCGGCTGGTTCGGTTGCGCCATGCTCTGCTACGTGACGCCGAAGGAACACCTCGGCCTGCCGAACAAGGATGACGTGAAAACCGGGATCATCACCTACAAGATCGCCGCCCATGCCGCCGACCTTGCCAAGGGTCACCCGGGCGCGCAGATTCGTGACAACGCCTTGAGCAAGGCGCGTTTCGAATTCCGTTGGGAAGACCAGTTCAACCTCGGTCTGGACCCGGACACTGCCCGTTCGTATCACGATGAAACCCTGCCGAAGGACTCGGCCAAGGTCGCGCACTTCTGTTCGATGTGCGGGCCGAAATTCTGCTCGATGAAGATCACTCAGGAAGTCCGCGAATACGCGGCCAACCAGCGGATCGACGCGGTCGACGTGGATGTCGCCCAAGGCCTCGCGGAACAGGCCGAGCGGTTCAAGAAGGAAGGCAGTCAGCTGTACAAGAAGGTTTGATCTGACCTGAAGGGCTCTGGGATGACCGGAGCCTCTGTGGCGAGGGAGCTTGCTCCCGCCCGGCTGCGAAGCAGTCGTAAATCCGGCCAACGCGTTCTGATTGAAAGAACGCGTTGGCCGGTTTTGGGTCTGCTGCGCAGACCAGCGGGAGCAAGCTCCCTCGCCACAGGAATGGTGTGTGATCAAAAAAACAACAAATGTCCCTCTGAGATAACACCCTTGAGCATTCAACCCAGCACTTATTCCCCCGACCTCGCCGTACCCGCCGACAAGCGGGTATTCGGCGGTCGCGATCTGTTTTCCCTGTGGTTTTCCCTCGGCATCGGCCTGATGGTGTTGCAGACCGGTGCCTTGCTGGCGCCCGGTCTGGGCCTGTCCGGTTCGTTGCTGGCGATTTTTCTCGGCACCCTGGTCGGCGTGCTATTGCTGGCAGCAGTCGGCGTGATCGGCAGCGACACCGGCCTGTCGTCGATGGCCGCGCTGAAACTCAGCCTCGGCAGCAAAGGCGCGGGCCTGCCGGCGCTGCTCAACCTGCTGCAACTGATCGGTTGGGGCTCGTTCGAAATCATCGTCATGCGTGATGCGGCCAGCCTGCTCGGTACCCGTGCGTTCAGCGAAGGTTCGCTGTGGGCCAGCCCGATGCTCTGGACCTTGTGCTTTGGTGCGCTGGCGACCCTGCTCGCCGTCAGCGGGCCGCTGACGTTCGTGCGCAAGATCCTGCGCAAATGGGGCATCTGGCTGATCCTCGCGGCCTGCATCTGGCTGACCTGGAACCTGTTTGCCAAGGCCGATCTGGCTGCGCTTTGGGCGCGTACCGGGGACGGTTCGATGCCCTTCGCCGTGGGCTTCGACATTGCCATCGCGATGCCGCTGTCGTGGCTGCCGCTGATCGCCGATTACTCGCGTTTCGGCAAGCGCGCGAAGAACGTATTTGGCGGCACCGCCATCGGTTTCTTCATCGGCAATTTCTGGTTGATGAGCCTCGGCGTGGCCTACACCCTGGCGTTCGCGCCGAGCGGTGAAGTCAACGCGTTGCTGTTGGCTTTGGCCGGTGCTGGCCTGGGGATTCCGCTGTTGCTGATTCTGTTGGACGAGTCGGAAAACGCCTTCGCCGACATTCACTCGGCGGCGGTGTCGAGCGGGATTCTGTTGCGCTTGAAAGTCGAGCATCTGGCCTTGGCCATCGGCGTGCTCTGCACCCTGATCGCGCTGCTGGCGCCACTGGCGCAGTACCAGAACTTCCTGCTGCTGATCGGCTCGGTGTTCGCGCCGTTGTTCGGCGTGGTGCTGGTCGATCACTTCATCCTGCGCAAGCGCCGGGGCCAGGTCGCTGCGGCCGCGTTGCGCTGGCCGGCGCTGTTGGCGTGGCTGGGCGGTATCAGCACCTACCACTTGCTGGCGAATCTGTATCCGGATGTCGGCGCGACCCTGCCGGCGCTGGTGCTGGCAGGGCTGCTACAGCTGGTGCTCGGCCGAGCCTTCAGCTACGGCCCGGAAACAGCTCGGGTTTGAGAATGCCGTTCAGGCGCGCGTAAGGGATCGTCATTTCGATCAGGCCCAGCGCGTAAGGCGCGATGGTGCTCACGTTGTACTTGAGCACCACGCCGCCGGTTGTCAGGGCCACGTTCGGGGTTTTCACGAATGGCCAATTCTTCACGAACTCCGGTTCCTGATCGAGCCTGGTGTTGATCAGCCAGCTGTTGTGCACCACCTGTGCGGCTTTCCAGAACATTTCTTCCTGACCCGGCAGCAACATGTCCGACAGGCTCAGCACTTTGTGCTGCTGACGCGAATAGTTGATGAAGCCGCGCCCCGGTGTGTCATGAGCGCCACCGGTGTCGAGGTAGCTCGACAACTCGATGATCACCAAGCCGTCATGCTGCTCACGTACCTTGGCCTGCAAATAGCTGCCGTAGTGTGGGTCGGCGGTGCGCAGGAACTGATCACGATAGGCGGCCAGCGTTGGTGCCACCGGCGCATTTGGCTCGCTGCGAGTCATTTGCAGCAGACGCTTTTCAATGATGCCATCCAGTGCCGGCTCAGCCGGGAAGCGCAGGGTATCGATGTTTACCAGTGGGCAGTCCGGGCCGGAACAGCCGGGTTTCAGGGTTTCCGACGCATCGCGGGTGGTTTCCAGCGGCGTGCGGTAGCTGGGCTGGAACAGGCTCGAGCATGCGCCAAGAGTCAGGGCGATGGCGGCCACGGAGGCAATTTTGAAGAGCGACATGGGCGTCCTTTGTGAAACAGAGGAAGGCAAAAAGTTATCCGCTTCGACTCTCGTCGAGGCAGTCAGTTCGCCACTAAGCTAATTAGAGTGGGTTTCGCCTCCACCGTCCATCCCGCTGACGGTAAAGGGGCTGCATCAATCATCGCGGGCGCGTTAGGATGGCGCGAAGTCGAGGTTGCCGGTCACCCAAAGCAACCTCGAATCGGATTTGCAGTAGAGAGGATGCTCATGACTGATTTTGCCAACGCCACTCCGGCCACCGTCGATGTTGTAAAGCGCGAGCGCTGCTACGAGGGCTTCTACAAGCTCGACCGTTTGCACCTGCGCCATGAGCTGTTCGCCGGCGGCATGAGCCGCGAGATCAACCGCGAAGTCTTCGTGCGTCACGATGCCGTGTGCCTGCTGCCCTACGATCCGCAGCGCGATGAAGTTGTGCTGCTCGAGCAGTTTCGCGTCGGCGCCATGGGCAAGACCGACAACCCGTGGCTGGTCGAACTGGTCGCCGGTCTGATCGACAAGGCTGAAGTGCCGGAAGAAGTTGCTCACCGCGAGGCGCAGGAGGAAGCTGGACTGGACATCAAGTCCTTGTGGCCGATGACCAAGTATTTTCCGTCGCCGGGCGGCAGCAATGAATTCGTGCATTTGTACCTGGGGCACTGCAGCACCGACGGCGTAGGCGGCCTGCATGGGCTGGAGGAAGAAGCAGAAGATATCCGCGTCACGGTCTGGGCGTTCGAAGATGCCTTGCAGGCCGTCCGTGACGGACGTATTGCCAACGCGGCGAGCATCATCGCCTTGCAATGGCTGGCGCTGAACCGCGCCGAAGTGAGGGGGTTATGGTCGTAAACAAGCTGCGCGATCGTTATCGAGTCGACCTCGCGGGGCTGCAAGCCGCCTGCGAGGCCAACTACGCGCGCCTGATGCGACTGGTGCCGGACATGCGCAACGAACCCGAGGCGCGGCGCATCGCCGTGACCCAGGGCGAGCAGATGCTCGGCGTGCTGGCCCTCGAAGTGCTGCAGACCTGTCCGTACACCACCACCTTGCAGGTGCGTCAGGAACACAGTCTGCCGTGGCTGCCGGTGCCGCAGCTGGAAGTGCAGGTCTACCACGACGCACGCATGGCCGAGGTCATCAGCGCCGAACATGCACGACGCTTTCGCGGCATCTATCCTTACCCGAACGCCGCGATGCATCAGCCGGATGAAAAGGCCCAGCTCAATCTGTTCCTGGGGGAATGGCTGAGCCATTGTCTGGCCCTGGGGCACGAGTACGAAGTCGTACGCTAGTTGTGAACTGCGTCCGGTTCGTCGGTTTCCTCTTTGTGTCATCCCCCAGCATAATTGCGCCACTCAACCGATTCCGTGCTTTTGCCCTGGGAGAACGCCTTGCCGAGCGTATCCACATTGACCACCGCCGATCCGGCGTTGCTGGTGCAGTTATCCGACAGTCATCTGTTCGCCGAGGCGGACGGCACGCTGCTGGGCATGAATACCCGCGAGAGCCTGCAGAAGGTCATCGAACAGGTGCTCAGGCAGCAACCGCGGATCGACCTGATTCTGGCCACCGGGGATATTTCCCAGGACGGCACGCTGGAGTCATATCAACAGTTTCGCCAGATGACCGCGCAGATCGATGCGCCGGCACGCTGGATTCCCGGCAATCACGATGAGCCGCGAATCATGGCCGAGGCCGCGGAGCAAAGCGCATTGCTGGAATCGGTGGTGGACATCGGTAACTGGCGGGTGACCTTGCTCGATTCGGCGGTACCGGGTTCTGTGCCGGGTTATCTGCAGGACGATCAGTTGCAGTTGCTCGCACGTTCGCTGAGCGAAGCCCCGCAGCGCCATCATCTGGTGTGTTTCCACCATCATCCGGTGCCGATCGGTTGCGCGTGGGCGGAGCCGATCGGCTTGCGTAACCCGGAAGCGTTTTTCGCGGTGCTGGATCGTTTTCCGCAGGCCCGCGCAGTGCTCTGGGGGCATGTGCATCAGGAATTCGACCGCGAGCGCAACGGCGTTCGGCTGATGGCCTCGCCTTCGACCTGCATTCAGTTCGAACCGGGGAGTGAAGACTTCAAGGTGGGCGAGCAGGCGCCGGGATATCGCTGGTTGCGGCTGTTGCCGGATGGACGGCTGGAAACCGGCGTCGAGCGCGTTACCGACTTCGAATTCACCGTCGATTACGGCTCCGAAGGCTACTGATTTCGATCAAGAGCCCCTCACCCCAGCCCTCTCCCGGAGGGAGAGGGAGCTGACCGAGGTGTCTGGCGTTATCCATCGACCTGAAAGAATGTGTCGATTATGGATTCGCTGAAACTCGCTCAAGTCGGTGTAGCTCTTGAATATCCCCCATTCAGTCCCCTCTCCCTCCGGGAGAGGGCTAGGGTGAGGGGCTTTCTCCCTGTAAACTCCGCTATCTTTCGCCGACACCCAGGGAGCTCAAATGTCCGGTTCGATCCTCTATATCCACGGTTTCAACAGCGCCCCGGCTTCGAAAAAGGCCTGTCAGCTGGTCGAGGTAATGGAGCGGCTGGGTTTGAGCGACCAATTGCGTGTCCCGGCGCTGCATCACCACCCGCGTGAAGCCATCGGTCAGTTGCAGCAGGCGATTGCCGAGCTGGGCCGGCCGTTGCTGGTGGGAAGCTCGCTCGGCGGCTACTATGCGACTCACCTGGCTGAGCGCCACGGCTTGAAAGCCCTGCTGGTCAACCCGGCGGTCAGCCCGCACCGGATGTTCGACGGATACCTGGGCACGCAGAAAAACCTGTATACCGATGAGACCTGGGAATTGACCCGCGACCATGTGACGGCCCTGGCCGAGCTGGAAGTGCCGGCGCCCGTGGATGCACAGCGTTATCAGGTGTGGTTGCAGACCGGCGATGAAACACTGGATTATCGCCTCGCCCAGCAGTATTACCGGGCCTGTGCTCTGCGCATTCAGGCCGGCGGCGACCATGGTTTCCAGGGTTTTGCCGGGCAATTGCCGGCGTTGCTGAGTTTTGCCGGCATTGGCGCCGATTTGTATCAGGCAATCGATTTCACCGCACTGTGAAGTCTTGCCCCTTTTTCATTGAATCACTGACGACGAGACCCTATGGCCACTCCCAGCGCTAGCTCTTATAACGCCGACGCCATCGAAGTCCTCTCGGGCCTCGACCCGGTGCGTAAACGCCCCGGCATGTACACCGACACCAGTCGGCCGAACCACCTCGCCCAGGAAGTCATCGACAACAGTGTCGACGAAGCCCTGGCCGGCCACGCCAAATCGGTGCAGGTCATTCTGCACGCCGATCACTCGCTGGAAGTCAGCGACGACGGTCGCGGCATGCCGGTCGACATTCACCCGGAAGAGGGTGTGTCGGGGGTCGAGCTGATCCTCACCAAGCTGCATGCGGGCGGCAAGTTTTCCAACAAGAACTACCAGTTCTCCGGCGGTCTGCACGGGGTGGGTATTTCCGTGGTCAACGCCTTGTCGACCGAAGTCCGGGTACGGGTAAAACGTGACGGCAACGAATACCAGATGACCTTCGCCGATGGCTTCAAGGCCACCGAGCTGGAAATCGTCGGCACCGTCGGCAAGCGCAACACCGGGACCAGTGTGTACTTCGCGCCGGATCCGAAATACTTCGATTCACCGAAATTCTCCATCAGCCGCCTCAAGCACGTGCTCAAGGCCAAGGCTGTGCTGTGCCCGGGGCTGCTGGTCAGCTTCGAAGACAAAGGCACCGGCGAGAAAGTCGAGTGGCATTACGAAGACGGTCTGCGCTCCTATCTGGTGGACGCGGTCAGCGAATTCGAACGCCTGCCGGACGAGCCGTTCTGCGGCAGCCTCGCCGGTAACAAGGAAGCGGTCGATTGGGCGCTGCTGTGGCTGCCGGAAGGTGGCGACGCGGTGCAGGAAAGCTACGTCAACCTGATCCCGACGGCGCAGGGCGGTACCCACGTCAACGGTTTGCGTCAGGGCCTGCTCGATGCGATGCGCGAGTTCTGCGAATTCCGCAGCCTGCTGCCGCGCGGCGTGAAGCTGGCGCCGGAAGACGTCTGGGAGCGCATCGCTTTCGTGCTGTCGATGAAGATGCAGGAACCGCAATTCTCCGGCCAGACCAAAGAGCGTCTGTCGTCCCGTGAAGCGGCGGCGTTTGTCTCCGGCGTGGTCAAGGACGCGTTCAGTCTGTGGCTCAACGCCAACCCGGAAACCGGTCTGGCGCTGGCCGAACTGGCAATCAACAACGCCGGTCGCCGCCTCAAGGCGAGCAAAAAGGTCGAGCGTAAGCGCGTTACCCAAGGCCCTGCGCTGCCGGGCAAACTGGCTGACTGCGCGGGTCAGGACCCGATGCGTTCCGAGCTGTTCCTGGTCGAGGGTGACTCCGCCGGTGGTTCCGCCAAGCAAGCGCGGGACAAGGAATTCCAGGCGATCCTGCCGTTGCGCGGCAAGATCCTCAACACCTGGGAAGTCGACGGCAGCGAAGTGCTCGCCAGCCAGGAAGTGCACAACATCGCCGTAGCGATCGGGGTCGATCCGGGCGCGGCGGACATGAGCCAGCTGCGCTACGGCAAAATCTGCATCCTCGCCGACGCCGACTCCGACGGTCTGCACATCGCCACGCTGCTGTGCGCGTTGTTCGTCCAGCACTTCCGCCCGCTGGTGGATGCCGGTCACGTCTACGTGGCGATGCCGCCGCTGTACCGCATCGACCTCGGCAAAGAGATCTACTACGCCCTCGACGAAGCCGAGCGCGACGGGATTCTCGACCGTCTGGTGGCCGAGAAGAAACGCGGCAAACCGCAGGTCACCCGATTCAAAGGTCTCGGTGAAATGAACCCGCCGCAACTGCGTGAAACCACCATGGACCCGAACACCCGGCGTCTGGTGCAGTTGACGCTGGGCGACGATTTCGCCGAAACCTCGGAAATGATGGACATGCTGCTGGCGAAGAAACGCGCCGGTGACCGCAAGACCTGGCTCGAATCCAAGGGCAACCTCGCCGAGGTGCTGGCCTGATGCGGTTTGGCTGGGTATTGGCGAGTGCGTTGCTACTGAGTGCGATGACGGTGTCGGCGGAGCCTGCACCCGAGTTGAAGTTACTGTCCGAACATCCGGTTGACGGCATGCGCGGCGGCAACCTGTCGGGGCTGGCCATGTGTGGCAGCGAGTTGTGGGCGGTGTCGGACCGTGATGACGATCAGATCTACCGGCTCAATACCGCCGATCAGGTCTGGCAGGCCGAAGCCTTGCACATCGACGTGCCGCCAGTGCCGGAGACCGGTTTGCCGTGGGGGTTGCGCTCGCGCAATTGGGCCGCGTCGTTCGTGCGCGGTGGCGACCTGGATTTCGAAGGCATCAGTTGCGACAGCACTGGCAATCGCTACATCGTCAGCGAGGGGCACGCGGCGGTCCTGCAAGTGCCCGTCAGCGGCCCGGTCAACTGGCTGAAGATTTCGCCGATGATGGTTCGCGAAGCGCGGGCCAGTGGCATGCTCCTGCATTTCAATGCGATCTTCGAAGGTCTGGCGATCAACCCGGCGGGCGATCAGATGTGGCTGGCCGGCGAACGGCAAAACCGCGGCTTGCTGCTGATCAAGCGTCAGCAGACAGTGTGGGATTGCGACGGTCGTTGCGTGCTGCTCAGCGAGGGCGGCAAGGAGATGCAGCCGCCGCAGTTCCCGCACGCCAAAGCGGTCGACCGCGACTTTTCCGACCTTTCGTTGTTCAACGGCAAATTGTTTACCCTTGAACGCAACGCCTTCCAGATTTGTCGGCGCGATGCGCAGACTGCCAAGGTCGAGCGCTGCTGGTCGTACGCCGCTGAACTGTTGCAGGCCAACCGCCGTTACTCGCAGAACTTCGGGTTGGAAGAGGCATTGATCGTTGACGCTGATGGTGCGTGGGTCGGCGTCGACAATAATTTCGGCCCGCGGGCCGACGGTGAGGTTCGGCCGATCGTCTGGCGTTTCGCCGCGCCTGAAGGTGGCTGGAGCGCCAAGCCGTGAGTCAGCAACCGCCGGGCAAGCGCGCCGGTCGGGTGTTGATGATTCTGGCCTGGTGCGCGGGGCTGTTTCTGGCCACGCGGTTTTTCGGCCAGTGGGAAGAACGTCAGCAGAATCCGAACGTCGTGGTCACGTCCGAGCAGCATGATGGGGTGATCGAAGTGCAACTGGCCGGCAACGCCCAAGGGCATTTTGTCGCCAGCGGCCAGATCAACGGGGAACCGGTGGAGTTCATGCTCGACACCGGCGCCACCGATGTGGCGATCCCGGCGGATCTGGCCAAACGCTTGAAACTGGAAGAAGGTTTCGGTGTGACCCTGAGCACGGCCAACGGCCTGAGCCAGGGCTATCGTACAAAAATCGACCGCCTGCAACTGGGCGACATCGTGCTGCGGGATGTCCGCGCACTGGTCGCGCCGGGGCTGCATGGCGATCAGGTGCTGCTCGGCATGAGCGCCCTGAACAAACTTGAATTTACCCAGCGCGGTGGCACCATGCTGCTGCGCCAGACAACGAACCGATGAGGCCCGCATGAGCGACTCCCTTGATCTCAGCCTGGACGGTGTAGAACGCCGCTCGCTGGCTGACTTCACCGAAAATGCCTACCTCAACTACTCCATGTACGTGATCATGGACCGTGCTCTGCCGCATATCGGCGACGGCCTGAAACCGGTACAGCGGCGTATCGTTTATGCCATGAGCGAACTGGGGCTGGACGCCGATTCCAAGCACAAGAAATCGGCGCGTACCGTCGGTGACGTGCTCGGCAAGTTCCACCCGCACGGCGATTCGGCGTGCTACGAAGCGATGGTGCTGATGGCTCAGCCGTTCAGCTATCGCTACACGCTGGTCGACGGCCAGGGCAACTGGGGTGCGCCGGACGATCCGAAGTCCTTCGCGGCCATGCGTTACACCGAAGCCCGTCTGTCGCGTTATTCCGAAGTGCTGCTCAGCGAACTGGGCCAGGGCACCGCTGACTGGGGGCCGAACTTCGACGGCACCCTGCAGGAACCGCTGGTGTTGCCAGCACGTTTGCCGAACATCCTGCTCAACGGTACCACCGGCATCGCTGTCGGTATGGCCACCGATGTACCGCCGCACAACCTGCGCGAAGTCGCCACTGCTTGCGTGCGTCTGCTCGATGAGCCGAAGGCCACGGTCGAACAGCTCTGCGAGCACATTCAAGGCCCGGACTATCCGACCGAAGCGGAAATCATCACCCCGCGCGCCGACCTGCTGAAAATGTACGAAACCGGCAAGGGCTCGGTGCGCATGCGCGCCGTGTACCACGTCGAGGACGGCGACATCATCGTCACCGCGCTGCCGCACCAGGTCTCCGGGGCCAAAGTGCTGGAGCAGATCGCCGCGCTGATGCAGGCCAAACCGTCGAAAGCGCCGCAGATCGCCGACCTGCGTGACGAATCCGACCACGAAAACCCGTGCCGTATCGTGATCATTCCGGTCAACAGCCGCGTCGATCACGAAGCACTGATGCAGCACCTGTTCGCCAGCACCGAGCTGGAGTCGACCTACCGGGTCAACGTCAACATCATCGGTCTGGACGGCAAACCGCAGCTGAAAAACCTGCGTGCGTTGCTGGTCGAATGGCTGGAGTTCCGCGTGCTGACTGTGCGTCGCCGCCTGCAATTCCGCCTCGACAAGGTCGAACGTCGTCTGCACCTGTTGGACGGTTTGTTGATCGCCTACCTCAACCTGGATGAAGTGATCCACATCATCCGCACCGAGGAACACCCGAAAGCCAAGCTGATCGAGCGTTTCGCCCTCAGCGAGATTCAGGCTGACTACATCCTCGACACCCGTCTGCGGCAGTTGGCGCGACTGGAAGAGATGAAACTGCGCGACGAGCAGGACGAACTGCTCAAGGAACAGGCCAAGCTGCAAGCCCTGCTGGGCAGCGAAGCCAAGCTGAAGAAGCTGGTGCGCACCGAGCTGCTGAAAGACGCGGAAACTTACGGCGATGACCGTCGTTCGCCAATCGTCGAGCGCGCTGAAGCCAAAGCGCTGACCGAGCACGATCTGCTGCCGAACGAGAAAGTCACCGTTGTCCTGTCGGAAAAAGGCTGGATTCGCTCGGCCAAGGGGCATGACATCGACGCCACCGGTCTGTCGTACAAGGCTGGCGACGGCTTCAAGACCTCGGCGGCGGGACGTTCCAACCAGTTTGCGGTGTTTATCGACTCCACCGGCCGCAGTTACTCGGTGGCCGCACACACCTTGCCATCGGCCCGGGGCCAGGGCGAGCCGTTGACCGGCCGCCTGACCCCGCCACCGGGCGCGACCTTCGAATGCGTGCTGATGCCGGAAGACGATGCGCTGTACGTGATCGCCTCCGACGCCGGTTACGGTTTCGTGGTCAAAGGCGAAGACCTGCAAGCCAAGAACAAGGCTGGTAAAGCTTTGTTGAGCCTGCCGAACAACGCCAAAGTCATCGCGCCGCGTCCGGTCGCCGATCGTGAACAGAACTGGCTGGCCTCGGTCACGACCGAAGGGCGTCTGCTGATTTTCAAAATCAGCGATCTGCCACAGCTGGGCAAGGGCAAAGGTAACAAGATCATCGGGATTTCCGGTGAGCGCGTGGCCAGTCGCGAAGAATATGTCACGGACATCGCCGTGCTTCCGGAAGGCGCCACCTTGGTGCTGCAGGCCGGCAAGCGGACTCTGTCGCTGAAGGCCGACGACCTCGAACACTACAAGGGTGAACGCGGACGTCGTGGCAATAAGCTGCCACGTGGCTTCCAGCGAGTAGATGCGCTGCTCGTCGAAAACCTCAATTAGGCGAGAACGCCCTCCTAGAGAGCTCGATCTGCGATTTAACGCGTAGATCGACGCTTTGGCGCTGGAGTCGGAACGCATATTCACGGATGATATGGCCTTTCCAAACGCCGGCGTGGCCGAGCGTTCTTCATATTTATTGAGTATTTTCACTGTGGTCAGCCTTGTGGCGGCCACCTGGACGGGATGATGACTGCTCTGCGCCCCCTTATTTTCCTGCTCGCTGGCGTTTTGGGCCTGGCGGGCTGCAGCGTTCACCAGCCGGTGTCGCTGTATCAACTGGACAGTGGAAGTCCGGTTCAGCCTGCGCAAAGCGCAGGCATGGCGGTTTTGTTGGGTCCGGTAGTCGTGGCCGACTACCTGCAACGTGAAACCCTGCTGCAACGTCAACCGGACGGCAGCCTGCAAGCCTCGACCGACGGTCGCTGGGCCGGCAGCCTTTCGTCGGATATCGATCAATTGCTGATGCGTCAGGTGGCCGGTCATCTCGACAGCCAGCGTGTGGTGCTGGCACCGGCCACGTTGGGCTTTACCCCGGATGTGCAGGTATTGCTGACCATCACGCGTCTGGACTCCGGTGAGAAACAACCGGCGATCCTCGATGCGCAATGGCGTCTGATCGACCGTCGTGGTCAGGTGCGCGATAACCGCATCGTTCATCTGCAAGAGCTGCACGCCGGGACTACGGCTTCGCAGGTTCAGGCGCAGGGCATACTGCTGCAGCGTCTGGCCGAGCAGTTGTCGGTGGCGCTCAAGCCATTGGCCAACCAGCCACCAGTGGCCGAAGCTCCGCGTAAAGCGGCGCCAAAACCGGCAGCGCCGGCGGCGGATGCCGATAAGCAACCGAAGATTCCGATGGCTTCGCCGATTCGCACCGATATGGAAGTGTTCCGCTTCTAAGGCTGGATCGAGTCAAACCCAAAGCCCGCCTTGTGCGGGCTTTGTCGTGTCTGGGGCTGGGGATCCTTGTCGCCAGCGCTGGCGCCTTCGCGAGCAAGCCCGCTCCCACAGGTCTTGAAGGTGTTCACAAGGTCTGTGGCAGCAACCGTCCACTGTGGGAGCGAGCTTGCTCGCGAAAGGGCCGGTACAGGCAACAAAAAAGCCCGCAGACAATCACTCGTCTGCGGGCTTCTGTGCATCTGGCCTAAGGCTTACGCCCGGCGCTCATGCATCCGCGCCAGCTGCCGCTCCAGCATCGACGGATAAGGCTCCATCAACCGCTCGACACAGCAGGCCCCCTCAGGGCTGGCGATCGGGCGGATCCGCGCACGCTGGCGAATCAGCGCATCATCACCGATCTTGCGCTCGACCAGCAGCAGATTGCGGCTGTGTTGCGACAGGGCCAGGGCATCCTGAGCCGAATCGGTCAGCAGCAGGTCGATCTGGCTCAGACCGAACAGGTCATCGCCCAGGGTCAGGCCCAGTTGCAATTGCAGGGTGATGCCGCTGTCGGCGACTTCGATCTGCAACTGATGGCCCAGCGCCCGCAGTAACTCGCCGCAGCAGATGGCGTTGGTCAGGTAGTCGTCACCGCTGTCTTCGGTGTGGAACAGCATCAGTGTGCTGCCATCGTTCAGGGTTTCGATTTCGCCCTGATACAGCGAAGCGGCCTGGTCGAGGCAGTCGCGATAGCGCTCCAGCAACTCTTCCAGACGGGCACGCGGCAGGCGCCGCAATTGCTCTTGCGAACCCAACTGGATCGCCAGCACCGCGCTGTGTTGCGGCACGCTCGGGGTTGCCTGACGCGGGGCCGCTGGAGCGGCTTCGGTCAGCGACTCGTCGCGCAGATCGGCAAACGGGTCTTCGTCGTCATCATCGTCTTCAACGGTGCTGACCACGTGGCGCGGCGCAGGCTTTTGCGCGGCCATCGGGCGGGTTTCGTCAAAGCTCGGGTCACGCAGATTGCGTACCTCAAACTCTGGCTCATCCTCCTCCTCGAACTCGGGTTCCGGCTCGGGCTCTGGTTTTGGTGCAGGCTCCGGAGCGAAGTTGGCGTGCAGTTGACGCGCCAAGTCGCCGATCTCGTCCTGACGGTCGGTGGCCGGGGTGTATTCGTCGATGTTGCGCAGCCAGACGCGCAGTTGCAGCAACGGCGTCGACAGGTAGCGACCCATGCGCAGGCTCAGGGCCAGCGACAGGGCCAGCAGAATCGCGCTGAGAATACCCATGCTTTGCAGGCTGATGGTCATCGGCTGCTGGAACTGATCCATGTCCAGGCTGATGCGCAGTTGCCCGGCGGTCACGTCCTGGAAGGTGATCTTGCTCTCGTACATGCCCTCGGCTTCGCCCAGCAGGCTGTGCTTGGGGCGCTGACCGGATTCGGCGAGGATGCGGTTGTCCACGCTATAGATAGCGGCGTGTGCAACCAGCTTGTTCTTGGTCAGGTTGTTGAGCAGCACGTTGAGGCTGAGGATGTCGTTGGACACCAACAGTTCAGTGGCAGAGGTGGCGGTCTGCGTGGTCAGGCTTTCGCCCAGCGCATCGGCCTGCTCGTGCATGGCCTGCTTGAACTGCAAGCCCATCACCCCGGCATAGATCACCAGGGCCAGAGCGACCAGGATCACGTTATGGCTGGCAATGCGCAATGCAATCGGCACACGGCGGTGGCGCAGTGCACGGAAGATCAGCAGGAAGAAGTTATCGGTTTTAACTGGCGTGGGCCGGTTCACTGAGCTCGGCTCTTTTGTCCGTGAAGTTGACGCGCAGTATAGCGACAGGCCCTAGACCGGCAAAGCGCTCGCGGTGCCCGATGGTCACTGAAAGTGGGTAGAATGCGGTTTTTTTCCAGTTGCGGGGGTGCGCGTTGCGCGAAATCGTCCTGATTAACATCACGGGAGTCGACCGTCCGGGTCTGACTGCGGCCATTACCGGCGTTCTGGCCCAGGGTGGTGTGAACATTCTCGACATCGGTCAGGCGGTGATCCACGACACCCTGTCGTTCGGCATCCTGGTTGAAATTCCCGACTCCGAGCAAGGCAAAGCCGTGCTCAAGGACATTCTGTTCAAGGGCTACGAGCTTGAGCAGCAGGTGCGCTTCACCCCGGTGTCCGAAGAGGATTACCAGCAGTGGGTGGGCAATCAGGGCAAAAAACGCCACATCGTCACCCTGTTGACCCGCAAAGTGACCGCCGGTCAGTTGCAGGCTGTCAGTTCGATCACTGCCAAATATGGTCTGAATATCGATCATATCGACCGTTTGTCGGGTCGCATGCCACTTGACACGCCAGCCGACAAGGGCAAGGGCTGCATCGAGTTCTCCGTGCGTGGCGAAGCGGCTGATCCGCAGGCCCTGCGTGCCGAATTTCTCAGCGTTGCTCAGGAACTGAATGTCGACATCGCCTTCCAGGAAGATTCGCTGTTCCGTCGCAACCGGCGTCTGGCGGTGTTCGACATGGACTCGACCCTGATCGAAGCCGAGGTCATCGACGAACTGGCCAAGGCCGCCGGTGTCGGCGAGCAAGTCTCGGCCATCACCGAGCGCGCGATGGCTGGCGAACTGGATTTCCGCGCCAGCTTCAAGGAGCGCCTGGCGCTGCTCAAGGGCCTGGATGTCAGCGTGCTGGACTCGATCGGCGCTTCGCTGCGCCTGACCGAAGGCGCGGAAACCCTGTTCGCCGAACTCAAGCGCCTGGGCTACAAGACCGCGATCCTGTCCGGCGGCTTCACTTACTTCGCCAAGCAGTTGCAGGCCAGACTCGGCATCGATTACGTATTCGCCAATGAACTGGAAGTGGTCGACGGCAAGTGCACCGGCGTGGCCATCGAGCCGATTGTCGATGCGCAGCGTAAAGCAGATCTGCTGAAGGAACTGGCGCACAAGGAAGGCTTGTGTCTGGAGCAGACCATCGCTGTCGGCGATGGCGCGAATGACCTGCCAATGCTGGCGATTGCCGGCCTGGGTGTAGCGTTCCGCGCCAAGCCGCTGGTCAAGCAGTCGGCCAAGCAGGCGATTTCCACCCTTGGGCTGGATGGCGTGCTGTATCTGCTGGGCTTTCGCGATCGCGACGGGCAGCTCTGAAATCTCTGTTGTCTGAGCTGGCCACTTCGCGAGCAAGCCCGCTCCCACATTGGAACTCGGTCTCCTGTGGGAGCGGGCTTGCTCGCGAAGGGCTCAACTCGATCTAAAGCGATTTCCACAACGAGTCGAAATTCTCCTCGCCCCCGCCATTCTGCGCGGCTTCCAGCGAGCGATAGGCAAATTGATTGAAACTGTGCGTACTCGCCACCCGTCGATCCAGTCCGGCGCGGTGTTCTTCGCCGTGGGTGTTGATCAGCACTTTATTGCCTTCCTGAAACGGCAGGCGCGGGGCGAGCAAGGTCGCGGGCAAGTCGATGGCGCTGATCTCGGGCAGCAACAGGCCGCGCAAATAGTGGCTGTGATCGTCTCGCGAACGCACCAGTTGCAAGCCACAGGGTTCGGCGTGTGGCGCCACCAGCTCGATGCCCATTTGCGGCCCGCTGCCGCGTACCTGACGAATCCAGCGGATCACCGCAATGCTCCAGCCCTGATTCGAGGTGTCCTGAATACCGACCATTTCCCCGGCCTGCAACTCGGCGGGCACGTCACTCGGCCACATCAGGCAATAGCCGCCGGGACTGTGGTTGATCACCGCTAACGTGTAGGTCGGGTAGTGTGGAGTGCTGCTGGCGTTGCTTTCATCGTCGCCCAAGTGCTCGTACTGGATTTCCTCGTACGGCAGCAATTCCTCAGCCGCGCTCAGCGGCGCGGCGTCGAAGGCCTGGCTCCAGCTGTCCTTTTCGCCCTGAACCACGGCGCGGCTGAAGTTCGCCGCGCGGGCGCCGGGATGTTTCAGCAGTTCGCTGAAAGTGCGCTCGCCGCCCAGATAAAAGTGCAGGGCGCTCATGCCCACGCACACGCTCAGGCTGCCCTGACCGATGGTGCGCTGAAAGCTGCGCTCGGCGGTATGTCCCCAACTCGCGTGCAAATGCTGCAGGGTATCGAGGCTTAGTCCTGCCGGGACGGGCAGCGGCGTAGACGTCTCTTGCTGCAGTAAATGCGCTTCGATCACGTTCACCAGCGGTTGCGGATCGAAGCCCTGCAGTGCGCCCTGTTGTTCTTTGCGAAACATGCTGCGGTAACGCGGACCGGCGTCCAGTTCGCCGCTGATGGCGAACAGTCCATCGTCCGGTCTGCCGGGATGCAGCTTGAGCAGGGCGCTCCACGGTTCCAGCACTTCGCCCAGTCGGGCGATCTGGTTCTGACGCAATTGATTGCAACGGGCGCTGCCCAGCAGCAACGCGGCGATATAGGTCTGTTCCAGGCTCAGTTCGCTGCTCAGGCTCGCCAGATCGTCGGGCACCCGGCGCTGATGCAACTGCAATGCGCAGGCGCAGCGATACAACTGATGCAGCTCGATCCACAGATGCTCCGGCGGCGGGCTATACAGCTGCGTCGCGCGCAGCAGTTGCCCCTTGAGTGCATGCGCTGCCCGTTGCAGCGCCTGACTGACCAGCGCCGCACGATCCTTGGTGTACTTGGGCGCAATGCGCAGAACGATCTGCTTGTAGCCGATGGCCAGCTGACTTTGCAGCGCCTGGCACAGATTGCTGATCTTGCGCGAACGGTCATCGAGCATGATCGCCTGAAGCAGGAAGTGCCGCTCCAGATGCTGACAAACGAAATACACCTCGGGGCGCAGCAGCTCCAGGAGGTGCAGGCGATTGTCGCTTGGGGTAAGCAATTGGTTGAGTTCGCCTAGGCCCTGGTACAACTGGCGAGCGGTTTCGCCGATGTTGGCCTTGGGCAGGCCGGCGATCCAGCGCTTGAGGTCGCGCGGGGTGGCTTCGCAGAACGACAGGCGCGTTTGCGTCGGGATCGGCGCGCGCAGGGAGGGTTGGGGGCGTGACTCACTCATGCCGTGACTGGCTCCAGCGGCGAAATAGGCAACTCCGAGAACTCTAGCAGCTGTGATCCGTTTCGCCGGATGGCGGCAGGCTTTTTGACCGCTGGTCTGCTGGCCGGATGCCATTCGACAAGCCCTACTAGGCTCTCAGACGTGCGATCGGAAACGCACGGTTGCACGGCCTGCCGTCAACCTCGGGCAGGTCTCCCGAAACTTCAAGGAGATGAGGTTCATGTCTAAATATGCAGTGGCAAATCAATGGGGCGGCAGTTCGGCACCGTGGCATCCGGGTGGAACCTGGGTGTTGGGCGGGCGGGACAACCAGAAAGTCGTCGCCATCGAGATCAAGTCGAGCGATGGCGGCAAAAGCTTCACCGGCACCATGACTTACGCCGGCGAAGGCCCGATTGGCTTCAAGGCGCAGCGCACCGGTCAGAATCAATACAACGTCGAGAACCAGTGGGGTGGCAATGATGCCCCATGGCATCCGGGCGGCAAGTGGGTGATCGGTGGTCGGGACAATCAGGACGTGGTCGCGTTGAGCGTCACTTCCAGCGATGGAGGGAAAAACCTCAGTGGCACCAATACCTACGCCAACGAAGGGCCGATCGGCTTCCGTGGGCAGATAGAGTAACGGCGCCTCCCAGGTCGTGTCCGCCCCTTCACAGACGTGTGAAAGGGCGGATCAGCCGGCTCAGGCAGTCGGCAGGGCCAGGGCCTGGCCCATCTGCACTGGCGAACCCGCCACCAGTTCTTCAGCCCACTTCACCTGATCCGGGCCAAACAGCACGATCGCCGTCGAACCCAGTTTGAAACGCCCCAGTTCCGCGCCTTTTTCCAGATGAATCGGCGCACGGGCGGCTTCGTCGTAGCGGAAGGTTTTCAGTTCGCGCTTCGGTGGGGTGACCAGACCGGCCCATACGGTTTCGATCGACGCGACGATCATCGCGCCGACCAGCACCACGGCCATCGGCCCGCGCTCGGTGTCGAAGATGCACGCCACGCGCTCGTTGCGGGCGAACAGCTCCGGGACGTTTTCGGCAGTGGTCTGGTTGACCGAGAAGATCCGGCCCGGGATGTAGACCATTTCGCGCAGAGTGCCGGCCAGCGGCATGTGCACGCGGTGGTAGTCCTTCGGCGACAGGTAAATGGTGGCGAAGTCGCCGCCCATGAATGGCGCGGCATTGGCGGCGTCACCGCCGAGCAGTTCCAGCACGCTGAAGCTGTGGCCCTTGGCCTGGAACACGCGACCGTGTTCGATCGGGCCGAGCTGGCTGACTGCACCGTCGGCCGGGCTGAGGATTGCGCCCGGAGTCTGGTCCAGTGGCCGCGCGCCGTCCTTCAGGGCACGGGTGAAGAACGCGTTGAAGTGCTCGTAGGCGGTCAGGTCTTCAACCAGTGCTTGCGACATGTCCACTTGATAACGCTTGGCGAACCACTGGGTGAAGGCATTCTTGAACCAGCGCACGCGGCACTCGGCAACGCAACCGGCCAGGCGCGACAGCAAGTGGTGAGGCAGCAGGTACTGGCTGAGGATAAACAGACGCTCTTTCATTAGTTGTCCTTAGAACCTTGAATCTCGACAGGCGTATCAGGGTGGTTGCCCCATTCGCCCCAGGAACCGGCGTAGCCCTTGACCCGCGGATAACCGAGGGATTTGGCCACCAGATAAGTGAAGCCCGACCGGTGATGGGTCTGGCAGTGAGTAATGATTTCTTTGTCCTTGGTGATCCCGAGGTCGTCGAGGATCTGCGGCATATCCGTGCGAATCCGCAACTGACGCGCCTTGTCCATGCCGGCGGTCCACTCGAAGTTGACCGCGCCGGGGATGTGTCCGGCCTTGGCCGCCAGCACTTTCTCGCCCGAATATTCCAGCGGCCCGCGCGCATCCCAGATCGCCAGATCGGCGGCGCCGAGACGGCTTTGCAGGTATTCGCGGGTGGCCGTCGGCTCGTCGTGCAGGGTCAGCGCCACCGGGCCGCCCACCGCCGGCGGCACCTGGATCGACATCGGCATGCCCGCTTCCAGCCACGCCGGCAGACCGCCGTCGAGGTAGTGGTACTTGTCGTGGCCGATCACGTCGAGCAACCAGATGAAGCGTCCGGCCCAGCCACCGCCTTCGTCGTCATAGACCACGTAGACCGCGTCCTGGCGATGGCCCAGTTCACCGAACAGGGCTTCCAGATCGGCCTTGGCTGGCAGCAATCCCGGCGCGGGCGGCTGGCCGAGCTGGGTGCGCTTCGGATCGACAAAGCGTGCACCTGGCAGATGGCCCTCGGTATAGCGGGCGGCACTGGTCAGGTCCACCAGAATCAGTTCGCTGGCATCCAGCCGAGGGAGCAGGTCGCTCGGTTCGATGACGAGCGGCAAGCCAGAGAAGTCAGACATGTGAGGTCTCCAGAGCACAAAGGGGGGGATTGTAGCGCAGCCTCATCGGCCACGGCTGCTAAAGCTGTGCAGGGCCTTTTCGATGCACTGCGCGGTTTTGCCGAAAGCCTGCACGCTGATGTCGGCGAACGGCCCACCGCCCTGGTCGGCGACGACGATCATGATCACCCGGCCGTTATTGACCAGCGAGCGCAGGAACAGGTGTTCGCCGCGAAACAGTGTGCGCAGGCCTTGCGGCAGCAGCGCGGAGAATTGCGCGTTGTTCTCGGGGTTGATCCGCACCTGTGCCTGCTGCGCGAGCAACCGTTGCAGAACTTTGCTCTGGCTGACGACAAAATTCAGCGCGGCGGCTTCCTTCGGCAAACCGAAGGTCTGGTGCACCCGCAGATTGGACTGCGTGCGGTCGGCCATCAGAATCATCACCCGGCGCATGCCACTGGCGACCAGCGCATCACGCGCAGCGACGGTCAGGCTCATGGCATTGGTGAAGCGGCTCGGCTCGGCCAGCAGTTCGGCGCATTGCCGGCGCCACTGCGTCAGATCCTCGGCATTCGGCGCCGCCGCCGGCAGCATCCCGGCCGGCAAACGATGGGTGCCCCACGGCCATAATAATGAAACGGCCGGGTGCCACAGATCGGGCATTGCATGCTGGCGCGCACTGTTGGCCGCTTGCTGGTGCAACTGCTGCTGCACCTCGTCCATCGAGATTTGCAGATAGAGGCTGGTCAGGTACTGCCAGCGCTCGCTGTGCGGACTGTCCCAGGCCTGTTGCGCCGACAGCGCCAGGCCGTTGGCCAGCAACACGGTGTTGGCCGGCTGGTTGAGCCAGCGGCGCAGGGTCGGATCGTCGTCGAGGCGATTCTGCTGGCGCAGCGGATGCTCGCTGTCACGGGCGATGCGCAGGACTTTCACCAGTTCGCGCTGTTCGCTGAGCAGCAGTTTATAGCCTTGCTGCACCCAGATCGGCAGGTGCCAGACCTGGACCAGCGCCTCGGCGATCTTCAGCAGGCGCACGCCAAACAGTTGCTTCTCGACGACCGGGGCCGATTCGCCCTTGTGGATAACCCGCACTTCCCACTCTTCGAGCAATTCTGGAAACGTCAGCGCCAGCGGCCATAACGGCGAGAGAAACAACAGGCTGCCCCAATGAATGTCCTGCCACAGGCGCGCGAGGCGACTGGCGAAAAAACCGTTGGCCTGTTGCGTGGCGTGCTGGCTGATCATCTGCAGTTGGCGCAGCGCCTTGGGGATCTGCATCTGCGGTTCGACGGGCAGACGCGCGAGCAATTCTTCGGTACGCGCAAGGCCCAGACGGTTGATCGCCACCTCGAGATTTTCCGCCGGTGCGGTCATCGTGCCGAGGGTGTGACGATTGGCCTCACGGATGATGCTCAAGGCCAGCGCGGGACTGTCCTGCATCAGGTCGGCGATATCGCGCAACGAGCTGCGGTTGTCGCGGATCGCCCGGCAAACCTTGTCGTGAGCCTCTTGCGGCACGGGCAGGCGCACGCCATCGAGCAGCTTGACCCAGCCCTCGAGCGTGGTCGGTTTTGCGTGTGGGACGTTCGTTTCATTAGCCATGTCTGGACGAGATCTTCACTGACTGTAGACGCGCCCGGCATGGGCTAAATTGGCTTTTCGCCTGAACTGGCTATAGTCTGGCGCAGTTTTGCCGATAAGTAGAAGAAGAGATTTTTTAACTTCCGAATATGACCTTGAACCCGACTCAGTAAGTACTTTCCTACCTATGGCTAAAATTATCGGCATCATCGTCGTATTCGCGAGCGTGCTCGGCGGATACGTGCTCTCCCACGGCAAAATTGCCGCCCTGATCCAGCCCTTCGAGGTGATGATCATCGGTGGTGCGGCCCTCGGTGCATTCCTGCAGGCCAACCCCGGTTACATGACGATGCACGTGCTCAAGAAATCCCTGAGCATGTTCAGTTCGCGTTTCAGCCACACGTTCTATCTGGAAGTGCTCGGCCTGATCTACGAGATCCTCAACAAGAGCCGCCGTGAAGGCATGATGGCCATCGAAGGCGACATCGAAGACGCTGCCGCGAGCCCGATCTTCGCCAAGTACCCGGCCGTGCTCAAAGACGAGCGCATGACCGCGTTCATCTGCGATTACCTGCGCATCATGTCCTCCGGCAACATGGCTCCGCATGAGCTGGAAGGCCTGTTCGACATGGAACTCTACAGCCTCAAGGAAGACCTCGAGCACCCGTCCCATGCAGTGAACGGCATCGCCGACGCCATGCCCGGTTTCGGTATTGTCGCGGCGGTACTGGGTATCGTGGTGACCATGGCTTCGCTGGGTGAGGGCGATCAGAAATCCATCGGCCTGCACGTGGGTGCGGCACTGGTCGGTACCTTCTTCGGTATTCTCGCGGCCTACGGTTTCTTCGGGCCGTTGGCGCACTCCCTGGCGCACGATGCCAAGGAAGAACTGAACGTCTACGAAGCCATCAAGGCCTCGCTGGTGGCGTCGGCTTCCGGCATGCCGCCATCGCTGGCCGTGGAGTTCGGGCGCAAGGTTCTGTACCCGGCGCACCGTCCAAGCTTTGCCGAGCTGGAACAAGCCGTTCGCGGTCGTTAAGCCATGGAAAATAATCAGCCGATAATCATCAAGCGCGTCAAGCGCATAGCCGGTGGGCACCACGGCGGGGCGTGGAAAATCGCCTTCGCCGACTTCGCCACGGCGATGATGGCGTTCTTCCTGGTGTTGTGGCTGCTGTCCACCGCAACGCCTGAGCAGAAGATCGCCATCGCCGGTTACTTCAAGGATCCGGTCGGCTTCTCCGAAAGCGGTACGCCGTACATCATCGATCTGGGCGGCACGCCGACCCTGGCGCCGGAAAACACCCTCAACCCTGAAGTGAAGTCGCAGCCGCAACCGGACAAGGTCACGGTCGACACCGAGCAGGTCGAAGGCATGGCCGAGCAGGTCGAGAAAGAGCGCCTGGAACTGTTGCTGCAAGAACTGCAGAACAAGGTCAACGAGAACCCGCAACTGCAGAAGTTCAAGGACCAGATCCTGTTCGAGATCACCCCGAACGGCTTGCGCATCCAGATCATGGACGCCGAGAACCGGCCGATGTTCGACTCAGGTTCCGCACGCCTGAAACCGTACTTCGAAGACATCCTGCTGGCCATGGCTGACACCATCAAAGCGGTGCCGAACAAGATCAGCATCAGTGGCCATACCGACGCCAAGCCGTACACCGGCACCGGCGATTTCGGCAACTGGGAACTCTCGGCCAACCGTGCCAACGCCGCGCGGCGTGCACTGGTTGCCGGCAGCTATCCGGACGGGCAAGTGGCGCGGGTGGTGGGTTATGCCTCGTCGGCGCTGTTCGACAAGGAAGATCCGTTCAACCCGGTCAACCGCCGCATCGACATCGTGGTCCTGACCAAGAAGGCCCAGGCCGCCATCGAAGGCTCGCAAGGTGCCGAACCGGCCAAGCCCGCCGCCGAAGGCCAGAACGGCGCCGCTCCGGCAACGCCGGTCGATCCGAACGCGCTGCCGGCAGATCAGCAACCAGTGCCGGCGCACGAGTTGCGTGAACGCCTGAACCTGTTCGACGACGCCGCACCGAAACCGGCCGCGCCGGGGACTGCGGCACCAGCGCCGGCGGCTCCACCAGCCGCCGCACCGAAGCAGTGATTCGCAAAAAAGCCACGGTCACCGTGGCTTTTTTGTTTCTGCTGAGCGGCAGATCTTCGTGAGGGAAGTTTCTTTCCAGTTTTGAAGAATTACCCTACATCAATCATTTTTTTACCTTGTTAGCGTGCCCGCCAATTCTCGCGAGCACGAACCAAGGACGGTTTGGACATCGCGCTCTTTTCCTCTTTGCTTAAGGATAAGCGTATGTTCCGGCCGGCCAATGCCGCGCATTTTGCGTTGCAGATTCCTGCTATCCGTCACGACTTTCAGGTGCTGGCTTTCAATGGCACCGAAGCGATCAGCACGCTCTATACCCTCCACATCGAACTGGTTAGCGAGCACCCGGATTTCGATCTGGAACGCCTGCTCAGCCAGCCTGCGTTTTTGCAGTTTGGCCACAACGGTGAAGGTATTCATGGGCGTATCGAAGACGTCCTGGTCGGTGAGGCCGGCAAGCGCCTGACCCGTTATCACCTGACGCTGGTGCCAGCGCTGCATTACTTGCAGTTCAGCCACGATCAGCGGATTTTCCAGCAGCGCACGGTGCCGCAGATCATCGCGCAGGTACTCAAGGGACATGGCATTCAGGGTGATGCCTTTATCTTTCATGTCACGGCGAACCCGCCGCGTGAGTACTGCACTCAGTACGGCGAATCCGATCTGGAATTCATCCAGCGCCTGTGCGCCGAAGACGGCATCGCCTGGCATCACCAGCACTCGGCGGACGGCCATTTGCTGGTGTTCACCGACGATCAGGTGTTTTTGCCCACAATCGGTGCCACGCCGTATCAGCAAGATAGCGGGATGGTTGCGGAGCATCCGGTGGTCAGCCGCTTCAGCGTGCGCAAAAGCACACGCACCAGCACCGTTACCCGCCGTGACTATGACCTCCAGCGCCCGAGACTTCTGCTCGAAAGCCACTTCACCGCCGAGTTCACCCCGGCGCTTGAGGATTACCGCTACCCGCTGTTGATCGGGAACGAAAAGCGCGGCAAGCAACTGGCCCGGCAGGCACTTGAGCGCTATCGCAGCGACTATGAACTGGGCGAGGGGCAGAGCGATCAGTCGAGCCTGCGCTGCGGCCACCTGTTCGAACTGACCGAGCACCCGCGCAAAAGCGGCAATGACCTGTGGCTGTTGCTCAGCGTTTCTCACACTGGCCGACAGCCCCAGGTGCTGGAGGAGTCGATTACCAGCGACGCGAAAGACACCGACGGTTTCACTCAGGGCTATCGCAACAGCTTCAGCGTGATTCCCGCCGAGGTGGTATTTCGCCCGCCATTACCAGCGCCTCGCCGGCCGCTGGTCAGCCAGACCGCTCGCGTCACCGGGCCCGCCAACGAAGAAATCTACTGTGACGAATACGGCCGCGTGAAATGCGAGCTGAACTGGGACCGTGCCGAACTCGACAGCGAACGCAGCAGTTGCTGGATTCGTGTTGCATCGAGTTGGGCCGGTGAAAATTTCGGTTCGGTGACCATCCCGCGTATCGGCATGGAAGTCGTTGTGACCTTTCTTGAGGGCGACCCGGACCAGCCGCTGATCACCGGTTGCGTGGTCAACAAGGTCAAATCCCCGCCTTACACCTTGCCCGAGCACAAGACCCGAACCGTGCTGCGCAGTCACAGCTCACCGCACACCGGCGGTTACAACGAACTGCTGATCGAAGACCGCGCTGGCCAGGAAAAGATCTACCTGCGCGCCGAGCGCGACTTCGAACAATTGATCCTCAACGACAGCCACAGCCTGATCCGCCACGATCGTTTCGAACAGGTGGACCATCACAGCACCAGCCTGATCAAGGCTGATGAGCGGCACACCACCGACGGTACGCGCCACACGGTGATCGGCAGCGACGACCTGCTCAGCGTCAGCGGCAATAGCAGCACCACGGCGCAAGGCACGTTGGTGATTCAGGCCGGCCCGCATGCGCGCTTTACGGCCAGCCAAGTGGTGATCGATGCCGGCACGAGCCTGACGCTTACGGCGGGTGGGCATCACCTCGTGATCAATGCGGGCGGGATCTTCAGCAGTGTCGCCATCGTCGAGGGGGGCGCGCCGATGGCAGGTGTCGCGCCGCAGACGGCGTTGGCGGCAGTAGCCGAGCATGTTGACGTTGACTCAATTCCGATGGAGGCCCTGCTCAAGCAAGCCATCGTCTTTCGTGAGGCGGAGACCGGCATTTGTCCGGTATGCGATACCGCCGAGAGGGCTGACGCATGAAGCCAGATATCCCGCACAAAGGATTGCTACTGATCGACGGATCTCAATATAAGGACGGCACGGGTTGGCTTCACGAGCACTACGGTCCCGACCATCCGCAGTCGCTGTTCAGCCGCACCGCTTACGAGCCAATCAGCGCTTCTGGGCCGTTTTTGCTTAACGCCTCACTCGGCAGTGCGACCCATACCGCGTGGTGGAGCGGCGCGGATCTGCAACACGGCGTATGGCTGGCAACGTCTCAAACCAGCCCGCAATTGCTGTCGATTTTGCAGCGCCGCTTGCGGATCGTTGACGAGCAACAACAAGAATTCTGGTTGCGTCTGGCCGACGGCCGGGCGCTGACCCGCGCTTGGATGGCAGAAGCGCAATGGCCGAAAGGCTTCTGGTTTGGTGTCGACAGCGTCTGGCTGAGGCACGGAAACGGGCCTGTCTGCGCCTGGGAAAACCAGCATCCGGAATACGATTCAGCGCCAGAGAAAAAAGCACTGATCGCGCAAATAACCTTGCCTGAGTCACTGCTGCTGGCGCTCAGTCTGCCGGCCAATCCGGAGACAAACCCATGAGCGCCGGCCACAAGAATCGCATTGGCACTTGCCCGCTGTTTGCCGCCGTTCTGCCATTGCGTTACGCAATTGGCCCGACGGCCTCTGTTGCCACGGATGCTCATGGTTTGCCTGCGCTGAATGGGCAATTCCCCAAGCTTGGGCCGCGCCATCCTGACCTGACTGAGCATCCACTCAACTACACTGCCCGTTTGTTGCGTGACGGCTGGCTTTACGTCTGGGAAAGCAAACCAGCCCAACTGGTGGAGTATCAAGTCGAAAAGGCATTGCTCACCCAAACTCCGCGCGCGGGCAACGTGACCGACACGCGGGTCAAACCGCATCTGCTCCTGCGGGCCGGGGATCTTGCCGCATTGGTGTGGTCGCCCGTGCGCTGGAGCGAGCCGCAATACGTTGCAGCCAAAACCGATGCCGCCGTGCGTAAGCGCATCATGCGCAGTCTTGTCCCGGGTGTGGCACCGTTCAGCGGCCCTGTCGAAACCGTCGGCAAACAGATCGGCGAATACGCCGATGCAACACGGTATGGCTGGAGCGCCCAGCCTGAAACGGAGCACGCGCCTGACTGGTTGAAGATGCAGCGACAGATGAAGGCGTGCGAGCAACAGACCTTTGCCGTCATCGATGATCCGTGGGGCGTGCTGTTTGACCTCGCTGCGCTGATCCGTGCGCGCAAGACTGCATTCGACAGCTATCAGGAGCATCACGCCGAAGAGTGGGCAATGGCCGGAGTCCTCAAGTCCTTGAGCGAAAGCGACCGTCAGTTGAATGCGCAACTGCCGTCCATTACTCGCTATGACGAACTCCAGCGAACGTGGAAGGATCAAGAGGCGCAGAACGAGCGATATACCGCCGACGTGCGGCGTCTGGTTCAACTCTGGGTGACATGGTTTAACACCCTGCAAGCGACCGGCCCGTCGAGCATGGACACGGCTTGCGGCCACTTCGACATTGCCCAGGCAATTGCCCGAGAAGCCTTGGAGCTGCATTTCGCCGAAGCCTGTCTCGGGCCGGCCAGCACTAGCATTGGCGCTGAGGTCATCACCCGCCACCTGGAAGGTGATAAGGCCGGCAAGCCATGGCTGCTTTGGGCATTACTAGGGTTGCCCTCGCGACTGAGCATTGGCGAAATCAAGTACATCGTGGATTTCAGCGATCTGACGCGCGACAGCAAGTCAGTCGTTCAAGAGAGCGCCGACAAACTGGCCAGAGCCTTTGCCCATGCCGATGGGCTGAACAAGGCCGCCGACAAGCTCAAACAACACAACCCCTCAGCCAGTCTCGAAGCATTGTTCTTGTCCATCGCTCCCGTCGCCGCGCTGCAATTGCATCAAACCGACAATGCTGCCAGCCACGCCGGGCGCCTGTACATGGCGGCAGCATTGGCCCGCAGCGATCAGCGCATTCAGACACTGGCTGTTACGACGCGTCAATTGGGTGAGTGGTACAGCGACTTGATGGGCACTCGGCAGGCACCGCCCGCGCATTTGAATGTTGCGTCGCTTGCCAGTGGCGTGGCGGCGGGGATTCCGTTCATGCATCTGGTGCCGGCCAGTAGCAAGTTGGCGCCGTTGCCGGTGAACCTGGCGGCTGGGGGTGAGTTGAGTGGTGTGTTTGATTTGAAGGGGGCGTTGAGTAAGGCGCCGGTGAAGGTTTTGGTGACGTTGGTGGCAGCGGGGAATTTTGTTTGGGCGGCGGGGCAGTTGGTTGAGAGCGGAACAACCAAAAAATGGGTGGGAGCATTTGGTGCTGCACTTGGCACTGGTGCAGCAGTTGCTGCCGTCGCTCAGCGAGTGGCAGAGGTTGATTGGGCTTCGGCGGTGCAGCAGAGCGGAAGAACTTCAGTCCCCGCAAGGCTAGTTCTTGTTAGAGCGTTGGGCGTTGCAGCGGCAGTTGCAGGAGCGCAAGCAGTTGTCCTAAGCCTAGACGCCATTGTCTATGGCATGGAAGCATTTGAGGCCTATCAGGCAGGCGACTTTGATTCTATGGTTACGAATCTGGCTATCATCGGTGCCGAAGTTTCCAGCGTTGTTCTCTATGTAAAACTTTTTCGGGCTTACCGTGCCGCTCAGGTTGCTGTGCTGCTTGGTGAAGCGTCGGCAATTGCAGCGGGAATGAATGTTGCACCGCACATAGGCTTAAAAATACTGGGCCTCACCGTAGTGATTGTCGCGGGTGTCATCGCCCGGCTCTACACAGCGGACTCTCTTTTAGTGCAATGGGTGAAACACAGTCGGTTTGGCATTCGTCCAGACGATACCTGGTCGAGCAGCTACACCCAGTCCATGGATAAGTTGTACCCCATTCTTTTTCCCATCAGTTTTGAAGCCCGACGCCTGTCAGAGATGAACCCGTATCAGGGCCAAGTCACTTCCACGTATCTAATGTTGAAACTGCCTGGGGAAAACGTATTGCTGACCGAAGCAATGATTCACTTCAAGGGAATCGAAGTCTGGGGCGATACCCTTGGTTATCATCCAGAGAAAATCAAAAAGGTCGAATGGACGGGTAAGGACTTTGCTCTGCATAGCGGCAGCCGCATTCCCGTCTCAAAAGGAACCACTCCGTATCGCCGTGTTTACCATGAAGATGGGGTGCGGGACTTGATGCGGATCGAGGGTGAGTTGATCTATTCCCCACAAGAAGGATTGACGCTACCAGCGGTCACCATCATGGAGCGAGCATGGATATGAACAACCCGGAACACCCCCAAAACGGTGCTTCATCCGCCGTAATCCTTGAAGCCAATAAGCCAACGGGCGAGCAGCCAATGGAGCTGTTTATTACCGATGAACACACCGAACATTACTTGGCGTTGCAATCAGGGGGGGATTCGTATCGGGGATTATGGACTGGAATATTAGGTGGAATGGGTGGAGTCGCCGGTATAGGCCTCGCTGTATTGCTGATGCTTAACGGGAAGTGGGACGGAGTACCTACAGGTCTGATTATGTCGGCGGCATTTTTCCTGGTGCCCTTCCTTTGGGAAACATTCCGGCCGCTACCGCTACCCATTCTGTTCAATCGCCGCACTCGGGAAGTGTATTTGGATCATGACGGTGAACTGTTCCACGCCCCTTGGGATGGCATGTCAGCCGTGGCCAATGAGTTCCAGGTTGTTGGTACCCACATAGGCGGAATGCAGAGCGCTTCGCTGGAAATCCGGGTGTGGAAATTTGAAGAGCCGGAAAAAGCGCTCATGGTCAGCCTCGGTGCTCCATTTGGTAAAACCTTGCAAATGCAAAAGGGTTTCTGGGAGTACATCCGCTCATACATGAACAATGGCCCTTATTTCGATGTGCACGGGAATCACAGTCAGTCGGATGCTTTTGTAAAAAGCCAATTGGCGGTGAAACCCAACATGAGCGGCTGGTTCAAGGACACCCTCAATGGCATTAAAAAAACCAAAGCCGAAAATGGCGGAAAAAACTACTTGGGTGGGACTGACGCAGTAATGGTTGTCTGCACATTTCTTCTTTATCCGTGTTTTCGAATCCAGGAACTCACCTACAGCGTTGCCAAACGTCGCTCCCGAAACCTATGGCCAGCGCTGGTCACTGAACGCTTGAAGCATGAAGGCCCCAAGACTCGGTTAGTCGATTTGGAGCAATCAAGCGCGAAGGGATGACCGCCCTCCCAATCAATAATTGGCGAGCGAGGCAATTTCTCGGACTGCTGTAGGACGGCTCCGAGAGGTATAAAGCGGGTTTTACTTCACCCATCGGCTCGCCTATAGTTCGCCCGTCACCGACGAATCGGTGATCGACTTTAGCCGGTCGTAACAGATGATGCACAAGCGCCCGTGTTGACGCGGCGCTTTTTGCTGCCTGGTATTTTGATGTCTATGGTGGCTGTGCGTGGGACACCCTCGGGTGTGCCGGATTCATCTGTCCGGTCGGCTAACCCGCGTACAGCTACCACCCAGTTTTCGTTTAGCCGCGGAAGGGAGGGAGCTTCACTTATCAGATGAGATAAAACCATGCCCGATTTTCGTCCCCTTCAAGGCAATATCAGCACCACCCCCACTCTCTACATCGACACCGAAGCCAAGGCCTCGGCCCTTCTCGAAACCGCAAAGCATCGTTTGAACATCCTGCGCAACATGCTCAACAGCGTCGGTTGCCTGTGCATCAAAGACGCCGAAGGCCATGATCTGGAACATTTCGCCAGTGCCGCGCATATCCTGCTTCAGGACGGCTGTGACGCGCTGGATGCGTTGGGCTGGAAACTGGATAGAGTCGCGCCCGGACTTTGAAAGTAAAAAAGCCGCGATTGTGTCGCGGCTTTTTTACATCTGTCAGAACCCCCGTCGAATCCGGTTCTTCAGTTGTTCGTGGAAAAACTCGGCATTGCGCTTGTAAGTGCCACTAAAGGATTCATTGCTCGAATCCAGCGTCATCGAACGCTTGCTCGATACTTCTTCACGGTACGCATCGATAAAGAAATTCAGGTCATTGTTCGTGCTCAGCTTCGGCCACTTGTCCAGGTATTCCGGCAGCTGCGCCGGCCCGGTGCGGAACGAGCAGATCCGCCGGTTGCTGATCGTCGCTTCGCCGATTTCGAACGGCACCCACCACGACAACGCGGTTTTCTCCGACACCACCGCCAGCAGGTGCGTGCAGTCGGTGATGTTGCGCGTGATGACCCCGGTGATGTCGTCGGTGGTCTGCGATTCCGGGTCGAGCACGTCGAGGTAGGTCTTGATGTTGGCCTGCATCAATTGGGCATTGATCGCCATGGCCTGCGGGCGATCCATGTGGCGGTAGCTGATGAATACGGGCATCAGAAGTGTCCTTTTATGGCGAGTTCACGGTAATAGGCGCCGAGCGCCGTGAGACGGCAGCCAGTGGAGTGAATGGCGGCGTAATACATGTGTTCGGCGTCGACCGGTTCGATCAGGCTGTGGCGGTTGCACTTTTGCAGTTGGGCGAAGACCTCGCCGTGCTCCGGGTCGAATGTGGCCTCGGTGGGTTCGTAGCTGGGGGCGAGGCGGAACGTCGATTCGGCTTCGGCAAACCATTCCGGCAGTTTGCGCAGGATCTCCTTGGGGATCAGCGGCGAGACTTCGCGCAGGGAGATGAACTGCGAGACGTTGGTCTTGAACACCGGGCGCTGCTCCCAGGCGTCGAGTGCATTGTCGACGAAGGAATACAGGCTGCCCGGTGTGATCTTGCCGAGGATGTTCGCCGCACCGCCGTGCAGGGCCTGCAACAGTAAACCGGTGAACACGCCGTGTTGCGCACCTTCCAGGGCCGGCTCTTCTTTGCAGGCGGTCAGGATGGTCATGCCTTCGCCGACCACGCTGCTTTCGCTGCGCAAGGCGCGCACTTCGCCTGCCGCGCCGCTCTGGCAGCAGTCGAGGATGATCACTTTGTTTTTGATTTTCGTGGCTTTGGCGGCCCAGTTGAGAATGTCGCTGATGCGGATGCCGTCCTTGGCGCTGCGATAGTCCTGCGGCAGGAGCATGCCTTCATCGTTGTCGCTGTCGAAGCCGCCGTGCCCGGCGAAGTACAGCAGGGCGACGTTGCAGTCGCCGGAGAACAGCTCGCGAATCTGGTCTTCGAGCTTGCCTCGGCCGAGGTCGTCTTCAGCCGAGGTCAGCACCACATTCTTGAAGTTGGGGTCACCGTTGGCGTCGGTTTTCAGCACGGACGCCATGGCCATGGCGTCGTTGCAGCAACCGCTCAAGGGCGAAACGTGCGAGTAGTGGTTGATGCCGATAAACAGTCCCTTGCGCATGTTTACACCGCCGTGTGCTGACGGATCGCACCGATGATGCTGTTGGTGTTCCACGCGCACTCGGCGTGTGCCGCCGCACGTACCACCGTGGAAATGCGCTCGGCGCCGAAGGGCTTGATCGCGATGATCACCTTGCCCATGCGCTTGGCGATCTCGATTTCCTTGTTGATCCACTTGCTGTAGGTCGAATACATCCCGGCCATGATCAGTACCGCCGAGCACGGCCGGATCTTGTTTTCGATGGCTGCTTCCAACTGCCTGTCGGTCTGCGCGCCCATGATCGGATTGTGCGGCGGCACTGAAAAATTCTTGAAACTGAAATCCGCCTTGGCGCCGAGCAGGCGCACCAGATTGTCGTGGGCGTGGGCGTAGTTCCACGAATGGCTGATGAACAAATGGTAGGTCTGCATGGGGTTCCTCGAAGGTCGCGAAGGTGCGAAGGAACAACCCAATTTAGGCATCTCTAAAGTGCCCGCAAGGTCTGCGCGCGGAAAGAGAAATGTCCTGCAGGCAGGCGCGAGCAGGCCTGTCAGAAAGGTCTGACGTTTAAACGGTCGGGGGATGTGTCAGGCGTGGTCCGACATCCGGCAGCCCTCGGACGAGGGGCTGCCGGTGCAGCTGTTTAGTAGCCGTTTTCCGGCAGGCTGGCGATGATCGAGCGGTAGCTGTTCATCCGTTGCTGCTGCACGCGACCATCTTCCAGGGCCTTGAGCAGGGCGCAACCCGGCTCGCGATCGTGCTTGCAGTCGCGGAAGCGGCAGGTGCCGAGCAGGTCGTTGAACTCGATGAAGCCGGCTTCGACGTCGGCGCGGCTGACGTGGCCCAGGCCGAACTCACGGATACCCGGGGAGTCGATCAGCTCACCGCCGCCAGGGAAGTGGAACAGGCGCGCGGTGGTCGTGGTGTGCGTGCCCTGACCGGACAACTCCGACAGCGGGCCGACACGGGTTTCGACTTCCGGCAACAGGCTGTTGACCAGCGACGACTTGCCGACCCCGGACTGGCCGACGAACACGCTGATGCGGCCGTCGAGCTGCTTCTGCAACTGTTCCATGCCGTTGCCGTGATGCGCGGAGACTTCCAGCACCGGATAACCCAGCGTGCGGTACACCGCCAGCAGCGCGTTGAGCGCCGGGGCGTTCTGCTCGTCGATCAGGTCGAACTTGTTCAGCAGCAGCAACGGGCGGATGCCGGCGTGTTCGGCGGCGACCAGGTAGCGGTCGATCAGGTTGGCGTGCGGCTCGGGCAGCGGTGCGAAGACGATGACGATCATGTCGACGTTGGCAGCGACTGGCTTGAGCTGGCCACGGCTGTCCGGGCGGCAGAGTTCGGTGCTGCGCGGCAGTTGCGCGACGATCACCCCGATGCCCTGGTTGCCGGCGCGCCAGACCACCCGATCACCGGTCACCAGTGCAGGCAGGTTGGCGCGCAGGTGGCAACGGAAAACCTGGCCGGCCTGTTCGCCGTCCACGGCCTCGACTTCGACCTGCACACCGAAGTGGGCGATCACCAGGCCGTGTTGCTCTGGGCCCAGGTCGCCGCCCTCGAGGGCTTCGACCGCCGAGGACTCGCGTTTGGCGGCGCGCGCGGCGCGCTCGCCTTGAATCTTTTCGATGCGCCAGTTTTGACGACGATTGAGTTGGCGTTTGGCCATGGGTGTTCCGTCTGAAGAATGCAGCGATTAGGTAAAACGGCCGCGAGTTTAGCACGCCCGGGCATCGGCCTAGGCTAAACTGCGCAGCATTGCCTAGGAGCCCGAATATGCAAAACCCGCAGAACCTGATCTGGATCGACCTGGAAATGACCGGTCTGGATCCGGAAAACGACGTCATCATCGAAATGGCCACCATCGTCACCGACAGTGACCTGAACACCCTGGCCGAAGGTCCGGTGATCGCCATTCACCACAGTGACGAAGTGCTCGCCCGCATGGACGAGTGGAACACCCGCACCCACGGCAACTCGGGTCTGACCCAGCGTGTGCGTGACAGCCGTATCAGCATGGCCGAGGCCGAGGCCGAAACCATCGCTTTCCTCGAGAAATGGGTACCGAAGGGCAAGTCGCCGATCTGCGGCAACAGTATCTGCCAGGACCGCCGCTTCCTTTATACCCACATGAAGGCGCTGGAAAGCTACTTCCACTACCGCAACCTCGACGTGTCGACGCTCAAAGAGCTGGCCGCACGCTGGGCACCGGACGTGCGCGACAGCTTCAAGAAGGGCAGCACTCACTTGGCACTGGACGACATCCGCGAGTCGATCGCCGAGCTGCAGCACTACCGCAAGCATTTCATCAAGTTCTGATTGAGGGGTGTCTGCCCTGACGTCTTCGCGAGCAAGCCCGCTCCCACAATTTGGAATGCGTTCCCCCTGTGGGAGCGGGCTTGCTCGCGAAGAGGGCGTCAGAGTCCCGTAAGATTCAAGTCAGAAATGCATCCCGGAGCGCGCCCCCTTCTGGTGCGGCGCTGAAATGGCTAGACTGCGCGCCTTCCTGCCAGGACCGCCGCCATGTTGCTGATGCTCTATCTGATCGCCATTACCGCTGAAGCCATGACTGGCGCGTTGTCTGCCGGACGGCGCGGCATGGACTGGTTTGGTGTGGTGCTGATCGCCTGCGTCACGGCGCTGGGTGGCGGTTCGGTGCGTGACGTGTTGCTCGGGCACTATCCGCTGACATGGGTCAAACACCCGGAATACCTGGTGCTGACCTCGGCCGCCGCGATGCTCACCGTGTTCACCGCCCGCTGGATGCGTCACCTGCGCTCACTGTTTCTGGTGCTCGATGCGGTCGGTCTGGTGGCGTTCACCCTGATCGGCTGCATGACCGCTCTGGAAATGGGCCACGGCATGCTGGTGGCCTCGGTCAGCGGCGTGATCACCGGGGTATTCGGCGGCATCCTGCGCGACATCTTCTGCAACGACATCCCGCTGATCTTCCGCCGCGAACTGTACGCCAGCGTCTCGTTCGCCGCCGCGTGGTGCTACATGCTCTGTCTGTATCTGAATGTGCCGAGCGAGCAGGCGATCCTGATCACCTTGTTCGGCGGCTTTCTGCTGCGGCTGCTGGCGATTCGGTTCCACTGGGAAATGCCCAAGTTCGTCTACAACGACGCACCTTGACGTCACGCTGGCGATCGCGTGGAAATATTCTGTCGGGAATGTTGAATAGATGCCGCGCTTCTAAATGGGGGTAAAAAATAAAGTCTAAAGAGGGTATTTTGTTCTGAAATACCCCATTTAAGTAGTGCGTTCAGCGTGCTGTTTCAGCGCCCACTCGACGTGTTCACGCACCAGCTCTGACGGATAGTCACGGCGCGCCTTCAAGGCTTCCAGCACTGGAATGCTCGACGGCGCGTTGCCCAAGCCGACCGCCAGATTGCGCAGCCAGCGCTCGTAACCGGCGCGGCGCAGCGGCGAGCCTTCGGTGCTGCTGAGAAACTTGTCCTCGTCCCACAGGAACAGCTCGGCCAGTTCGGCGTTGTCCAGGTTGTGCCGTGGCTTGAAATCGCTTTCCCCGGATGGCCGGGCGAAGCGGTTCCACGGGCAGACGATCTGGCAGTCGTCGCAGCCGAACACGCGGTTGCCGATCAACGGGCGCAAGTCTTCGGGAATGGCGTTTTTCAGTTCGATGGTCAGGTACGAGATGCACCGTCGCGCGTCCAGCACATACGGGCCGACGAAGGCGTTGGTCGGGCAGATATCCAGGCACGCGGTGCAGCGCCCGCAATGTTCGGTGCTGTGCGGTTCGTCCACCGGCAGCGGCAGATCGACGAACAGTTCGCTCAGGAAGAAATAGCTGCCGGCCTTGCGGTTCAGTACCAGGGTGTTTTTGCCGATCCAGCCCAGTCCGGCCTGCTCGGCGATGGCTTTTTCCAGCACCGGGGCACTGTCGACGAAGGCACGGAAACCGAACGGGCCGATCTCGGCCTGAATCTTGTCGGCCAATTGCTGCACACGTTTACGGATCAATTTGTGGTAATCGCGGCCCAAGGCATAACGCGAAACGTAGGCCTTCTCCGGTTGCGCGAGCATTTGCGCCATTTGCGTGTCGCCGGGCAGGTAGTCCATACGCAGCGAAACCACGCGCAACGTACCCGGAACCAGCTCCTCCGGATGCGAGCGTTTGCTGCCGTGGGCGCCCATGTAATCCATTTCGCCGTGGTAGCCGGCGGCGAGCCAGCGCTCCAGGTGCTGCTCATGCTCGGCCAGGTCCAGACCGCTGATGCCGACTTGCTGGAAGCCCAGCTCGCGGCCCCAATCCTTGATCGATTGGGCGAGGGCGGGAAGATCTGTGGTGATGGCGGACATGAGGCGAGAGAAACCGGAGCTGAGGTGCGTATAATTCTGCCAGACATCGGAGCCCGAAGACGCATGCCGCACACGAAAGATGAATTACCCGACGCGCTGTATGGCGCTGCACAGGTGCGAGCACTCGACGCGCGGCTGATCGCTGCGGGCACCCCGGGCTTCGAATTGATGCAGCGCGCCGCGCACGCGACCTGGCGAGCATTGGTGCGGCAATGGCCGTCGGCGAACGAAATGACCGTGCTGGCCGGGCATGGCAACAACGCCGGTGATGGTTTTCTGATCGCCGCGCTGGCGCACCGGGCCGGTTGGGCGGTGCGGGTGCTGGCCGTCGGTGATCCGCAACGCTTGCAGGGTGACGCTGCGCAGGCTTATGCGCAGGCCCTGAGCGATGGCGTCGCCGTGCAGGGCTGGACTGCGCAATTCGAGCTGCGCGGCATTATCGTCGATGCCTTGCTCGGCACCGGACTGTCCGGCGATGTGCGCGAGCCGTATGCCGCTGCGATCAAGGCGATCAATGCCGGTGGCCTGCCGGTGGTGGCGGTGGATATTCCTTCGGGGCTGTCCGCCGATACCGGGCATGTCCTTGGCGTTGCGGTTCACGCCGACCTTACCGTGACCTTTATTGGCTTGAAGCTCGGCCTGTTCACCGGTGATGCGGCGGATCAGGTCGGAGCGCTGGTGTTTAACGATCTGCAAGCCGCTGCCGACATCTACCGTGACATTCCTGTCAGCGTCCTGCGTCTCACGACGGCTAATCTTCCGCGACTGGCTCCGCGTGCGCCCACTGCGCACAAAGGGCGCTTCGGGCATTTGCTGTTGATCGGCGGCGATCAGGGTTTTGGCGGGGCGATTCTGCTCAGTAGCGAAGCGGCCTTGCGCAGCGGCGCCGGCATGGTGTCGCTGGCAACCCGTCCGGAACATGTCCCGGCAGCGCTGACGCGGATGCCGGAAGTCATGGTGCTCGGCACATCGTCGGCCAATCAGTTGATGGGGCTGCTGGAAAAGGTCTCGGTGCTGGTGGTTGGTCCGGGTCTCGGACAGGCGAGTTGGGGCCGGGCGCTGTTGTCCGCTGCCGCCAATGCGCCGCTGCCGCAGGTATGGGACGCCGACGCGTTGAATCTGCTGGCGAGCGGTTTTGTCAGTCTGCCCGGGAATTGCGTGATCACTCCGCATCCGGGCGAGGCGGCGCGCCTGTTGGACGTCAGTACCGCTGAGGTGCAGGCAGATCGCCCGGCCGCCGCGCGGGCGTTGTGCAAAAAATACTCAGCCGTCGTCGTGCTGAAAGGCGCCGGCAGCCTGATCGCTCATCCCGATGGGCGTCTGGCGTTGTGTCATCAGGGCCATCCGGCCATGGCCACTGCCGGCCTTGGCGATGTGCTCGCCGGGTTGACCGGGGCGCTGCTGGCGCAGGGCATGGACGGCTACGATGCCGCCTGCCTCGCAGTCTGGCTGCACGCCAATGCCGGCGCGCAACTAGGTAAATTCGGCCGTGGGCTGGCGGCCAGTGATCTGATTCCAGCCATTCGTCAGTTGTTGGAGGAGCATGCACCGTGTCTGAAGTAACCCTGTACCTGGCCGATGAACAGGCCATGAGCGACTTTGGCGCACGGATCGCCCGCGTTACCCAGGGCCATGGCCTGATTTTTCTCGAAGGCAATCTGGGCATGGGTAAAACCACCCTGTCGCGGGGCATCATTCGTGGGCTTGGGCATGTCGGCGCAGTAAAAAGTCCGACCTTCACTCTGGTTGAGCCCTACGAGATCGGCGACGTCCGTGCCTTTCACTTCGACCTGTACCGTCTGGTCGATCCGGAGGAGCTGGAGTTTCTCGGTATCCGCGATTATTTCGAAGACGATGCCCTGTGCCTGATCGAGTGGCCCGATAAAGGTGCAGGCTTTTTGCCAAAGCCTGACCTGACCATTACCATTACCCCGCAAGACAGCGGCCGTTCGCTGAAAATTTTGTCCCAGGGCGCGCGTGGTGAGTCCTGGTGTGCCGCTTTGGCATTGGAATCCAATTAAATGATGGGGTTAGGTATGCGCTTTCGCGCGTTGGTGGCTGCCGCAGGACTGATGTTGATGGCAGTGGCCGTCAACGCTGTGGCCGACACAAAGGTCAACAGCGTGCGCCTGTGGCGGGCGCCGGACAATACGCGACTGGTCTTCGACCTGAGCGGCCCGGTGCAGCACAGTGTCTTCACCCTGACCGCACCGGATCGACTGGTGATTGACATCAATGGCGCCACTCTGGGTGCGCCGTTGAAAGTGTCGACCGCCAACACGCCGATCACCGCGATGCGCTCGGCCCAGCGCACGCCGACCGACCTGCGGGTGGTCATCGACCTGAAAAAAGCCGTCACCCCGAAAAGTTTCTCGCTGGCGCCGAACGCGCAATACGGCAACCGTCTGGTGGTCGACCTGTTCGACAATGCCGCCGATGCCGCCCCGCCGCCAGCTCCGACGCCTTCGGTTGCGACCGTGCCGGCAGTGCCGGTGACGCCTTCGGAACCAGCGATCAAACTGCCACCGGCCCCGGCCGGCAAACGCGACATCATTGTGGTGATCGATGCCGGCCACGGCGGCGAAGACCCGGGCGCGTCCGGCTCGCGCGGCCAGCGTGAGAAAGACGTGGTGCTGCAGATCGCCCGCGAACTGCAGCGTCAGGTCAACGGCATGAAAGGCTTCCGCGCCGAGCTGACCCGGACCGGCGACTACTTCATTCCGCTGCGCGGCCGGACCGAAATCGCCCGCAAGAAGGGTGCCGACCTGTTCGTCTCGATCCATGCTGACGCCGCGCCGTCGGCGGCTGCCTTCGGTGCCTCGGTATTTGCCTTGTCCGATCGCGGTGCCACGTCGGAGACCGCCCGTTGGCTGGCCGACAGCGAAAACCGTTCCGACCTGATCGGCGGTGCCGGCAACGTCAGCCTCGACGACAAGGACCGCATGCTCGCCGGCGTGTTGCTCGACCTGTCGATGACCGCGTCGCTGACCTCCAGCCTCAATGTCGGCCAGAAAGTCCTGACCAACATTGGCCGCGTGACTCCGTTGCACAAACAACGCGTGGAGCAGGCCGGGTTCATGGTGTTGAAGTCGCCGGACATCCCGTCGATCCTCGTCGAAACCGGCTTCATCTCCAACGCCAACGAAGCGAACAAGCTCTCTGCATCAAGCCATCAGCAGGCGCTGGCACGTTCGATCAGCAGCGGTGTGCGGCAGTTCTTCCAGCAGAACCCGCCACCGGGCACCTACATTGCCTGGCTGCGTGACTCCGGCAAGATCGCCCAAGGCCCGCGCGATCACCGCGTGAGTCCGGGTGAGACCCTGGCGATGATCGCCGTGCGTTATCAGGTGTCGCCCGCCACGCTGCGCAGTGCCAACAATCTCAGCAGCGATGAGCTGAAGGTCGGTCAGCACCTGACCATTCCTGGCACCGAACTGGCGTCCAAAGAATGAACCAGGTGTTGAACGCCGCACGCATCGAACTGCTCAGCCCGCGGCTGGCGAACCAGATCGCCGCCGGTGAGGTGGTCGAGCGCCCGGCTTCGGTGATCAAGGAATTGCTGGAAAACAGTCTCGACTCTGGTGCCAAGCGCATCGACGTCGATGTCGAGCAGGGCGGCGTCAAGCTGCTGCGGGTGCGTGACGACGGCAGTGGCATTTCCGCCGACGACCTGCCGCTGGCCCTGGCCCGTCACGCCACCAGCAAGATCCGCAATCTCGAAGACCTCGAACAGGTGATGAGCCTCGGTTTTCGTGGTGAAGCGCTGGCATCGATCAGCTCCGTGGCACGCCTGACCCTGACCTCGCGCACCCGCGACGCCGATCAGGCCTGGCAGGTCGAGACCGAAGGTCGCGACATGGCGCCTCGCGTTCAGCCGGCAGCGCATCCGGTCGGCACTTCGGTGGAAGTGCGCGACCTGTTCTTCAACACGCCAGCGCGGCGCAAGTTTCTCAAGACCGAAAAAACCGAATTCGATCATCTGCAGGAAGTGATCAAGCGTCTGGCGCTGGCGCGTTTCGACGTGGCCTTCCATCTGCGCCACAACGGCAAGACCATCCTCAGCCTGCATGAGGCCCACGATGATGCGGCCCGCGCCCGGCGGGTGGCGGCGATTTGTGGTTCGGGCTTCCTCGAGCAGGCGCTGCCGATCGAGATCGAGCGCAACGGTCTGCACCTGTGGGGCTGGGTCGGGTTGCCGACCTTCAACCGCAGCCAGGCGGACTTGCAGTATTTCTTTGTGAACGGCCGGGCGGTGCGCGACAAACTGGTGGCGCACGCGGTGCGTCAGGCTTATCGCGACGTGTTGTTCAACGGCCGTCATCCGACCTTCGCGCTGTTTTTCGAGGTCGATCCAGCAGCGGTGGACGTCAACGTGCACCCGACCAAGCACGAAGTGCGCTTCCGTGACGGGCGCATGGTGCATGACTTCCTTTACGGCACGTTGCACCGCGCATTGGGCGATGTGCGTCCGGAAGATCAACTGGCCGGTTCGGTCACCACTGCTGTCGTCCGTCCAACCGGCATCGAGGCGGGTGAATTCGGCCCCCAAGGCGAAATGCGTCTGGCGGCCAACGCGCTGCTGGAGCAGCCGCAGGCGCAACCGGTGTTCAATACTTCGTCGGGCGCCAGCGCTGGCGGCGCTTATCAGTATCAGTACACGCCGCGTCCGCAGTCGGCTGTGCCGGCGGCCGAGGCACAAGCCGCTTACCGCGAGTTCTTCGCACCGTTGCCGGAAGCGAATGCCAACGCGCTGCCAGCCGGCCAGGAAGACATTCCGCCGCTGGGTTACGCGCTGGCGCAGCTCAAGGGCATCTACATCCTGTCCGAGAACGCTCAGGGACTGGTGCTGGTGGACATGCATGCCGCGCACGAGCGGATCATGTACGAACGCCTGAAAATCGCCATGGCCAGCGAAGGTCTCAGCGGCCAGCCGCTGCTGGTGCCGGAGTCGCTGGCGGTCAGTCAGCGTGAAGCCGACTGCGCCGAAGAACATGCCGCATGGTTCCAGAAACTGGGCTTCGAACTGCAGCGCCTGGGCCCGGAAACATTGGCGATCCGCCAGATTCCGGCCCTGCTCAAACAGGCCGAGGCCAATCGCCTGGTGGGTGACGTGTTGTCGGACCTGATGGAGTACGGCACCAGCGACCGGATTCAGGCACACCTGAACGAACTGCTCGGCACCATGGCCTGCCACGGCGCGATCCGCGCCAACCGGCGCCTGGCCCTGCCGGAAATGAACGGCCTGCTGCGCGACATGGAAAACACCGAGCGCAGCGGTCAATGCAACCATGGCCGACCGACCTGGACCCAGCTGGGCCTGGACGATCTGGACAAACTGTTCCTGCGCGGTCGTTGATGAGCCAGCTTCCTCCAGCGATTTTCCTGATGGGCCCGACCGCTGCGGGCAAGACCGACCTGGCCATCGAGCTGACCAAGGTGCTGCCGTGCGAGCTGATCAGCGTCGATTCGGCGCTGGTCTATCGCGGCATGGACATCGGCACCGCCAAGCCCTCGAAAGAACTGCTGGCCGAATTTCCGCACCGGCTGATCGATATTCTCGATCCAGCCGAAGCCTATTCGGCTGCGGATTTCCGCCGCGATGCCCTGCAAGCCATGGCTGAAATCACCGCGCGCGGGAAAATTCCGCTGCTGGTCGGCGGCACCATGCTCTATTACAAGGCTTTGGTCGAAGGTCTGGCGGACATGCCGGCGGCGGATCCCGAGGTTCGTGCGCAGATCGAAGAAGAGGCTGCACGCCATGGCTGGCAAGCCCTGCACGAGCAACTGGCGCTCATCGATCCGGTGTCGGCGGCACGCATTCACCCGAACGATCCGCAGCGCCTGAGTCGGGCGCTGGAGGTCTATCGGGTCAGCGGTCAGAGCATGACCGCCCTGCGTCAGCAACAATCTGCGCAAAGTACTGAAGCAGCCGCTTCGGGACAGCAACAATTGCCCTATACTGTCGCGAACTTGGCCATTGCTCCGGCAAATCGCCAGGTACTGCACGAGCGCATTAAACAAAGATTCACAAATATGCTGGAACAGGGGTTCATCGACGAGGTCGTAGCCCTGCGTAAAAGAAGTGACCTGCATTCCGGGTTGCCGTCTATACGTGCGGTAGGCTACCGCCAAGTCTGGGACTACCTGGATGGCAAGCTGTCGTTAGCCGAAATGCAGGAACGCGGCATCATTGCCACGCGTCAATTGGCCAAGCGCCAGTTCACCTGGCTGCGCAGCTGGGAAGAACTGCACTGGCTGGACAGTCTTGATTGCGACAATCTGCCACGCGCCTTGAAATACCTTGGGACCATCTCCATATTGAGCTGAGTCCTTGCAATTGCCGTCTATCCTTGGGGGTGTGGCGGCCAAAGCCATCTGAATTACCTATTTTTATTATTGAATCCTTAAAGGAGTGCGGCACATGTCAAAAGGGCATTCGCTACAAGACCCTTACTTGAATACTTTACGTAAAGAGAAAGTTGGGGTTTCCATCTACCTGGTCAACGGTATCAAACTGCAAGGCACGATCGAGTCGTTCGACCAGTTCGTTATCCTGCTGAAAAACACCGTGAGCCAGATGGTTTACAAACACGCTATCTCTACAGTCGTGCCAGTACGTCCAATTCGTCTGCCTAGCGCAACCGAATCCGATGCAGGTGACGCTGAGCCAGGTAACGCCTGATAGGAGTCTCCTTTGTTCTTTGAGCGCCACGGTGGTGGTGAGCGAGTCATTCTCGTTCACTTGGAAGGTCAGGACCCTGAGGCGCGCGAAGATCCGCAGGAGTTTCAGGAATTGGCTAATTCGGCGGGCGCCGAGACCGTTGCGTTTTTTAACGTACCGCGTCATCGGCCAACCGCCAAATTCCTGATTGGCAGCGGCAAGGTCGAGGAATTACGCGACCTGGTCCATGCCGAAAAGGCCGATCTGGTGATTTTCAATCACATTCTCACGCCCAGTCAGGAACGTAACCTCGAACGTGTTTTCGAGTGTCGCGTGATCGACCGTACCGGCCTGATCCTCGATATCTTCGCCCAGCGCGCCCGTACCCATGAAGGCAAGCTCCAGGTCGAACTGGCCCAGCTTGACCACATGAGCACCCGGCTGGTTCGCGGCTGGACTCACCTTGAGCGTCAGGGTGGCGGTATCGGCATGCGTGGCCCGGGTGAAACCCAGCTCGAAACCGACCGGCGTCTGCTGCGGGTTCGTCTGCGGCAGATCAAGGGTCGTCTGGAAAAAGTGCGCAGCCAGCGCGAGCAATCGCGACGCGGCCGCTCCCGTGCGGATATCCCTACCGTTTCTCTGGTGGGCTATACCAACGCCGGCAAATCCACGCTGTTCAATAACGTGACCAAATCCGAGGTGTACGCGGCCGACCAGTTGTTCGCCACGCTGGACCCGACCCTGCGCCGTCTGGAACTGGACGACCTGGGGCCGATCGTTCTGGCGGACACGGTAGGGTTCATTCGGCACTTGCCGCACAAGCTGGTCGAGGCATTTCGGTCTACGCTCGAAGAGTCGAGCAACTCCGACCTGCTGTTGCACGTGATCGATGCGGCCGAACCGGATCGCATGTTGCAGATCGAGCAGGTGATGGTGGTGCTGGGCGAGATCGGAGCCCAGGACTTGCCGATCCTCGAGGTATACAACAAACTCGATTTGCTTGAAGGCGTTGAGCCACAGATCCAGCGCGATGCCGATGGCAAACCGCAGCGGGTCTGGCTGTCGGCGCGTGATGGCACGGGTCTGGAATTGCTTGAGCAGGCCATTGCCGAGTTGCTGGGCAGTGATTTGTTTGTGGGGACATTGCGCTTGCCACAACGGTTCGCTCGACTGCGTGCGCAGTTCTTCGAGCTCGGTGCGGTACAGAAAGAAGAGCATGACGAAGAAGGCATCTGCCTGCTGGCCGTTCGTTTGCCCCGGGTCGAGTTGAATCGACTGGTAAGCCGCGAAGGATTGCAGCCGATGGAATTCATCGAGCAACACACTTTGCAATAAAAGCCTGGCAAAGCGGTTGTGCCGCGACGGCAGGCATTCTGTAGCATTGGTCGGCGCGCCGTGGGTGCGTCTTTGCTTTATCAGATGGAGAGCGCTATGGCTTGGAATGAGCCGGGTGGCAACTCGAATAATCAGGATCCTTGGGGTGGCAAGCGCCGCAATAACGGCGACCGCAAGGGGCCACCGGATCTCGACGAGGCCTTCCGAAAGCTGCAGGAAAGCCTGAACGGGTTGTTCGGTGGTGGTAAGAAACGCGGTGGTGATGACGGCGGTGGTTCGGGCAGGAGCGGTGGCGGCTTCGGCGGTCTGCTCGGCATCGGCCTCGTCGTGCTGGCGGCTGTCTGGCTGTACAGCGCGGTCTATGTGGTCGACGAGCAGGAGCAAGCCGTGGTGCTGCGCTTCGGCAAGTATTACGAGACGGTCGGCCCCGGCCTGAACATCTACTTCCCGCCGATCGACAAGAAGTACATGGAGAACGTCACGCGTGAGCGTGCCTACACCAAGCAGGGCCAGATGCTGACCGAAGACGAGAACATCGTCGAAGTGCCGCTGACCGTGCAGTACAAGATCAGCAACCTGCAGGACTTCGTGCTGAACGTCGATCAGCCGGAAATCAGCCTGCAGCATGCGACCGACAGCGCCCTGCGTCACGTGGTGGGTTCGACCGCCATGGACCAGGTGCTCACCGAAGGTCGTGAATTGATGGCCAGCGAAATCAAGGAGCGTCTGCAACGCTTCCTCGATACCTATCGCACCGGTATCACCGTCACTCAGGTCAACGTACAGAACGCGGCAGCCCCGCGTGAAGTGCAGGAAGCCTTCGACGACGTGATCCGTGCCCGTGAAGACGAGCAGCGTTCGCGCAACCAGGCTGAAACCTACGCCAACGGCGTCGTGCCGGAAGCCCGTGGTCAGGCCCAGCGCATCCTCGAGGATGCCAACGGTTACCGCGACGAAACAGTCTCGCGCGCCAAGGGTGAAGCTGACCGCTTCACCAAGCTGGTGGCCGAGTATCGCAAGGCCCCTGAAGTCACCCGCCAGCGTCTGTATCTGGACACCATGCAGGAAGTCTTCAGCAACACCAGCAAGGTACTCGTGACCGGCAACAAGAACGGCCAGAGCAACCTGCTTTACCTGCCGTTGGACAAAATGATCCAGAACAGTTCGGGCAGCAATGCACCGGTCACCGGTTCGGCTGCCGCCAGCAACAACACGGACGTCGCGCCGCATGTCACTGACCTGCCGCAGACACGTACAAGGGAGACCCGCTGATGAGCAATAAATCGCTGATCGCCCTGATCGTTGGCGTTGTCGTGGTGCTGGTGGGCTGGAACTGCTTCTACATCGTGGCTCAGACCGAGCGTGCGGTGCTGCTGCAATTCGGTCGTGTGGTTCAGGCCGATGTTCAGCCGGGCCTGCATGTGAAAGTGCCTTACGTTAACCAGGTGCGTAAATTCGACGCACGTCTGATGACGCTGGATGCGCCGACACAGCGCTTCCTGACCCTGGAAAAGAAAGCCGTGATGGTCGATGCCTACGCCAAGTGGCGCGTGAAAGATGCCGAGCGCTTCTACACCGCGACTTCCGGCCTCAAGCAGATCGCCGACGAGCGTCTGTCCCGTCGCCTGGAATCGGGCCTGCGTGACCAGTTCGGCAAGCGCACCCTGCACGAAGTGGTGTCGGGTGAGCGTGATGCGTTGATGGCTGACATCACCGCGTCGCTGAACTCGATGGCGGAAAAAGAGCTGGGTATCGAAGTGGTCGATGTCCGGGTCAAGGCCATCGATCTGCCGAAGGAAGTGAACCGCAGCGTGTTCGAACGTATGAGCACCGAGCGTGAGCGTGAAGCTCGCGAGCACCGCGCCAAGGGTAACGAGCTGGCCGAAGGCATCCGTGCCGACGCCGATCGTCAACGCCGCGTGCTGCTGGCTGAAGCCTATCGTGAATCCGAAGAGATTCGCGGTGATGGCGATGCACAGGCCGCTGCGATCTACTCCAAGGCCTACGGTCAGGATCAGGAGTTCTACGGTTTCTACCGTAGCCTGCGTGCCTACCGTGAAAGCTTCGCGAACAAAACCGACGTCATGGTTCTCGACCCAAGCAGCGACTTCTTCCGTTATCTGGAAAAGTCCAAGCCTTGATACGACGTTGACCTGAATCACTCCGCCCGGCGGCTAAAACCTCGGGCGGGGTGATCCTTTGGGAAAACGTGTGTATGATGCGGCAGCCGGGAAATTCCCGGCTTTTTTGCGTCTGCACGTTTGATTGCTGTTTTTGTTGCAGGCATCGGGTTGAATGGCCCGAGAGTATTTCGAGGAAAGTGATGGGCGAAGCCGGTAACAGGCCTTTCGCCGCGTCGTTCATGCGCGTGCGTTTTGAACGAGTCGGTCATTTTCTGCTTCACTCAAGGCTCGCCCGCAGGCTGGCCGCCCGGATCAAAGGGGAATGGCGTAATGGCAACGGTAGACCGCTGGCTGCTGCCAGATGGCATCGAAGAAGTACTGCCACCGGAAGCGGCGCGCATTGAAGTCGCGCGTCGTCAGGTGTTGGATCTGTTCCAGAGCTGGGGTTACGAGTTTGTCGTGACTCCCCATATCGAGTACCTGGAATCCCTGCTGACCGGTGCGGGCCAGGATCTGGATCTGCGTACCTTCAAGGTCATCGACCCGCAGTCGGGCCGGCAGATGGGTTTCCGTGCCGACATCACGCCGCAGGTGGCGCGCATCGATGCGCACACCCTGCGTCGCGAAGGCCCGAGCCGTCTGTGCTATGCCGGCAGCGTGCTGCATGCCCAGCCGCGTGCACTGTCGTCCTCGCGCAGCCCGATCCAGCTGGGTGCCGAGCTGTACGGCGATGCCAGCCCGAGCAGCGACGTTGAAGTGATCAGCCTGATGCTGGCCATGCTGCAACTGGCCGATGTGCCGGACGTGCACATGGACCTTGGTCATGTCGGCATCTATCGTGGCCTGGCGCGCGCCGCCGGTCTGTCCGGTGAAGTCGAGCAGCAGTTGTTCGATGCGCTGCAACGCAAGGCCATCGACGAGGTCATTACCTTGACCGAAGGCCTGCCGGCCGATCTGTCCGGCATGTTGCGGGCGCTGGTCGACCTGTGTGGCGGCCGTGAAGTGCTGACTGCCGCCCGTGAGCGTCTGGCCAATGCGCCTGCGCCGGTGCTGGCCGCGCTGGAAGATTTGCTGGAGATCGCCGATCGTCTGGCGACGCGTTTCCCGGAGCTGCCGCTGTACTTCGACCTGGGCGAGCTGCGCGGCTACCACTACCACACCGGTGTGGTGTTCGCGGTATTTGTCCCGGGCGTGGGCCAGTCCATCGCTCAGGGCGGTCGTTACGACGACATCGGCGCCGACTTCGGTCGTGCCCGTCCGGCGACCGGCTTCTCTACCGATTTGAAAACCCTGGTGACCCTGGGGCGTGCTGAGATCGAGCTACCGTCTGGCGGTATCTGGATGCCTGACAGTACGGATGCGGCACTCTGGCAGCAGGTTTGCCAGTTGCGCAGTGAGGGTCAGCGTGTCGTTCAGGCGTTGCCTGGACAACCTTTGGCCGCCGCCCGTGATGCGGACTGCGACCGGCAATTGATTCAGCAGAACGGGCTTTGGCAAGTATCGCCACTGGCTTCTTGAGTTTTCCTGCCGGCCATCGCCGGCACCAAGTTTGCGCGAATGAGGACAAGTGTTATGGGTAAGAATGTCGTAGTCCTGGGCACCCAATGGGGTGATGAGGGCAAAGGCAAGATCGTTGATCTGCTGACCGAACATGCTGCCGCCGTAGTGCGCTACCAAGGTGGCCACAACGCTGGCCACACCCTGGTGATCGACGGCGAGAAAACCGTCTTGCACCTGATCCCGTCGGGCGTGCTGCGCGAAGGCGTGCAGTGCCTGATCGGCAACGGCGTGGTGGTTGCACCTGACGCCCTGCTGCGTGAGATCACCAAGCTGGAAGAGAAAGGCGTACCGGTGCGCGAGCGCCTGCGTATCAGCCCGTCCTGCCCGCTGATCCTGTCCTTCCACGTGGCGCTGGACCAGGCCCGTGAAAAAGCCCGTGGCGAGCTGAAGATCGGTACCACCGGTCGCGGCATCGGCCCGGCTTACGAAGACAAGGTTGCACGTCGTGGCCTGCGCGTGGGCGACCTGCTCAACATGCCGCGCTTCGAAGACAAGCTGCGTGAACTGGTGGATTACCACAACTTCATGCTGGTGGGTTACTACAAAGAGCCGGCCATCGAGTTCGAAAAGACCCTGGCCGAGTGCAAGGAATACGCTGAGCTGCTCAAGCCGCTGATGCTCGACGTGACTGCCGAGCTGCACGACCTGCGTCGCGCCGGCAAAGACATCATGTTCGAAGGCGCCCAGGGTTCGTTGCTCGACATCGACCACGGTACCTACCCGTACGTGACCAGCTCCAACACCACCGCAGGTGGCGTGGCCACCGGTTCGGGCGTTGGCCCGATGTTCCTGGACTACATCTTGGGCATCACCAAGGCTTACACCACTCGCGTTGGTTCGGGGCCATTCCCGACTGAGCTGTTCGACGACGTGGGTGCGCACCTGGCCAAGCAAGGTCACGAGTTCGGCGCGACCACCGGCCGTGCCCGTCGTTGCGGCTGGTTCGACGCCGTTATCCTGCGTCGCGCTATCGATGTGAACAGCATCTCGGGCATCTGCCTGACCAAGCTGGACGTCCTCGATGGCCTGGAAACCATCAACATCTGCACTGGCTACAAAGACGCGCAAGGCAATGCCGTGGCGCCGACCGACGCTGACAGCTACGTGGGCCTGCAGCCTGTGTACGAAGAAGTGCCGGGCTGGACCGAATCGACCGTGGGTGCCAAAACCCTGGAAGAGCTGCCAGCTAACGCTCGTGCCTACATCAAACGCGTTGAAGAGTTGATCGGCGCGCCGATCGACATTATTTCGACGGGCCCGGACCGCAACGAAACCATCGTTCTGCGTCATCCGTTCGCTTGATAAGTCGTTGATGTAAAAAACAAAGGCCCCTTAATCGGGGCCTTTGTCGTTTCTGCCTGTTGGACGGCATGACCTTTGCTGTAAATCTTCCTACAAGAGTGCCATCAAATTAATGGCGTCAGAAGTAGAGGGATTCACAGTGTCGGCCGTTCTCTCACTGTTACAAAGCCGTTTGTTGCGGCCCGTGTTCGTTACCCTTGGTATCGCCCTTTTGGTGCAAGTGCTGGTGGCTGTCGCCCTGACACGAAGCACCGTCACGGCGCTGGAAGCCGATCTCGGCACTCGCCTGGGCGCTGACAGCCAAAAGCTTTCCGGCGAGCTGGAGCAGGCTGGGCGTGAAGTCACCTCGAGCCTCGATAACCTTTCCGCAAGTACCCGGCAGCGTCTGACCGCCGGCCTGTCTTCTCGTCTGAAGGAAGAGCAGGCGCAGCTGCGTACGACTCTGGAAAAAGACCTCAAGGACTCGGCCAACGACATGGCCCAGTTGCTCGCCTCGGTCGCGCCCCGTGCCATGTGGGATAACGACGTACCGACCCTCTCCGAGTTCGCCCGGCGCGCCCAGCGCAATCCCAACGTGCTGTTCGTGGTCTACGACGACGCCACCGGTCAGCACCTGACGCGTTATCTCAATCGCGAAAACCCGATCAACAAGGCCTTGCTGGAAAAAGGCCAGGGCGAGCGTGCGCTCGATAAAGTGCTGGATGCGGCGAAGAACGATCCGTCGGTCTACTACCTCGAGGCCTCGATCAACCCCAATGGTGTGGAAATCGGCAAGGTGCTGATGGGTGTCTCGACGGCGTCGGTGGAAACTGATCTGGCGGCGCTCGACAAACGCTTCTCGGCGCTGATTGCCAGCAGTGATCAACTGGTCGGCGACAGCCTGAAGGGGGCGGCTGCTGACAGCGCCACGGCCATGCGCGCACGCCTGCAGTCGGCGCAGTCCACGGCTGCCGAGATGAAGGCTAATACCGCGAGCACCGTGCAGGATGCCGCGGGGACGCTACGCTGGCGGATCGGCATGGGCCTGGCGCTGGTTGGATTTGGCGTATTGCTGTTGCTGGCGGTGGTGCTCGGTCATCGGGTAGTCAATCGCCTGAAGATGCTCAACGCGGCGATGGATGATCTGGCGGCGGGCGAGGGCGATCTGACCAAGCGCGTGCAGATCAACAGCAAAGACGAGATCGGCGACATGGCGTCGGCGGTCAATCGCTTTGTGGATAAGTTGCAGCCGATCGTGCGCGAGGCGGGCGACGTGGCCCAGCGTACCGGCGTGGAAATCGGCGCCATGACCCTGCGCAATGCTGGTGCCGATGCGGCGGCGGGGATGCAGCGTGATGAAGTGGCGGAAAGCCTGCGCGCGCTGTCGCAAATGGCTGACGAAGCGCAATCGGAAAGCCATGCCATGCAGGCGGCGTTGAAACAGGTGGTGGATATTCGCCAGGCCACCGATGAAAACACTCGTACCTCGGCGAAAGTCGGCAGCCTGATCGAGGCGCTGGCCGGACAGGTCGATACCGGGGCGAAAGTCATCGAGCGACTGGCGCAGCAGAGCGAACAGATCGAAGTGGTACTGACGGTGATTCACGGGATCGCCGAACAGACCAACCTGCTGGCGCTTAACGCGGCGATCGAGGCGGCGCGGGCCGGCGAGACCGGGCGCGGTTTTGCCGTGGTCGCGGATGAAGTGCGCGCCTTGGCGAGCAAGACACAAAGCTCCACCGGCGACATTCAGGCGCACATCGTCGCGTTGCAGCAGGGCGCGCGTGAGGCGGTTGAAGCGATCGGACAGGCCGGGCGTCAGGCCAGCGAAGGTTTGCTGGTGTTGCGCGACAGTGCGCGGCTGCAACAGTCGGTGCAGGCCTCGGTCGAGCAGGTGCATGCGGCGATCGGTCTGGCGACGCAAGCCGCGGCGCATCAGGCGCAGGGCGCGCAGGCGGTGCGTGGGCGGGTCGAAACGATTCATGCCCAGGCCGAGAAAGCGGCGCAGGCGGTGGTGGAGACCACGGCCAGTGGCAAGGTGCTGGATGGCTTGGCGGCGCAGCTGAAGGCAAGCCTGGGGCAGTTCAGGGCTTGAGGTCGTCTGGCGGGCCTCTTCGCGAGCAAGCTCGCTCCCACATTCGATCGCATTCCCAGGTAGGGATTCGGTCAAGCTGTGGGAGCGGGCTTGCTCGCGAAAGCGGTGTCAGCGGCTCAGATACATCCGCGTCGTCAGCAGATACACCGGCAACCCGGACACCACTATCAACAGCGCCGCATAAGGCGCTGCCGCCGCAAACTCAACATTCGCCGTATGCGCCCATACCTCGGTCGCCAGCGTGTTAAGCCCGGTCGGACTCAGTAGCAACGTCGCCGTCAATTCCTTCATCGCATCCAGAAACACCAGTGCAAACGCCGCGCCCAGTGCCGGGAAGATGATCGGCAGGGTCACTCGGCAAAACGCGGTGAACGACGACGCCCCCAGCGTGCGTGCCGCTTCTTCCAGCTGCGGCGCAGCCTTGTTCAGTGCCGTACGAATCGGTGCCTGCGCCAACGGCAGAAACAGCAACGCATAAGCGATCAGCAGCAATGCCGAGGTCTGGTACAGCGCCGGCACGTAATGCAGGGCGAAATACACCAGCGTCAGCGCAATCACCAGGCCCGGCAAGGCGTGGAGCAGATACGGCAAGCGCTCGGCCCAGATCGCCAGTCGTCCCTTGTAACGCACCACCAGCAGCCCGACCGGCACCGCCAGCAGCAAGCACAGCGCCGCGCCACCGAGCGACAAGGCCAGCGAAGACAGCAGGGCCTCGGTGATCGCTGCGACCGGGAAGGCCGCCGATGAGCCAACCGCCAGCCAGTACGCGAGCATGCCCAGCGGAATCCCGCTGCCGACGATCGCCAGCAGCAGACAATACAGCTGACCGACAACGGCCCATGGCCCGAGACGCACTTGTTCGGCCTGACGCGCCGCGCCTTGGCCTGTGCGCACATGCCGACCCTTGCCGCGCACTCGCAGCTCCAGCCACAACAGCATCAGACACAGCGCGAGCAACACCGCCGAAAGCATCGCGGCGTTGGCGTTGCTGAATTCCAGTTCGAATTGCTGGTAGATCGCGGTGGTGAAGGTTTGCAGGCCGATGATCGACAGCGCGCCGAACTCGACCAGCATGTGCAGGGCAATCAGCAGCGAGCCGGCCAGCAGCGACGGCCAGAGCAGCGGCAGGGTGACGCGGAAAAACACGCCCCAGCGATTCTGTCCCAAGGTGCGAGCCGATTCTTCAAGGGACGGATCGAGGTTGCGCAGGGTCGCCGCGACCGGCAGAAAGATCAGCGGATACTTCGACAGGCTCATCACCAGAATCGCCCCGCCAAGACCTTCGAACTGCGCGCTCAACGACACCCAGGTGAAGCTGCTGACGAACGCCGGCACCGCGAATGGCAAGCACAGAATCACCCCCCACAGGCGCCGCCCCGGCAGATTGCTGCGCTCCAGCAGCCACGCCAGTGACAGGCCGATCACGCCGCAAGTCAGCGTTACGCCGACCATCAGCGCCAAGGTGTTGCGCAGCAGACCGAATACGTACGGGCGCCACAACAGGTGCAGCGCTTCGGCCCAGCCGGCCTGCCAGGCTTTCAGGCCGACATAGGCCAGAGGCAACAGGCTCATGACCACCAGCAATAAAACCGGCAGCACCAGCCAGATTGACGGCCGCCTGCGTCGTGGCACATAACCCCCGCGCGCGGCGGGGGCGGATAACGATGTGGCCATCAGTTCAGGCCAACTTCACGTTCCAGGTCCAAGGCTTCTTCGGCGTTGCCCAGATCGGCCGGGGTCACGTTTGGCGCTTGCAGTTCGCTGAACGGCTTGAGCCCGCGATCCGATTCCATGCCTTTGTGCAGTGGGTATTCGGCGGTGGTCTGGGTGATCACGCGCTGGCCTTCCTCGCTGGCCATGTAGGCGAGGAATTGCTGAGCTTCTTTTGGATGTTTGCTGGATTTGAGGACGGCAGCGCTGGAAACAGTGATCAGCCCGCCGACGTCGCCGCCGGTGAAGTAATGCAGTTTCGAGTCGAGTTTGCCTTTCTCGCGTTGCAGGGCGAACCAGTAGTAGTTGTTCACCAGCACCGTGGCGACTTCGCCGTTTTCCACGGCTTTGAGGGCGACCATGTTGTTGCTGTAGGTCTTGCCGAAAGCGCGCAGGCCGGTCAGCCATTCCTCAGCGGCGTCGCGACCGTGCATTTTGATGATCGCCACAGCCTGTTCCTGGAAGGCGCCGCTGGTTGGTACGAAACCGACTTTGCCTTGCCACTTCGGATCGGAGAATTCCATCACCGACTTCGGCAGGTCTTTCTCATCGACCAGTTTCGGGTTGTAGGCGACTACACGAACCCGGGCGGTGACACCGATCCAGGTGCCGTTACCGGCGACGTATTGCTTGGGCAGCACGGCCAGCGTGGCGTCGTCGGTCTTGGCCAGCAGGCCTTGCTCGCCGAGGTTGTTCAGTGGCGGGGATTCTTCGGTGTAGATCACGTCGGCGGGGGAGCGGTCGCCTTCTTCGATGACCTGGCTGGCGAGCTGGTTGCTGCTGCCCTTGCGTACATTGACGTGGATACCGGTCTTGGCCTCGAAGGCCTTGGCGATCGCATCGCCGACTTCCTTGTGTTGACCGTTGTAGAGCGTCAGGGAAACCGCATCGGCTGCCTGGGTGAGGGGAGTGGCGAGTGCCAGGCCGAGAAGGGTGAAGGTCAAGCCGCGGCGCAGGGTATTTCGAAACATCATTCGCAGGGTTCCTCACTGTCGCATTGCAAAAACTTGCAACAATGATAAACGATATTGTTTCTCAAGTGCGCCTTGCGGGGAGGGCGGAGGTTTGCTAGAGCATGATCTGGTGATCATGTGTGGCGAGGGAGCTGCAGGTTTTCAAACGCCAGAAACGCAAAAACCCGCTTTCGCGGGTTTTTGGGAAACTCAAGATCGTGACCTTGAGTTTGAATTGGTGCCCAGAAGAAGACTCGAACTTCCACGACCGTAAGGTCACCAGCACCTGAAGCTGGCGTGTCTACCAATTTCACCATCTGGGCATTCATCGCGAGCGTTGCCGCTGTTGATGTGGCGCACTATACGGAGCGCTTTTTGATCTGTAAACCCCTGATTTAATTTTAGTTAATCGGTTTTAACAAATCCGTTGCTTAGAATGCAAAAAACCCGCTTTCGCGGGTTTTTGTGTGAGCCTTGAAACTGATCTAGTCTCAAACTCGAAATTGGTGCCCAGGAGAAGACTCGAACTTCCACGACCGTAAGGTCACCAGCACCTGAAGCTGGCGTGTCTACCAATTTCACCACCTGGGCATCTCGTCAACGTGTGTACGTCGTCGATGGCGCGCACTATACGGAGCGCCTTTTTAACTGTAAACCCCTGTCAGCAAAAAAAATGAATTTTTTTACCGGCGGTGTTCAAAAGGGCTTTCAGGCGTCGATACAAGCCTATAGAAGGGCCTTATAGAGTCGGAAATTTCCCGTTTGATGGCGCCTATGCCAAACTAACCCGCATATAGACAAGGTGAAAACTCTCTAATGGCCGATTGGCAGTCCCTCGATCCCGAGGCCGCTCGTGAAGCGGAAAAATATGAAAACCCTATTCCCAGCCGCGAACTGATCCTTCAGCACCTTGCTGATCGGGGTTCGCCTGCTGCCCGTGAGCAACTGGTCGAAGAGTTTGGTCTGACCACCGAAGACCAGATCGAAGCCCTGCGCCGCCGTCTGCGCGCCATGGAGCGCGACGCTCAATTGATCTACACCCGCCGTGGCACCTATGCGCCAGTGGACAAGCTCGACCTGATCCTCGGACGGATCAGCGGTCACCGTGACGGTTTCGGCTTCCTGGTGCCGGACGACGGTAGCGATGACCTGTTCATGAGCCCGGCGCAGATGCGTCTGGTGTTCGATGGTGACCGCGCGCTGGCCCGTGTTTCCGGTCTTGATCGTCGCGGGCGCCGTGAAGGCGTGATCGTCGAGGTGGTGTCCCGTGCCCACGAAACGATCGTCGGTCGCTACTTCGAAGAGGGCGGTATCGGTTTCGTCGTTGCCGACAACCCGAAGATCCAGCAGGAAGTGCTGGTCACCCCGGGCCGCAACGCCAACGCGCAGATCGGTCAGTTCGTCGAGGTGAAGATCACCCACTGGCCGACGCCGCGCTTCCAGCCGCAAGGCGATGTGGTCGAAGTGGTCGGCAACTACATGGCGCCGGGCATGGAAATCGATGTCGCGCTGCGTACCTACGACATTCCGCATGTCTGGCCTGAAGCCGTGCTGAAAGAAGCCGCCAAGCTCAAGCCGGAAGTCGAAGAAAAAGACAAAGAGAAGCGCGTTGACCTGCGCCATCTGCCGTTCGTCACCATCGACGGCGAAGATGCCCGCGACTTCGACGACGCGGTCTACTGCGAAGCCAAGCCCGGCAAGCTGCGCCTGTTCTCCGGTGGCTGGAAGTTGTACGTGGCGATTGCCGACGTTTCCAGCTACGTGAAAATCGGTTCGGCGCTGGACAACGAAGCCCAGGTGCGCGGCAACTCGGTGTACTTCCCCGAGCGCGTGGTGCCGATGCTGCCTGAGCAACTGTCCAACGGCCTGTGCTCGCTGAACCCGCACGTCGATCGTCTGGCCATGGTTTGCGAGATGACCATCTCCAAGTCCGGCGAAATGACCGACTACTGCTTCTATGAAGCGGTAATTCACTCCCACGCCCGCCTGACCTACAACAAGGTCAGCGCGATGCTGGAAACTCCGAAAGCCACCGAAGCGCGCAAGCTTCGCGGCGAATACATCGACGTGGTGCCGCACCTCAAGCAGCTCTATGCGCTGTACAAAGTGTTGCTGGCTGCCCGTCACGTGCGTGGCGCGATCGATTTCGAAACGCAGGAAACCCGGATCATCTTCGGTTCCGAGCGCAAGATTGCCGAAATCCGTCCGACCACCCGTAACGATGCGCACAAGCTGATCGAGGAATGCATGCTGGCGGCCAACGTGGCCACCGCCGAATTCCTCAAGAAGCACGAAATCCCTGCGCTGTACCGTGTCCACGACGGCCCGCCACCGGAGCGTCTGGAAAAACTGCGCGCGTTCCTCGGCGAGCTCGGCTTGTCTCTGCACAAAGGCAAGGACGGCCCGTCGCCGAAGGACTATCAGGCCCTGTTGGCGAGCATCAAGGACCGTCCGGATTTCCATCTGATTCAGACCGTGATGCTGCGCTCCCTGAGTCAGGCGGTGTACAGCGCCCAGAACGAAGGCCACTTCGGCCTGAACTACGAAGCCTATACCCACTTCACTTCGCCGATCCGTCGTTACCCGGACCTGCTCACGCACCGCGCCATCCGCAGCGTGATCCATTCGAAACAGGACACTCCGCACGTTCGTCGTGCCGGGGCGATGACCATTCCGAAGGCGCGCATCTATCCGTACGACGAAGCGGCGCTGGAACAACTCGGCGAGCAGTGCTCGATGAGCGAGCGCCGTGCCGACGAAGCCACCCGCGACGTGGTGAACTGGCTCAAGTGCGAGTTCATGAAGGATCGCGTCGGTGAGTCGTTCCCGGGCGTGATCACTGCGGTGACCGGTTTTGGCCTGTTCGTCGAGCTGACCGACATCTACGTCGAAGGCCTGGTGCACGTCACCGCGCTGCCGGGCGATTACTACCACTTCGATCCTGTGCATCACCGCCTGGCGGGCGAGCGCACCGGTCGCAGCTTCCGTCTCGGCGATACCGTTGAAGTGCGCGTGATGCGCGTCGACCTCGACGAGCGCAAGATCGACTTCGAGATGGCTGAAAAAACCATCAGCGCACCGATTGGCCGCAAGAAGCGCGGTAGCGAAAGCACCGCTCCGGCTGCCACCAAGGCTGTGGAAGAGAAGGCTCCGGCGAAAACCGCCAGCCGTCGTCCAGCCAAGGAAAAGGCTGCCGAGGCCTATCGCCCGAGCGATGCCGTGGCGAAAAACGCCGAGCTGCGCAAAAGCCGTGAAATGAAGAAGGCCTTGCTGGCCGACGCCAAAAGCGGTGGTAAAGCGGCGTCTGGGGGAAAGACCGGACGGTCGGCGCCTGACAAGGCTGTCGGCGGCAAGCCAGCCAAACCGAGCAAACACCGTAAAGGCCCGCCGAAAGCGGGTTCGGCTCCAGCCAAAAGTGGCGGGTCGCGTAAACCGAAGGCGAAGTCATGAGTCAGTTGGAAAAAATCTACGGCGTTCACGCGGTAGAAGCGTTGCTGCGTCACCACCCGAAACGCGTCAAGCAGATCTGGCTGGCCGAAAGCCGCAACGATCCGCGCGTGCAGACCCTGATCGAACTGGCCAACGAAAATCGTGTGCAGATCGGTCAGGCCGAGCGCCGCGAAATGGACGCTTGGGTTGAAGGCGTGCACCAGGGCGTGGTCGCGGACGTCAGTCCGAGTCAGGTCTGGGGCGAGGCGATGCTCGATGAGCTGCTCGACCGCACCGAAGGCGCACCGCTGTTGCTGGTGCTCGACGGCGTGACCGACCCGCACAACCTCGGCGCCTGCCTGCGTTCGGCGGATGCTGCCGGCGCGCTGGCGGTGATCGTGCCCAAGGACAAGTCGGCAACCCTGACGCCGGTGGTGCGTAAAGTGGCCTGCGGCGCGGCGGAAGTGATTCCGCTGGTGGCGGTGACCAACCTCGCGCGCACCCTGGAAAAGCTTCAGCAACGCGGTCTGTGGGTGGTCGGCACGGCGGGTGAGGCCGAGGTCAGCATTTATGACCAGGACCTGACCGGCCCGACCATCCTGATCATGGGCGCCGAAGGCAAGGGTATGCGTCGCCTGACCCGCGAGCACTGCGACTATCTGGTAAACCTGCCAATGGCCGGCAGCGTCAGCAGCCTAAACGTGTCCGTGGCAACCGGCGTGTGCCTGTTCGAAGCGCAACGTCAACGCGGTGCCAAGGCCAAGGCTGCAGCCAAGAAATAAGGCTGTACGCAAACAAACTGTGGGAGCGGGCTTGCTCGCGAAAGCGGTGTGTCAGACAACAATAATGTTGCCTGATGAAACGCATTCGCGAGCAAGCCCGCTCCCACAGTGTTTTGTGCGAAGGCAAAGAAATGGTGATTGTTCAAATAATCACCAATTGCCTTGCACCTCTGCAGTCCCTTCTCTACAATTGCGCCCCTTGCTGTGACGGCAGGCACGCATGTGCCCCGCGCCAGCAAGTCCATAAGTGTCATTCACTCCTTGTCTGACCGTTTTTGAGCGGCAGGCTACAACCCGTAAGGAGCATTCATGCGTCATTACGAAATCATCTTTCTGGTCCACCCTGACCAGAGCGAGCAAGTCGGCGGCATGGTTGAGCGTTACACCAAGCTGATCGAAGAAGACGGCGGCAAAATCCACCGTCTGGAAGACTGGGGCCGTCGTCAACTGGCCTACGCAATCAACAATGTTCACAAGGCTCACTACGTGATGCTGAACGTTGAGTGCACTGGCAAGGCCCTGGCCGAGCTGGAAGACAACTTCCGCTACAACGATGCAGTGATCCGTAACCTGGTCATCCGTCGCGACGAAGCCGTTACCGGCCAGTCCGAGATGCTCAAGGCTGAAGAAAACCGCAGTGAGCGCCGTGAGCGTCGCGACCGTCCTGAGCACTCCGACGCTGATGGCGTTGAGGGTGATGACAGCGACAACAGCGATAACGCTGACGAGTAATCCACGGACCTTTTAAGGAGCCTATCAAATGGCACGTTTCTTCCGTCGTCGTAAATTCTGCCGCTTCACCGCTGAAGACGTGAAAGAGATCGATTACAAAGATCTCAACACTCTGAAAGCCTACGTATCCGAGACCGGCAAAATCGTTCCAAGCCGCATCACCGGTACCAAAGCTCGTTATCAGCGTCAGCTGGCCACCGCTATCAAGCGCGCCCGCTTCCTGGCCCTGCTGGCCTACACCGACAGCCACGGCCGCTGAGACCGGGCAGTCGACAAGTAGCAAAGGATTGAATGCATGCGTGCCATAGCTGAGTTCATCATGCGCGGCCGCATGCAGGCCACTCTCGTAGTGGCCGGGTGTGCAACATTGCCGTTGTTGTATTGGTTGGGTGCTGCCGCCGGGAGCCTGGTGCTTCTGCGGCGCGGACTGACGGACGCCATTGGCGTTCTGTCCCTGGGGCTGCTGCCGGCATTGATCTGGTGGCTGTATGCCGATGATCCACGGGCACTTCTGGTGCTGCTGGGGTCTTCGGGGCTTGCGTTGGTGTTGCGCGCAAGCGAATCCTGGGTCCGCACGCTGCTGGTCAGCGTAGTGATTGGAGTGGTGTTTTCAGTGGTGCTCGGGGCAGCGTTTGCGGCCCAGATCGAGATGCTCGCGCAGGCCTTGATAAAGGTCATGCCGGCGCTTCTTGGTGAAACCTACAAGCAATTGTCGGTCGATGAGCAAGCGCGCTTCGCGTCCCTGATTGCACCAGTCCTGACCGGACTGATTGCGGCTCTGTTGCAGATCGTCAGCGTGCTGAGCCTGATTGTCGGGCGGCATTGGCAGGCGTTGTTGTACAACCCGGGTGGTTTTGGTCGCGAGTTTCGCGCCATCCGGATCCCGCTGGGGCCGGCGATGTTGCTGCTGGCGTTGATGCTTCTGGGCCCGAATCTCGGTGCACAGATGGCCATGTTGACGCCGTTGTGCAGTGTACCGCTGGTGTTCGCCGGACTCGCCCTGATTCACGGGCTGGTCGGGCAGAAGCGACTGGCCGGTTTCTGGCTGGTGGGGTTGTACGTCACGCTGCTGTTGTTCATGCAGCTGCTCTATCCGTTGCTCGTGGTTCTGGCCATTGTCGACAGCCTGATTGATTTTCGCGGTCGTCACGTGTCGAAAGACACCGATAACGCGAACGGTGAAGGTTAAAAGTTAAGAGGATTTCCACATGCAACTGATCCTTCTGGAAAAAATCGCCAACCTGGGCAACCTGGGCGACAAAGTAAACGTTAAGGCCGGTTACGGCCGTAACTACCTGCTGCCTTTCGGCAAAGCTACCGCTGCGACCGCTGCCAACCTGGCTGCGTTCGAAGAGCGTCGTGCTGAGCTGGAAAAAGCTGCCGCAGACCGTAAAGCATCGGCTGAAAGCCGTGCTGCCCAACTGGCCGAGCTGGAAGTGACCATCACTGCCACCGCTGGCGACGAAGGCAAGCTGTTCGGTTCGATCGGTACTCACGACATCGCTGACGCACTGACCGCTTCCGGCGTTGAAGTGCAGAAGAGCGAAGTTCGTCTGCCGAACGGCACCATCCGCAACGTGGGTGAATTCGACGTGGCTGTGCACCTGCACGCCGAAGTCGAAGCCACCGTACGCGTTGTCGTGGTAGCAGCTTAAGCAATACTTGTCGGCTGGCACCCTCGGGTGCTTGCCGGTAACATCGGGCACGATCCTGTTTACAGGTCGTGCCCTTTGTCTTTCTGGTAATCCCGTTTTCAAACCTGACTCCAAGTGGCCATGAACGAAATCACCGCTCCCGAGCAATACGATCTGCAAACCGCCGCGCTGAAAGTGCCGCCGCATTCCATCGAGGCCGAACAGGCCGTACTCGGTGGTCTGATGCTGGACAACAACGCCTGGGAACGCGTGCTCGATCAAGTCTCCGACGGCGATTTCTACCGACATGACCACCGTCTGATCTTCCGTGCGATCGCCAAACTGGCCGATCAGAACATGCCGATCGACGTCGTGACCCTTGCCGAGCAACTGGACAAGGAAGGTCAGACGTCCCAGGTCGGCGGCCTCGGTTACCTCGGCGAACTGGCAAAAAACACGCCGTCCGTCGCCAACATCAAGGCCTATGCGCAGATCGTTCGCCAGCGCGCGACGTTGCGCCAGCTGATCGGTATCAGCACCGAAATTGCCGACGCCGCGTTCAACCCCGAAGGCCGTACCGCCGAAGAGATCCTTGACGAGGCCGAACGGCAGATCTTCCAGATTGCCGAGGCGCGGCCGAAGACCGGCGGCCCGGTGGGGGTCAACGAACTGTTGACCAAAGCCATCGACCGCATCGACACCCTGTTCAACACCGCCGACGCGATCACCGGCCTGTCCACCGGCTATACCGACCTCGACGAGAAGACCAGCGGTCTGCAGCCGTCCGACCTGATCATCGTCGCCGGCCGTCCGTCGATGGGTAAAACCACCTTCGCCATGAACCTGGTGGAAAACGCCGTACTGCGCAGCGACAAGGCGGTGCTGGTGTACTCCCTCGAGATGCCAGGCGAATCGCTGATCATGCGTATGCTCTCGTCCCTGGGCCGGATCGACCAGACCAAGGTGCGTTCCGGCCAACTGGAAGACGACGATTGGCCGCGCCTGACCTCGGCGGTCAACCTGCTCAACGACCGCAAGCTGTTCATCGATGACACCGCCGGCATCAGCCCGTCGGAAATGCGTGCGCGAACTCGACGTCTGGTGCGTGAGCACGGCGACATCGGCCTGATCATGATCGACTACCTGCAGCTGATGCAGATCCCGGGTTCCAGCGGTGATAACCGGACCAACGAGATTTCCGAAATCTCGCGATCCCTGAAAGCCCTGGCCAAGGAATTCAACTGCCCGGTGGTGGCGCTGTCGCAGCTCAACCGTTCCCTGGAACAACGTCCCAACAAGCGTCCGGTGAACTCCGACTTGCGGGAATCCGGAGCGATCGAGCAGGACGCCGACGTCATCATGTTCGTGTACCGGGACGAGGTGTATCACCCGGAGACCGAGCACAAGGGCATCGCCGAAATCATCATCGGCAAGCAGCGGAACGGCCCGATCGGCTTTATCCGCCTGGCATTCATCGGTAAATACACCCGCTTCGAAAACCTCGCGCCGGGCAGTTACAACTTCGACGACGACGAGTAACGTCGAGCACTTGTGGCGAGGGAGCTTGCTCCCGCTGGGTTGCGCAGCAGCCCGCAAAATTCGACTGCTGCGCAGCCGATCGGGAGCAAGCTCCCTCGCCACAGGTAAAGCACAATTTCCGACCACAGCCGTCGGAATTGGTCAAAATTTGTGCTATATTCCGCGCCCGCGAAATTCAATGAAAGCCAACACCGGTTATCGACATGCAAGCAGCCAAGCCGTTATTTGACTATCCAAAGTACTGGGCCGAATGTTTCGGGCCAGCGCCATTCCTGCCGATGAGCAGGGAGGAGATGGATCAGCTCGGCTGGGATTCCTGCGACATTATCATCGTCACCGGTGATGCCTACGTCGATCACCCGTCGTTCGGCATGGCGATCATCGGCCGGCTGCTGGAGTCCCAGGGCTTCCGCGTCGGGATCATCGCCCAACCGAACTGGCAGTCCAAAGACGACTTCATGAAGCTCGGCGAGCCGAACCTGTTCTTCGGCGTCGCGGCCGGTAACATGGACTCGATGATCAACCGCTACACCGCGGACAAGAAAATCCGTTCCGACGACGCCTACACCCCGGGTGGCATGGCGGGCAAACGTCCGGATCGCGCGAGTCTGGTCTACAGCCAGCGCTGCAAGGAAGCCTACAAGCACGTGCCGATCGTCCTTGGCGGCATCGAAGCTTCGCTGCGCCGCATCGCCCACTACGATTACTGGCAGGATCGTGTACGCAACTCGATCCTGATCGACGCCAGCGCCGACATTCTGCTGTACGGCAACGCCGAGCGCGCCATCGTCGAAGTGGCCCAGCGTCTGTCCTACGGGCACAAGATCGAAGACATCACCGACGTGCGCGGCACCGCATTCATCCGTCGTGACACGCCGCAGGGCTGGTACGAAGTCGACTCCACGCGCATCGACCGTCCGGGTAAGGTCGACAAGATCATCAACCCGTACGTCAACACCCAGGACACCCAGGCTTGCGCCATCGAGCAAGAGAAGGGGCCGGTGGATGATCCCGAGGAAGCCAAGGTCGTACAGATCCTGGCCAGCCCGCGCATGACCCGCGACAAGACCGTGATCCGCCTGCCGTCGATGGAAAAGGTGCGTAACGACCCGGTCCTGTACGCCCACGCCAACCGCGTGCTGCACCTGGAAACCAACCCGGGTAACGCCCGCGCGCTGGTGCAGAAGCATGGCGAGGTCGACGTCTGGTTCAACCCGCCACCGATTCCGATGACCACTGAGGAAATGGACTACGTGTTCGGCATGCCTTACGCCCGGGTTCCGCACCCGGCGTACGGCAAGGAGAAGATCCCGGCCTACGACATGATCCGTTTCTCGGTGAACATCATGCGTGGCTGCTTCGGCGGTTGCACCTTCTGCTCGATCACCGAGCACGAAGGCCGGATCATCCAGAACCGTTCCGAAGAGTCGATCATTCGCGAAATCGAAGAGATCCGCGACAAGGTCCCGGGCTTCACCGGCGTCATCTCCGACCTCGGCGGCCCGACCGCGAACATGTACCGCATCGCCTGCAAGAGCCCGGAAATCGAATCCGCGTGCCGCAAGCCGTCCTGCGTGTTCCCGGGCATCTGCCCGAACCTGAACACCGACCACTCGTCGCTGATTCAGCTGTACCGCAGTGCCCGTGCCTTGCCGGGTGTGAAGAAGATCCTGATCGCCTCCGGCCTGCGTTACGACCTCGCGGTCGAGTCGCCGGAGTACGTCAAAGAGCTGGTGACCCACCACGTCGGTGGCTACCTGAAGATCGCCCCGGAACACACCGAGGAAGGTCCGCTCAACCAGATGATGAAACCGGGCATTGGCAGCTATGACAAGTTCAAGCGCATGTTCGAGAAGTACACCAAGGAAGCAGGCAAAGAGCAGTACCTGATCCCGTACTTCATCGCCGCGCACCCGGGCACTACCGACGAAGACATGATGAACCTGGCGCTGTGGCTCAAGGGCAACGGCTTCCGTGCCGACCAGGTGCAGGCGTTCTACCCGTCGCCGATGGCCACCGCCACCGCGATGTACCACTCGGGCAAGAACCCGCTGCGCAAGGTCACCTACAAGAGCGACGGTGTGACCATCGTCAAGAGCGAAGAGCAGCGTCGTCTGCACAAGGCGTTCTTGCGTTATCACGACCCGAAAGGCTGGCCGATGCTGCGTGAAGCGCTGATCCGCATGGGCCGTGGTGATCTGATCGGTCCAGGCAAGGATCAGTTGATTCCGCTGCATCAACCGGCTACCGACAGCTACCAGAGCGCCCGTCGCAAGAACTCGACGCCGGCCGGCAGCCACAAGGTCGCGAAAGAGAAGACCACCAAGATTCTCACCCAGCACAACGGCCTGCCGCCGCGTGCCAGCGACGGTGGCAATCCTTGGGACAAGCGTGAACAGGCCAAGGCTGCGGCGTTCGCCCGCAACCAGCAGGCGGCCAAGGAACGCAAGGAAGCGGCCAAGGGCAAGGGGCCGAAGCCGGCGCGCAAGCCCGTCGTTCCGCGCTAAGTCGCTTTTTGTTTCAACAGAACGCCAACCTTCGGGTTGGCGTTTTGCATTTCAAAGTCGCTGAAATTCATGTGGCGAGGGAGCTTGCTCCCGCTCGGCGGCGAAGCCGTCGTAAAGTCGGATCCCTCGATCCTCCTGAAACATCCGGTTGATGATTTTAGGACCGCTTCGCGCCCCAGCGGGAGCAAGCTCCCTCGCCACACAAGAATTCCTTCGCCACATTTAGGCGCAACTTCCTCGATCCATTTCCCCGCATCGCCCGATTTTGGTGCTGTACTGCCCTGAGCATTCCGGGAAAGCGCCCAAGCCTCTGCATGGCATAAGTCTTGCGCGCTTTCGAATACGCTTAGGCTCGCAGGAGGCACGCCGTGTCGATTCATGTCGCATTGCATCACGTCACGCATTACCGCTACGACCGCGCTGTCGAACTCGGCCCGCAGATCGTACGCCTGCGCCCGGCCGCCCACAGCCGCACGCGGATCCTCTCGTATGCGCTGAAGGTCTCGCCCGAGCAGCATTTCATCAACTGGCAGCAAGACCCGCAGGGCAACTACCTCGCGCGTCTGGTGTTCCCCGAGAAAACCGACGAGTTGCGCATCGAAGTCGACTTGCTGGCCGAGATGGCGGTGTTCAACCCGTTCGACTTCTTCCTCGAACCCTACGCCGAGAAAATCCCCTTCACCTACGCGGCCGATGAGCGCAAGGAGCTGGCGCCGTACCTCGAAACCCTGCCGCTGACGCCCGCCTTCAAAGCCTATCTGGACGGGATCGACCGCACGCCGCAGCCCGCCGTGGATTTCCTGGTGATGCTCAACCAGCGTCTCAGCGAAGACATCCGCTACCTGATCCGCATGGAACCGGGCGTGCAAACCCCGGAACACACCCTCGAACATGCGTCCGGTTCCTGCCGTGACTCGGCGTGGCTGCTGGTGCAGTTGCTGCGCAACCTCGGGCTGGCCGCGCGGTTCGTCTCCGGTTATCTGATTCAACTGACCGCTGACGTGAAGAGCCTCGACGGTCCGTCCGGTACCGAAGTGGACTTCACTGATCTGCACGCGTGGTGCGAGGTGTACTTGCCCGGTGCTGGCTGGATTGGTCTGGATGCCACGTCCGGGCTGTTCGCCGGTGAAGGGCATATCCCGCTGGCCTGCAGCCCCGATCCGTCCTCGGCGGCGCCGATCAGTGGCCTGGTCGAGCCGTGCGAGTGCCAGTTCAGCCACGAGATGTCGGTGGAGCGGATCTGGGAAGCGCCACGGGTCACCAAACCCTACACCGATGAGCAGTGGCTGGCGATTCAGGCGCTGGGCCGACAGATCGATGCCGATCTGCTGGAAGGCGATGTGCGCCTGACCATGGGCGGCGAGCCGACCTTCGTCTCCATCGACGATCCGGACGGTGCCGAATGGAACACCGCCGCACTGGGCCCGGACAAGCGCCGACTGTCCGCTGAACTGTTCCAGCGCATGCGCCAGCACTACGCGCCGAAAGGTCTGGTGCATTTCGGTCAGGGCAAGTGGTATCCCGGCGAGCCATTGCCGCGCTGGTCGCTCAACTGCTATTGGCGCCGCGACGGCGTGCCGATCTGGCACAACAACGCGCTGATCGCCGATGAGCAGCAGGACTATGGCGCCAATGGCGAACTGGCCGGGCGTTTTCTGGCGAGTGTTGCCGAACGCTTGAAACTGCCCGCACGTTTCGTGTTTCCAGCCTACGAAGACCATTTCTATTACCTCTGGCGTGAGGGCACATTGCCGAGCAACGTCAGTGCTGAAGATTCGCGACTGGAAGAGCCACTGGAGCGTGCGCGACTGCGCAAGGTTTTCGCTCAAGGCCTGGATAAAGTGATCGGCCAGGTGCTGCCGCTGGCGCGCACCGCCAAGGGTGATCAATGGCAGAGCGGGCGCTGGTATCTGCGCGACGAGCATTGTCGATTGGTGCCGGGGGATTCGCCGCTGGGTTACCGCTTGCCGCTCGCCTCGCAGCCGTGGGTGAAGGCGGCGGAGTACCCGTTCATTCATCCCAGCGATCCGAATCAGGACTTCCCCGAGCTGCCGGATACCGCGCAGCTCAACAGTCATGCAGAACCCGCCGCGGCCGCCGAACGTGCGCCGAAAATCGACGAGTCCGCCGACTGGCTGACCCGCACCGCAATCTGCGCCGAGGCGCGCGAAGGGCGTCTGTATCTGTTCATGCCGCCGCTGGAGCGGGTCGAGGACTATCTGGAGCTGGTGGCGGCCATCGAAGCCACCGCCGAAGAGCTGCATTGCCCGGTATTGCTGGAAGGTTACGAGCCGCCGAGTGATCCGCGCCTGAGCAATTTCCGCATCACCCCGGATCCGGGCGTGATCGAGGTCAACGTGCAGCCTTCCGCGACCTGGGACGAACTGGTCGAGCGCACCGAGTTTCTTTATGAAGAGGCGCGACAGACGCGGCTGACCACCGAGAAATTCATGATCGACGGCCGCCACACTGGCACCGGCGGCGGCAACCATTTCGTCCTCGGTGGCGCGACCCCGGCGGACTCACCATTCCTGCGCCGCCCGGATCTGCTGCGCAGCCTGATCAGTTACTGGCACAACCACCCGTCGCTGTCCTACCTGTTTTCCGGCTTGTTCATCGGCCCGACCTCGCAGGCGCCACGGGTCGATGAAGCCCGCAACGACGCCTTGTACGAACTGGAAATCGCCTTTGCGCAGATGCCAGAACCGGGCGAAGCGTGCGCGCCGTGGCTGGTGGATCGACTGCTGCGCAATCTGCTGATCGACGTCACCGGCAATACCCATCGCGCCGAGTTCTGCATCGACAAACTGTATTCGCCGGACGGCGCCACCGGGCGTCTCGGCCTGCTGGAGCTGCGCGCTTTCGAAATGCCGCCGCATGCACGCATGAGCCTGGCCCAGCAGTTGCTGTTGCGGGCACTGGTGGCACGCTTCTGGCGTGAGCCGTATGCGCCGCCGAAGCTCGCACGTTGGGGCACCGAGCTGCACGACCGCTTTATGCTGCCGCACTTTATCGAGCAGGATTTTGCCGACGTCATCGTCGAACTGAACAACGCCGGTTATCCGTTGCGCGCCGAGTGGTTCGCCGCGCATCTGCAGTTCCGTTTTCCCAAGGTCGGCGATTACGCGGTCAGTGGCATCGAGATGGAACTGCGTCAGGCGCTGGAGCCTTGGCATGTGCTGGGCGAGGAGGGGACTGCGGGCGGCACGGTGCGTTATGTCGATTCGTCGCTGGAGCGTTTGCAGATCAAACTCAGCGGTCTGCCGCCGCAGCGTTATCTGCTGACCTGCAACGGCATCCCGGTGCCGCTGCAACCGACCGGGCGCATCGGTGAGTTCGTCGCGGGTGTGCGCTTTCGGGCCTGGCAACCGGCCAATTGTCTGCAACCGACCATTCCGGTGCACGCGCCGCTGGTGTTCGATTTGCTCGATACCTGGATGCAGCGTTCGCTGGGCGGTTGCCAGTACCACGTTGCACACCCGGGCGGGCGCAATTACGAGACCTTGCCGGTCAATGCCAACGAAGCGGAGAGCCGGCGCATGGCGCGGTTTTTCCGCATCGGACACACGCCGGGGAAACTTCCGATACCTAACCTGACAATCTCCGACGAGCTGCCGATGACACTCGATTTGCGACGCTTCTAAGTCCTGCACGACATGCGGATTTTTCGTATATCCGCACGTCATGTGCCTGCGTTAGTCTGACCGTTCCCTGCTGTCTGCCGAGCTTTCCATGCCTGACCTGCTAGACCGCTACCCGCTGACCGCGGGCACTTATCACGAACTGCTGAATGACAGCGGGGAAGTGCGCCCGCACTGGCGGCGGCTGTTCGATCAATTGCAGCGCAGCACCCCGGCGCAACTGGTGCAGCGGCAGGCGCTGCTGGCCCGGCAGATTCAGGAAAACGGCGTGACCTACAACGTCTATGCCGATCCCAAGGGCGCTGACCGCCCGTGGGAGCTGGATCTGCTGCCGCACGTGATCGCTGCTGATGAGTGGCAGCACCTGTCGGCGGGGATTGCCCAGCGAGCACGCCTGCTCAACGCGGTACTGGCTGATCTGTACGGGCCGCAGCGGCTGATCAGCGAAGGGTTGTTACCGGCGGAGCTGGTGTTCGGCCACAACAATTTTCTCTGGCCCTGTCAGGGCATTGCTCCGCCTGAAGGGGCCTTTCTGCATCTGTACGCCGTGGACCTGGCGCGCACGCCGGACGGACGCTGGTGGGTCACGGCGGATCGTACCCAGGCGCCGTCGGGCGCGGGTTATGCGCTGGAAAATCGCACCATCGTTTCGCGGGCGTTTCCCGAGTTGTACCGCGATCTGAAAGTGCAGCACCTGGCCGGCTTCTTCCGCACCCTGCAGGAAACCCTCGCGCGTCAGGCGCCGTGTGCCGACGACGCGCCGCTGGTGGTGTTGCTGACGCCCGGGCGCTTCAACGAAAGTTACTTCGAACACCTTTATCTGGCGCGCCAGCTCGGTTATCCACTGGTGGAGGGCGGCGACCTCACCGTGCGCGATGCCACGGTGTACCTGAAAACCCTTAGTGGTCTGCGCCGGGTGCACGCGATCATGCGCCGGCTCGACGATGACTTCTGCGATCCGCTGGAGCTGCGCACCGATTCGGCACTTGGTGTGCCTGGCCTGCTGGAAGCGGTGCGTCAGGGCCGGGTGCTGGTGGCCAACGCCTTGGGCAGCGGCGTGCTGGAGTCGCCGGGGTTGCTCGGATTTTTACCGAAGATCAATCAGTACCTGTTCGGCGAAGAACTGCTCCTGCCGTCCATCGCCACCTGGTGGTGCGGCGAGGCGCCGGTGCTGGCGCAGGCGTTGGAAAAGCTTCCCGAGCTGCTGATCAAACCGGCATTCCCCTCGCAAAGCTTCGCCCCGGTATTCGGCCGCGATCTGAGTGAACAACAGCGCCAGGCATTTGCCGAGCGCATGCAGGCGCGGCCATACGCGTATGTCGCGCAAGAGTTGGCGCAGCTGTCCCAGGCGCCGATCTGGCAGGCCGAAGACGGCCAACTGCAACCGCGAGCGATCGGCATGCGCGTGTACGCGGTGGCCAGTGGTGACGGCTATCGCGTATTGCCCGGTGGGCTGACCCGTGTCGCCGCCGAGGCCGATGCCGAAGTGGTGTCGATGCAACGTGGCGGAGCGAGCAAGGACACCTGGGTGCTGGGTGAGCGTGCGCCGAGTGGCGAACAATGGAAAACCCAGCGCAACGTCGGCGTACACGATCTGGTGCGCCGCGACCCTTACCTGCCCTCGCGGGTGGTGGAGAACCTGTTCTGGTTCGGTCGTTACTGCGAGCGTTGTGACGACAGTGCGCGACTGCTGCGGATCATGCTCGCGCGGTATGTCGATGGCGATGATCCGCAAGCCTTGCAGGCCGCAGTGGAGTTGGGCGAGCGTCTGATGTTGCTGCCGGAGGAGGGTGAGTTGCCGGAGCGGTTGCTGGCGGCGCTGCTCGGCGAGGACTGGTCGTTCAGTCTGCGCTCCAACCTGCAGCGCCTGCAGTGGGCGGCCTCGCAGGTGCGCGGCAAGCTCTCGCGGGAGAACTGGCAGGCCTTGGTCGAGTTGCAACGCGAGGCGCTGGAACTGGACACCGAGGAGCCGGACTTCGGCGAGTTGCTGGATTTCCTCAACCGGCTGGTGATGTCGCTGGCGGCGCTCTCGGGTTTCGCGCTCGACGACATGACCCGCGACGAAGGCTGGCGCTTTCTGATGATCGGCCGGCGGATCGAACGGTTGCAGTTTCTCAGCCGCAGTCTGGCCGCATTTCTGCGCGGCGCCGGGGCGTTCGATCAGGCGGGGCTGGAATGGCTGCTGGAACTGGGCAACAGCAGCATCACCTACCGTTCGCGGTATCTGGCGGTGGCGCAGTTGATTCCGGTGCTCGACCTGTTGCTGCTGGATGAGCAGAACCCGCACGCGGTGCTGTTCCAGTTGAAACTGGTGACCCGCACGCTCAAGCGACTGAATGATGATTTCGGCGCGCCTCGCGAGGCGGGGTTGCCGCAATTGGTCGAGCGTCTGGCGCGGTTCGATCTGGGCTGTCTGGAGAATCCGCTGTTCGGGGAGAACAGCGTGCGTGCCGCGCTCGATGGTCTGGCGGATCTGCTGCAAGAGATTGCCGAGGCCAGCGGTCAGGTGTCCGATCGTCTGGCGCTGCGCCACTTTGCCCATGTCGATGATGTCAGCCAGCGTACGGTGTCCGTCTGATGAGCGCGCATTACCAGATCTTTCACGACACCTGTTACCACTACGACAGCCCGGTTTCCCTGGCACAGCAATTGGCGCACCTGTGGCCGCGCGAGTGCATATGGCAGCGCTGCACCGAGCAGCAATTGCTGATCAGCCCGGAGCCGACCACGCGGCGGGATGAATTGGATGTGTTCGGCAATCCACTGACCCGGCTGGCCTTTGAGCGCCCGCATGATGAATTGCAGGTCAACGCCCGGCTCACGGTTGAGGTGCTGGCGCGGCCGCTGGCGGATTTCGATCTGTCCCCGGCGTGGGAGCAGACGCGCAACGCGCTGACCTACAGCAGCCTGCCGTTGTCTGCTGAAATGCTGGAGGCTTGTCGCTATCGCTTTCAGTCACCCTACGTGCATTTGAAACGCAGTTTCGTCGAATTTTCCGAAAGCTGTTTTCCACCGGGCAGGCCCTTGTTGCTGGGCGTTCAGGCGTTGATGCAGAAGATTTTCAGCGAATTCACCTTCGACGCCGAGGCGACGCAAGTGGCGACGCCGCTGGTCGAGGTGCTGGAGCGCCGACGCGGCGTGTGTCAGGACTTCGCCCACCTGATGCTTGCCTGCGTGCGTTCACGGGGGCTGGCGGCGCGTTACATCAGTGGTTATCTGCTGACCCAGCCGCCACCGGGGCAGCCACGGCTGATCGGCGCCGACGCGTCGCATGCATGGGTGTCGGTATTTTGTCCGGTACTGGGGTGGGTGGATTTCGATCCGACCAACAACGTGCAGCCGGCGCTGGAGCACATCACCCTGGCGTGGGGCCGGGATTTTTCCGATGTGTCGCCGTTGCGCGGGGTGATTCTGGGGGGCGGCTCGCATGATCCGGAAGTGCGGGTCACGGTGATGCCATTGGAATGAAGACAATCGAGAGTGGGGAGCTTTTGTGGCGAGGGGATTTATCCCCGATCGGCTGCGAAGCAGTCGCCCAATCCAGACAACTCATTCGATTTGGCCGGACGCGGGGGCCGCTTCGCGACCCATCGGGGATAAATCCCCTCGCCACAGATCGCTCCCTCTGGGAGCGAATCAGCAATCAGCTCAGGCGTCAGGCGCCTGGTCTTTCGGTGCATCAACAACATCATCATCGTTGTCAGTCGCCACTTCACCGTCAGGGTTCAGTGCCGCTTCTTCAGCCTGCTGTTTCTTGCGCTGAAGCTTTTCCTCTTTCTTCTTTTCCTTTTCCAGGTCTCGTTGACGTTTGGCGAAGGAGTAATTGGGTTTGGCCATGGGCGATCCTCTGGGGTCGAAGGTGAGGTTGAGCGGCGCGTATTCTGCCCTGTATCGGTGCCCGGCGGTTAGCCGGGTTTTTGGTCGACCCACTTGGGCGTGACGGTCGGCTTCCAGTTATCCAGGGCGTCGAGCAGCGTTTGTGCTGATTCGCTCACTTGCAGCATGTCACGGTGTGGGGCGCGAACGAAGCCTTCGCCGACGATATGGTCAAGAAAAGCGGTGAGTTTGCTGTAAAAACCGTTCACCTCAAGCAGCCCCAGCGGCTTGCCGTGGTAACCGAGCTGGCCCCAGGTCCAGACTTCGAACAGCTCTTCCAGCGTGCCGAGGCCGCCGGGCAACGCGATGAACGCATCGCTCAGTTCAGCCATGCGGGCCTTGCGCGCGTGCATGCCATCGACCACTTCGAGGCGCGTCAGGCTTTTGTGACCGATCTCCTTGTCCATCAGGCTTTGCGGAATGATCCCGATCACTTCGCCGCCAGCGGCCAGCGCGGCGTCCGCCACCAGGCCCATCAGGCCCACGGCACCCCCACCGTAAACCAGCGTCAGCTGGCGCTCGGCGAGTGCCCGGCCAAGGGCTCGGGCGGCTTCGGTGTAAGCCGGATCAGTGCCGGCGTTGGCACCGCAAAATACACAAACGGATTTGAGAGACATGCCTTCCTCCTGGGTCAATCCGTCACAGGGTAATGGCTGGCACGCCTTGATCCAAGGACTAAGCTTCGCGTTCTGGCGATTCAAAGGTACCGCTGGCGCCACAGGCGTAGGCGGCGAGCAAACTGCACAACAGACCGTTAAAGAACATGACAGGCACTCCGTTTCAGTAGATGCGCCGATCATAGGCCCGGCCGTGGATTCTGGCCGGTAGTTGTTTCGATGAGTGTCATAGCCTGAAAGTTGTATACAATTTTTGACTCAAGTCATAGGAACTTGCGAAGATTTCAGGCAGTCTTTCCACCATTAGTGTTTTTGTTAACCCTGCCTTGGAGATTCACCATGTTTTCCAAAGTTGTTGCGGTATCCCTGCTGGCGCTGGCCAGCAGCCAATTGATGGCTGCCGAGTGCAAAACCACCGTTGATTCCACCGACCAGATGTCCTTCAACACCCAGTCGATCGTGATCGACAAGAGCTGCAAGACGTTTACCGTTGAATTGACCCACTCTGGCAGCCTGCCGAAGAATGTCATGGGTCATAACGTTGTAATCAGCAAAGCGGCTGATATGGCCGGTATCGCTACTGACGGCATGAGTGCTGGCATCGACAAGAACTACCTGAAAGACGGCGACGAGCGTGTCATCGCTCACACAAAGATCATTGGTGCAGGCGAGAAAGATTCGCTGACCTTCGACGTTTCGAAGCTGGTAGCCAACAATGATTATGCTTTCTTCTGCTCGTTCCCGGGCCACAACTCGATGATGAAAGGCACCATTGCTGTGAAGTAAGCAGGCTCACCGCGTTATCGTTCTTCGCGAGCAAGCCCGCTCCCACAGGGTTTGTGTCGGTCACACATTTTGTGAACAACCGGGACACTGTGGGAGCGGGCTTGCTCGCGAAGAGGCCATCAGCATCGACAGGTGAACTGGCCAAAGAAAAGCCCGCTGAGGATCGCTCCTCAGCGGGCTTTTTCATTCGGTCGCCGATCAAGGCGCGAACGGCATGACCCGCTTGTGATGGGTCTTGTTGTAGGTGCTGACGATGATATCGAACGCTTCCTGACGCACCGGCTCGCCGTGCAGGAAGGCGTCGATCTCGGCGTAGGTCACGCCGTGGGAGGCTTCGTCCGGTTTGCCCGGCGACAGGTCTTCCAGATCCGCGGTCGGCACTTTTTCCACCAGCGATTCCGGTGCGCCGAAGCTGCGGGCAATCGCCCGGACCTGGTTTTTCACCAGACCGCTGAGTGGCGCCAGATCGCAGGCGCCGTCACCGAACTTGGTGAAGAAACCCATCACCGCTTCCGCCGCATGGTCGGTGCCGATCACCAGCCCGTGCGCCGCGCCGGCGATGGTGTACTGGGCGACCATGCGCATCCGCGCCTTGGTGTTGCCGAGCACGAAATCCACCGACACCGCATGTTTGCCTTCGAACGCCGCGACTTCACTGGCCAGGGATTTGACCGCCGGGCCGATATTCACGGTGTGGCGTTCGTCCGGGGCGATGAAGTCCACCGAAGCCTGGGCGTCGTGCTCATCGAACTGGGTTTCGTACGGCAGGCGCACGGCAATGAACTTGTAGGCGTCGTCGCCGGTGCGCTCGCGCAGCTCACGCATGGCGCGCTGGGCCAGCAGGCCGGCGGTCAGCGAGTCAACGCCGCCGCTGATGCCCAGCACCAGGGTCTTGAGGCCGGAATTGACCAGGCAATCCTGGATAAAGGTGATGCGCCGGGCGACTTCCGCTTCGAGGGCCTGATGCCCGGCGAATGGCGGTTGTACCTTGAGCTGTTCAGCAATCTCACGCTGTACGGCTTGCATGAATTCACTCCTTGCTAGATAGACTGGAATCGGCAGGAACCTGGAACACATGTCGCAAATAGGCGACGAAATTCGGGTCTTTGCAGTGGGTCTTGCCGGGCTCGTCGGAGATCTTCGCCACCGGCTGGCCGTTGCAGGCGGTCATTTTAAGCACGATGCTCATCGGTTCGACACCCGGAATGTCACAGGTCAGGTTGGTGCCGATGCCAAAGCTGACGTTGATCCGCCCGTGCAGCGCGCGGAAGATCTCCAGCGACTTGGGCAGGGTCAGGCTGTCGGAGAACACCAGGGTCTTGCTCATCGGGTCGATGCCGAGCTTGTGGTAGTGGGCGATGCATTTTTCGCCCCACTGCACCGGATCCCCGGAATCGTGGCGCAGACCGTCGAAGAGCTTGGCGAAAAACAGATCGAAGTCGCCGAGGAACGCGTCGGTGGTGATGCAATCGGTGAGCGCAATCCCCAGCAGGCCACGGTATTCGCGCACCCAGCAATCGAGGGCGGCGATCTGGCTGTCGATCAACCGTGGGCCGAGTTGTTGGTGGGCCATGATCCATTCATGGGCCATGGTGCCCAGCGGTTTCATGTCCAGCTCGCGGGACAGGTGAACGTTGCTGGTGCCGACAAAGCGCCCGGGGAAATCGTGCTTGAGCACGTTGACCACTTCTTCCTGCACGCGGTACGAAAAGCGCCGGCGGGTGCCGAAGTCGGCGACCTGCAATTGCGCCAGTTCGTCGGCCGAGGCGTTGGCGCTGAGCCAGTCGAACTTGCGATACAGCTGTTCGCGCGCCTGTACCAGCTCGATTTCCCGGTAGCGATAGCGGTTGCGCACTTCGCTGACGATCGCCAGCAGCGGCACTTCGTAGAGAATCACGTGCAGCCACGGACCGCGCAGACGGATGAACAGTTCGCCGTTCTCGATCCCGGTGTGCAGGTAGCGCAGGTTGAAGCGGAACAGGCCGAGAAAACGCAGGAAATCCGGTTTCAGGAAGGTGATGCGCTCGAGAAAACTCAACTGGTCGGCACTCAGACTCAGTTCAGCCAGGCGCTCGATCTGGTAACGAATCTCGGCCAGATACGGGCGCAGATCCTCGCTGTTACGGCAACGAAACTCCCATTCGACTTCGACGTTGGGGTAGTTGTGCAGCACCGCCTGCATCATCGTCAATTTGTAGAAGTCGGTGTCGAGCAGGTTCTGCACGATGCGATCGGCAAACACACTCTCGCTCATAAACGGGGTCTCCAGGTACACCGCGCGGATGCGCGGGATCAATCAATGACGCTAGTGGCGCATATCAGCGGTGGGGATTGCCAGCATTTTTTAAGAGCGTCGAGATCACCTGTGGGAGCGGGCTTGCTCGCGAATGCGGTGCATCAGTCACATTTGAATTGACTGACCCACCGCATTCGCGAGCAAGCCCGCTCCCACAGGGTTGTTGAAAACTCTATATCGGCGTCAGGTCCGGGCTATCAATCTGCTCCAGCATCCACTTCACAAAATCCCGCACCTTCGGCACTTCCGCCGCATGTTCCGGGTAGGCCAGGTAGTAGGCGTCGGAACTGGGCATTGCATGCTGCCAGGGAATGACCAGTTTGCCGTCGGCCAATTCCTCTTCCACCAGAAACCGTGGCAACAGCGCGACGCCGCAGCCGACCTGAGCGGCGCGGATGCACATGTAAAAGGTTTCGAAGCGCGGCCCGTGGTAGCTGTGCTCGGTGTGGTAACCCTGACTGTCGAACCAGTCATGCCAGGCCTGTGGGCGCGAGGCGTTTTGCAGCAGCACCAGATCGGTCAGTTGCGTCGGGTCGGTGAAGGGCTGATCCGGCACGCTGCCGGGTGCGCAGACCGGCACCAGCTCTTCGCCGAACAGCTTCAGGCACTCGGTGCCGGGGCGTGAGCCCTGGCCGAAATAGAACGCCAGATCGCTGCGCCCCTGTAGCAAATCGTCGGCCTCCTGCTCGTTGCACAAGTCGAGATGGATCGACGGATGGCGCAGACGCCAGCCTTTCAGGCGCGGTACCAGCCAGCGTGCGCCGAAGGTCGAAGGCGTCGAGACGCGCAGGACTTCGGTCTCGCCGCCGTAGGAACGCAGGTAATGCGTGGACATTTCCACCTGGGTGAGGATTTTTCGGACTTCCACCAGGTACAAATCTCCGGCCGGGGTCATCTGCAAACGCCGACGCACCCGGCGGAACAACAAGTGCTGCAACAATTCCTCAAGCTGCGCGACCTGTTTGCTGACGGCGCTCTGGGTCAGGTTCAGTTCTTCGGCGGCCCGGGTGAAGCTCAGGTGTCGGGTCACGGCTTCGAAGCACTGCAACGCGGTGATCGACGGCAAGTGTCGTTTGTTCAGCATGGGTGATCCCTTTTTCTTGTCTTTCTATGCGCAGCATGAATAAACGGAATGATATCTCGCGTAAAGGTCGTTTGTTGCCTCGCCGTACTGACGCTACAACTAAAGGCCTGCCCGGTCGCGACAATGCGTCCGCACACATTCAGTTTTTCGCTTGAGGAGTGACCCATGGTTGCCGCATTGCTTGATCGTCTTGGTGTGAACCCGGCCCTGTACCAGAACGGCAAAGTGCCGGTGCATTCGCCCATCGACGGCAGCCGCATCGCCGCCGTGAACTGGGAAGGCCCGGCCGAAGTCGAGCAGCACATCAGTCGCGCAGATCATGCTTTCGAGCAATGGCGCAAGGTGCCGGCGCCGCGCCGCGGCGAGCTGGTGCGTCAGTTCGGCGAAGTGCTGCGTGAGTACAAGGCTGACCTCGGCGAACTCGTGTCGTGGGAGGCGGGCAAGATCACTCAGGAAGGCCTCGGTGAAGTGCAGGAGATGATCGACATCTGCGACTTCGCCGTCGGTCTGTCCCGTCAGTTGTACGGCTTGACCATCGCTTCCGAGCGCCCGGGCCACCACATGCGTGAAACCTGGCATCCGCTGGGCGTGGTCGGCGTGATCAGTGCGTTCAACTTCCCGGTCGCGGTGTGGGCGTGGAACACCACGCTGGCGCTGGTCTGCGGCAACCCGGTGGTGTGGAAACCGTCGGAGAAAACCCCGCTGACCGCACTGGCCTGTCAGGCGCTGTTCGAGCGTGTGGTGAAGAATTTCAGCGATGCGCCGGCGCACCTGTGCCAGGTGATCATCGGTGGCCGTGATGCCGGCGAAGCGCTGGTGGATGACCCGCGTGTCGCGCTGATCAGCGCCACCGGCAGCACCCGCATGGGCCGCGAAGTGGCGCCGAAAGTCGCCGCGCGTTTCGCCCGCAGCATCCTCGAACTGGGCGGCAACAACGCGATGATCCTCGGCCCGAGCGCCGATCTGGACATGGCCGTGCGCGCCATTCTGTTCAGTGCGGTCGGCACCGCCGGTCAGCGTTGCACCACCCTGCGTCGCCTGATCGCCCATGAGTCGGTGAAGGAAGAAATCGTCACCCGCCTCAAGGCCGCGTACGCCAAAGTGCGCATCGGCCATCCGCTGGAAGGCAATCTGGTCGGCCCGCTGATCGACAAACACAGCTTCGAAAACATGCAGGACGCGCTGGAACAGGCGCTGAGCGAGGGTGGCCGGGTGTTCGGCGGCAAGCGTCAGCTGGAAGAGCAGTTCCCCAACGCCTACTACGTGTCACCGGCCATCGTCGAAATGCCGGAGCAGAGCGACGTGGTCTGCAGCGAAACCTTTGCGCCGATCCTCTACGTGGTCGGCTACAGCGACTTCCAGGAAGCGCTGCGCCTGAACAATGCGGTGCCGCAAGGCCTGTCGTCGTGCATCTTCACCACCGACGTGCGCGAGGCCGAGCAGTTCATGTCGGCGGTCGGCAGCGACTGCGGCATCGCCAACGTCAACATCGGCCCGAGCGGCGCGGAAATCGGCGGCGCGTTTGGTGGCGAGAAAGAAACCGGTGGCGGTCGTGAGTCGGGCTCCGACGCCTGGCGCGCGTACATGCGCCGCCAGACCAATACCGTGAACTACTCGCTGGAGCTGCCGCTGGCGCAGGGCATCACCTTCGACTGAGTTTGGAATGAAGCAGATCCTGGGAGCGGGCTTTTGTGGTGAGGGGATTTATCCCCGATGGGCTGCGCAGCGGCCCCAAAACATGCAATCGCGGAGTTTCAGATACACCGCATGCACTGGTTTTACGGTTGCTATGCAACCGATCGGGGATAAATCCCCTCGCCACAGGGCTTTATCCCACAGGATCAGCAGTGTGTTTGGCAGGTTTCTGTTGGAGTCTGGCAATGCCGTTACGCGAAGAATGTCTGTGGGAAAAACTCACGCCGCAACGCCCGGATAACACCGCGCTACGGGGCGAGGTCAAAGTCGATGTCTGCGTGATCGGCGCCGGGTTTACCGGGTTGTCGGCGGCGCTGCATCTGTTGGAGAAGGGCAAAAGCGTCTGCGTGCTCGAAGCGCATCGCGCCGGGCATGGCGGCTCCGGACGCAACGTCGGGCTGGTCAACGCCGGCATGTGGATCCCGCCGGACGAGATCGAAGCCGGATTCGGCGAAGCGGTCGGCAGTCAGCTCAACCGCATGCTCGGGGCGGCGCCGGCGCTGGTGTTCAGCCTTGTGGATAAATACAACATTGATTGCCAGTTGCGCCGCGAAGGCACCCTGCACATGGCGCACAACGCCAAGGGCGAAGCGGATCTGCGCAGTCGCGAGCAACAATGGAAGCGCCGCGGGGCGCCGGTCGAGCTGCTCACCGGCAAGGCCTGCGAACAAGCCACCGGTACGCAGAAGATTGCCGCCGCACTGCTCGACCGGCGTGCCGGCACGCTCAACCCGATGGCTTATGTCACTGGCCTCGCCAACGCGGTGAAGGGGCTGGGCGGGCAGATGTTCGATCACTCGCCAGTGACCCGTCTTGAGCGCGTGGGCCAGCAATGGTCAGTGCAGACCGAGCACGGTTCGGTGCTCGCCGAGCAAGTGGTGATCGCCTCCAACGCCTACACCGAAGGCGACTGGACCGAACTCAAGCGCAATTTCTTCCCCGGTTACTACTATCAGGTCGCTTCGGTGCCGCTGACCGAAGACGCGGCCCATGACATTCTCCCCGGCGGGCAGGGCTCGTGGGACACGCGGCAGGTGCTGAGCAGCATCCGTCGTGACAAGGATGGCCGGTTGTTGCTCGGCAGCCTGGGCAACGGCAATCAGAAACCGACGTGGTTCCTCAAAGCCTGGGCCGACAGGGTGCAGCAGCACTACTTCCCCAACCTGAAACCGGTGGAATGGGAATGCACCTGGACCGGGCGCATCGCCTTCACCCCCGATCATCTGATGCGGCTGTTCGAGCCGGCGCCCGGACTGGTGGCCGTCACCGGTTACAACGGCCGTGGCGTGACCACCGGCACCGTGGTCGGCAAAGCTTTCGCCGACTACCTGTGTAACGGAAATCCTCAAGCCCTGCCGATCCCCTTCGCACCGATGCAGCCCCTGGCCGGTGTCGGCCTGCGCAGTTGCCTGTACGAGGCCGGGTTCTCGCTGTATCACGCGGGCCAGTGCCTGCGCATCGTGATTTGAGTGTTGAAATATGTTGCCGGAAGCGGCGCTTTTCGATGCAGCGACTAGCCTGTAATGGTGCGGGTTGTAGCAGTCCCGCACCAGCAGTGTGCAGTTCGGTGACGCGAGCTGTTACAGGCTGGTTGCACGTCGTTTGGTGCCGCGGTTGCAATGATGGCGCAAGCGGGTTGCGCCTCAGATTTAAAAAGGTTTCACCTTCCGCGGTTTAGACGGTTGCACGCCCAATGAAAATGGGAACGAAACAGTCGAAATAACAAGAAAGCAGCGACTTTTTGAAGAATAAAAAACCGATGGCACGGCGCTTGCTCAGAGCATTCAGTGAAGTGAAGTCGCAGTGCCAACTAAAAAAAACCTTGGAGCACCACCTCATGTCCCAGACGTTTTACAAGAAAGGCTTTCTGGCCCTCGCAGTGGCTACTGCGTTGGGTGTTTCTGCGTTTGCTCAAGCTGATGTGAAAATCGGTGTAGCGGGTCCAATGACTGGCGCCAACGCGGCATTTGGCGAGCAGTACATGAAGGGTGCACAGGCAGCGGCGGACGCGGTCAACGCGGCGGGCGGCGTCAACGGCGAGAAAATCGTACTGGTCAAGGGCGATGACGCCTGCGAACCGAAGCAGGCGGTGACGGTTGCCAAGGACCTGGTGAACCAGAAAGTCGCCGGCGTGGTCGGTCACTTCTGCTCTTCCTCCACCATTCCAGCCTCGGAAATCTACGACGAAGCCGGCGTTATCGCGATCACCCCGGGCTCCACCAACCCGCAGGTGACCGAGCGCGGTCTGAGCGCGATGTTCCGCATGTGCGGGCGTGACGACCAGCAAGGCATTGTCGCTGGCGACTACATCGTCGACGTGCTCAAGGGCAAGAAAGTCGCGGTGATCCACGACAAGGACACCTACGGTCAAGGTCTGGCCGATGCGACCAAGGCTCAGTTGATCAAACGCGGCGTGACCCCGGTGATCTACGAAGGCCTGACCCGCGGCGAGAAAGATTTCAGCGCCCTGGTCACCAAGATCCGCGCCGCTGGCGCCGACGTCGTGTACTTCGGCGGTCTGCACCCGGAAGCCGGCCCACTGGTCAAGCAACTGCGCACCGAAGGCCTGAAAGACGTGAAGTTCATGTCTGACGACGGCATCGTCACCGACGAACTGGTGACCACCGCCGGCGGCCCGCAATACGTCGACGGCGTGCTGATGACCTTCGGCGCCGACCCGCGCCTGCTGCCGGAAAGCAAGGCCGTGGTCGAGCAGTTCCGCAAGGCCGGGACTGAACCTGAAGGCTACACCCTGTACGCCTACGCTTCGATTCAGGCCCTGGCGGCCGGTTTCAATGGCGCCAAGTCCAACAGTGGCGAAAAAGCCGCCGAGTGGCTGAAGGCCAACCCGGTGAAAACCGTCATGGGCGAGAAGTCCTGGGACAAGAAAGGCGACCTGAAAGTCTCTGACTACGTGGTTTACCAGTGGGACAAGGACGGCAAATACCATCAGCTGGAAAAACAGAAGTAAGGGCTGACGTGATCATCCGAACACCATGAACCCCTGTGGGAGCGGGCTTGCTCGCGAATGCGGGGTGTCAGTCGCCATCAACGGTAGCTGATACACCGCTTTCGCGAGCAAGCCCGCTCCCACAGGAGGCGATGGTGTTGGGGGGAACGTGTCTGCATTGCTCCGACGTAAATCTGTATTTTTCCTAGAAGAACCGCCCGCTCCGGTGGGCAGGTTCTCATTGCGTGAGATTGCGTTATGGATGGTATTTTCCTGCAGCAACTGGTCAACGGCCTGACCCTCGGGTCGGTCTATGGCCTGATCGCCATCGGCTACACAATGGTCTACGGCATCATCGGCATGATCAACTTCGCCCACGGCGAGGTTTACATGATTTCCGCTTACCTCGCGGCAATCAGTCTGGCTCTGCTGGCTTACTTCGGTATCGAATCCTTCCCGCTGTTGATGCTCGGCACGCTGGTCTTCACCATCGTCGTCACCGGCGTCTATGGCTGGGTAATCGAACGCGTCGCCTACAAACCTCTGCGCAACTCCACCCGACTGGCACCGCTGATCAGCGCCATCGGCATCTCCCTGATCTTGCAAAACTATGCCCAGATCAGCCAGGGCGCCCGCCAACAGGGTGTTCCGACGCTGCTCACCGGTGCCTGGCGCATCGACGTCGGCACAGGTTTCGTCCAGCTCACCTACACCAAGGTGTTCATTCTGGTCGCCGCGTTCGTCGGTATGGGCCTGCTGACCTACGTGATCAAGTACACCAAGCTCGGCCGCATGTGCCGCGCCACCCAGCAAGACCGCAAGATGGCTTCGATTCTCGGGATCAACACCGACCGGGTGATTTCCTACGTGTTCATCATCGGTGCAGCGATGGCGGCCCTGGCCGGCGTGCTGATCACCATGAACTACGGCACGTTCGACTTCTACGCAGGCTTCGTCATCGGCATCAAGGCGTTCACCGCCGCCGTGCTGGGCGGGATCGGCTCACTGCCCGGCGCGATGCTCGGCGGGATCATTCTCGGGATCTCCGAGTCGCTGTTCTCGGGCCTGGTCAACTCCGACTACAAAGACGTGTTCAGCTTCTCGCTGCTCGTACTTGTTCTGGTCTTCCGGCCTCAGGGTCTGTTGGGCCGTCCTCTTGTGTCGAAGGTGTAAGCGATGTCTTCAACCACCCAAAAATCCATCGATATCAAAAAAAGTCTGGTTGAGGCGATTCTTGCCGGCCTCATTGCCCTGATCGTGTTCGGCCCGATTGTCGGCGTCGTGCTCGAAGGCTACAGCTTCAATCTTGAGCCGACCCGCGTCGCGTGGCTTATCGGCATCGTGATGATTGGCCGTTTTGCCTTGAGTCTGTTTCTGCAAACGCCCAGGGGCCTGAAGATTCTCGACGGATTCGAGAGCACCGGCTCCGGTGTGCATGTGCTGCCTGCCGATCACAAATCACGCCTGCGCTGGATCATCCCGCTGCTGATTGTGCTCGCGGTCATCGTGCCGTTTGTCTCCAACTCGTACCTGCTGGGCGTGGTCATCCTCGGGTTGATCTACGTGCTGCTGGGGCTGGGGCTGAACATCGTGGTCGGTCTGGCCGGCCTGCTCGACCTCGGTTACGTGGCGTTCTACGCCATCGGTGCCTACGGTCTGGCGCTGGGTTATCAATACCTCGGGCTGGGCTTCTGGACCGTGTTGCCACTGGCGGCGATCACCGCGGGCCTGGCCGGCTGCATTCTCGGTTTCCCGGTGCTGCGTCTGCACGGTGACTATCTGGCGATCGTGACCCTGGGCTTCGGTGAAATCATCCGCCTGATCCTCAACAACTGGCTGTCGCTGACCGGCGGTCCGAACGGGATGCCGGCGCCACTGCCGACGTTCTTCGGCCTGGAATTCGGCAAACGGGCCAAGGATGGCGGGGTGCCGTTCCATGAGTTCTTCGGCATCGCCTACAACCCGGACGTGAAGTATTACTTCATCTACGCGGTGTTGTTCCTGGTGGTGCTGGCCGTGCTGTACATCAAGCATCGTCTGGTGAAAATGCCGGTGGGCCGCGCCTGGGAAGCCTTGCGCGAAGACGAAATCGCCTGCCGCTCGATGGGCCTGAACCACGTGCTGGTCAAGCTCTCGGCGTTCACCATTGGCGCATCGACGGCGGGTCTGGCCGGGGTGTTCTTTGCCACCTATCAAGGCTTCGTCAACCCGACCTCGTTCACCTTCTTCGAGTCGGCGCTGATCCTCGCCATCGTCGTGCTCGGCGGCATGGGCTCGACCATCGGCGTGGTGATTGCAGCGTTCGTGCTGACGGTTGCCCCGGAACTGCTGCGCGGCTTCGCCGAATACCGCGTGCTGCTGTTCGGCATTCTGATGGTGTTGATGATGATCTGGCGACCACGCGGGCTGATCCGCATCAGCCGTACCGGGGTCACTCCACGCAAAGGTGCCATTCACTATGAGAGGACTGCGCCATGAGTGAAGTCGTACTCTCTGTGGAAAAACTGATGATGCACTTCGGTGGCATCAAGGCCTTGAGCGATGTCAGTCTCAAGGTCAAACGCAACTCGATCTTCGCTCTGATCGGCCCCAACGGCGCCGGCAAGACCACGGTGTTCAACTGCCTGACCGGTTTCTACAAGGCCTCCGGCGGCAAGATCGAACTCAACGTGCGCGGCAAGCAGACCAACGTCATCCAGCTACTGGGCGAATCGTTCAAGCCGACCGACTTCGTGTCGCCGAAAAGCTTCCTCAGTCGCCTGTACTACAAGATGTTCGGCGGTACGCACCTGGTGAACCGCGCCGGCCTGGCCCGGACGTTCCAGAACATTCGCCTGTTCAAGGAAATGTCGGTGCTGGAAAACCTGTTGGTGGCGCAGCACATGTGGGTCAACCGCAACATGCTCGCCGGCATCCTCAACACCAAGGGCTACCGCAAGGCCGAAAGCGATGCCCTGGACTGCGCCTTCTACTGGCTGGAAGTGGTCGATCTGGTGGACTGCGCCAACCGTCTGGCCGGTGAACTGTCCTACGGTCAGCAACGCCGTCTGGAGATCGCCCGGGCCATGTGCACGCGGCCGCAGATCATCTGCCTCGACGAACCGGCCGCCGGCCTCAACCCTCAGGAAACCGAAGCGCTGAGCGCGATGATCCGGCTGCTGCGCGACGAGCACGATCTGACCGTAGTGCTGATCGAACACGACATGGGCATGGTCATGAGCATTTCCGACCACATCGTGGTGCTGGATCACGGCGTGGTCATCGCCGAAGGCGGGCCCGACGCGATCCGCCATGATCCAAAAGTGATTGCCGCCTACCTGGGCGCCGACGAAGAGGAGCTGGTATGAGCAAACCGATCCTCGAACTGAAAGACCTGGACGTGTTTTACGGCCCGATCCAGGCCCTCAAAGGCGTGTCGCTGCAGATCAACGAAGGCGAGACCGTCAGCCTGATCGGTTCCAACGGCGCGGGTAAATCGACGCTGCTGATGTCGATCTTCGGCCAGCCGCGCGCGGCGGGCGGGCAGATCCTCTATCAAGGCGTCGACATCACCCACAAGTCCTCGCACTACATCGCCTCCAACGGCATCGCGCAGTCGCCGGAAGGACGACGGGTTTTCCCCGACATGACTGTCGAGGAGAACCTGCTGATGGGCACCATCCCGATTGGCGACAAGTACGCCAAGGAGGATATGCAGCGCATGTTCGAGCTGTTCCCGCGGCTCGAAGAGCGCCGTACCCAGCGGGCGATGACCATGTCCGGCGGCGAGCAGCAAATGCTCGCCATCGCCCGTGCGCTGATGAGCCGGCCGAAACTGCTGCTGCTCGATGAACCGAGCCTGGGCCTGGCGCCGATCGTGGTGAAACAGATCTTCGCCACCCTGCGGGAACTGGCGAAAACCGGCATGACCATTTTCCTCGTCGAGCAGAACGCCAACCATGCGCTGAAGCTGTCGGATCGGGCGTACGTGATGGTCAACGGCGAGATTCGCCTGACTGGCACTGGTAAAGAGCTGCTGGTGAATGAGGAGGTGCGTAACGCCTATCTGGGCGGGCACTGATTCTTCATGCGTTGTCCACAAGCCCCGCGACGAAAGTCCCGGGGCTTTTTACATCTCAAGTCCAGCACAAGTCCCTTGTGGGAGCGGGCTTGCTCGCGAAGAGGGTGTGTCAGATAACGCCGTGTTTGATGACACACCCTCTTCGCGAGCAAGCCCGCTCCCACAGTTGATCTACGCCAGATTTCAGAATTGTGGAAAACAAATTCCCACACCTGCCGAAGCGCGACATATAGACGCTGCAAATGGCTGTTTTTCCACAGTTTCGACTTGTCCCCGTTTGCTGTGGAGCTGGCTGTGAATAACGTGGGTGTAGCTGTCTGCAAGCCATTGGAACCGTGGCTTGTAGCGTGGTGATTGTTTTTTGATCAGGTGCTTTTGCGATAACGATAGACGCCTTTGTCAACCTTTTTATGGCCGCTGAAGAATCGGCAATTCCATGTGCGCAAGCTTGTGGATAAGTCTGTGATTAAACTCTGGAAAGACCGCGCGGAGCACCGTGATTACTGGCCTCGCGCAAAGACTGCTGTGACCGTGCAGTCGTGCAGAATGCCATCACCGGCACAACTGCCAGATCAGGGTCAAGCAAAAAACTTTCTATTTCGCCCGCAAAGCCTTGTGTGGCGCGGCTTTACGCTTTTTCACTTGCCCCCGGAAACTGTGGAAGGGGCTGTGGATAACATGCGTGCACATGGCTACAGGCCACGGTGCATATGGCGTGGCGGCCATTGATCAATTAATGAGCAGGATTCGGTGGTTGCCGGTTAAAGCGGGGCCGGGCATGCTGCCTGCTGATTGTCCATTCCAATGACCGCACGGCGGTCGATGCAAGGAGAACACGATGTCCAACACCCTGTTTATTACCGGCGCGACGTCCGGTTTTGGTGAAGCCTGCGCCCGTCGTTTTGCCGAGGCAGGCTGGAAACTGGTGCTGACCGGTCGTCGTGAGGAACGCCTCAATGCGCTGTGCGCAGAACTGTCGAAGCAGACCGAAGTGCATGGTCTGGTGCTCGACGTGCGTGACCGCAAGGCGATGGAAGAGGCAATTGCCAATCTGCCGCCGTCGTTCGCCAAGCTGCGTGGCCTGATCAACAACGCCGGGCTGGCGCTGGGCGTCGATCCGGCGCCCAAATGCGACCTCGACGACTGGGACACCATGGTCGATACCAACGTCAAAGGCCTGATGTACAGCACCCGTCTGCTGTTGCCACGGTTGATCGCCCACGGCCGTGGCGCCGGCATCGTCAACCTCGGCTCCATCGCCGGTAACTACCCGTACCCGGGCAGCCACGTGTATGGCGCGACCAAGGCGTTCGTCAAGCAATTCTCGCTGAACCTGCGCTGCGACCTGCAGGGCACTGGCGTGCGCGTCAGCAACATCGAGCCCGGCCTGTGCGAAAGCGAATTTTCGCTGGTGCGTTTTGCCGGTGATCAGGAGCGCTACAACGCGACCTACGCCGGGGCCGAGCCGATCCAGCCGCAGGACATCGCCGAGACCATCTTCTGGGTACTCAACGCGCCAGCACACATCAACATCAACAGCCTGGAGCTGATGCCGGTGAGCCAGACCTGGGCCGGGTTTGCGATCGAGCGTAACAAGGCCTGACACCGCGTTGAGGCCATTCGCGAGCAAGCTCGCTCCCACATTTGATCGCGGTCTCATGTGGGAGCGAGCTTGCTCGCGAAGGGGCCGTCACAGGCAATAAATACCGATAAGGTAAACTCTCCTCGCAACAACCCCACCGCACCCTGCGGTTTTCAAGGTTTTCGAGGAGTTAAAGTGAGTAACCGAGGTGAGCAGTCACTGCTCAAACAATCGACCATCCTGATGTTCGCGGTGTCGATTGCCGGGATCGCTACCGGTTTTGTTTCAGGTTCCCAATCCATCCTTTTCGATGGTTTTTTCTCGCTGATCGCAACGTTCATCAAAGTGCTGATGCTGATCACCGCCCGGCTGATCGCCAAAGAGAGCAATCACCGCTTCCAGTTCGGTTTCTGGCATCTGGAGCCGATGGTGCTGCTGATCGAAGGCAGCTTCCTGCTGTTGATCGCGATCTATGCCTTTCTCAACGGTGTGTTCGGCATCATCAACGGCGGCCGCGAGATCGAACTGGGCTTGGTGATCATTTATGCGGCGGTGTTCACCGTCGTCGAGTTCGCCTACTTCTTCTACGTGCGTCGGCGCAATCGCAAGCTCAAGTCCAGCCTGATCCAGTTCGACAACATCAGCTGGCTGGTGGATGCGATGCTCTCGGTCGGCCTGTTGATCAGTTTTCTCGCCGCGTTGCTGCTCAAGGCCCAGGGCTTTGACGAGTGGGCGAAGTTTGTCGACCCGCTGATCCTGATCGTCCTGGCGCTGACCATGTTGCCACCGGCGTTCAAGATCCTCGGCCCGGCGTTGCGCGATGTACTGGGTATTGCCCCGGACACCCTGGATGATCAGGTGCGCCAGGTGATGGAGGCGGCAAAGGTCGAGCATGGTTTCGACGATTACGTGACCTACGTGCAGAAGCACGGGCGGGCGCGGTTCATCGAGATTCATGTGGTGTTGCCGGCGGATTACCGGCTGCAGAGCGTGGGGCAGCTGGATGCGTTGCGTGAGGAGATTTCGGCGCAGCTTGGCGAGCCGGATGCGGCGCGCTGGTTGACCATCAGCTTCACCGGTGACAAGCAGTGGATTGCCTGATTCAGAGCTGCTGAATCTCCTGTGGCGAGCGAGCTTGCTCGCGCTGGGCTGCGAAGCGGCCCCAGATTTTTGTGAGTGCTGCGCACTCAAGCGGGAGCAAGCTCCCTCGCCACAGGATAGGTTCAGTCAGTTAGTTCAGATATTCGGCTAAACCGCTGTAGCACGTCGCCAAGTGATAAGGCGTCGTCGAAGGCATGTCCTTGCGGCTGACCTCTCCCTGTTCATCCCGGCATTCATGCCACCCGCCCACATGCAGAAATCGCTGTTGCAGCGCCTGCAACTGGCGCAACACTGTAGCTTCGCTGCCCGCACGCAAGGTCAGCGCGCGCAGGTATTCAGCCTGCGCCCAGATCCGCTGAGTCGAATCTTTCGGGCGACCGTCCAGTTGCAGATCGAGCATCGCCCGCACCGCACCTGAAGGTTGTTCAACGCCGAATTGCTCGGTGAAAGCGAATGCCCGGTCCAGCGCTGTATGCAGTTTCGAACCACGCAGCAGGGCTGAAGACTCGAGCAGGAAATACCATTCGAACTGATGCCCCGGCTCGTACCAGTTATCCACAGCCCCCAGTGGTTTCTCCATCAACACGCCATGTTGCGGGTCGACGAACTGCTTGTGCATGGCTGTGCATAACTCCACCAGCGCTTGCTGCGTCGCCGCGTCCTCACGTACCGCGAGGGTGGCGAGGAACGCCTCGGCCAGGTGCATCAGCGGGTTTTGCAGCGGGCCGGTTTGCAGGGTGATCCAGTCGCGGTCCAGGCACGCTTCGTACAGGCCGTCACCGGTGGTGAAGCGCCGGGCGATGACTTCCAGTGCGGCGTTGAGTGTGGACTCCACCAGCGGCTCACGGGACTTGGCCCAGTAATGGGCGCAGGCGAACAGGATGAAAGCGTGGGTGTAGAGATCCTTGCGCTGATCCAGCGGCTTGCCTTGCGCGTCGATGCTGTAGAACCAGCCGCCGTGCTCGGCGTCGTGGAAATGCCGTTGCAGCGAGCGGAACAGCGCGGCGGCGCGCACCTCGGCGTTATCCACAACCCCGATCAGGCTGGAAAACAGGTACAGCTGCCGTGCGCAGGCCATCGCCCGGTAGCGTTGCGGCGGCAGCGGCTGGTGTGCGGCGTCCAGTGCTTCGTAGGGCAGCGCCATGTCGGCGTTCCAGCCCGGGCCTTGCCAGAGCGGCACGATCACGTTCAGAAAGTGCTGTTGCACATCACTGAACAGGGCGGTCAATTCGGGCAGAGAGGTGGAGCGGGAAGCATGGGGCATTGGCGGACGTCGTCACGGCTGGGGCGATTGCGCGACATGGTAGCAGAGCGACGGCCTGATGAGACGCGGTGTCTGTCAGTCCGCCTTCGCGAGCAAGCCCGCTCCCACGGTGGATTTGTAGCGTACACAAAACCTGTGGGAGCGAGCCTGCTCGCGAAGAGGCCGGTTCAGGCGATAAAGATCAGCCGGCCAGCAACCATGCACCGGTCACCGCCGAAGCAGCCCCCGCCACTCGCACCAATGGTGCAGCAGCCTGAGGCAACACGCGCACCAGGCCATAACCCGCCGCATGCAGCGCCGCAGTCGCCGCGACGAAACCGGCGGCATACGCCCAAGGGCTGCTCATGTCCGGCAGTTCCAGGCCATGCGCCACACCATGGAACAGCGCAAACAACGCCGTCGCCGCCACCGCCATTACCAGCGGCGGACGCACCGCCAATGCCACGGCCAGGCCCAGCGCCAGCACCGAAGCCGCAATCCCGCTTTCCAGCGCCGGCAGTTGCAGCCCTTCAAAACCGAGCATGCCGCCGATCAGCATGGTGCCGACGAATGTGCAGGGCAGCGCCCAGCGTGCCGCGCCTTGCTGCTGCGCGGCCCACAGGCCGACCGCAACCATCGCCAGCAAGTGGTCGAGGCCGCCGATCGGGTGGCTGATGCCGGCGATCAAGCCGCTGTCGCCGTGGCCCGGGTGGGCGAAGGCCAGGGCCGGGGTCAGCAGCAGCGCCACGGCGCCGAGAATGCGTTTGAGTGTCATGGATAAGCTTCCTTGTTGGTCATTGAATCAGGCGGCGTTCAGCAGGCCCTGGCGCTCGATGAAGGCGATGATGTCTTCCAGGCCCTGGCCGGTTTTCTGGTTGCTGAAGACGAATGGCTTGCCGTTGCGCATGCGCTTGGTGTCGCTATCCATCATTTCCAGCGAGGCACCGACCAGCGGCGCCAGGTCGATTTTGTTGATCACCAGCAGGTCGGACTTGCAGATCCCCGGGCCGCCCTTGCGTGGCAGTTTGTCGCCGGCCGAGACGTCGATCACGTAGATGGTCAGGTCCGACAGCTCCGGGCTGAAGGTCGCCGACAGGTTGTCGCCGCCGGACTCCACCAGAATCAGGTCCAGCCCCGGAAAGCGCCGGTTCAGTTGATCGACCGCTTCGAGGTTGATCGAGGCGTCTTCGCGGATTGCCGTGTGCGGGCAGCCGCCGGTCTCCACGCCGATGATCCGCTCCGGCGCCAGCGCTTCGTTGCGCACCAGAAAGTCGGCGTCTTCGCGGGTATAGATGTCGTTGGTGACGACGGCCAGGTTATAGCGGTCGCGCAGCGCCAGGCACAGGGCCAGGGTCAACGCGGTTTTGCCGGAACCGACCGGGCCGCCGATGCCGACGCGCAGGGGTTGTGTGTTCATGTGCTTCTCCAAGATGACAGGGCCCTAGGAACGGAAAAGTCGGCTGTACTGGCGCTCATGCGCCATGCACGCCAGGGACAGGCCGAACGCGGCGCTGCCGAGGTGTTCGGGATTGATTTGGCTGGCGTCCTGCTGCGCCTGTTGCAACAGCGGCAGCAATTCGCTGGTCAGGCGCTGGGCGGCTTGCTGGCCCAGCGGCAGGGTTTTCATCAGCACCGCGAGCTGGTTTTCCAGCCAGCTCCACAGCCACGCGGCGAGGGCGTCCTGCGGGCTGATCTGCCAGGCGCGGGCAGCCAGTGCCCAGCCGAGGGCCAGGTGCGGTTCCGCGCATTGCTCAAGAAAGCTGCGGGCCGGCGCGTCGAGTTCCGGCAGACCGTTGAGCAACTGCTGCAGTGAGTAACCCATCTGCCGGCTCTCCAGATGCAGTTCGCGGGTCTCGCGGCTGGCCCGGTGGGTTTCGCAAATACGCAGCAACTCGGGCCAGTTTTCGTCGGCAGCGGCCTGACAATGGGCGAGCAGCAGCGGCGCCTCGAAACGCGCGAGGTTGAGCAGCAATTGATCGCTGATCCAGCGCCGGGCACTGTCCAGGTTGTGCACGCGGCCGTTATCCACCGCCATTTCCAGGCCTTGCGAATAGCTGTAGCCGCCAATCGGCAGTTGCGGACTGGCCAGGCGCAACAGCGCCCAGGCTGGGTTCATAAACGAACGCCGAACTGGTGCAGTTTCGGCGCGTAGTTGAAGTCCTCGTCGCCGTGCCGCGAATGATGATGGCCGCCGCCGTAGGCACCGTGTTCCGGCTGGAACGGCGCTTCAATCGCTTCGACCTGCGCACCGAGCTGTTCGAGCATCGCCTTGAGCACGTAATCGTCAAGCAGGCGCAGCCAGCCGTCGCCGACTTGCAGGGCAACGTGGCGGTTACCGAGGTGATAGGCGGCGCGGGTCAGTTCGAAGGCGTTGGCGCAGGTGACGTGGAGCAGTTGCTCGGGGCGAGCGCAGACGCGAACGATGCGGCCGTCTTCGGCCTGCAGGCATTCGCCGTCATATAACGGTGCCTGACCGCGCTCCAGAAACAACCCGACGTCTTCGCCATCGGCACTGAAACAGCGCAAACGGCTCTTGCTCCGCGCTTCGAAGGTCAGGTGCAACTCGGCGGACCAGACAGGTTGAGGGTCGATTCTGCGATGAATCACCAGCATCGGAAAGCTTCCAGCAGTGGACTTGTAGAGAGGGCTAGAGCAAGGGGCTTGCCAACCGGCCGAGATGTAGGAAATCCCTGTCGGAGCGTAGTGGATGTTTCAAGATGTTGCAGAATTTTGGAAGGTTTTGGTGCGTGAAGATTTTTACATGCACCAAATATGGGCGGCGCAAAACCAATGTGGGAGCGGGCTTGCTCGCGAAAGCGGTAGGTCAGTCACTTTATTGTTGACTGATACACCGCTTTCGCGAGCAAGCCCGCTCCCACAGGGGATTTGCGTTATGTTTGAAAAAAGGCGAGTTACTCGGTACTGCCCAGCCCTTGCCAGTGCTTGAGACCGATAAAGATGAAGCGCAGTTGCTGGGTGATCTTTGCCTGTGGCGTCAGATGGTCCGGCAGGGCTTCGGCGGGCGGGTCGATGATGTCCGGCAGGGTGGCGAACACCGATTTGACGATCAGGTCGGCGATCACGCTCAGGCCGGCCGCGTCCAGGTGCTGCAGCTTGGGCATCAGCCTCAGGTCGGCCGCGAGGTCGGCGCTGATGTTTTCGCGCAGTCGGCCAATCGCCTGACGCACCGGCTGCGAGCCGCCGTACTGCTCGCGGGCGAGAAACAGGAATTGCGAACGGTTGGCGCTGACCACGTCGAGGAAGATCCGCACCGACGCATCGATAATGCCGCCCATGACGAATTCGTTGTGGCGCACCAGGCGGATGGTTTCGCGGAAGGTCTGGCCGACTTCACTGACCAGTACCAGACCCAGCTCGTCCATGTCGGCGAAATGCCGATAGAAACCGGTGGGCACGATGCCGGCGGTCTTGGTCACTTCGCGCAGGCTCAGGCTGCCGAATCCTCGGCCGCTTTCCATCAAATGGCGGGCGGCGTCCATCAGGGCGTTGCGGGTCTGTTGTTTCTGTTCGGCGCGGGGCAGCATCGCAAAGGCGTTTTCTTGAGCGGGACAAGCACCGCACTCTAGCAAATCGGCTTTGCTGGCGTCGAACGTCGGGGGAGAGTCAATGGGGGGAAATGCGGTTTTGCGATTGGCCGGGGCTGAAAAAGTCAAAAGCCCAATCGGCTGATCGGGCTTTTTTTCCAGGCCGCCATGGGCTTAGCTCAAAGCGCTGTTGCGTTCGATCACACGGTCACCACCACCTTCAGCGAGGGTCTGGCCCTGTGGAGTGCGGTCACTACCGTCGGAAGCGAGGGTCTGGCCTTGTGGGGTGCGGTCGCTGCCGTCGGAAGCGAGGGTCTGGCCTTGTGGAGTGCGGTCGCTGCCATCAGAGGCCAGAGCCTGGCCCAGTGGAGTGCGATCGGAACCGTCCTGAACCAGACCTTTCTCTTCGAGACGGTCACGGCCACCTTCTGCTACAGCTTGACCTTGTGGAGTCTTGTCGTAGCCATCTTGTACCAGGCCTTTTTCTTCCAGACGATTGCGGCCGTTTTCAGCCAGGGTCTGACCTTGTGGAGTGCGGTCACCGCCGTCAGCAGCAACAGTCTGGCTGAACACCGAGTGGCTGGTTTTTACTTGTGGGGTAGCCTGATCGGCAGCGGGCAGGGCGAAAGCAGTGCTGGCTAGCATCGACAGGGTAAGGCTGAGCAGTAATTGGCGTTTCATGATGGGTTGCTCCTTGGGAGGGCGATAAAGTGGGTACGAAGCCAATGCTACTCTCGATAAGTCGATATAAAAGTTCATAAACGCAATGGTAATAATCAACAGAATTGATTGTTCTGCCGAGGCGCTCTAGCTCGGGCGTTTGCGGACGCTGGTTTTGCACCGCAGTGGGTATTTTCGACTCACTCGCGCCTCGCAAATGTGCGGGTGGCGGTAACGCTGTTCGACCAATCGGTCAGCATTCGCGCGATTTTTTGCCGCGGAATCTATATTCCGATTAAACCTGCGCACTGTTTGCCAGTCGTAGATTTCATGAGGGCCGCTTTGGCCCGCCGTTTCAGCTGTGCGTCGCGAAGTCGGCGTGCGGTCGTCATCAGGAGTTTTGTGCATGACGCGCACCGGAAAAATCTTCAGTTGGACCCTCGCCATCCTCGTACTGTTGCTGGCGGTACTGGTTCTGATCATCGTGTTCTTCGATTGGAACCGGATCAAACCGCCGCTCAACGCCAAAGTCTCGGAAGAACTGCATCGACCGTTCGCCATCAACGGCAACCTCGCAGTGATCTGGCAACGCGAGCCGGACGAGGGTGGCTGGCGGGCCTGGGTGCCGTGGCCGCATGTGGTGGCTGAAGACCTGACGCTGGGCAACCCGGACTGGTCGAAGCAGCCGCAGATGGTCACGCTCAAACGCGTGGAACTGCGCATCTCGCCGCTGGCCCTGCTGGCGCAACGGGTGACGATCCCGCGCATCGACCTGACCGAACCCAACGCGCAACTGCAGCGTCTGGCCGATGGTCGTGCCAACTGGACGTTCAAGTTCGATCCGAAGGACCCGAATGCCGAACCGTCGAATTGGGTGGTGGACATTGGTGCGATTGGTTTCGACAAGGGCCACGTCACCCTGGATGACCAGACGCTGAAGACCAATCTCGACGTGGTGATCGATCCGCTGGGCAAGCCGATTCCGTTCAGCGAGATCGTCGGCGACAAAGCCGCGAAAACCGCCCAGGACAAGGGCGCCGCGCCTCAGGACTATGCGTTTGCGCTGAAGGTCAAAGGCCAATACCACGGCCAGAATCTCACCGGCCAGGGCAAGATCGGCGGGCTGCTGGCGTTGCAGGATGCGAACAAGCCGTTCCCGCTGCAGGCGCAGGCGAAGATCGGCGCCACCAGCATCGAACTCGCCGGGACCTTGACCGACCCGCTGAACCTCGGCGCCCTCGATCTGCGTTTGAAACTGGCCGGCGCCAGCCTCGGCAACCTTTATCCACTGACCGGCGTGACCCTGCCGGATACGCCAGCGTATTCCACCGACGGTCATCTGATTGCTAAATTGCATGACGCCGCTGGCGCCAAATTCACCTATGAGCAGTTCAACGGCAAGATCGGTGGCAGCGACATTCACGGTGACCTGACCTACGTCGCCAGCCAGCCACGGCCAAAACTCAGCGGCGCGTTGCTGTCCAATCAACTGTTGTTCGCCGACCTCGCGCCGCTGATCGGCGCCGACTCGAATGACAAGCAAAAGGCCCGCGGCGGCGAGAGCAAACAGCCGACCGACAAAGTGCTGCCGGTGGAAGAATTCAAGACCGACCGCTGGCGCGCAATGGATGCCGACGTCGAGTTCACCGGCAAGCGCATCGTCCACAGCGAAAAACTGCCGTTCACCGACCTCTATACCCACCTGAAACTCAACGACGGCGAGCTCAGCCTCGAACCGCTGCGCTTCGGCGTGGCCGGGGGCAAGCTGGATGCGCAGATCCGCCTCAACGGTCGCACCGAACCGCTGGAAGGCCGGGCCAAACTGACCGCGCGCGGGTTCAAGCTCAAGCAGTTGTTCCCGACCTTCGAGCCGATGAAAACCAGTTTCGGCGAACTCAATGGCGATGCCGACATCAGCGGGCGCGGCAACTCCGTAGCCAAACTGCTGGGCGGGGCCAACGGCAACCTGAAGATGCTGATCAACGACGGTGCAATCAGTCGTGAACTGATGGAACTGGCGGGGCTCAACGTCGGCAACTACGTGGTCGGCAAAGTCTTCGGCGACAAGGAAGTGAAGATCAACTGCGCTGCGGCGGACTTCGATATCAAGACCGGCCTGGCGAGCACGCGGCTGTTTGTGTTCGATACCGAGAACGCGATCATCTACATCGACGGCACCGCGAACATGGCCACCGAGCAACTGGATCTGACGGTAACGCCGGAATCCAAGGGCTGGCGTCTGATTTCGCTGCGTTCACCGTTGTACGTGCGTGGCAAGTTCATCAAGCCGGACGCCGGGGTCAAGGCCGTGCCGTTGATGTTGCGCGGAGCGGGGATGGTGGCACTGGGCGTGATTGCCGCACCGGCGGCCGGGCTGCTGGCGCTGGTGGCGCCGAGTGGCGGGGAGCCGAATCAGTGCGCGCCGTTGCTGGAGCAGATGAAGGCGGGCAAGGCGCCAGTCACTGTGAAACCTACAAAATGATCGGTGACTGATAGGGCCCCTTCGCGAGCAAGCCCGCTCCCACAGGTTAGTGAAAAAACTGTGGGAGCGGGCTTGCTCGCGAAGGCGGTTTTGAAGGCTTACAGGTCTTTCAGAATGTCGGCCATGTCATCCGCATGCTCTTCTTCCTGCGCCAGGATGTCTTCGAAGATGCGGCGGGTGGTCGGGTCTTTCTCACCGATGTACTGGATGATTTCGCGGTAGCTGTCGATGGCGATCCGCTCGGCCACCAGGTCTTCGTAGACCATTTCCTTCAGGGTGTTCCCGGCCACGTACTGGGCGTGGGACATTTTCGACAGCAGGTCCGGATTGAACTCCGGCTCGCCGCCCAGTTGCACGATGCGCTCGGCCAGACGGTCGGCGTGTTGTGCTTCCTGAGTCGCGTGTTCGAGGAATTCGTCGGCGGCCACGTTGGCTTTCAGACCGTTGGCCATGAAGTAGTGACGCTTGTAGCGCAGCACGCAGACCAGTTCGGTGGCCAGCGATTCGTTGAGCAAGCGCAGCACCTCCTCACGGTTAGCGCTGTAGCTCTCGGTAACCGCGCCGTTCTCGACGTGTTGCCGCGCACGTTCGCGCAGGGTTTTGACATCTGACAAGTGCAGGTCGTCGCTCATATTGATCTCCAGGAGGCTAATCCAATGGCGCCACGCTCTACAGGCGTGATCGTTTACCCAAGTTGTGAGTCCTGCGCGATGCAAAAAGTTTTATGGGATTTCGTGCGACCTTGGCATCAGCCCCAGACCTTGCGTGGCAATCGCCGCTTGCGGGGTGTAATGCTCTTCATCGCTTGCGGTCGGTAGGACTGATTGTGGCGGGGGGAGTGGGCCTGAAGTAGGCTGATGGTGCAGTTGTCATCATCAGGGAGGAAGCTTGGCGGGCGTTTTGCACGTCTGGCATCCACTCAGCGACCACAAGGATGTTTGCCCATGTCACAAGGTTCGGCGACACGTTATCCACTGGTGCTGGTCCCGGGCATGCTCGGGTTTATCCGGCTGGTGCTGTATCCGTACTGGTACGGGATCATCAAGGCGTTGCGCCGTGGCGGGGCGACGGTGATTGCGGTGCAGGTGTCGCCGCTCAACTCCACCGAGGTGCGCGGCGAGCAATTGCTGGCGCGGATCGAGGAGATTCTGCGCGAGACCGGCGCCGTCAGGGTCAATCTGTTTGGCCACAGCCAAGGCTCGCTGACCGCGCGTTATGCCGCCGCCAAACGGCCGGATCTGGTGGCTTCGGTGACGTCGGTGGCCGGGCCTAATCACGGCTCGGAGCTGGCCGACTATCTGCAGCAACACTACCCGGCGGACAGCGCCAAGGGCCGCGTGCTTGAGGTGCTGCTGCGTGTTGTCGGCTGGCTGATGGCGCTGCTGGAAACCGGTTACCGCGGGCCGAAACTGCCGGTGGACATCCACGCCTCGCATCAATCGCTGACCAGTGCAGGCGTGGCGCTGTTCAATCAGCGTTATCCACAGGGCCTGCCCGAGACATGGGGCGGTCACGGGCCGGAAGAGGTCAACGGCGTGCGTTATTACTCGTGGTCAGGGACGTTGCAGCCGGGCAAGACCGATCGTGGCGGCAACCTGTTCGACGGCACCAATCGCAGCTGTCGCCTGTTTGCGAAAACCTTTGTGCGGGAGCCGGGGCAGTGTGACGGGATGGTCGGGCGCTACAGCTCGCACTTGGGCACGGTGATTGGCGATGACTATCCGCTGGATCACTTCGACATCGTCAATCAGTCGCTGGGGCTGGTGGGGAAGGGGGCGGACCCGGTGCGGTTGTTTGTCGAGCATGCGGCGCGACTGAAGGCCGCCGGGGTTTAACCTGCTTTTGTGGCGAGGGAGCTTGCTCCCGCTGGACTGCGCAGCAGGCCCCGGCTTTTAAAAAAGGGGCCGCTTCGCGCGCCATCGGGGATAAATCCCCTCACCACAGGGCCAGATCAGGCAACGCTGATCCGGCGGCCCAATACCGTGGTCCAGCGCTCGGAAAGAATCACCCCGCCCAACGTCAACACCCCACCCACCAGGTGATACATCGCCAACTGCTCCTTCAGCACCACCGCCGCAATCAGCGCGGTAATCAACGGCAGCAAGTTAAAGAACAAGGTCGTGCGGCTCGGCCCCAGACGCTGTACCGCCTGCATCCACGCCAGCGGCGCGAGCATCGAGGCCAGCAGGCACGCGTACAGCACCAGCGGAATGTTCTGCGCGGTGAAGCCGGTTTTCGGCGAGGCGGCGTACAGCGGAAACAGCACCACAATCGCCACCAGCACCTGCAGGTACAACAACACCAGCGGCGGCAGGCGCAACTGCCATTTTTTCAGCAGGGTGCTGTAGATCGCGTAGGCCAGGGTGGCGATCAGCATCATCGCGTCACCCAGGTTCACCCCATGTTGCAGCAGCGCGCCGAGGCTGCCGGACGACACCACCACCAGCACGCCGGCGAACGACAGCACCGCGCCGAACAGCGCCCCGGCAGTCAGGCGCTGGCCGAGGCTGATGATGGCCATGGCCAGCGACATCAGCGGCATCAGCGACAGGATGATGCCCATGTTGGTCGCCGTGGTCAGCGTCGCGGCGAAGTAGGCCAGGCTTTGATAGACCGCCATCCCGAGCACGCCGAGGATGAAGATCTTGCCCAGGTTCGGGCGGATCTGCGGCCAGTGCGCGATCACCGCTTTGAGCATGAATGGGGTGAACAGCAGCCCGGCGAGCAGCCAGCGGTAGAAACCGATCTCGGCGGGGAAGATTGCCCCGACCGCCAGTTTGTTGATCACGGTATTGCCGGCCCAGATGAAAATCGCCAGCAGGGGAAACGCGTATTGCATGGGTTAAAACCAGAACGTTGATGAACGGTGATTATCGCCTGTCTGGATGCAGCCCTATACTGCGAACCGGACAACCTGCCACTGCAACCGGACAGCATGAACAGCAAACACATCGATCTGCTGGATTTCAGCGAACTGCCGTCGGCGGTGTACTTCCGCTATGCCGACTTCAACGCCCATGAATACGCCGCGCCGCACCGCCATCCGTGGGGCACGCTGGAATATGCGGCCCACGGCGTGCTGCACATGGACGTCGACGGCAGCCGCTTCATGTCGCCGCCGCACTATGCGGTGTGGGTGCCGCCGCAGGGCGAGCACAGTTTCTACAGCCATCAACCGGTCAACTACCGCGCGGTGTGCCTCGACCCCAAAGTCTGTGCCGATCTGCCGCCGCGCGCCTGCACCCTGGCGATCAGCGACATCCTCAAGGCGATTCTCAAGGACTTCGCCGCGCGCGACGTGAAGATCCCCGAACTCGACACTGACCAGCGCCTGGCCCAAGTGTTGGTCGATCAACTGCAACAGGCGCCGGTGCATGAGTGTTATCTGCCGTATGCGCGCAACCCCGGGTTGCTGGCGATTCTCGATGCATTACAGGCTGATCCGGGGAATAACCAGCCACTGGCGCACTGGGCGGCGCAGGTACACGTCAGCGAGCGCACGCTGGCCCGGCAGTTCGTGCGCGAACTGGGGATGAGTTTCGGCGAATGGCGCCAGCGCCTGCGCTATCTGGCAGCCATTGAGGCGCTGGAAAGTACCCGCAGCGTGCAGGAAATCGCCTTCGACCTCGGCTACAGCAGCGGCTCGGCCTTCATCGCCATGTTTGCCCGGCAGGCCGGGTGTACGCCGGAGCAATACCGACGCAGCCATCTGGAGGGCAGGAAGGTGTAACAAGATTTGGCTACACTCCAGCAGAGGCCGCATCCATCGATGCGGCGACAAGGAGAAAACTCCATGAAGATGTTGCGTGTCCCTTTGTTGATGATCGGTCTGCTCCTGTGTTCCCAGGGTTTCGCCGCCACGGCGCAACAGAACAAAATGACCACCTGCAATGCTGACGCTACCGCCAAGAGCCTCAAGGGCGACGAGCGCAAAACCTTCATGAGCACTTGTCTCAAGGCTGCACCAGCCGCCAATGACGCCAAGGTGCTGACCCCGCAGCAGGAAAAAATGAAGACCTGCAACGCCGACGCGAAAACCAAGGCGCTGACCGGCGATGCGCGCAAGACCTTCATGAGTGATTGCCTGAAGAAAAAGTAAGCACTTGAGTCTTGTGGTGAGCGGGCTGGCCTCTTCGCGAGCAAGCTCGCTCCCACAGGAGTGCGCATTCCAATGTGGGAGCGAGCTTGCTCGCGAAGAAACCGGTCTTGGCACCGCCAATCTCAAGCACCGCATATACCTAGTGCTCTCCCCGGATCGCTGGCAGACTGCCAATCCTTTTACGCCGTTCGTTTTGAGGCTGTATGCCAACGTTTTCTGAGCGTCATGTTGTGTTTTGGGTCAGTTGCATCATCATTTGCGGCGGTTTGTTGCTGGCGTTGCCATTGCGCTTGTTGCCCAGCCTGCTGGCCGGTTTGCTGGTGTTCGAGCTGGTCAACATGCTCACCCCGCAACTGCAGCGGCTGATCGAAGGGCGGCGCGCGCGCTGGCTGGCGGTGGCGCTGCTGGGCACTTTGGTGGTCAGCGTGCTGGCGTTGATCTTTGCCGGCGCCATCAGTTTCCTGCTGCACGAAGCGGAAAACCCGGGCGCCTCGCTCGACAAATTCATGGGCGTGGTCGACCGCGCACGCGGGCAACTGCCACCGTTTCTCGATGCTTACCTGCCGGCCAGTGCTGCGGAGTTTCGCGTGGCCATCGGCGAATGGGCCAGCAAACACCTGGCCGAGCTGCAACTGGTGGGCAAGGACGCGGCGCACATGTTCGTCACCTTGCTGATCGGCATGGTCCTCGGCGCGATCATCGCCTTACAGCGAGTGCCGGACCTGACCAAGCGCAAACCACTGGCCGCCGCCCTGTTCGACCGTCTGCACCTGGTGGTTCAAGCCTTTCGCAACATCGTCTTCGCGCAGATCAAGATTTCCCTGCTGAACACCCTCTTCACCGCGATCTTCCTCGCGGTGATTCTGCCGCTGTTCGGCATCAAGCTGCCGCTGACCAAGACCCTGATCGTCCTGACGTTCCTGCTCGGCCTGCTGCCGGTGATCGGCAACCTGATGTCGAACACGCTGATCACCATCGTCGGTCTGTCGCTGTCGATCTGGGTGGCGGTGGCGGCGCTGGGCTATCTGATTTTTATCCACAAGCTCGAATACTTCCTCAACGCGCGCATCGTCGGCGGGCAGATCAGTGCCAAGTCGTGGGAGCTGCTGCTGGCGATGCTGGTGTTCGAAGCCGCGTTCGGCCTGCCGGGGGTGGTGGCGGGGCCGATTTATTACGCGTATCTGAAGAGTGAGTTGAAGCTGGGGGGGATGGTGTAACCGATGGATCTGTGTTGCCTGATCTGGCGCCTTCGCGAGCAAGCTCGCTCCCACACTGGATTGCATTTCAACTGAAGGAATGCGGTCAAATGTGGGAGCGAGCTTGCTCGCGAAAGGCGCAACGCCGATTTCAGGTCAGTTCATGGCGCCATAGCGTTTACGGGCTTCAATCGCCAGGCCGCTGCCGATGCTGCCAAAGATATTGCCTTCCACATGTCGCGCATTCGGCAGCATCGCCGAGACGCTGTTGCGCAGCGCCGGGATGCCGCTTGAACCGCCGGTGAAGAACACCGTATCGACCTGAGCGACCGACACGTTGGCATCGTTCAACAGCTGCGTAACGCTGCCGCGCACGCGCTCAAGCAAGGCGTCGATGGACGATTCGAACAGGGCGCGGCTCAGTTCCACGCTCAGGCCCGGCTCGATCCGGTCCAGCGGCACGTGGCGGCTGTCGGCGTGGGTCAGCTGGATCTTGGTTTCTTCGACTTCCATCGCCAGCCAGTGCCCGGCGCGTTGTTCGATCAGCTTGAACAGACGGTCGATGCCGCCGGTGTCTTCGATGTCGTAACGCATGCTGCCCAGTGCCAGGGTGGATTTTTGCGAGTACACCGAGTTGATGGTGTGCCAGGTCGCCAGGTTCATGTGGTGACTGGTCGGCATGTAGGCGCCGCTCTTCATCCGGCTGCCGTAGCCGAACAGCGGCATCAGGCCTTGCAGGCTCAGCTGTTTGTCAAAGTCGGTCCCGCCGATGTGCACGCCGCCGGTGGCGAGGATGTCATCGTGACGGTTGTCCATGCCGCGACGTTCGGGCGACAGGCGCACCAGCGAGAAGTCGGACGTACCACCGCCGATGTCGACGATCAGCACCAGCTCTTCTTTCTCGATGGTCGACTCGTAGTCGAATGCCGCAGCGATCGGTTCGTACTGGAACGACACGTCCTTGAAACCGAGCTTGCGCGCCACTTCGACCAGGGTGTCTTCGGCTTCCTGGTCGGCCAGCGGGTCGTCATCGACGAAAAATACCGGACGCCCCAGCACCACCTGCTCGAACTCACGACCGGCGGCCGTTTCGGCGCGGCTCTTGAGCTGGCCGATGAACAGCCCCAACAGATCCTTGAACGGCATCGCCGTGCCGAGGACGCTGGTGTCGTGCTTGATCAGTTTGGAACCGAGCAGGCTCTTGAGCGAGCGCATCAGCCGGCCTTCGTAGCCTTCCAGGTACTCGTGCAGGGCCAGACGACCGTAAACCGGACGGCGCTCTTCGATGTTGAAGAAGACCACCGACGGCAGGGTGATCTTGTCGTCTTCCAGCGCGATCATCGTTTCCATGCCGGGGCGCAGCCAGCCGACGGTGGAGTTGGAGGTGCCGAAGTCGATACCGCAGGCACGGGCTGGAGAGGCGTTGTTCATGTCTTTCGGGTTCCGGTCAAAAAACGGCCGCGCAGTGTATGTCAGTGCGCGGCAGATTCGAAGGCCGGTCATCTGCTATTTCGCGACTAAGCTTCTTGAAAGTCGCAGCTTCGCCCCAAACTTGCTGGCATGGGCCGGCAGACATACCGGCGGTCGCAAGAACCGTCGTCCACTGCCGATAAACTTCTGCTGCGCCACCCGGTCACAAACTTGAGATCGGTCAACCCGGCACGCGCGAATGAGCGCATGCTGGCCTCGGCGCGAAATCGATAACGGATGGTGATTCCTTCGATGGACTTCAAAGACTATTACAAGATACTCGGCGTGGAGCCGACAGCGGACGACAAGGCAATCAAGGCTGCCTATCGCAAGCTGGCGCGCAAATACCACCCCGATGTCAGCAAGGAAAAAGACGCCGAGGCCAAGTTCAAGGACGCCTCGGAAGCCTATGAAGCGCTGAAAAGCGCCGACAAACGCGCCGAATACGACGAACTGCGCCGTTATGGCCAGCACGGTCAGCCGTTCCAGGGCCCGCCGGGCTGGCAGAGCCGTGGCGGCTTTGGCGGCGGCGGTGGCGACACCGGCGACTTCTCGGACTTCTTCAGTTCGATCTTCGGCAATCGCGGCCCCGGTTTCGGTGGCGGCGAGGGTCGGCAATCACGCAGTGCAGGGCGCCGAGGGCAAGACGTGGAAATGGAACTGCCGATCTTCCTCGAGGAAACGCTCTCGAATGAATCGAAGAAGGTCACCTTTCAGGTGCCGCAATACAACGCCAACGGCCAGCACGTCAGCAACACCAGCAAGAGCCTGAACGTGAAGATCCCGGCGGGCGTGAGCGACGGCGAGCGCATCCGCCTCAAGGGGCAGGGCGCACCGGGCATCGGTGGCGGGGCCAATGGTGATCTGTACCTGACCATTCGCTTTGCGCCGCACCCGAAATTCGATGTCGAAGGCGAAAACCTGATCATCACCCTGCCATTGGCACCGTGGGAGCTGGCGTTGGGCGCTGAAGTGGCGGTGCCGACCCTGACCGGCAAGATCAACCTCAAGGTTCCGGCCGGCAGCCAGAACGGCCAGCGTATGCGCGCCAAGGGTCATGGCTTGAAAAACAAGGCCGGAGAGCGCGGTTATCTGTTCGTGCAGCTCAAGGCCGTGATGCCGAAGACCTCGGACGACGAGGTCAAGGCGCTGTGGCAGGAACTGGCGAAGAAAGCCGCGTTCAATCCACGCGAGAACTTCTGAATTCGACGACGGAGTAGCCCATCATGAGCAGCCCCCTAATCGTTCAACTGGACATGGCAGAATTCTGTGAGGCGGCCGATCTGTCGGACGTCTACGTGATCGAAATCGTCGAACACGGCATCCTCGAACCTCAGGGCGCGCAGCCCCGGGAGTGGCGGTTCACCGACTACGAGTTGAGCCTGGCCAAGCGCGCCGCGAAGTTGCGGCGCGAGCTGGAGCTGGAGTGGGAGGGCGTCGCGCTGGCACTGAATCTGCTGGAGGAGGTGCATGAGTTGCGGGCGGAGAACCGGATGCTCAGGCAGCGCTTGGGGCGCCTGGTGGTCGAATAGTTTTATCGTTGGTTCCTGAGTGTCTTTGCCGGCCCCTTCGCGAGCAAGCCCGCTCCCACAGGAGATCGCGATCTAAATGTGGGAGCGGGCTTGCTCGCGAAGAACGATTACGCGGTAAGCCTGCTTAAACCTTTCTCGGCAACACCACACTGAACAACGTCCCGTCAGCCGCGCTCGAGCTGACTTCGATCGTCCCGCCATGGGCGGTCACCACTTCCTTGACGATAAACAAGCCCAACCCGAGGCTGGTCGACGGCTGTCCGAGTTCTTCGTCGGCGCTGCGCACCAGAGGGTCGAAAATCGTGCCGATCGCCTCCTCGGAAATCGGCGTGCCGTAGTTGTGCACCGACAGGCACACGTTGTCGCCCTCGCCACGCAGGTTGAGGGTCACGTCGCGCTGGCTGGTGCCGTGCTGCAAGGCGTTGCCGATCAGGTTTTGCAGTAACTGATCGATTCGCCCGGCGTCCCACACGCCGCTGGTGTCGCCGTGCACCGTGAGCTTGGGATCGGATAGCGGATTACCGGCGCAGGCTTCGGCAATCGCCGCTCGCGCTGCAACGGCCAGATCCATCGGTGCCGGCTCGATCGGCAGGCTACGGCCCAGACGACTGCGTACCAGTTCCAGCAGATCGCTGACCATCGTCGCCATGTGCCGCGCGCCACGCTTGATGTGCTGGGCGCAGGCCAGGGCATCGCCCTCAAGGCTGGATTTGCGCAGCAGCAGTTCGGTGGACATGCTCACCGCTTGCAGCGGCGCACGCAGGTCATGGCCGAGGATGGCGAGGAAAATGTCCCGCGAGCGGTTGACCTGCTCGGCGTAGGCCGCGGTGGATTCGGCGAGGGCTTCATCGATGGCTTCGTTGAAGCGGATCATGTCCTGAAAATAGGTCATGTCCGGTGAGGTGAGACTGCTCACCCAGCGGCGGATCACACAGGCGCGCAAATGGCGGAATTCGCTGGTCATCTGCACCAGATCGAAACCGACGGTGTGGCGCAGCTCGCCATGGCTGGCGCCGGCCTCGTCCAGGCTCGGGGTCTTTTCCGGGCCTTCGCCCTTGGCTTTGGCAGCCTGTTCGGCGGGGCTTTGCGGTTTGTTCATGTCACGGGCGGCAGCCCGCAGAATCTCGCTGGCGTGATCGCGCAGCGCAGTGGAATCCAGATAGTCGGCGGCCGGCGTGATGGTCGCGGCGAACTGTTCCCACTCATCGACGATAGGGTCGATATTGGCCACGATGAACTCGGAAAGACGCATGGGCAGTTCCTGAAAATAGGCGGAGCGAATCGAATATTAGTCCCTTTGGTGGGAAATACACGACCGTTTGCACAGTGCTTTTCCAGCACCATGAAAAAGGCCCCGGAACCGTGCCCAAGACACGGCGCCGGGGCCTTTTGCCGTGCGTCAGAACAGGAAGTAACGCTGGGCCATCGGCAGAGTCTCGGCCGGTTCACACCAGAGCAGCACGCCATCGGCCTTGACCTGATAGGTCTGCGGGTCGACGTCGATGTTCGGCAGGTAATCGTTGTGGATCAGGTCGGTTTTCTGCACGTCGCGGCAGCCTTTGACCACGCCGATTTTCTTCTTCAGGCCCAATGCCTCGGGCAACCCGGCCTCCTGCGCGGCCTGACTGATGAAAGTCAGGCTGGTGGCGTGCAGCGAGCCGCCGTAGCTGGCGAACATCGGGCGGTAGTGCACCGGTTGCGGGGTTGGAATCGATCCGTTGGCGTCGCCCATCAAACTGGCGGCGATGGCGCCGCCCTTGAGGATCAGCGTCGGTTTCACACCGAAGAATGCCGGACGCCAGAGCACTAGGTCGGCCCATTTGCCGACTTCGATCGAACCCACTTCATGGCTGATGCCGTGGGTGATCGCCGGGTTGATCGTGTACTTGGCGATGTAGCGCTTGGCGCGGAAGTTGTCGTTGCCTTCGCCGTCCTGGGGCAGCGGGCCGCGCTGCTTTTTCATCTTGTCGGCGGTCTGCCAGGTGCGCGTGATGACTTCGCCGACACGGCCCATGGCCTGGCTGTCGGAGCTGATCATCGAGAACGCGCCGAGGTCGTGGAGGATGTCTTCGGCGGCGATGGTTTCACGGCGGATGCGACTTTCGGCGAACGCCACGTCCTCGGCGATGCTCGGGTCGAGGTGGTGGCAGACCATCAGCATGTCGAGGTGTTCGTCGATGGTGTTGCGGGTGAACGGCCGGGTCGGGTTGGTCGAGCTCGGCAGCACGTTAGGGAAACCGCAGGCCTTGATGATGTCCGGCGCGTGGCCGCCGCCGGCACCTTCGGTGTGGTAGGTGTGAATGGTGCGACCCTTGAACGCGCCGAGGGTGGTTTCGACGAAACCCGATTCGTTGAGGGTATCGGTGTGGATCGCCACCTGCACGTCGTACTGGTCGGCGACGCTCAGGCAGTTGTCGATGCTCGCCGGGGTGGTGCCCCAGTCTTCGTGCAGCTTGAGGCCGATGGCCCCGGCCTTGACCTGTTCGATCAGCGGCTCCGGCAGGCTGGCGTTGCCCTTGCCGGTGAGGCCGATGTTCATCGGGAACGCGTCGGCGGCCTGGAGCATGCGCGCCAGGTGCCACGGCCCGGAGGTGCAGGTGGTGGCGTTGGTGCCGGTCGCCGGCCCCGTGCCGCCGCCGATCATGGTGGTGACGCCGCTCATCAGCGCTTCTTCGATCTGCTGCGGGCAGATGAAGTGAATGTGCGTGTCGATGCCGCCAGCGGTGAGGATCATGCCTTCACCGGCGATCACCTCGGTGCTGGCGCCGATGGCAATGGTCACGTTCGGTTGCACGTCCGGGTTGCCGGCCTTGCCGATCGCGGCGATACGCCCGTCCTTGAGGCCGACGTCGGCTTTGACGATGCCCCAGTGGTCGATGATCAGCGCATTGGTGATCAGGGTGTCGACCACTTCGGCGGCGAGCAACTGGCTCTGGCCCTGACCGTCGCGGATCACTTTGCCGCCGCCGAATTTCACTTCTTCGCCGTAGGTGGTGAAGTCCTTTTCGACTTCGATCCACAACTCGGTGTCCGCCAGGCGCACCTTGTCGCCGACGGTGGGGCCGAACATGTCGGCGTAGGCTTGCCGGGAAATCTTCATTTCAATTCCTTGCAAAAATTTATTGTGGCGAGGGAGCTTGCTCCCGCTGGGCTGCGCAGCAGTCCCAAAACCTGCCAATGATTTCTTACAGACACACCGCGTTCCCTGGGTTGGCGAGTGCTACGCACTCGAGCGGGAGCAAGCTCCCTCGCCACAGGGTTGTGTGCATGTCAGTCGAGATCACCCATGACCCGCCCGGCAAAGCCGAACACCCGCCGATGCCCGGCGTACTCCACCAGTTCGACCTCGCGGCTTTGCCCCGGCTCGAAGCGCACGGCGGTGCCGGCCGGGATGTTCAGGCGCATGCCACGGCTGGCGGCGCGGTCGAAGGTCAGGGCGTCGTTGGTTTCGAAAAAGTGATAGTGCGAGCCGACCTGGATCGGCCGGTCGCCGCTGTTGGCGACTTTCAGGCTGAGGGTGCGGCGGCCGACATTCAGTTCGATGTCGCCGGGCTGGATCTGGTACTGGCCGGGAATCATGGCCGGGCTCCTTGCAGAATCTTGTAGTAGAGGGCGGTCGGTCGATACGTGCCATGCGGATCGCAGGCGTAATCGGGAATTTCACCGGCTCGGGTGTAACCCAGGGCCTTGTAGAAATCTTCGGCGGGGGAGCCGGCCTCGGTGTCGAGGTAAAGCATGCCGCGCTTGTGCTTGGCCGCTTCAAGTTCCAGCGCATTCATCAATTGCTGGCCGAGGCCACGACGCCGCGCCTGTTCGCGCACCAGCAGTTTCTGCACTTCGGCGCGATTGAGGCCGTTGGCCTTCTGGCACAGGCCCAACTGCACGCTGGCCTGCACCTCTTCATCCTTGACCACCACCCAGAGCAACACGCTGCCCTTGTTCACTTGTTGCTGCACTTCATCGAAATAGGCGCGGGCCTGCGCGGCATCGAGGTCGGCCATGAAGCCGACGCTGGCGCCATAACCCACGGCGTCGAGCAGCAAGTCGATCAAGCCCTGACGGTAGTGCGCAAAACTTTCAGCATTGACGCGGCGCAGTTGGGCAGCGTTCATCGTTATCACTCCTTGTTGGCGTCAGGCGGCTCCGCGCCAGGATTGAGGGTCAGTTGCATGAAGGTCAGGTCGAGCCAGCGGCCGAACTTGGTGCCGACTTGCGGCATCTGCCCGGTGATGCTGAAACCGGCACGTTCATGCAGACGAATGGAAGCGGTGTTGCCACTTTCGATGGCGGCGACCATCACATGCTTGGCGCAGGCTTTGGCTCGCTCGATCAGCACGCTCATCAATTGCGGGCCAAGGCCATTGCCGCGCTGGTCGCTACGGACGTAGACCGAGTGCTCGACGGTATGGCGAAAACCGTCGAACGGCCGCCAGTCACCAAATGAAGCGTAGCCGAGCACGCTGTTGTCGGCGTCGACGATCACCAGAATCGGATAGGCCTGGGCCTGACGGGCGCTGAACCACGCCTGACGGTTGCCGAGATCGACCGCCGACTCGTTCCAGATCGCCGTGGTGTTGAGCACCGCATCGTTGTAGATGTCGCGGATCGCCGGCAAGTCGGCATGCAGGGCATCGCGAATGGAGTAAGTCATGGCGCGGCCTCAGACGATCGGTTGGTGAACGGTGACCAGCTTGGTGCCGTCGGGAAACGTCGCTTCGACCTGAATCTCCGGAATCATTTCCGGGATGCCTTCCATCACTTGCTCGCGGCTCAGCAGGGTGGTGCCGTAGTGCATCAGCTCAGCCACGGTCTGGCCGTCACGGGCGCCTTCAAGCAGGGCGGCGGAGATGTAGGCCATGGCTTCCGGGTAGTTGAGCTTCACGCCACGGGCCAGTCGGCGCTCGGCGACGAGGCCGGCGGTGAAGATCAACAGCTTGTCTTTTTCGCGTGGGGTCAGGTCCATTGTGGGTATCCATCAGGGCAGATTGAAAAAAGTCGGGACTGTTGGCACAGATCCCTGTGGGAGCGAGCCTGCTCGCGAAGGCGCCGGCACATTCAATATTTGAGGTGACGGATAAAGCGCTTTCGCGAGCAGGCTCGCTCCCACATTGGAGTGCATTTCAGGTATTCCAGATTCGTGGTGGCTGGGCCTCGCGGCCGAGCAGGGCCGGGCGCAGCAGGCGCCACAGGTCGATCAGCCAGGCGCGGGCCAGCAGTGCCTCGCTCGCCAGACACCGAGCCACCAACAGGCCGGGCAACTGGGTCAGATCCCCGCGCACTGCATGCCCCAGCGAACGACAGCGCTCCAGCAATTCGGCATCGATTTCACCGGTCACCAGCAGCGTCGCAAACACCGGATGGCCATCCAGGCCGATCGGCGAATCGAGCAAGCCGTCATTGCCGGTGATGCGTTGACGCTCGTGCCAGAGCAATCGTCCGTCGCGGCGGATATCCAGATGCGCTTGAAAGTGTCCGAGGTCGAAGCGCTCGCCACTGGCCGGTCGGCCCAGCGCCACCACGTCCCAGTAAAACAGCCGCGCATCGCCCTCCAGCTCGATCGAGGTGCTGAGTTCGGCCTGGGCGGCGCTGTAGACGATGGTTTCCTGTGGCAGCCATTCCAGCGTCGCACCGGCCGCGATTTTCAGGTCGAGCTGCTGATACGCCGGCCCCGCTGCGCGATACCACTTGGCGGCGCCGGGGCTGGTGATCTGCGCCCAGGCGTCCTGTTCAACGCGGGCGCTGATGTTCAGTCGATCACCGCCGGCGATCCCGCCCGGCGGGTGGACGATGATGTGCTGGCAGACCTCGGGGCCTTCGGCATACAGGTGCTTTTGCACGCGCAGCGGGCCGAGGTGCCGGCGCTGAACCGGGCGCGTGCAGTCGCCGAAGCGGGCGTAGGCCAGCTCCAGCTCGGCGTGCCAGCTCGGGGTAAACAGGGCAGTGGAAAGCGGTAAATTCATGGTTTGTAATTATCGTTAGGAAGCTACAGATTAAATTGTTACCAGACCTCGTACACCCTCGGCCTCCATATTTTCGCCGCGCCCCTGCTGCACGATCTCGCCCCGGGACATCACCAGGTACTGATCGGCCAGTTCGGCGGCGAAGTCGTAAAACTGTTCCACCAGCAAAATCGCCATGTCGCCCCGCGCCGCGAGGGTCTTGATCACCGCGCCGATCTCCTTGATCACCGAGGGCTGGATGCCTTCGGTGGGCTCGTCGAGGATCAGCAAACGCGGACGACTGGCCAGGGCGCGCCCGATAGCCAGCTGCTGTTGCTGACCGCCGGACAGGTCACCGCCGCGGCGCTGCTTCATTTGTAGCAGCACCGGGAACAATTCGTAGATGAAACTTGGTACTTCTTTCGCTTCGCTGCCGGGAAACCGTGACAGGCCCATCAGCAGATTTTCCTCCACGGTGAGCCGGCCGAAGATTTCCCGGCCCTGTGGCACGTAGGCGATGCCGGCGTGTACCCGCTGGTGCGGCTTGAACGTGGTGATCGCTTTGCCCTCCCAATTCACCACGCCTTCCTTGGCCGGCAACAGGCCCATGAGGCATTTGAGCAGGGTGGTCTTGCCCACGCCGTTGCGCCCGAGCAGGCAGGTGACTTCGCCGACGTTCACGTCAAAGCTCAGGCCGCGCAGGATGTGGCTACCGCCGTAGTACTGGTGCAGCTTGTCGACTTGCAGCATGTCCGAAATCCTTCAATTACACCCAAAACCCTGTGGGAGCGAGCCTGCTCGCGAATGCGGCGTCACATTCAGCATTTTCAGCGCCTGATGCACCGCTTTCGCGAGCAGGCTCGCTCCCACAGGTTGTGCATTCGCAAAATTCAGCGGCCGAGGTAGACCTCGATCACCCGCTCGTTTTCCTGCACCTGCTCCAGCGACCCTTCCGCCAGCACGCTGCCTTGATGCAGCACCGTCACATGGTCGGCAATCGAGCCAACGAAGCCCATGTCGTGCTCCACCACCATCAGCGAATGCTTGCCGGCCAGCGACTTGAACAGCTCGGCGGTGAATTCGGTTTCGGCATCGGTCATGCCCGCCACCGGCTCGTCGAGCAGCAGCAGTTGCGGGTCCTGCATCAGCAACATGCCGATCTCCAGAAACTGCTTCTGACCGTGGGACAGCAGTCCGGCAGGGCGATTGACCGAGGCCGTCAGGCGAATGGTTTCCAGCACTTCGCTGATGCGATCCTTCTGCTCACCGCTCAGACGCGCGCGCAAACTGGCCCAGACCGACTTGTCGGTCTTCTGCGCCAGCTCCAGGTTCTCGAACACGCTGAGGGCTTCGAACACCGTCGGTTTCTGGAACTTGCGCCCGATCCCCGCCTGGGCGATCTGCACTTCGCTCATCTGCGTCAGATCCATGGTTTCGCCAAACCACGCCTTGCCGTGGCTGGGGCGGGTCTTGCCGGTGATCACGTCCATCAGCGTGGTCTTGCCTGCGCCGTTGGGGCCGATGATGCAGCGCAGTTCGCCGACGCCGATGTACAGGTTCAGATTGTTCAGGGCGCGGAAGCCGTCGAAGCTGACGCTGATGTCTTCCAGGGTCAGGATCGTACCGTGCCGGGTGTCGAGGCCCGGGCCGACGCGCTGGCCGAGGCCGATCGAGTCGCGGCTGGTGCCCTCGTCCTTGTTCGGCTCCACGGGGAAAAACGCCGGTTCGAGCATGAATTCAGCACTCGCAGTGACTCTCATTGTTCACCTCGTTTCTTCAGCAGGCCGATCACACCTTTGGGCAAATACAACGTCACGACGATGAACAGCGCACCGAGGAAGAACAGCCAGTATTCGGGGAAAGCCACGGTGAACCAGCTCTTCATGCCGTTGACCACACCGGCACCGAGCAACGGCCCGATCAGCGTGCCGCGACCGCCGAGGGCGACCCACACTGCCGCTTCGATCGAGTTGGTCGGCGACATTTCGCTGGGGTTGATGATGCCTACTTGCGGCACATACAACGCCCCGGCGAGACCACACAACACCGCGCTCAAGACCCAGACGAACAGCTTGAAGCCGCGCGGGTCGTAGCCGCAGAACATCAGGCGGTTTTCCGCATCGCGCAGCGCCGTCAGCACCCGGCCGAACTTGCTCTGTGCCAGACGCCAGCCGATGAACAGACTCGCCACCAGCAGCAGTACGGTCGCCAGAAACAGCACCGCGCGGGTGCCCGGCTCAGTGATACCGAAGCCGAGAATCGTGCGGAAATTGGTGAAGCCGTTGTTACCACCGAAGCCGGTCTCGTTGCGGAAAAACAGGAGCATCCCGGCGAAGGTCAGGGCCTGGGTCATGATCGAGAAATACACGCCCTTGATCCGCGAGCGGAAGGCGAAGAAGCCGAACACCAGCGCCAGCAGACCCGGTGCCAGCACCACCAGACACATCGACCAGATAAAACTGCTGGTGCCGCTCCAGTACCACGGCAATTCGGTCCACGACAGAAAGGTCATGAACGCCGGCAAACCATCACCGGCCGCCTGACGCATCAGGTACATGCCCATCGCGTAACCGCCGAGGGCGAAGAACAGGCCATGGCCCAGCGACAGCAGCCCGGCGTAACCCCAGACCAGGTCCAGCGCCAGGGCGACGATGGCGTAGCAGAGGATTTTGCCGACCAGCGTCAGCGTATACGCCGACACATGCAGCGCGTTGTCCGGCGCCAGCAGCGAGAGCAGCGGCAGGGCGATCAGCAGCGCGAGGACCACCGCGCCGATGGCAAGGGTTACTTTCGGCCCGGCCTTTTGTGTGGCCGTGACAAGTAGAGGCTGGTTCATCAGTCGATCACCCGTCCTTTCAGTGCGAAGAGGCCTTGCGGACGTTTCTGGATGAACAGAATGATCAGCGCGAGGATCAGGATCTTGCCGAGTACCGCACCGATCTGCGGTTCGAGAATCTTGTTGGCGATGCCCAGCCCGAACGCGGCCAGCACGCTGCCGGCGAGTTGGCCGACGCCACCGAGCACCACCACCAGGAACGAGTCGATGATGTAGCTCTGGCCCAGGTCCGGGCCGACGTTGCCGATCTGGCTCAGCGCCACGCCACCGAGGCCGGCGATGCCCGAGCCGAGGCCGAAGGCGAGCATGTCGACGCGCCCGGTCGGCACGCCGCAGCAGGCGGCCATGTTGCGGTTCTGCGTGACCGCACGCACGTTGAGGCCGAGGCGGGTCTTGTTCAGCAGCAGCCAGGTCAGCACCACCACGAACAAGGCGAAGGCGATGATCACGATGCGGTTGTACGGCAGCACCAGATTCGGCAACACCTGAATGCCGCCGGACAGCCACGCCGGGTTCGCCACCTCGACGTTCTGCGCACCGAACAGCAGACGCACCAACTGGATCAGCATCAGGCTGATGCCCCAGGTGGCGAGCAGTGTTTCCAGCGGCCGGCCGTAGAGGTGACGAATCACCGTGCGTTCCAGCGCCATGCCGATCGCCGCCGTGACGAAGAACGCCACCGGCAGCGCGATCAGCGGGTAGAACTCGATGGCTTGCGGGGCGTAACGCTGGAACATCAGCTGCACCACGTAGGTCGAGTAGGCGCCGAGCATCAGCATCTCGCCGTGGGCCATGTTGATTACCCCGAGCAGGCCGAAGGTGATCGCCAGACCGAGTGCCGCGAGCAGCAGAATCGAACCGAGGGACATGCCACTGAAGGCTTCACCGAGGATTTCGCCGACCAGCAGTTTGTGTTTCACCTGCGCCAGACTGGTTTCGGCGGCGGTGCGCACGCCGGCATCGCTTTCGACGCCGGGTTCGAGCAGGCCTTCGAGGCGGGTGCGGGCCAGGGGATCGCCGGTTTCACCGAGCAGGCGCACGGCGGCCAGACGCACTGCCGGGTCGCTGTCCACCAGCTGCAGATTGGCCAGGGCCAGGCTCAGGGCGGCGTGGACGCTTTCATCTTTTTCGCCAGCCAGTTGCTGGTCGAGGAATTTCAGCTGCGCGGGTTTCGCGCTTTTCTGCAATTGCTGCGCAGCATTCAGACGGATTTTGGCGTCGGCGGCGAGCAATTGGTGGCTGGCCAAAGCGGTGTCGATAAGACCCCGAAGGCGGTTGTTCAGGCGCAGGGTTTTCGGCTGGCCGTCGAGGGTCAATTCGCCTTGTTGCAGGGCGTTGATCAGCTCGACACGCGCCGGCTCGGGCTGCGCGGCCCAGGCTTCCAGCAGTTTGGCTTGCTGCACGGGATTGGCGGCGACGAAGTCTTCGGCGTCGCCGGCAAAGGCAGTCATCGGCAACAGCAGTGCCAGGACCAGAAATAAGCGATAAAGGGTAGTCGGCATAAAGAGTCGCCTTGCGCGGACTAATTGTGGGAGCGGGCTTGCTCGCGAAAGCGGTGTGTCAGCTTGCATTTAAGTTGAATGACGAACTGCTTTCGCGAGCAGGCCCGCTCCCACAGGGGGAGTGTGTCGGACTGAAAGTCTTAACAGCCCGACACCCAATGGCTCAGTTGCTCTTCACCGCATAATCCGGCTTCTTGTCGTTGCCATCGATAAACGGGCTCCACGGCTGGGCACGGATCGGGCCTTCGGTCTGCCAGACCACGTTGAACTGACCGTCAGCCTGGATCTCGCCGATCATCACCGGTTTGTGCAGGTGGTGATTGGTCTTGTCCATGGTCAGGGTGTAACCGGACGGCGCGGCAAAGGTCTGGCCGGCGAGGGCTTCGCGGACCTTGTCGACGTCGGTGGACTTGGCTTTTTCCACGGCTTGCGCCCACATGTGGATGCCGACGTAGGTGGCTTCCATCGGGTCGTTGGTCACCGCTTTGTCGGCGCCCGGCAGGTTGTGTTTCTTCGCGTAGGCCTTCCAGTCAGCGACGAACTTCTTGTTCACCGGGTTCTCCACGGACTCGAAGTAGTTCCACGCCGCGAGGTTGCCCACCAGCGGTTTGGTGTCGATGCCGCGCAGCTCTTCTTCACCCACGGAGAACGCCACCACCGGTACGTCGGTAGCCTTCAGGCCCTGGTTGGCCAGCTCTTTGTAGAACGGCACGTTGGAGTCGCCGTTGACCGTGGAGATCACAGCAGTCTTGCCGCCGGCGGAGAATTTCTTGATGTTGGCGACGATGGTTTGATAGTCGCTGTGACCGAACGGGGTGTAGACCTCTTCGATGTCCTTGTCGGCCACGCCTTTGGAATGCAGGAACGAGCGCAGGATCTTGTTGGTGGTGCGCGGGTAGACGTAGTCGGTGCCGAGCAGGAAGAAACGCTTGGCGCTGCCGCCTTCTTCGCTCATCAGGTATTCCACCGCCGGAATCGCCTGCTGGTTCGGTGCGGCGCCGGTGTAGAACACGTTCGGCGACATCTCTTCGCCTTCGTACTGCACCGGGTAGAACAGCAGGCCGTTGAGTTCTTCGAACACCGGCAGTACCGATTTACGTGATACCGAGGTCCAGCAACCGAACACCACCGCGACCTTGTCCTGCGTCAGCAACTGCCGGCCCTTCTCGGCGAACAGCGGCCAGTTCGATGCCGGGTCGACCACCACCGGTTCGAGCATCTTGCCGTTCACGCCGCCCTTGGCGTTGATCTCGTCGATGGTCATCAACGCCATGTCTTTGAGCGATGTTTCGGAGATCGCCATGGTCCCGGACAACGAATGCAGGATACCGACCTTGATGGTCTCGGCGGCCTGGACAGTCCAGGTCATGCCCATCGCGGCAATGGATGCCGTGAGTGTGAAAGCCTTGATCAAACTGCGACGCTTCATTGTGCGATCTCCATGAACATTAAAGTTTTTTATGGTTGGCAGATGCGGACGACTGAAGACTGTTTTGCAAGGGCTGTGCCCGGTCGGGATCGGGCAGGAAAATGTCGGTTTAGAGCGGTTGCGCGCGGGCGGGGTGCACCATGAAGGGACGAGTCGCGTGTGACGGTGCATTCGTATGCGCCAGATTAGGGCGCCGATTTCGCAAACAATGCCTTTCACTGTGGGAGCGGGCTTGCTCGCGAATGCGGTGGGTCATTCAAAAATGAAGTTGGCTGGCACGGCCTCTTCGCGAGCAGGCTCGCTCCCACAGTTTTTATGTTTGTTGTGTCAGCGGCGGCGCATCAGGCCGATGAAGAACAGGCCGCCGATAGCCGCAGTGGCAACGCCGATGGGCAGGTCTTCCGGCGCGATCAGGGTTCGCGCGGCGACGTCGACCCAGACCAGAAACAGGCTGCCGAGCAGTACGCAGGCCGGCAGCAGTCGCCGGTGTTCGGCACCGACCAGACGCCGGGCAATGTGCGGCACCATCAGCCCGACAAAACCGATCGAGCCGCTGATCGACACCAGCACCCCGGTCATCAAGGACGCGATCACAAACACCCGCAGGCGCACCGCGCGGGCATTCAGGCCGAGGGTCACGGCGGTCTGTTCGCCGGCCATCAAGGCGTTCAACGGTCGGGCCATGCCCAGCAGCAAACCGAGGCCGAGCAACACGCTCAGCGCCGGCACCGCCAGCAACTCCCAACGCGCCAGGCCGAGGCCGCCGAGCATCCAGAACATCACCGCCGAGCTGGCGCGATGGTCGCCCATGAACAGCAGCAGATTGGCGATTGCCATCATCACGAATGACACCGCCACGCCGCACAGCAGCAACCGGTCGCTGTCGAGCCGACCCTGACGGTTGGCTATGCCCAGCACCAGAAACATGCTCAGCAACGCACCGATGAATGCGGCAATCGGCAAGGTCAGCAGGCCGACGATTTCACCGATGTGCAGCACCACGATCACGGCGCCGAGGGTCGCGCCGGAGGTGACGCCAAGCAGGTGCGGATCGGCCAGTGGATTGCGCGTCACCGCTTGCAGCACCGCGCCGATCAACGCCAGCCCGGCGCCGACCAACGCCCCGAGCAACATGCGCGGCACACGGATCAGCCAGACGATGTGTTCCTGCCCGGCGCTCCAGCTCACCTCGCCGAGACCGAAGGCCTTGTGCAGGAGAATCCGCCACACCACGTCCACCGGCACCCGCGCCGGGCCGAATCCCAGCGACACCACGCACGACACCAGCAACACGGCGCCGAGGGCGGTCAACAACAGGGCGTAGCGCCGGTCGATCATTCGCCGTGGAACCCCTTGGCCAGGGTTTCCACCGCCAGCACGTTATCGATCCCCGGCGTGGCCTGCACGTAGGGGATGACGATGAAACGCTGGTTCTTGATCGCATCCACCGATTGCAGCGCCGGGTTCTTCAGCAGGAATTCGATCTTCTGCTCGGCGGTGATTTCGCTGTAATCGACGATCACGATCACCTGTGGATTGCGTTCGACCACAGTCTCCCAATTGACCCGGGTCCAGCTTGCTTCGACGTCGTCGAGAATGTTGCGCCCGCCGGCCGCGTCGATCAGCGCTTGCGGCATGCCGAGGCGGCCGGAAGTCATGGCGCGGTCTTCGCCGCTGTCGTAGAGAAACACGCGTGGCTTGTCGGCGGGCAGATCTTTGCGGATTTCGGCGACCTGTTGCTGCATGTCGGCGATCAGTGCGTTGGCGCGATCCTGCACGTCGAAAATCTTCCCGAGGTTGCGCAGGTCGTTATAGGTGTCGTCCAGCGTCGCCGCCGGGCGTTTCATCACGAAGGCGCAGGACTCGGTCAGCTCATACACGTTGATGCCCAGCGGTTGCAGGGTCTGCGGGGTGAGATCGCCGCCGACGCGCATGCCGTAATCCCAGCCGGCGAAGAAGAAATCGACGTTGGCGTTGAGCAGGGTTTCCACCGACGGATATTTCGCGGCCAGTTCCGGCAAGCCGTCGAGCAGCGACTGCATCGCGGGCGTCACCGACTTCCAGCCACTGACGCCGCTGTACCCGGCCATGCGCGATTTGAGGCCGAGGGCGAGCATCATCTGGGTCATGTTGATGTCGTGACTGACCGCGTGTTTCGGCGCCTCCTTGAAGGTCACTTCGCGGTTGCAGCTATGGATGGTCAGCGGGTACTGCGTGGCCTCGGCGAAGGCCTGGGCACTGCACAACAAAAGAGCGACGCAAAGCAGGGAACGCACAGTCATGGTCGGGTTATCCAGGTGATTCGCGGGTAGTCGTGGAGGGGGTGGGAGTCGATCAACGCTTCGACGCCGAACACGTCGCGCAGCAGCTCGGCGGTCAGTACTTGCTGCGGCGTGCCGCTGGCGACGATCCGTCCGTGGTTGATCACGTACAGTCGGTCGCAGAAGGCGGCCGCGAGGTTCAGGTCGTGGATGCTGGCGAGGGTGCCGATCTGCAGGCGTTTGACCAGTTGCAGCAGCTCGAGCTGATAACGCGGGTCGAGATGGTTGGTCGGCTCGTCGAGGATCAGCAGTTGCGGTTGCTGGGTCAGGGCGCGGGCAAGGATCACCCGCTGTTTTTCACCGCCGGACAGCGTGGCGAAAGCATGGTCTTCGAAGCCGTCGAGACCGACGGATGTGAGCGCTTGCGTCGCCAGCTGTCGATCTTCCAGCGTGTCGCCATCGAACAGGCCTTTGTGCGGCGTGCGGCCCATGGCGACCACTTCTTCGACGGTCAGGCCAAAGGCATCGGGGAACTCCTGGAGGACCACGGCGATGCGTTTTGCGCACCAGCGTGATGACTGCTTCCACACGTTGTGGTGATCGAGTCTGACCTCACCGCTTTCCGGCTGACTGAAGCGATAGGCGCACCGCAGCAGGCTGGTCTTGCCGCTGCCGTTGGGGCCGATCAGCCCGACGAACTCACCGGCAGCCACCTGCAACGAAGCGTCACGCAGCTGGAACTGGTGATGGCAGTGGCCGTGGCCCAGAGGTGTCCAGGCGAGGTTGGTGAGGTTTAGCGAGGTCATGCTTCTACTCTGAAATATCTGGCGTTGCTGATGACGCCTTCGCGAGCAAGCCCGCTCCCACAGTTGATCGCGTTTCAATGTGGGAGCGGGCTTGCTCGCGAAGAGGGCCATGAATCAAAAGGTGTAATCGGCCGTGACGAAGAACGATCTCGGTTCGCCGAGAATCCACTGCCGGCCCTCATTGTATTGGCTTTGTGCGTACTGGCGGTCAAACAGATTGTTCACCTGCAGGCCCAGCGTGGTGTTGCGCAGGGCTTGCCACGACAGCGTTGCATCGACCACGGTGTAACTCGGCAGCTCGTTGCGATTGGCCATGTCGGCGTAACGCGCATCGACATAACGCACGCCGGCGCCGGCCTGCAGGTCATCGCTGAGGTTTTTGTTCAGCCACAGATTGGCCGTTCGACGCGGCACATCCACCGGGCGATTGCCGTTGTACGACAGGGTTTGCCCGTTGACCACTTCGGAGAAGTCATCGTACTTGGCTTTCACAATCGCCGCGTTGGCCTGCAGTTGCCAGGCGTGCGGCAGTTGCAGATCGAGGCTGGCTTCCAGGCCGTTGGACGATTGCTGGCCGACTTGCTGCTTGAGCGTCGGGTTGCCCGGATCGTCGGTCAGCAGTTTCTTTTTGACGATGCGATAGGCCGCCAAGGTGAACTCGCCGCGCTGATCCCAGAACAACTGCTTCATGCCGATTTCCGTCTGCCGCGCGGTCGACAGGTCGTATTGCTGCTGGCTCGGGCTCAGAGAAATCAAGCCACCGATGCCGTCGGTGCTGGTCGCGACCTGACCGTAGAAAGAAGTCTGTGGTGTCAGCGCGAACACCAGTCCGGCCTTCCAGTTGTTGCCGGTCAGGGTCTTGTCGCTCTGGCTGCCATCGACCAGGTTGTTGCGATCCACATGCACGTAATCACGGCGCACGCCGGTCACCAGCGACCAGCGCTCGCTCAGTTGCGTGCGGTTTTCAGCGAACACTGACATCTGTCTGGTGGTGCTGTCGAACTGGTCGCGGTACGGGTTGGCGCTTTCGAAATAGCCCGGTTGCGGGTGATACAGATCCAGCGCCTGACCGTTCGGCAGCACATCGTTGAACGGCGAGTTGCTGTTGAGCTGGAAACGGATGCGGTTGTAATCGACGCCGGTCACGGTCTGGCTGTCGAGGCCGAACAGCGAGTGTTTGAAGGTGAAGGTCTGGCGGTCGCCGACCTGCTCTTGCTGGTGGCCAATGCCGAAGTAGCCGCTGCGGCTGAGCTGTTGCGTGGCGGTGTCGAAGTTGTAGTTCTCGGCGTTCTGCCAGCGGCGCTGGGCCTTGAGGTAGTACAGCTCGTTGCTGGCACTGACCGCGTCGTTGATCTGCCAATCGCTGGTCAGGCGCGTCCACTGATCGTTGTAGTGCTGCTGGTCGTCACGCACGTTGTAGTTCTTGTTACGCAGGCTGTCTTTCAATTGGCCGTTGATCAACGGCGTGCCGAAGTAGTTCTGCGGACGCTGGTCGCCATAGTCGTGGGCGAGGGTGAAGGTCAGGTCGTCGGTGGCTTGCCAGCGCAGGGCGGCGCTGATGAAGTCGCTTGAAGAATCACCGCGATCGATCCAGCCGTTGCTGCGCAGACGATTGAGATTGAGGCGATAGCTCAGGGTGTCGCTCAGCGAGCCGCCGCTGTCGAACGCCTGTTGCTGGCTGTCGTAGGAACCGTAGCCGACGCGCAGGTGGTTTTCGATTTCACCCTCGAACGGTTTTTTCGGGATCACGTTGACCACCGCACCGGTCGCGCCTTCGCCGTACAGCACCGAGGCCGGGCCGCGCAGTACGTCGACGCGCGCTACCGACCAGGTGTCGACCGGAAAGGTCACGGTGCCCATGCCGGTGTACATCCGGTTGCCGTCATACAACTGCATCACCGAACTCTGCCCGGTAAAGCCGCGTGCCTGCAACGAGGTGCCACCATCGCCCGGGGTGCCGGTGCGGCTGATGCCGGTGCTGCGTGAAACGGCGTCCTGCACGCTGCGATCGCCACGGGCGCGCACCTGCTCGCCGCTGAGGCTTTCGACGCTGGCCGGGGTTTCCATGGCCGTCAGGTTCAGGCGCGAACCAGCGGTGGTCGGTGTGGTCAGGCTGATACTTTCTTCGTCAACCGCAGGCGCGGAGATGGTGCCGGTGGGCAGCGTCAGCGGCTGGCTGTCGGCGTTGGCGTTGTTCAGGGCGAACAGGCAGAGGCTGGACAAGAGGTACTTGTTCATCGGGGCGGTGAATCACTTCTTCAAAAGAAAGCCCGCAACTTGTGGTTGCGGGCAGAGTGGCCTATTTGTGTTACACAGTAACACTAAAAAATGCCGGAGTTTAAGCCCCGGCAGTTTAAAGATCTGTCTAAAACGCGCATCTCGCCTGCTTCACGATCAAGTTGAGGCAGATTCAACTTGCCGGCCGAGTCGCGAGAAAATCAGACGATCCAGCAACCACACCAGCACCAGCGAAGCCCCCACCAGCGGAAAAATCACCGCCAGCGCGAGCATGATCGCCACCCCGGTTTTCCACTTCGGCAGGTCATGGCGCAGCGGCGGCACGCCGAATTTGCCCTGCGGACGACGCTTCCACCAGATCACCACACCGCTGACGGCGCTGAGCAGAATCATCAGGCAGATCAGCAGCACGACAATCTGGTTGAAGGTGCCGAACATCTTGCCTTCGTGGAGCATCACGCCGATTTCCGTGGCCCGCGCCACCGCGCCGTACTGCTCGAAACGCACATCGGCGAGGACCTTGCCGGTGTACTGATCGACATGCAGGGTCGCATCGTTACGCGGGTCGTCGGCAAACACGGCGATGGTGAACACACCGGTCGCGGTGGTTGGCAGGGTGATGCTGTAGCCGGGTTCGACCTTGCGTTCAACGGCAATGTTCTGCACGTCTTGCAGGCTGATCGCGGGTGCGGCGGGACCGTGCTGCATGCCGCCGTGGGCCATGTGTTCGGCGTGGTCGCCGGACATCGGCATCGGCGTGTTTTCCATCGCCCATGGCACGGTCTGACGCGCGGCATTGTTCAGGCTGCCGGCCTCGACGTCGGAGGTCGGCACGTTGTTCCACATCGCGGCCGGGAACACGTTCCACACCTGGGCGTACTGCTTGCCCCAGAAGCCGGTCCAGGTCATGCCGCTGAGCAGCATCACCAGCAGCAATGCTGCGCCCCAGAACCCGGTGACCGCGTGCAGATCACGCCATATCACGCGACCGCGACTGTTCAGGCGAGGCCACAGAATCCCCGCTGCCTGACCGCGCGGCCACCACAGAAAGACCCCCGATACCACCAGCACCACACCCCAACCGGCGGCGAGTTCGATCAGGCGATCACCCACCGTGCCGATCATCAATTCGCCGTGAATGGCGCGGGCGATGGCTTGCAGATTTTTCTTTGCATCCTGCTCGCCGAGGATGTCGCCGTGGTACGGATCGATGAATACGTTGAGTTCATGGCCGGCGTTTTTCACCACGAACTGCGCGCTGCGTTCGGCGTTGGCCGGCGGCAGGTACTGGGTGATCTGACCCTGTGGATAAGCGCTCTTGACCCGTTGCAGCAGCTCATCGGCCGGCACCGTGTGATGCCCGGCCGGGACGTTGAGCAGGCTGCTGTACATCAGTGAGTCGAGTTGCGGTTTGAACAGGTAGATGATGCCGGTCAGGGCCAGCATCACCATGAAGGGCGCGACGAACAATCCGGCATAGAAATGCCAGCGCCAGGCCAGGTTGTAGAAATTCGCTTTGGGCTTTTGCATCACGTGTGCTCCGCTTGGCTTGGATCTTTTAGTTGTTCTGCAACCCTTGTGGGAGCGAGCTTGCTCGCGAAGGCGTCGTATCAGGCTGCATCTATGTTGGATGTGCCGTCCCCTTCGCGAGCAAGCTCGCTCCCACAGGGTGGGATTTGACTGTTAGAAACTCATATCGACCTTGGTCCAGAGCGTGCGCCCCGGTTCGTTGATCGCTTGCGGGTCGTTGGCCGGGTAGCCGAAACCGGCGTTACCGGCCAGGTTCAGGTGCTCGGCGTAAGCCTTGCCGAACAGGTTGTCGACGCCGGTGCTGACCTTCCAGTTTTTGTTGATCCGGTAGGCGCCGTTGAGCGAGAACACGCCAAAGCCGCCGCTCTTGTCGTAGTCCTTGCCGACCACGTTGCCCTTGTTCTGGTCGATGCGGTTTTGCGCCGCGACCACACGCCACAGCGCCCCGGCGCTCCAGTTGTCTTCGCTGTAGGTCAGGCCGAAGCGCGCATCCAGTGGCGGCATTTGTGGCAGGGCCTTGCCGTCGCTGCTGTTCTTGCCCCAGGCGTAGGCCAAGGTCGCATCGGCTTTCCAGTGCTCGGTGAGTTTGTACGCCGCGCCCAATTCGCCACCCATGATCCGTGCGTCGATGTTCTCGGCACGGGAGTTGCTCATGCCCATCATCGTCGGCGTGTAGTCGAACAGGATGTAATCGCGCACCACGCCGATGTAGCCCGAGGCCCAGGCTTCGAGTTCGGCGGTCTTGTAGTTCACGCCGAAGTCGAACTGGGTGGTCTTCTCCGGTTTGATCGAGTCGAACGCATTCAGCGAGCCGACCGGGCCAGACGTCGCTGAAAACAGCTCCCAGTAATCCGGGAAGCGCTGCGCGTGGCCGAGGCCGGCGTACAGCGTGGCCGGGCTGTCAGCCAGGTCATGCTCGTAACGCACGAAGCCGCTTGGCAGGGTGTCGGCGCGGGTCTCGCCGGCGGTCGGGTTGGGGCTGCTCATCATTCCCGAACCGATGCTCTGCCGGTAATCCCTGGCCGAAGCGCGGTCGACCCGAGCGCCAGTGATCAGGCGATCACGGTCGGCGGCGTACCAGGTCATTTCGCTGAACACGCCATAGTTATAGAAGTCGGCGTCCTTGGTGTACGGCTGGTCCTTGTAGGTGTCGATGCCCATGCCGCTGCGCTGGCGGTGCTCGTTGGTCTGCGCATCGAGGCCGGTGATCAGCTGGATGTCGGCCCAGCGCCAAGTCGCCTTGATCCGCGCGCCGAGGGTGCGACGGTCGACGTTGGAGGCCATGGGACCGGCCATCATCCCGGTGCCGGACGGCGTGCGCAGGGTGTAGTTGTCCATCACGTGGTCGGCGTAGTTGTAGTAGACCTGTGCTTCGAGTTTTTCCAACACGTCAGTGATGTTGGATTTTTCGAAGCGCAGGCCGAGGCTTTCGCGCAGGAACTGCGAACCGTCCATGCCGCGTCCGGCGTAGCGTGCTTCGCCGTCGCCCTTGCCGGCCGTCAGTTCGATCAGGGTGTCGGCGTCCGGGGTCCAGCCGACGGCGATGTCACCGTTCCACTTGTCGTAGCGCGACGGCACAGTGTCGTTGTTGCCGTCGCGATAGTCGTCGGAGTGCGCGGTGTTGCCGATCACTCGCACATAGCCCAAAGGCCCGCCGGCAGCAGCGTCGACAACCTTGTCGAAGCGTCCGTTGGAGCCGGCCAGCACGCTGGCATTCACCCGTGTGCCGAGCTCGCCGAAGCTTTCCGGTTCACGGTCGAACAGCACCGTGCCGGCCGAGGCACCCGGCCCCCAGAGCACGGTTTGCGGGCCTTTGATCACCGTGAGCTTGTCGTAGGTTTCCGGCGAGATGTAGGAGGTCGGCGCGTCCATGCGGCCGGGGCAGGCGCCGAGCAACATGCTGCCGTTGGTGAGAATGTTCAGCCGCGAACCGAACATCCCGCGCAGCACCGGATCACCGTTGGTGCCGCCGTTGCGCACCAGGGCGAAGCCGGGAATGGTCTTCAGGTAATCGCCGCCGTCACTGGCCGGCACCGGTTGGCGCGGGTCCTTGGGGTTGGTGACGATGGTCAGCGGCGAGCTCGGGGCGATCGCGGTGATCACCGTTGGACTCAGTTCTTCGTTGTGCCCGGCGTGGTCATCGGCCAACACCAGCGGGGACAGCAGGACGCCGCAAAGGACGGCGATGGCGTGCGAGAAACGAATGCGCGATTCGTTCAAGGCAAAGGACGCCCGAGCAGCGCTCAAACGTGGAACAGCAGAAAACCTGGACATGACAATTTCCATCAAACAGTCGTAAACGACACGGCCGGCAGCCTGAAGCTGTCTTCTCAACCGTGTGCAATCAAAGGTGCGGTGTTTACGCGGCGATGGGTGGGGCGCGGGTACGGGCGCCGGGAAAGAAGGTCTGCCGGGCATGGCCCAGACGCGGGGAGGGTGGAGTGAAAGTGTTGACGTGGGCGATGCTGAACGTGGCGAAAGTGCCGCCACCGGTCAGCGCCGGGCAGTTGAACAGCAGGCTGCAATAACCGCATTTTTCCCACAGGGCGTGGTGTGAGGATTGCGGCGGACAGTGTTCGGCAGCCGGTTGTGCACCGTGCTTGGCGTGATCCATGCCCGGCATGGTCATCGACATGTCCATGGGCATCGCCATGGAAGTCGAGGCGTGCTGATCCATCGGCATCGACTGAGAAATCAGCGGGCCGATGAAGATCATCAACATGGCGAACAGGGCGATCCAGCTACCGCGGGTCAGAGTCTGGCTCTGGCGATGCAGGCGGGACGCCCCGGCGCGTTGCGGGCGCACGGGCGTGGTCAGCCGGATCGGTTACTGGGCGTGATCGTGTGCCTGGGTTTCTTGCGGAGGTTTCTTCTGCACCGCGACCTCGACGGTGACGTCACCGGCCTTCTCGAAATGCAGGGTCAGCGGGAAGCGTTTGCCGTCGCTGAGCAGACTGCGGTCTTTCGGGTTGAGCAGCATCACGTGATAGGCCATCGGTGCGAACGTCACCGTGCCGCCGGCAGGAATCACCACGTCGGGCACCTGCTGCATTTTCATCAGGTCGCCCTGCATCACATGCTCGTGCAGTTGCGCTTCGGCGGTGATCGGCGAGTCGACGCTGAGCAGGCGGTCGTCGGTCTTGCCGGGATTGCTGATCACGAAATAAGCCGCGACGGTCGGCGCGTTGGGCGGCAGCTCCTGCGACCAAGGATGAGCGATTTCCAGCTCGCCGGCCTTGTATTCGTGGGCATGGGCGAAGCACGCAGGCAGCAACAGCGCAGCGATGACGATGAGTTTGTTCAACATGGCAGTTCTCCGGAACGATGTGAAACGCAGGTCAATTGCGAGACAGATCAGACCAGAGGCGAGGCGCGGGGGTTGAGGCTCGGCCATTGCTGGCGCGGTGTCGGTGTTTGCAACGAGGGCGGCGCCACGCTGCGATTGCTTTCGTAGCGGGCGAAATACAGCTGCGGCGTATGGCCCGGCAACGCCACCAGCGGCGCGGAACCCGAGCAACACCAGCAATGCTGCATGTTGGAATGGCTGTCGTTAGACGGGGCTTTCTGCTCCGTGGTGCCGATGTTGATCGCCACCATCTTCGTCCCGCTACCGGTGCAGAAACTGCTCCACAGCAACTGTTCGGCCGGTGAATTGGCCGCCTGCGCCATCGCCCCGGTCATCGGCATGGCGAGCATGTTGAACAGCACTGCGAAGCAGGCGATCCAGGCAAATGCGAGCCGGTGTCGGTTCATGGGACAGATCCGTTGGGTGGGCGATCAGGCGCGGCTATTTAGCCTGATCAGGGCCGATAAGTAAAAAGGCGTCGTGCGGTTTGGTGTCGCAGATCAATCAAACCGCGACGGCGTGCAATCTCAAACCCAAAGCCTTCATGACCTTCATGATAGTTGCGAATTCGGGGTTACCAGTGCTGCTCAGCGCTTTATACAGACTTTCACGACCCAGGCCGGCATCACGTGCCACCTGTGTCATGCCCTGGGCTCGGGCTATGTCATTCAATGCTGCACGAATGAGCACGCCATCGCCTTCATCATCGTCAAAGCAAGCGTCCAGATAAGCCGCCATGTCCTCGGGGGTTTTAAGGTACTCGGCGGCGTCGAAACGGGTGAATTTTTCGGTCATCGCAATGTTCACCTTTGGGCTCAAAAGCGGTGAGCATAAAACCGGGTATTTAGTGCAGACAGTCAGTGTTTCTTTAAATGGTTGTACGTAGCGTCCGGTTTAGCTGTAGGGCGCTGGAGAGAGGATTACAGTACCGGCGCCTTCGCGAGCAAGCCCGCTCCCACAGGAGCCCTGGCATACACAAACTATGCGGTCGCCGCCGACCACTGTGGGAGCGGGCTTGCCCGCGAAGGCGTACTCGAGATCTGCGCTTGGTTAAAGTCGGGTGAAGGCGGCAAGGGCAGCGAGGACTTCAGCCGTCGTCACAAACTCCCGATCAACTCCCGGCAACACCGGCCGCTTCAGCACCATCACCGACACTCCCAACTCCCGCGCCACTTCCAGTTTCGGCTCGGTGGCGGTGCTGCCGCTGTTCTTGCTGATCAGCACGTCGATCTGCCGGCGTTCGAACAGTGCGCGTTCTTCTTCAAGCAGAAATGGCCCACGGGCGCCGATGACTTCGCAGCGTTCGTTGCCGGGGTAGACGTCGAGGGCGCGCAGGGTCCAGAACTGGTTGGCGGGGATTTCGTCGAGGTGTTGCAGCGGTTCGCGGCCGAGGGTGAACAGCGGGCGGCGGAACGGTTTGAGGGCTTCGCTCAGTTCGGCCCAGTCGCTGACTTCACGCCAGTCATCGCCCGGTTGCGGCTGCCACGCGGGGCGGCGTAAGGCCCAGCAGGGGATGCCGGACAGTTGCGCGGCGCGGGCGGCGTTGTGGCTGATTTGTGCGGCGTAGGGGTGAGTGGCGTCGAGCAGCAGGTCGATGCCTTCAGCGCCAATGAACTGCGCCAGACCTTCGGCCCCGCCGTAGCCGCCGACCCGCACCTGGCAGCTCAGATCAGTTGGCACCCGGCCCATGCCCGCCAGGCTGTAAATGTGTTCTGGCCCCAGCGTGCGGGCGATGGCCAGCGCTTCGGTGACGCCACCGAGCAACAGAATACGTTTCATGCAAAACCTCCGGCATGGCCGACGATGCCGCCCTGCCGATCAATCGCAAACACCTCGACCTGCACCTGCGCCGGCACCACGCTGCGGGCGAAATTCAGCGCGTGGCGGCAGACCTCATCGCCGAGGGCAATGCCCGTCGCGCTGGCTATCGCCAAGGCCTGCTGGCTGGTGTTCGCTTCACGAATGCTCTGCTGCAACGCCTGATCAGCGCCAATCGCCGCAGCCCATTCAGCCAGTTGCGGCAGGTCGATACTCGAATGCCGCGAGTGCAGATCCATGTGCCCGGCCGCCAGTTTGCTGATCTTGCCAAAGCCGCCGCACAGGCTGAGTTTATCCACCGGCACTTTGCGCAGATGCTTGAGCACCGCGCCGACAAAGTCGCCCATTTCGATCAGGGCGATTTCCGGCAGGTCGTAGACCCGGCGCATGGTGTCTTCGCTGGCGTTGCCGGTGCACGCGGCGATGTGCAGATAGCCGTTGGTTTTGGCCACGTCGATGCCCTGATGGATCGAGGCGATGTACGCCGCGCAGGAAAACGGCCGGACGATGCCGCTGGTGCCGAGGATCGACAGGCCGCCAAGAATGCCCAGGCGCGGGTTCATGGTTTTCAGCGCCAGCGCCTCGCCGCCCTCGACATTGACGGTGATCTCGAAACCGCCGCCATAACCGCTTTCGGCGGCGAGCAGGCTCAGGTGATCGCTGATCATCTTGCGCGGCACCGGGTTGATCGCCGGCTCACCAACCCCGAGCACCAATCCCGGCCGGGTCACGGTGCCGACGCCTGCGCCCGCGATGAAGCGAATCCCCGGCTCGGCCAGCAGCCGCACTTGCGAATAGAGCAGCGCACCGTGCGTTACGTCTGGGTCGTCGCCCGCGTCCTTGATCGTCCCGGCCTCGGCGCCGTCGGCGGTCAAGCGGCAGAACTCCAGGCGCATCTGCACTTGCTTGCCTTTGGGCAAAACGATCTGCACTGCATCCGCCGACATGCCGCCAAGCAGCAGGCGTGCCGCAGCGAGGCTGGTGGCGGTGGCGCAGCTGCCGGTGGTCAGGCCGCTGCGCAGCGGGGCGGGTTGTTCGGCTGTTTCGTCACGCATCGAAGGGTTTGACCAGGTCCAGCAGGGTGATCGGCAGCGCCTGACGCCAAGTGTCGAACTCGCCCAGCGGTTGCGCCTGGGCGACATGGATACGGGTCAGTTCGCCGCCATGGCGTTCGCGCCAGTTCATCAGGGTGACTTCGCTTTGCAGGGTCACGGCGTTGGCTACCAGTCGGCCACCGGGCTTGAGTTGATCCCAGCAGGTTTCAAACACGCCTTCACGGGTCACGCCGCCGCCGATGAAGACCGCGTCGGGTCGCTCCAGCCCGGCAAGTGCCTGCGGCGCACGGCCACGCACCAATTGCAGACCGGGTACGCCCAGCGCGTCGCGGTTGTGTTCGATCAAGGCCTGTCGGCCTGCGTCCGCCTCGATGGCGATGGCGCGGCAGCTGGGGTGTGCGCGCATCCATTCGATGCCGATCGAGCCGCAACCGCCGCCGACATCCCACAGCAGTTCGCCGGGGATCGGCGCGAGGCGGGCGAGGGTGATGGCGCGTACATCGCGTTTGGTCAGTTGGCCGTCGTGCTGGAATGCCGAGTCGGGCAGTCCGGCCAGACGCGACAGACGCGGTGCCTGCGCATCGGCCAGGCATTCGATGGCGATCACATTCAGATCGGCAATCGTTGGTTCATTCCAGTCATTGGCAGTACCGTCGATGCGCCGCTCGGCGTCGCCGCCCAAGTGCTCCAGAACGCTCAGGCGACTGCCACCAAAACCGCGCTCACGCAGCAGCGCCGCGACTGCCGCCGGACTTTGTCGGTCATTGCTCAGCAACAACAGGCGCACCCCGCTGAACAGGTGCGCATTGAGTGCTGCCAGCGGCCGTGCGACCAGCGACAGTGTCACGACATCCTGCAACGGCCAGCCGAGGCGTGCAGCGGCCAGCGAACAGGAGGATGGCGCCGGCAGGATCAGCATCTCGGCGCTCGGCACATGGCGCGCAAGGCTGGCGCCGACGCCATAGAACATCGGGTCACCGCTGGCCAGCACGCACACGGCTTCGCCGCGCTGCTCCAGTACCGGCGCGAGGGAAAACGGGCTCGGCCACAATTCGCGTTTGCCGCGAATACACACCGGCAGCAAGTCCAGTTGCCGCTGGCCGCCGATGATCCGCGAAGCAGCCAGCAGGGCGCGCCGGGCGTTTTTGCCCAGGCCCTTGAAGCCGTCTTCACCGATTCCCACAACCGTCAGCCAGGGTGTCATGCCGTTCCTTAATTCAGGGTAGATCTTCAAGGGCGGCATGATAACGCGGCTGCCGGCATCTGACGCAGGTCTGTCGTCGCGGCGTGTTGACAGCGGCACGGAAACTTGATGTTGAGCAAAAGTACTTTGTTCAACGAGTGTTTTTGTTAGTTTGGTTCAAGTCAGCACTTGTGAGTAAGTCTGGCACCATAAAACCTATAACTTTAAATCAATGCCAAGTTGGCAGGAGATGATATGGATATCAGTTCCAGTACACGTTCAAATCAGCATAATGCAATGGCCGTTAACAATATGTTATTCACCGGCCTGGAAGGTCGGGCCGAGGCCGATAACAACTTTGTGAAGAACTGCATTTATCTCGCGCAGATCAAGGCGGACAGTGTTTATAACAGCAACACTCAGCCGGCGCAGTGGTTCGATCATTTTGCCGGGGTCCTCTGGTCGTACGACTGGGTCCCTGAGGAGCAACCGGCGGTGCTGGTCCGGACGGAGTTTTCGGGAAGTGTGCAGGAGGCATGGCGGCGGTTGGCAGCACCCTTGCTCGCGCGCTCTCAATTAGAGCAGGTTGAAACAGGGCTGAAAGCGCTGGAAAAAGACGCAGCACTGCTACAAAGGTTTACCGCCCTGAGTGGCAAAACCTTCACTTCGCATATTTTGCCGGTCAGCCAGAACGCCAGCGGCGAACTGGTCGTGGTGCTCAGCCATATCCGCTTTATCAAGTTGGTATTGAGTACCAACTATCTGTTCTGGCAGGTTCATCAGCCGATGTCGCAACTGGACATCCGCGCCAGAAAACTGGTGATCACGCGCCGGGCGATGGATGCCAGACGGGCAAGCGTGGAGCAAGCCATTCGCAAGAGTGCGTCCAGATTTGAGGAATACGAGCTCTGAGGCAGCGCCAGGCGGTGAGATTTGCAGCCTGGCTGCAGTTTCCGACCGGCAGGCATTTTCATGCGCTTGGGCAAAGCAGGCATAATGGCGACCTTTCGCCCACCACAGCGCTGCCAGCCAGCCGGTCATCCCTTGAACGAACGCCCTATGTCCACCGCTTTACGCCCCTCGGCTTGCCCGGGGTTGCTGCGTATTGTCCAGGCGCTGGACGGCGGCATCTGCCGGATCAAGCTCAATGGCGGCTCGATCAGTGCCGATCAGGCTGACGCGGTGGCCGATGCCGCCGAGCGTTTCGCCAGTGGCGCGATCGAAGCGACCAACCGCGCCAATCTGCAGATTCGCGGCATTGGTAAGCAGTCCGCGGCATTGATCGAAAGCTTGCTGACCGCCGGCCTGGGGCCGCAAACCGCTGCGGGCGACGATGTGCGCAACCTGATGCTCAGCCCGAGTGCCGGCATCGATCGGCAACTGCAATTCGACACTCGGCCACTGGCGGAGCAGATTCTGGCGACCCTGCAAACGCATCCCCGTTTTCACGAGTTGAGCGCCAAGTTTGCCGTGCAACTGGACGGCGGAGAGGCATTGGCGATGCTCGAACATCCGCATGATCTGTGGCTGTCGGCGTTCGAACGTGACGGTGAAATGCTCCTGGCGTTCGGTCTGGCTGGCTGCCCGACGGATCGTGCGGTCGGCGCCGTGACCGTGGAAAACGGCCATGCGCTGGTGGTCGCGGTGCTGGAATTGTTCCTTGAACTGGCTCGGCCGGAGCAGACGCGCATGCGCCACTTGCTCGATGAATGGCCGACGCTGGCCTTTCTCGAACAGTTGCGCGAACGCGTGGCGATCAAAGCCGCCATTGCCCGACAGCGCACGCCGCTGGCGGATGCGCTGCACATCGGTGTGCACGCGCAAAACGCTGACGACCGGGTGTATATCGGCGCGGTGCCGGCGCTCGGCCGTCTCGATCCGGCCATGCTGCGTGGTGCGGCCCGATTGGCCCGTGAGTTCGGTGATGGCAGCCTGCGTTTCACCCCTTGGCAAAGTCTGCTGTTGCCGAACGTGAAGTCCACCGACGCTGCGCAAGTCCTGCAACACCTGGCGCAATTGCACTGGCTGACGGAGGCCGGCGATCCGTTGTCCCGGCTGATCGCCTGCACCGGCTCCAGCGGCTGCGGCAAAGGCCTGGCCGATACCAAACACGACGCCCGGCGGCTGGCGACGCTATTGCCACAGGCGCAGAGCGTGCACCTGTCCGGTTGCCCGCGCTCTTGCGCGGCGGCCCATCGCACACCGGCGACTTTGCTGGCGGTCAGCCCCGGTCACTATGACCTCTATTTTCGCGATGCAACGCTGCCGGGTTTCGGCACGCTGCACGCACGCAACCTTACTATTGAAGCGGCCGCGATTCTGCTCGACGCCCGCTCACGGAGCCCCCTTGATGCTTGATTACATCCGCGACGGTCAGGAGATCTATCGCAACTCCTTCGCGATCATTCGCAGCGAGGCCAATCTGGCGCGCATCCCGGCCGATCTGGAAAAACTCGCGGTGCGGGTGATCCACGCCTGCGGCATGGTCGAGGCGGTCGATGGTCTGCAGTTCTCCGAGGGCGCCGGCAAGGCCGGACGCGATGCGCTGGCGGCCGGTGCGCCGATTCTCTGTGATGCGCGGATGGTGTCCGAAGGCGTGACCCGTGCGCGTTTGCCGGCGAACAACCCAGTGATCTGCACCCTGCGCGACGACAGCGTGCCGGAGCTGGCCCGCGAGTTGGGCAACACCCGTTCGGCGGCGGCGCTGGAGCTGTGGCGTCCGCACCTGGAAGGCAGCGTGGTGGTGATCGGCAACGCGCCGACAGCACTGTTCTATCTGCTGGAAATGCTCGATGCCGGCGCACCGAAACCGGCACTGATCCTTGGTTTCCCGGTGGGCTTCGTCGGCGCCGCCGAATCGAAAGCGGCCCTGGCGGCGGACAGTCGTGGCGTACCGTTCGTGATCATGCAGGGCCGGCTCGGCGGCAGCGCCATGGCCGCCGCAGCGGTGAACGCCCTCGCCACGGAGATCGAATGATGCAGGCCAAGGGACGTCTGATCGGCCTCGGCGTGGGCCCCGGTGATCCGGAACTGATTACCGTCAAAGCCCTGCGCCTGCTGCGCGAATCGCCGGTGGTGGCGTACTTCGTCGCCAAGGGCAAGAAGGGCAATGCGTTCGGCATCATCGAAGCGCACCTGCAGGACGCGCAGAATCTGCTGCCGCTGGTGTACCCGGTGACCACCGAAGTGCTGCCGGCGCCGCTGTCTTATGAACAAGTCATCAGCGACTTCTACGATGACGCCGCCGAAGAAGTCGCGGCGCATCTGGACGCCGGGCGCGACGTCGCGGTGATCTGTGAAGGCGACCCGTTCTTCTACGGTTCCTACATGTATCTGCATGATCGGTTGTCTACGCGCTACGAAGCCGAAGTGGTGCCGGGCGTGTGCTCGATGCTCGGCGGCGCCTCGGTGCTCGGCGCGCCGCTGGTGTATCGCAACCAGAGCCTGTCGGTGCTCTCCGGCGTGTTGCCGCATGAGGATCTGAAGCGACGTCTGGCCGACGCCGATGCGGCGGTGATCATGAAGCTGGGGCGCAACTTTCCCAAAGTTCGTGCGGTACTCGAAGAACTCGGTCTGGCCGAGCGGGCGCTGTACGTCGAACGCGCGACCATGGCCAATCAGAAGATCGTGCCGCTGGATCAGGTCGAGCCGATGTCCTCGCCGTACTTCTCGCTGATCATCGTCCCGGGCGAACGGTGGCAAGGTTGATGACGCCATCCACACCGGCCATTGTCATCCTTGGACAGGGCGCACTCGCCACCGCGCGACGGATCCAGCAGTTGTATCCGACGGCGCAGATCCACGGCCTCGCCGGACGCGTCGAAGGTGCCGACTGCAGCTATCAGGAATTCGGTGCGACCCTGCGTGAACTGTACCAGCAGGACGCGCCGATCATTGCCTTGTGCGCTGCCGGCATTGTCATTCGCACCCTGGCGCCGTTGCTGCTGGAGAAGGGCGCTGAACCGGCAGTACTCGCCGTTGCCGAAGACGGCAGCGCCGTGGTGCCGCTGCTCGGCGGCCTCGGCGGGGTGAATGTCATGGCCCGGGAAATCGGCGCCGCATTGCAGGTCGCAGCGGCGATCACCACCAGTGGCGAATTGCGTTTTGGCACTTGCCTGCTCAACCCACCCAGCGGGTATGCGCTGGCGGATCTGGAGCTGGGCAAGCGTTTCGTTTCCGATCTGCTGGCCGGGCACAGCGTGCGCATCGAAGGCGCCGCGCCGTGGCTGGATCAGGCGCAGTTGCCGCAAGACCCGCAGGCGCAGCGCTCGATTCATGTCGGCAGTGCCGAGCGTGTCGCCAGCGCCAACGAGTTGCTGATCTATCCGCGCAGCGTGGCGGTGGCCGTGAGCGCGCAGCTAGATGATCTGCCGAATGCCGTGCGTGCCGCGTTGCAGCAGGCCGGGGTTGCGCAGCAGTCGCTGGCCTGTCTGCTGGCGGCTGACACTGAAATGGCCTCGGCCAGACTGCGTGAAGCGGCCCTCGAACTGGGTGTGCCGCTGCGCTTTGTCGCGGCGCAAAAAGACCTCGGCGAGCTCGCTCGTCAGGCACTGCCACGGGCCACGATCAGCAGTGCCAACGGTCTGGCGATTGCCCTCGCCGAGCAGCCGCTGGAGGTCGCGCAGATCGGTCGTCAGCGTGGGCGCCTGGCGGTGATCGGCCTCGGCCCCGGCGCTGCCGAATTGATGGTGCCTGCGGTCAAGGCGGAACTGGCGCGGGCCACCGATGTGCTCGGTTACGAAACCTATGTGCGCATGGCCGGCCCGTTTCGCGACGATCAGGTGCAGCATTGCACCGACAACCGCGAAGAAATGCAGCGCGCCCGCCACGCCTTCCGGCTGGCAGCCGAGGGCCGTTCGGTGATCGTCGTCTCGTCCGGCGACCCCGGCGTGTTCGCCATGGCCGCAGCGGTGCTTGAAGCGTTGCACGAGTCGAGCGATCCGGCCTGGCACAGCGTCGAACTGGAAATCCTGCCGGGGGTATCCGCCTCGCTCGCCACGGCTGCGCAAGCGGGTGCGCCGCTGGGGCATGACTTCTGCGTGATGTCGCTGTCGGACAACCTCAAGCCGTGGTCGATCATCGAGAAGCGTCTGGATCTGGCGTCCGCAGCCGATCTGGCCCTGGCCTTCTACAACCCGATCTCCCGGGCGCGTCCGTGGCAACTGGGCCGGGCCCTGGAAATCGTCGCGCAGCATCGCAGCGCGGCGACGCCAGTGGTGTTGGGGCGCGACATTGGCCGGCCGGGGCAAACCCTGCGCGTGACCACGCTGGGGCAACTGACCCCCGATCAGGTGGACATGCGCACCATGGTGTTGATCGGTTCCTCGACCACTTGCACCTTTGCCAAAGCGGACGGTGGCGAGTGGGTCTACACGCCGCGTTGGTACGGCGAAAAGCCGCAGTCGTGAGTGCTGGCGAGGGAGCGTGCTCCCTCGCCATAGCCGATGTCCCGCGTGGATTCTGCGAAATGCTCCGCGTCTGACTTTTCAACCTGACTTGTACGATTTGCTCCGCGTCTGCGTGAGAGCTTTCCTGTTACTTACATTCTGTCCGACTTATCCTGAATCCTCTAAGACCTGTACCAAAGTTCAAACCGAGGTAATGACGGGACTTGGTAAGTTGCGTTGATTCATAACGGGGTTACCAGCAATAACTTGTTGCTGTTACAGGTGTTGCCAGTTGTTTTTTAGTTGTCTGTTTTGACATGTATTGAATGTTTTGCAGTTTGAGCCCTTATTCGCCAGTGGTTAGTTTGGCGGCCATGGAAAGTGCCAGCAGGCACACATGTCGGCTCAGGGCAAAGGAGAAACTTTCATGCAGGATCAGAGACTTCAAGACGCCAGTGGTTATGTGAATTTCATCAACCTGTTCAAACAGGCGGATCTGGAACAGGCCCTGTTGGCGCACCGCGACAGTGATGCCTGGCAGTCAGTCTGGCGTTATTACTTTGCATGCATTGGTCTGCTCGATTCGCCCCGATTGATCGAACCCCTGGCATTGCTCAAACAATCGCTGGGGCAGTTGCTCGGGCTGTCGCGCGTGCGCCGCGATGCCGACGACGCGCCAGCACGGCCCCAAGACTTATCGCGGATCTACAGCCGCATCGAGGCCTTCGAAACCCGCCTGAAAAACAGCAAGTCCTATGCCAGGAGCGTGGCCACTGAGGTACCGAAAAATCTGCACTTTGTCTGGCTCGGCGGGGGGCTGGGCCCGATACAGCGGGATTATCTCAACGTATGGAAACAGGTCTTGAGCGGGCAGGGCTATCGCCTGCATCTGTGGTACGACAGTGACGCGTTGCTGGCCTGGCAAACCGACAGATTGATCGTTGAGGCCGCCAAGGCTGACGCCATGCAACAGGGTGGCAATCACAGCATTTCCGCAGCGGCTCTGGGCACGTTGTACGAAGAACGCGTGATCGTTCTCAAGCAACAGATGTTCATGCACATCCAGGCCGCGCTGGAGCAGGGGCTGTCAGCGGATGAAGCGCGGGTCGACCTGTTGGCCCGGGCCTACGGCCAGGACGCCGCAGATCTGGAGACGCGGATCGAACAAAACCGTCGCAGTCTGCTGGATCTCGCGGGCGGCGATCTGCAGTTGCGCGACCTGCATGACCTCGACACGCCACTGCAATTGCAGACGATCTACGAGCGCGAGACCCGGTTGCGCGGCAATCTGGCCGCCGCCTCTGATGTGGTGCGGGTCGAGGCCTTGTATAACGAGGGCGGCGCCTATGCCGATGTCGACAATCTGCCGCCGCTGGCCCGGCGCCTGGGGGGCGTCGACATCAGTGGGTTCGGCGGCGATGCGCGTCTGGGCGTCCTGCAACTGTTGCTTGATCACAACCCGCACTGGATGCCTGGACGGCAGACCCGGCGTAACACCTACACCGACTACCTGGACCGCATACCCGCCGAGCATCGCCCCGCGCTTGAGGCCTTTGCCCGGCAACAGCCCGCGCTGAACGAAGTGTTCCAGGCCCCGGCGCAGCTGCTGGCGCGGCCACAGGCCTTGCGAGCCGTTGCCGTACAGAACACGTTGAGCAACTCATTCCTGACGGCCCATGCGCAAGCGCCGATGCTTAGCAGTGTGATCGAGCGGTTTCGGTTCAACTATGAGTCGATCGACGAAACGGCCCGCCTTGCTGCCAAGCGCGGCGTCGCCTTGAGCGATTTTGACGGCATGACCGGGCTGGCGCGCGAAGTGCTCGAGCAGGCCTTCGGCCCTCTGGCCGAACTGTCGATGACCGAAGACGTGGCGGCCAGCTTTCTGATGCTGGCCATCGCGGGCTACTTCAGTGACGGCATCCGCCCGCAGAGCGAGGGGACGATTTATCTGACCGGACCGGCGGCGATGCGCGATGGCATGGCCGATTACGAACGGCAGCACTTTGTCCCGCGAGAAGCGGAAACCCTGCGCCTGGAGGCGGCCATCGAGCCGCTCTGGATAATCAACGACAAGACCGAGGAAGAACAGGATCACTCCTGGAAAGACAACGCCAACGACGATGAACAATGGGTTGTCGACGAGCAGCAACGCTGGCGGCAAGGGCAATACAGCGCGCGCTACAACGGTGATGTGGCGGCCCTGCTGAAACAGCAGACCGTGCTGTTTGAAGAGGGATGGCCGGTCATCGAAGGCCGACCGGTGTTGTTGACGGATGTTCTGCAACGGATGATCGACAGGCTCGGCGAACCGTTCGTGGCCGCAATGCGCCGAGGCCATAATGGCGCGCTGGATTTTCCTGCGGGCCCGGGGCTCGATTTCGCCGACCGCCAGGCCATCAAGGCGCAGCCTGCAATGCTGCAAGCGCCGGTGGCGCTGAGCGACGAGCGGGTTCAGGGGCTGGCGCTGGATGAATTGCTGAGCAGTATCGCCGAAGGCTCGCTGCAGTTTTTCCAGGTCAGTGCCTTGCAGCGGGTGCTGTTGGGGCAACTGTTGGGCGCGGGCTCACTGGACAATCAAAGCTTCATGGCGGTCGCTGCCGAACTCGACAACCTGGCCAACCGTGTTGCCGAAGTGGGGGCGTCGGTGCGCTATGCGGCCATCGAGCGTCATCTTTATCAACAGCGGGCGACGGCGTTCATGGCCGGTCTGGCCAGTCATGTCGATCAGCCGATGCTGTCGTCGGATAGCGCGCTGACGCTGAAGCGCGCGGCGCTGTCGCAGGCTCACACGCTGTTGCAGTGGGGGCGGCATGTCGGGCATATCCAGGAAGTGGCCACTCGCGAGCATCGTGAGCAGGTGATCCTGCGATTGGGGCAGGTGCTGGGGCAAATCGAGGCCAGCGACATCAAGCTGGTGCCTCAGGATCTGTTGCTCAAGGGCCCGGGTGATCCCGGTGGCCGCTGTTACCCGCTTGCGCTGATCATGAGTGCTGCGCTGGAGCACGGTGTTGCCGCATCGCGGCGCTTGCGCGAGCGTTTTTTCCTGGCGACTGTCGAGCCGCACCAGAGCGATTCGAAGGTGTTCCTGGAGGCGCTCGAGGAGTTGCAAAGCGTGCAATTGCACGACATCGGCCAGCCCCTGGGGCGTGTCGATCTGCAGCAGCTCGGCAGCACCCTTGAAGCCTACGGCAGCTCGCGCACGCTGATGCTCAACTCGGACAATCACGCCATGCTGCTGGCGAAAACCTTCGACGGCGAACGCATCACTTATCACTTCTACGATCCCAACTTCGGCGTGTTCGAGTTCAGTGATCCGGCCTTGTTCCGGCGGGCGCTGACCGACCTGTTTCTGAAGCAAGGCCTGGCGAAATACTATGCGGCCTATGGTGACGAGGCGCGCCCGACGTTTGATCTGATCGAGTTGCACGGGCAAAAGATCTCGGCTCTGCAGCTGTCCGCTGGCTTTCGCGTCGGGCAATTGCTGGCGTCCGACAGTGTGCTGCCGGAGCATTCAGGTGGACGGATTCGCCAGCGCCTGAACAGTGCGCGCGGCCAGTCGCTGGTCAGCAATCCGCCTCTGGGGCGCAGTCTGCGCGATCTGGACAGTCATTGGTGGGGACAGCAGATCGCCCACACGACCGACGCCTTGCAGGCGCTGCACAGCTTGGCAAAACCGCTGGTGCCGCTGTTCGAAACCCTTGAGATAACTGCGGATGGCAAATACCGGATCAACCTGATCGACCCGGTGCAGAGCGAGCAGGTGGTGCAGGTGGTCAGCACCGATCATCGTCTGCTGCGGATCAGGCGTTATCTGTCCGAGCAGTTCGTGACCCTCGGCACCCGGCCCGCGCCGGAGTTGATCGAGGCCGGCGCCGTGCACACCCTCAATAGTGGGTTCACGATCCAGGCATTGATGAACGCCTTGCGCGGTCGCGAGGGCGACGGCCGCACATTGACCACTGCCGTGCGGCTGCACGCGTACGTCAATTACGCGCAGTTGGCGCACGGCAATGTCGCGGATGTCGCGGCTCTGATCGCTCTGGTCAGAACCGCGCTCAAGGAGGAGAAGGTCATTGCCCGCACCTGCGCACCGGTGGTTGGCGAGGCGCTGGGGCATGTCGCCAACGAAGGGGTGGGAGCGGTGCTGGGGCTGGCGAATGTCGGCTTCGACATCTATCAATTGGCGGCGGCGGACAACGAGCTCGAGCGGGCGCAGTTTGGCACGCAACTGGCATTCGACTCCGCCAGTCTGGCATTGACCGCTGGTGGTCTGGGTGCGGCCACTGCGGGTGCGGCGACGGCCGCTGCCGTGCTCGGCGGCGCCGGGGTGATTCTCGGTGGACTGGCCGTGGGCGTCGCGGCCCTGGCCCAGGGCTTTGCCAGAATTGCGCAACAGGCGCAGGACGTCGGGCTGTTTTTCGACGATCTGGAGCGGGCCTATCGCGGTGTTGGATATCGCCATGATGCTGCGCAGGGGGGCTGGGTCGTGCACCCTGCGCTGATCGTGCAACGCCTCGATTTCAGCCGCGCCAGCCTGCTGCTCGGCAGCCCGAAGGTGTATCGGTTGCGCGACCATTTCGGGGTGCCGGATTTCAATCCGGATGAGCAACAGGCGCTCGATCTGCGCCGCGAACTGGGGCTTCCCGGTCACCTCAATGTCGAGCTGCCGGGTGGGCAACTGGTCGTCCTGCCGTGTACGCCGATCAAGTTCTACGGCTACGAATACAAGGCCTTGCCGTTCTCGAGTCTGCGCCACGACACGGGCTTCGATACCGCTCGCAGGCTGGAAAAAAAGGATAAGGACGGCCAGTGGAAATTCCTCTTTTCGTTCTACTCCTTTCCCACCCACTACATCGTGAATCGCCTGGCACCGTCGTATCGGCCAACGGTGATCGAGGTGCAACTGGACGCCCGCGAGCGTGCGCTGGCAGTGCCGATGGTCCCGACAGCCTGGCACGATCTCCTGACTTACCGGATTGAAGGAGCAGGCGCTGCGTGCTCGCTGATCTTCAATCGCGGCGTCAGTATCGAGTTGCAGGCGCCCAGCCTGCAGCTGTGCCAGTGGAGCCTGGTGGCAACCTGGGCGACCGAGGCGGATGTGCAGGTCGAAGTCGGTGGGGGGCTTTCTGTCGGCGGCGTCAAGGTGACGTTCACCGGCAGGGGGCGCCACGAGGTCATGCTTCAGCTGACAGGGCGCCAACGGTTCAAGGTCAATCGCGCTGGCGGGCGACTGGATATTCTCGAGCAGAGCGCACCTTCCGGTGAGAACGAGCAATCGCTGCTTCTGCATTACCAGGGGCTGGCCCGGGAGCATCGGCTGGGGTTGCCCTACACGCCGGTTCAGCATTTCCCGATTCCGTTTGAGCCCGAGGACCAGCCGCGCTATACCACGGCCTGGTACGACGCTGCAGAAAATCGTTTTCTGTACATCCGCAGCGCAGAGGTGCTGGCCGCGGATGAAGCGTTGCTGGCGGTGGTGGTGAATGATTTTGCCTATTTCTACGAAGCGCAGAACTACGACATCTGGCAGGTCGATGCGGTCAGCGGATTGCTCAAATACCGTTACCGCCTGCTGGTGCTGGCCGGTGAATGTCACGTGCGACGAATTGATGCCGATGCCCAAGGCGTGATCCATGTCGAGCAGCAATGGGTCGGCGCTGACGGGAAAGTCACGCAGTTCAACTACCTGATCCATGACGGCCGGTTGCAGCTGGTGGCGGTGCTCCACGAGCTGGACCGGGAGCTGGGTCGCCAGGTGTTTGCCCAGCCGATCCTCGTGCAGTGGTCGGTGGTGTTTGGCGAGTATGGGGTGCTATCGCCGGTGCCCGAGCGTGCCGGGGTCACCACGGTCGACTGGCAACCGGCGGATTACGTGTCCGTCTGCTGGCTGTTCGATGCGCACAAGCGTGACCTGGTGTGGATCCGCAGTCGTGACCGCTTGTGCATTCATCCCTATGCCCCGTATCCGCACACCCGGGGCTGGGCCGATTCGATCAGGCAGCTCGGCGACCTGGTGCTCCTGCCGCTCAGCGATGAACACGATCTGTTTTGCATTTACGACCGGCTGGCGCAGAAGTTGTGCCGGGTGCAACGGACCACGTCCGCCGGCAGCGAACGCTGGCCGGCGCAGTGGACGCATCAGTGGGTGCAGCCCGCCGGGCTCAAGGACGTAGTGGCGGTTGAGGGTGGGTACCTGGCGCTGACCGACGACGGGCTGTTTTTCAACCTGAGCGCCCAGGGTGAAGCGTTGCTTGGGGGCACTACTGAGCGTTGGCTCAGGGATCGGGCGCAGTGGTGGCAGGCACTGCAAGCGCTGGCGACGCAGTATCCGATCAACAGTTTTGCCATCCTCGGTGTGCGCAGTGCCGGCGGTGAGCGCAGCCTGTGTGCCTGGACTGTGGACAACCGCTTGCTGTTGTGCGATCCGGGCCACGAGCGCGAGATGCGCCTGCTCGGTATCACCCCGGACAATCAGGCAGCGTGGCTATTCGACGTTGCCAGCGGCGCGATCTGCAGGCAGGTGTTCTTTGACCATCTGCTGCTTGAGCAGGCCTTCGGCAGCGGTGCACAACTGTTGTCGGCCGACCTGCTGCCGGCACCGCAGGCCGAGTGGGACGACTGGCGATTCAGCCGTGTGACCGGTGATGGCGGCGGGCTGCGCGGGACTGCGGTCAACGGCGTGTCACTCCTGTTGCGGTCTGAGGAAGCGGAGCGAATCATTGGCGTCGAACAGCGCTGGGTCCGCGAGCACGGCGAACAATGGCTGGCTGCACTGCAGGGCTTGCTCGAGACCGCCGAACATGAGCCGTTCATCGCCGTGGAATCCGGCTCCGGCAGCCTGCAATGGTACGACGTGGCGAATGCGCGGTTGATCCGCGTGGCGGACCAGAATCTGCCACAGGATTGCGAATTGCTCGGCACTCGCCACCGCCATGTGTTGTTGCACGAGCGCCAGGCGCAACGGGTGGTTGTCTACCCTGGCCACCAGAGTATCGGCCCTTTCGAGTATGTGCAGCGTGACGCCGAGGTCCTGGTGGTCGAGGCGCAGAACAAGGTCGAGGACCTGTTGCCGCTGATTGCCGATGACGTGCGCTGCCTGGTTCTGCGCTTGGGGCAGGGTGATGTGACCTGTCACCTGTCGAAGGCCTGCTGGTTGCGTCTGGATTCGGTGATCGTCGATTGCCGCCACCGTCTGGGCGAGGTGCCGGCGATTCCCGGCAAGTTGATCTGGCAGCTGGATGCGCCGCAGCAACTGCAACTGTCGCAGGTCGGGGAGCATTTGCTCATCGTCGACCCGGACCGCCAGCACAGCCTGATCCTGCGTGATGTGTGTTCGAGTGATCCGGCGATGCGTGGCGAGGTGTTCCTCGGATTCGAGGGCGGTCGCTCCTATCCGGTGTCGAGCCTGGTGCAGTGGTTGCGTGACCGCGCAGACGCCGACGGCAGTGTCACGCTTGAACGATTGCTCGACGCCGTGCCGGCGTGACGCACGGCTGTAACTGAAAAGGCCTGCGCAGCTCACTGCGCAGGCCTTTTTACCGATCTTCAGGAAACCAGGTAACCCTTTACCCCGGTGAAGATGATCTGCGCCGCCAGCGCGCAGACGAACAGTCCCATCAGGCGGCTGACGATCTGCAAGCCTTGATCGCCGAGGATGCGTTCGATGTGATTGGACAGGTACAGCACTACCCCGACGGTGAAGCTGGCCAGGGTAATGCTCATGATCGCGGTCAGTTTGTCGTCCCAGTGCGGCTGGCTGACGCCCATCACCAGCAGGGCGCCGATGGTGCCCGGGCCGACCGTCAACGGAATGGTCAGCGGGACGATGGTCACATCCTGCTGCACGTTGTCACTTTGCACCACCGGTTTGCCCTGAGCCATGCCCAGCGCCGAGATGAACAGCACGCTGCCGGCACCGATGCGGAACGCGTCCGCAGTGATCCCGAACACGTCGAAAATCACCCGTCCGAACAGATACAGCAGGACGCTGGAGACCAGCGTGGCAATCGCCACTTTCCAGGCCAGGCGCCGCTGTTCCTTGCGCGAGTAGCCACGGGTCAGGCTGATGAAGCAGGACAACACGAAGAACGGGCTGTAGAGCACCAGCATCTTCAGGTAAACACTGAATAACACGTGGAGCATGAGGGCGGCTCGCATCCGGAGAGAGGTGGCAGCGAGTCTATCAGTCGCTTAGTTGCTTGTGTGCGCAGAAGATGCTGCGCACGGCAGTTCATTTTTTTCGGACTTTATTTTGATTGTTGTGTTGTTCTTTTTTGTTAGTTGTTTTTGTTGTTTGGATATGATGTTACAGAATCGGGTTTGTGGTTGTATGTTTGTTTGGTTATTGTTTGGTCGCAAGTTCAAGAGGAACTTGTCTGATGATTAATAAGGATTTTATTGTGCATAATCAAGCTGTTCGCGAAAGTTATATTGCTTCTTGTGTTAAAGCGATTGAAGAGTGTGAGATCGACGACCAGTTGGTTATTCGTCCTCACGCCCTGATGGGTATAGGGGACGACGTAGAAGCACCGTCCAAGGGGGCTGTTGTAGGTGAAGGGACGATGGGCTTTGTGGGCAAGATGAGTCTCCAAAACCAACGTGATGCGGCAAACGCTTTCCTCTTCGCGACGCTCGCAGCAAACAAACAGTACCCGGCCGAAGAGCAGGGTAAAGAGTGGTATCTGCGCTTTCGCGAGGTGATGACCCAGGCAGGCTGGACACCTGTCAGAAAGTATTACAGCAACCTGGATGTCGAGGGCACCAGCGTGCGTATGGACAAACTGGTACTGGAAATCCTCGGTTCCGTGGTTGCCGGCGCTGCGCTGCCAGGCCCGGCCAGTGCATTGATGCTCAAGGTGGCGGGAGATGCGATCTCTGCCCTGCAGAAGCGTGATACTGCCGCACTGACGGCTTATGAGCGCAATCTGCTGCAACACGGTGTTGGCGGAATCTCCGCAGGTGCATGTGTTGAAGTCGATGGCGAATCGATCATGGCCCTCGGCACCGTGCGTTTCCAGCGCAGGAATACTTCTACCAAAGTGCTGTTCGTCGACGTCGATGTGCGTAATGTGAACCTGTATCGAGGCGAAACGGTATTTGTCAAAAACACATTAAAAGCGGACTCGGTTCGTGAAACTATTAAAAATAAACTCATCGTTCACAGTGAAAAGATTGTCGATATTGAAATTTGATTGATCAAAAAAAGGCAGCCGGTTTCGGCTGCCTTTTTTGTTATCGGGAGCAATGATATGAATGACGAATATTCAGTATTGATTGTTGGCGGCGCCGTTGTGCTGGTTCCGGTAACGGAGGAGCTGGCGCCCTATGACGATTTGATCGAGTGCCTGTTGCTGGCGCAATTGGCGGCCAATAAAAAAATCGAAAAGACGGCGGAGATCGACTGGTATGGCGCGTATGTGCAGTTGCTGGATAACTATTGGCTGCGCCACTCCAGAGCTCGACGGCAATGGTCCATCGGAAAGGATAACGTCGAGTCGCTTGGTGATTGGGTCCTCACCGCGATGTTCAGCGACGCTGTGGATAACAGTGGCGCTGCATCTGTAGCGCTGCGACGTCTGGCAGGCCTGTCCGGCACCGAGCCGGCCATGGGTTTGCTGCGCAGGCACATCCAGAAGAGCATCCTGGCGTCCGAGTCCGGAGATGGGCTTGCGTCCGCCACGGCTGTGCGCCTGCTGGTGGTCGTCGCGAACACGCCGACCTCCTTGACCAGTGTCTATCTTGAGCTTGCGACTGATCGGGTGCTTGGCGACAACCCCCTGGCCGAGCTGTTTCAGGCCGAGGATGTGCGCGGCGACGTGTGCATGCGTTACGCCGGTGCCTACTTGTCTGAGACCCTCTATGCTCCGGCACGCGCCGCCGTTGCCCTGAAAATCAGGGACAGGTTGAAGGACAACGTTGTGCGGTTGACGTTGCCCGACGAAGGGGCAGTCAGGCAGCTTTGCGCAGCCGATTGAGGCGCAACCGGGCAGGCCTGCTCAGAAGGTCGAGGCCGTGCGGTTCTGCTGATCGCGCTGGGCGACCCAATGTTCGATCAGCTCGCGCAGTTGCGACAGCTCCACCGGTTTGGCCATGTGCCCGTCCATCCCGGCCTGACGCGCACGTTCCTTGTGTTCGGCGAGGATGTGCGCGGTCAGCGCAACGATTGGCGTGCGGATGCGCTGATTGCTGACTTCCCACGCACGCAGTTGCTGGGTTGCCGAGAAGCCATCGAGGATCGGCATTTCGCAGTCCATCAACACCAGGTCGTAACGCTGGGCCTTCATCGCTTGCAGGGCTTCTTCGCCGTTGCTGGCGGTGTCCGGTTGCAGGTTGAGTTTGCCGAGCATGCCGCGAATCACTTTGGTGGAAATGGTGTTGTCTTCGGCGACCAGAATGCGGAAATCGCTCGGCACCTTGGCTGCTGTGGCGGGAGTGACCACTTGCGGCTGGAACACCACCTGACCCTTGTTGCGCTGGTTCAACTCGTCAGCCAGCGTGGTCTTGAGCGTATAGCCGGCCACCGGTTTGGCGAGGATGCGCTTGATCCCCGAGTTGCGCGCGATGATCTTGCTCGGCGCATTGCTGATGCCGGTGAGCATGATCAACAGAATGTCGTGGTTGAGGCTCGGGTCTTCCTTGATCTTGGCCGCCAGTTGCATGCCGGTCATGCCGGGCATGTTCTGGTCCAGCAGCACCACATCGAAGTAGTCACGCAGGTGCGCCTTGGTGCGCAGCAGCGCCAGCGCTTCCTTGCCCGACGGCACGGCGCTGACGTTCAGGCCCCAGGCACTGCATTGCTGCACCAGCACCTTGCGGCAGGTGTCGTTGTCGTCCACCACCAGTACCCGCGCACCTTGCAGCGGGCCGTCGAGGTCGGAGGTCGGGTGTTCGAGGCGATCCGGGTCCAGCGGCAGAGTCAGCCACAGCGTGCTGCCCTGATTGGCGCCGCTCTTGATGCCGAACTCGCCGTGCATCAGGCGAATCAGCTGTCGCGCGATCACCAGCCCGAGGTTGCCGCCCAGACGGTTGGCGGAGAGGAAATGCTTGCTGTGCAGTTCGGCGTGCAGCAGCGCCTCGCGCTCTTCCGGCTCCATCGGCTGGCCGCTGTCCTGCACGGCGATGCGCAGGCGCGGTTTGACACTGCGCTCGTCGAGGGCAACGACGATCAGCACTTCGCCTTCGTCGGTTTTCTTCAGGGCGTTTTCCAGCAGGCTCAGCAACGTCTGGCGCAAGCGGGTCGGATCGCCGCTGATCACCCGCGGCACCTGCGGCTGGATGAAACTGATCAGCTCGACGTTCTGCTGTTCGGCCTTGGCCCGGTAGATGCTCAGGCAATCGTCGATCAGCGCGTTGAGGTCGAACTGCACGTCGTCCAGCTCGATCTGCCCGGATTCGAGCTTGGAGATGTCGAGGATCTCGTTGATCAGCGTCAGCAGTTCGTTGCCGGCGCTGTGGATGGTTTGCACGTAGTCGCGTTGCTTGACCGACAGCGGCGTGCCCAGCAACAGCTCGGTCATGCCCAGTACGCCATTCATCGGGGTGCGAATTTCGTGGCTGATCTTGGCGAGGAATTCGGCCTTGGCGTTGATCTCGGCGTTGCTCGCGGCGAGGTCGCGGCTGATGCTGAAACGGCTTTCGGTGATGCTGCGCTGACGTTCACCCAAGGCGATGCTCATCAGCAGGCCACTGATGCAGATAAACGCCATCAGGGTCATGATCAGGCCTTGCGGCGACACCAGGGTCAGCCCCAGCAACGCCGGCAGAATGATCAGCGTGCCGATGTTGAACACCACCATCCCGGCAACGAACAGCCGCGCCGGACGGTAGCCCTTCTGCCAGTGATAGAAGCCGACCAGCAACATGCTCAGACCGGCCAGGGCCACCAGCGCGTAAGTGATGATGTTCAGCGGCAGGGTGTTGACGAACAACAGCAGCAGGCTGCAGATCACGATGAACAGAATGTCGCCCAGCAACAGTTTGTTCAGCGGGTGCGGGCCGAGCGGGGCGAAGAAACGCAGGGCGAACATCAGCCCGGCCGGGGCGGTCAGCAGCAGGGCCAGATACGCGCCCGGGGTCTGGATCGCGTGCCAGTTCGGCAGCCACGGGCCGGCGAGGTTGAGCAACAGCAACAGGCTCAGGCCCAGCAGGCCTTCGCAGACCGCCAGCCACAGGCTGCTGCGCGAACGGGAGTAGGCGTAGCGCACGAGGTTGTGCAGCAGCAACATGCCGAGGCAGCCGAACAGCAGACCGAAGATCAGCGTCTGGTTCTGGTTGGCAGCACTCAGCACCGCCGATTGCAGGGCGATGTGCGGGCGTAGCTGATGGTCGGAAACCATCCGCAGATAGACGTCGAGGGACTTGTCGCTTTGCGGCAGCGGCAGCAGGAAATCGCTGCTGGGCAGTGGCCGTTCGACCTGTGGCTGATGGGTGCCGGAGGTGCGTTGCTCGATCAGCTTGTCGCCGTCCAGCACGTAAAGGCTGAGGTTGGACAGGTCGGGGGCGAAGATTCGCAGCACTTGCTCGTGCTTGCCCGGCGCCAGTTTGAAGCGCAGCCACAGTGCGCCATCGGGCTCGGCCGCCGTGAGGCGATCAAGTTCGATAGGGCTGAATTGATTGGTGTAGCGAGCCGAGCGGATGTCGCTCAGTTGCAGATTGCCCTGATCGTCAAGCAATACCGACCAGCCACTGCCTTGCGCGGCCTGGGCCGGAAGCATGCAGAGCAAGGTCAGCAGCGTGACGGTGAAGCTTATGGCAATCCTGAGCCAGCGCACGGCGAAATCCCTTCGTAGGTTGATGCCAGAATATAACGATGCGCGGCGGCGGAACAGCCCGGCGAGGGACTGCATCCCGCGCCGGACTTGAAGGACAGCTTATTCCTGGGTTTCGCCACGTTCACGGGCAATGGCGCGGTAGCCAATGTCCTTGCGGTAGAAGCAGCCTGCCCAGTCGATGGCGGCGGCCAGCTTGTAGGCTTGCTGCTGCGCTTCGCTGACGCTGGCGCCCATGGCGGTGGCGCAGAGTACGCGACCACCGGCCGTCACCACGTTGCCATCTTTGAGCGCAGTCCCGGCGTGGAAGACTTTGCCTTCCAGGCCTGCGGCTGCGTCCAGACCGTTGATCGCCGCACCCTTGGCGTAGTCGCCCGGGTAGCCGCCGGCGGCCAGCACGATGCCGACGCTCGGGCGTGGATCCCACTGTGCTTCAACCTTGTCCAGCGCTTGCGCCAGAGCGGCTTCGACCAGCAGCACCAGGCTCGACTGCAGACGCAGCATCACCGGTTGGGTCTCCGGGTCACCGAAGCGGCAGTTGAATTCGATGACTTTCGGGTTACCGGCCTTGTCGATCATCAGACCGGCGTACAGGAAACCGGTGTAGACGTTGCCTTCTTCTGCCATGCCACGCACGGTCGGCCAGATCACCTGGTCCATCACGCGCTGGTGCACGTCGGCGGTGACCACCGGGGCAGGGGAGTAGGCACCCATGCCGCCAGTGTTCGGGCCGCTGTCACCGTCGCCAACACGTTTGTGGTCCTGGCTGGTGGCCATCGGCAGGACGTTCTTGCCGTCGACCATGACGATGAACGAGGCTTCTTCGCCGTCGAGGAATTCTTCGATCACCACGCGCGAACCGGCGTCGCCGAAGGCGTTGCCGGCGAGCATGTCACGCACGGCGTCTTCGGCTTCGGCCAGGGTCATGGCAACGATCACGCCTTTACCGGCGGCCAGGCCATCGGCCTTGATCACGATCGGTGCGCCTTTTTCACGCAGATAAGCCAGGGCCGGCTCGATCTCGGTGAAGTTCTGGTAGTCGGCGGTCGGGATCTTGTGGCGCGCGAGGAAATCCTTGGTGAAGGCTTTCGAGCCTTCCAGTTGCGCAGCACCGGCGGTCGGACCGAAGCAGTCCAGGCCACGGGAGCGGAACAGATCGACCACGCCAGCCACCAGCGGCACTTCCGGGCCGACGATGGTCAGGGAAACGTTTTTCTCGGCAAAGTCGGCCAGTTGCTCAAGGGCCAGCACGTCGATGGCGACGTTCTCGCACTTGGCTTCAATCGCGGTACCGGCGTTGCCCGGCGCGACGAAAACCTTCTGCACGCGCGGATCCTGAGCCACTTTCCAGGCCAGGGCGTGTTCACGGCCACCGCTGCCAATGATCAAAACATTCATTTCAAAAACCTCAAAAATCTGTCAGGCGCTGCTGGAGCGCTTTATGTGGGAGCGGGCTTGCTCGCGAAAGCGGTGTGTCAGTCGAAACAGTTGTCGCTGACAGATTGCATTCGCGAGCAAGCCCGCTCCCACATTTGTATCGAGTTGAATCAGTGACGGAAGTGGCGCATGCCGGTGAACACCATGGCGATGCCAGCCTCGTCAGCGGCAGCAATCACTTCAGCATCACGCATCGAGCCGCCTGGCTGGATCACCGCAGTGATGCCGACCTTGGCTGCGTTGTCGATGCCGTCGCGGAACGGGAAGAACGCGTCCGAAGCCATCACCGCGCCCTGTACCTGCAGACCGGCGTGTTCAGCCTTGATCGCGGCGATACGTGCGGAGTTTACGCGGCTCATCTGGCCGGCGCCGACACCGATGGTCTGACGGTTCTTCGCGTAGACGATGGCGTTGGATTTGACGAACTTGGCCACTTTCCAGGCAAAGATCAGGTCGTGGATTTCCTGTTCGGTCGGTGCACGCTGAGTCACCACTTTCAAGTCGTCGGCGCCGATCATGCCGATGTCGCGGCTCTGCACCAGCAGGCCACCGTTGACGCGCTTGTAGTCCCAGGCCGGAACGCGATCCGCCGACCACTCGCCGCAGGCCAGCAGGCGCACGTTGGCTTTGGCCGCCACAACAGCGCGAGCTTCTGCGCTGACGCTTGGGGCAATGATCACTTCCACGAACTGACGCTCGACGATCGCCTTGGCGGTCTCGGCATCCAGTTCACGGTTGAAGGCGATGATGCCGCCGAAGGCCGACTCGGTGTCGGTGGCGTAGGCCAGTTCGTAGGCCTGGCGGATGCCGCCCTCTGCGTCCGGGCTCACGGCCACGCCGCACGGGTTGGCGTGCTTGACGATCACGCAGGCCGGCTTGACGAAGCTCTTCACGCATTCCAGCGCGGCGTCGGTGTCAGCCACGTTGTTGTACGACAGCTCTTTGCCTTGCAGTTGGGTCGCGGTGGCGATGCCGACTTCAGCAGGCTTGGCTTCCACGTAGAACGCCGCGCTCTGGTGCGGGTTCTCGCCGTAGCGCATTTCCTGAGCCTTGATGAACTGGCTGTTGAAGGTGCGCGGGAATTCGCTGCGGCCTTCGGTGCTCAGCACGTCGGCAGCCTGATTCACGGTGCCCATGTAGTTGGCGATCATGCCGTCGTAGGCGGCGGTGTGTTCGAAGGCCTTGAGCATCAGGTCGAAGCGCTGAGCGTAGGTCAGGCCACCGGCCTTGAGGTTTTGCAGAACGTTGGTGTAATCGCTGGCATTCACCACGATCGCCACGTCTTTATGGTTTTTCGCTGCCGAACGGACCATGGTCGGGCCGCCGATGTCGATGTTCTCGATAGCGGTCGGCAGGTCGCAGCCTGGCTTGTTGATGGTGGCTTCGAACGGGTACAGGTTGACTGCAACCAGGTCGATCGGCTTGATGCCGTGCTCGTTCATGATCGCGTCGTCGATACCGCGACGACCGAGGATCCCGCCGTGGATTTTCGGGTGCAGGGTTTTCACCCGACCGTCCATCATTTCCGCGAAACCGGTGTAATCCGCGACTTCCACTGCGGCAACACCGTTGTCGCGCAGCAGCTTGAACGTTCCGCCGGTGGAGAGGATCTCGACGCCGAGGGCTTCAAGCTCCTTGGCGAATTCGAGGATCCCGGTCTTGTCGGAAACGCTGATCAAGGCGCGGCGGATCGGCAGGCGGGTAGTCTGGTCGGTCATCTCAATTTCCATCAAAAGCAAAGGAAGTCAGCAAAAAAGGCGACCGGTTTTACGCGGGCGCCTTTCTGGTTTGATTGAATGCTTACAGCAGATCGTACTGCTTGAGTTTCTTGCGCAGTGTGCCGCGGTTGAGTCCCAGCAGCTCACTGGCCTTGGTCTGGTTGCCCTTGACGTAGTTCATCACGCTTTCGAGCAGGGGAGCCTCGACTTCGGAGAGCACCAGGTTGTACACATCCGTGACGGACGCGCCCTCAAGGTGGGCGAAATAATTGTGCAGCGCCTTCTCGACACTCCCGCGAAGGGTCTGACCTTCTTCGCTCGGGGTATTGAGGTGCTGTTTCAAATTCACGTTGTCGCTCACGGGTGCTGTTCCACTCACTAAAGTCTCGGTCATCATCGTCATGCGGCCACCCCTTCTTCGTCCCCTGTCAGGCTCTTGTAACGCTCGGCGAAAAACTCCCGAACGTTGGCGCATTGTGTTTCCGTACCATCCAAACGATTGAAGTGGGCGCGAAACTCCCTGGCGCCCGGCAAGGTTGCGAGATACCAGCCCACATGCTTGCGGGCAATACGGACACCCATCACATCCCCATAGAAGGCGTGAAGTGCGGCCAGATGCTCCAGCAGGATGCGTTCCACTTCGCTCAGCTCCGGCGCCGGCAATTTCTCGCCGGTACGCAGGAAGTGTTCGATCTCGCGAAAAATCCATGGCCGCCCCTGGGCAGCCCGGCCTATCAGCAGGCCATCGGCACCGGTCGCGTCAAGCACGTAACGGGCCTTTTCCGGCGAATCGATATCGCCATTGGCAAACACCGGCATCGACACCGCCTGCTTGATCGCGGCAATCGTGTCGTACTCGGCTTCGCCGGTGTACAGATCGGCGCGAGTGCGGCCATGCACTGCCAGCGCGGTGATCCCGGCCTGCTCGGCGATCTTCGCCACGGTCAGGCCGTTCTTGTTGTCGCGATCCCATCCGGTGCGGATCTTCAGGGTCACCGGCACATCCACTGCAGCGACCACGGCCTGCAGGATCTCGGTAACCAGTGCTTCGTCTTTCAATAGCGCGGAGCCGGCGGCCTTGTTGCAGACCTTCTTTGCCGGGCAACCCATGTTGATATCAATAATCTGTGCGCCCAGTTCGACGTTGGCCCGTGCCGCATCCGCCAGCATCTGCGCATCGCCACCGGCAATCTGCACCGAGCGTGGCTCGGGATCGCCTTCGTGGATCATGCGCATGCGCGACTTGCGGGTGTTCCACAGGCTCATGTCACTGGTGACCATTTCCGAGACTACAAGCCCTGCGCCCAGACGCTTGCACAGCTGACGAAAGGGCTGGTCGGTGACGCCCGCCATCGGGGCGAGAATCAAACCGTTCTGCAATGTATATGGGCCGATGCGTACCGCCGACATAGGACTTCCCTGAAGTGGGGCCGGATCATGAGAGTTCGAAAAAGGGTTGGCATGATACCCGCTCTCGATGACTGGATAAAGGCTGAATTGAACAAAATCTGAACAGTTATTCTGTTATTGCCAGCGGTTTGGTTGCCGCGGACGAAGTCAGAAAACTGCCGTCAAACCTGAAGCGATGAAGCGATTCACTCGGGCGAGTGGAAACTCAGGCTGTAATTCACCGCTTTGGGGCCTGGATCGAGAATATCCAGCGCGATGTGGATTGGCGTTTGCGGCGGCATTTCCGCCATGCCCTCAAGGTCGCCGTTGAGGTATTCGCCGGGTTTGAAGCGACGACTGGCGATCAGATGACCGTTAAGGTCGGCGAAGCGCAGTTCCAGCAGCGGAAACGGCTGGGAGAACGTCGCGCGGTTGTAGATGATCGCATCCACCACCAGCGCCCCGCTGAACTCCGGATGGCTGCGCACCACCAGATTGCTGCTTTTGATTTTGCCGATGTCGACCTTGGACGGCACCGTGCAGCCAATCTGTGGACAGAACTGCTGGAACCATGGGCGGTACTGATCCTGCCGCGCCAGTTCGTCAAAATGATAGGCGATGTACTGGCCGGCCAGACCGGCGGCGGCCAACAGCACCAGCAAGCCCCAGAGCAGGCGTCGGCCCCAGGGCGAACGGCGTTTCTGCCAGTCCAGTTGCAGCGGGTCGTCGGTCAGGTCCTGCAGCACTTCAGCGCGCACGCCGGGTTCGGCACGCTCACGCTTTTTGCGCAGCGGTGCGACCGATGGCAGGTCGTCATCGTCGGGTTCGATGTTGGCGGACAGGCGTTCGCGGCGGGCATTCGGGTCGATCGGGTCGTGCAGGCGCAGTTGCGGGATCGGCGGTTCGTCGTCCAGATCCACCGGCTCCAGCGACAACGAAGGCTCGGTGCGCGTGGTTTTCAGTGGTTCGGCTTCGACGATCTCAGGCTCGGCTGCAGCTTCGGGCTCGGGCAGACGCTCATCGTCGCGTGCGCTGAACAGGCTGTCGCGCCACTCCGTTTCATCGCTTTCGTGGCTGTCGCGGCGGGCGCTCAGAGACTCTTCGCGTTGACGACCGAATTCGGTGGTCGGCTGGATTTCCCGTTGTTCGAGCCGGGCGAGTTCTTCGTCCAGATCGAGGCTGTCCAGGTCCAGCTCGTTGGCGCTCCATTGCTTCTGGCTGATGGCGCGCGGCGCGGGTGGTTCGTCGTTGACGGGCGCTTCGACCACCGGCGGCGGCTCGCTGACCACCGGCTGAGACGGTACTGGCTCGACCATTGCCGGCGCCACCGGGGTGACCGCGTCCTTGCCGGCGTGTTGTTCCAGCAGCTGTTTGGCGGCATTGAACACTTGCAGGCAGGCGCCACAGCGAACCACCCCGCGGGCCACGCTCAATTGAGCATGGCTGACGCGGAAGCTGGTTTGGCAATGCGGGCACTGGGTGACGAAGCTGTCAGTCATGCGGCGATCCGGATTATGCAGTCGGTCATTCTAGCGCCGGCGGCCGGTGATACGCACCCAGCCATCGCGATTGGCGATCGGGTCGAGATCGAAGTCCTGCGCATAAGCGGCGGCGACTTCTTCACCTTGTTCGGCGAGGATGCCCGACAGCGCCAGACGACCGCCGGTTTTCACCAGGCCGGACAGCTGCGGCGCCAGGGAAACCAGCGGGCCGGCCAGAATATTGGCGACCAGCACGTCGGCTTTGACTTGCGGCAGATCTTCCGGCAGGTACAGCGGGAACAGCTCATCGGCGATGTTATTGCGCCCGGCGTTGTCGCGCGAGGCTTCCAGCGCCTGCACGTCGATGTCGGTGCCGACCGCTTCTTTCGCGCCGAGCAGCAGGGCGGCAATCGCCAGAATCCCCGAGCCGCAGCCGAAGTCCAGCACGTTGCAGTCCTTCAGGTCCTGGCCGTCGAGCCATTCCAGGCACAGTGCGGTGGTCGGGTGGGTGCCGGTGCCGAACGCCAGGCCCGGGTCCAGCAGCAGGTTGACCGCCTCAGGCTCGGGGGCGGCGTGCCAGCTCGGCACGATCCACAGGCGCTGACCGAAACGCATTGGCTGGAAACCGTCCATCCAGCTGCGTTCCCAGTCCTGGTCTTCGATGACTTCGCTGTGATGCTCGGGCAGCGGGCTGCCGGTCAGCAGTTCCAGATGCGCGAGCACCGGCGCAGGCTCGGTGCCGCCCTCGAACAGGGCCAGCAGGTGCGTGTGCGCCCACAGTGGGGTGGTGTTGAGTTCCGGCTCGAAGATCGGCTGATCTTCGGCGTCCATGAAGGTCACCGAAACGGCGCCGACTTCAAGGAAAGCGTCTTCGTAGGTTTCGGCTTGTTCCGGGCTGATGGCGAGACGTACTTGCAGCCAAGGCATGGCGGGCACCTTTGAAAAAATATGATTGCAGCCTAGCGGCCAGCGAGAAGCGCGCAAGTTTACGCGAGCGCAGGCGGTTTGTGGGAGAGACTTGAAACGCCATTCCCTTGTAGGAGTGAGCCTGCTCGCGATGGCGATGGTGCTGTCGACACATATGCTGGATGTGCCGGCCTCATCGCGAGCAGGCTCACTCCTACAGGGGTTTATGTAATCTGTAGAAACAACAAAGCCGCCCGAAGGCGGCTTTGTCAGGTGCGGGCTGAAGCTTAGTGCTTCTCGCCAGCCAGCTTGTGCTCGAGGTAGTGAATGTTCACGCCCCCTTTGCAGAAGCCTTCGTCGCGGGTCAGATCACGGTGCAGCGGGATATTGGTCTTGATCCCGTCCACCACGATTTCGTCCAGGGCATTGCGCATGCGCGCCATGGCTTCGTCGCGGGTGGCGCCGTAAGTGATCAGCTTGCCGATCAGCGAGTCGTAGTTCGGCGGAACCGCATAACCGCTGTACAGGTGCGAATCGACGCGAACGCCGTTGCCGCCTGGGGCGTGGAAATGCTTGACCGTGCCCGGGCTCGGCATGAAGGTTTTCGGGTCTTCAGCGTTGATCCGGCACTCCAGCGAGTGACCGCGGATAACCACGTCATCCTGCGTGAACGACAGCTTGTTGCCAGCGGCGATGCTGAGCATCTCCTTGACGATGTCGATACCGGTGACCATTTCCGAAACCGGGTGCTCCACCTGAACACGGGTGTTCATTTCGATGAAGTAGAAACGACCGTTCTCGTACAGGAACTCGAACGTGCCGGCGCCACGGTAACCGATATCGATGCACGCCTTGACGCAGCGAGCCAGAACTTCCTGGCGCGCCTGCTCGTCGATGCCCGGTGCCGGCGCTTCTTCGAGAACCTTCTGGTGACGACGTTGCAGCGAGCAATCGCGGTCGCCCAGATGGATGGCGTGACCCTGGCCGTCGGACAGCACCTGAACTTCGACGTGACGCGGGTTGGTCAGGAATTTTTCCAGATAGACCATCGGGTTGCCGAACGCCGCGCCAGCTTCGGAGCGGGTCAGTTTCGCCGAGGCGATCAGGTCTTCTTCCTTGTGCACCACGCGCATGCCGCGACCACCACCGCCGCCAGCGGCCTTGATGATCACCGGGTAGCCGACTTCACGACCGATGCGCAGCGCCGTTTCTTCGTCTTCCGGCAGTGGGCCGTCGGAACCTGGAACGGTTGGCACGCCGGCTTCGATCATCGCGTGCTTGGCCGATACCTTGTCGCCCATCAGGCGAATGGTGTCGGCTTTCGGGCCGATGAAGGCGAAGCCGGAGTTCTCGACCTGCTCGGCGAAATCGGCGTTTTCCGCGAGGAAACCGTAGCCTGGGTGAATGGCGGTAGCGCCAGTCACTTCAGCGGCAGCGATGATGGCCGGGATGTGCAGGTAGGACTGAGCGGCAGAAGCCGGGCCGATGCAGACGGATTCGTCTGCCAGACCCAGGTGCATCAGCTCTTTGTCGGCCTTGGAGTAAACGGCGACGGTCTTGATGCCCATCTCTTTGCAGGCACGCAGAATCCGCAGGGCGATCTCACCGCGGTTAGCGATCAGAACTTTTTCCAACTTCGCAGTCATCAAAGGCTCTCCGCAGTTCAAACGATGGTGAACAGCGGTTGGTCGTACTCAACCGGCTGGCCGTCTTCGACGAGGATGGATTCGATCACACCGCTGGTTTCAGCTTCGATGTGGTTCATCATCTTCATGGCTTCGACGATGCACAGGGTGTCGCCTTTCTTCACGGTCTGGCCGACTTCAACGAAGGCTGGCGAGGTTGGCGAAGATTTACGGTAGAAGGTGCCTACCATTGGCGAGCGGGCCACGGTGCCGTTCAGTGCTGGAGCAGCAGCGGCAGCCGGAGCGGCGGCAGCCACTGGAGCGGCAGCGGCGGCAGGTGCAGCGGCCGGAGCCTGCATCGGCGCCGGAGCGTAGTACTGCTGAGCCGGGGTCTTGCTGTGACGGCTGATTCGTACGGACTCTTCGCCTTCCTTGATCTCGAGCTCGTCGATGCCGGACTCTTCCAGCAATTCGATCAGTTTCTTAACTTTACGGATATCCATGAATCATCAACTCCCAAGGGTCGGTCAGGGGCGTTTAACGCTTGTGGTTCAAGCTGTTGCCTGTGTTTCAAGCTGCTCTAGTGCGGCCTCCAGGGCCAGTCGGTAACCGCTGGCGCCAAGGCCGCAGATCACTCCCACCGCTACATCGGAGAAGTAAGAGTGATGGCGGAAAGGTTCGCGCTTGTGCACGTTGGACAAATGCACTTCGATGAATGGGATGCTCACTCCCAGCAGCGCGTCACGTAATGCGACGCTTGTGTGCGTAAAAGCTGCTGGATTGATCAGAATGAAATCGACACCTTCGCCGCGAGCGGCATGGATACGGTCGATCAATTCGTACTCGGCGTTGCTTTGCAGGTGCAGCAGATGATGGCCGGCTTCACGGGCGCGGCGCTCCAGATCCTGATTGATCTGCGCCAGGGTCGTTGAACCGTAGGTGCCGGGTTCGCGGGTGCCGAGCAGGTTCAGGTTGGGGCCGTGCAGCACCAGTAGCGTTGCCATCTGCGTGTTCCTTGTTATGAATGAGCAGTCGTCAGAACCCGGCGACTATGCCGCAAAGACTTTGTGACTGTCCAGTTCTCTGCAATAGCCAGCACGATGACCGATGTTTACGCGAAATTTGTGACTGAGTAATTTGATCCGGTCATTTGTGGTGACGGCAATACCGCCTTCGCGAGCAAGCCCGCTCCCACAGGGGTACGCATTCCAATGTGGGAGCGGGCTTGCTCGCGAAGGCGATTTTTCAGACGCGGAAGGCTTGCACGGCGGTATGCAGTTGTCCGCCCAATACCAGCAGGTTCTCGCCCTGTTCGCGGCCTTCGCCGATGCGCAGCAGGTTATCCCCGCCCAATTGATGAATCCGCTCGCTGTGGTCACGGATCTCGCTGACCGCGCCGCTCTGCTGGGCGGTGATGTCGGCGATGCGGATCGCCGTGTCGGAAATGGTCTGGATCGCACCGACGATTTTATCCAGCGCGCCGTCCGCTGCCTGCGCCTGATTGGCCGTGGCTTCGGCGTGTTCGACCTGCGCGCGCATGCCTTCGACCGATTGTCGGGCGGCAGTTTGCAGGCCGGCGATCAGCGTCTGGATTTCCGCCGTCGCGCCGGCCGTGCGTTGCGCCAGTGAGCGCACTTCTTCGGCCACCACCGCAAAACCACGACCCATTTCCCCGGCCCGCGCCGCTTCGATCGCTGCGTTCAGGGCCAGCAGGTTGGTCTGGTCGGCAATCGAACGGATCACCGTCAGCACGCCACCAATGGTCGCCGACTCTTCGGCCAGGTGCTCGATCATCTGCGCGTTGCCTTGCACCTCGCCGACCAGTGCGTGCAGCCCGGTGAGGCTCTGGCCGATGACGGTCTGTCCATGTTCGACCGCCAGCCCAGCATGGCGGCTGGCGTCCGCGGCCTGGCGCGCATCACCGGCCACTTGCTGGATGGTCGCCTCCAGTTCGCCGAGGGAGTCGCGGATCAACGCGGTATCGCCGGCCTGATGTTCGGCGCCGCTGTGCAGCTCGTTGCTCAGTTCGGCGAGGGTACGGCTGCTGCCGGCGACTTGTTCGGCATTGCCGCGAATCGTGCCGACCAGATCCACCAGGTAGGCGCGCAAGCGATTGAGCGACGCTTCGATGTCGTGCAGTTCGCGGTTGGTCTTGCCCAAGTGAATGTCGTTGCTGAAGTCGCCCTCGGCCCAGGTCGACAGCGCCGGGGCGAGGTTGGTCAGGGTGCGGGCGAGGCGCCGCTGCAGGGTGTCGATCAGCAGGGCGATCAACAGAATCAGGCCGATCATCACGCCCTGCATCAGGCGTACTTCGCCCTGGATCTGCCCGTGCTGGGCGCGCACCACCGGTTCGAGGCCGGCGATGGCCTGCTGCACGGCGGCGATCTTCAGGTGCGTGGCGGTGCTCAGGTCGGTGCGTTTCTGGATCTGCTCGCGGGTGCGTTCCAGCTCCGCCGGATAGCGTCCGAGCAGGCTGTTGAGTTCACGCTTGAGGCTGACACCAGCGTCTTCGGCGGCGGCTTTTTCGTTGCTTTCGATGCCCATCATGGCGGCAAAGTCATCGCTGCCGGATTCGTTCTTGGCGACTACGCCGAGCAGGGGCAGGGCATCGATCACCTGCGCCTGGGCGCGGATGTTGCTGACCTCGCGCTCGACGTCGGCGGCCAGTTCACTGCGGCCGCTGCTGACCAGTTTGTCGCGGGCCAGCGACAGCTTGCCCAGATGCTGCGAGGCGGTGAGCAGAGGTGTCAGGTACGTCGCGTTGCCATTGGCGTAGGTGCTGAGCTGATCGAGGCTGGCGCTCAGTTCGCGTTCGGCCTGCAACAGCAGTGCCTGCGGATCACCGGCCAGTTTGCCGGCTGCGAGCAGGTCGGTTTTGCTGAATTCTTCGAGGCTCGACAGGCTTGGGCGCAGGGTCTCGGCCAGTGCCGGTGGCAGCTCGCCGAGTTCCTTCTGCAAGCCGTCGATGGCCTGGCTGGCGCTGCTCAGGCGCAGGGCGTCGCCGCTGGCGAGGTAATCCTCGACATTGCGCGCCACATCATTCTGAAATTGCTGCGACAGGCCCAGGTAGCGCTCCATCAACAGGTACGGACGCTCCAGGGCTTTTTGCGACCACCACAGCGTCGCGCCGAGGGCCACGCAGACGGCGACCAGCAGCAGAGTGTTGAGATTGGTGAGCAACTTCAGGCGCATGACGGCTACCAACGGCAGAAATGGTAAGCGCCTGAATTTATTGCGGTTCTGTTACAGGGTTATGACCGAATCGGTGGATTCCGATGAAAAAGTGGCACTTTGCTTTGATCCGTACGCGGTCTGTACCCGATTGCGTCCGGCACCTTTGGCGCGGTACAGCGCCTCGTCGGCCTGGCTGGCCATCATCAGGCTGTCGGAGTCCTCTTGCATCTCCACCACGCCGGCGCTGAAGGTGCACCACAAATCCTGCGGCTGCGCCGGGTAGTGGATTTCGGCGAAGCGCTGGCGGATCTCGTCGAGCACTTTGTGCGCCGCCTCTATGTCGGTGTCGGGCATGACGATGGCGAATTCCTCGCCGCCGTAACGACCGATAAAATCGGTCTTGCGCAGCCGTTGCTTGAGGAACAGCGCCAGGCTCTTGATCACCCGGTCGCCCATCGGGTGGCCGTGGCTGTCGTTGACCCGTTTGAAGTGGTCGATGTCGAGCATGGCAAAGCTCAGTGGCTTGTTCTCGCGGCGCGCGCGGAACGAGCAGTCTTCGAGCAATTGCAGGATGTGCGTGTGGTTGTACAGGCCGGTGAGGCTGTCCCGGACCATGCGTGCCTTGAGGTTGCGCGCACGCGCGGCGCGGTTGCGCACGGTGGTGATCAGGTGCCGCGGCTTGATCGGTTTGGTCAGGAAGTCGTCGCCGCCCTCGCTCATCGCGTCGAGCTGTTTATCCAGATCGTCCTCGGCGGACAAGTAGATGATCGGCACGCTGACGTAGCGGTCGTTGTGGCGAATGACCTTGGCCAGTTCGGTGCCGGTGCAGGCCGGCATGTACATGTCGAGGATGATCAGATCCGGCTGGAAATCCGCCAGTTCGGCCATCGCCTGGATCGGTTCGATCAGCGTGCGAGTGACGATCCCGGCGCTGTTGAGCAGGCGCTCGGTGTGCAAGGCCTGGGCGCGGGAGTCGTCGATGATCAGCACTTTATAAGGTTCGTACTGGGCGACGCAGGTCAGGACTTCGATCTTCTCCAGCAGGCTCGACGCTTCGAGGGTGCCGGTGAGGAATTCCTGGCCGCCGGCGCGCACGGCGGCGAGGCGGGTCGGGGTGTCGGTTTCGTGCAGGCTGAAAAACAGCAGCGGCAGCGGTTCTTCCAGGCCGACCTGGGCTTCGGCGGCCAGTTGCAGGCCGACGCCGGCGCCGCTGAAGTCAACGTCCATGACGATCGCAGCCGGCAAGCGCTCGACCATCGAGGAGCGAAACGCCGCGACACTGTCCAGCGCCTGCGCGGTGAGGCCGAAAAATTCCAGCTGCTTGGCCAGCCGCTCGGCGCGGTCGTAATCCTGCAACATCACGTAGATCGGTTTGCGCAGCGGCGGCAGGAAGGTCTGGTCGAGTTGATCGCCATGGCGCAGACCGGTGCGCGACAAGCGCTGCATCAAACGATTGAGATCGGTGATCAGGCCACTGCTCAGGCGCCCACGATTGGCGTCCACCGCTTCCAGCGACTGGCCGATATGACGCGCGAGTTGCGTGTGCTCAGGCTGCTCGAAACGCTCGGCAAAACGCAGCAGGCGCAGATTGGCCTCGCTCAGTTCGGCGAGATCGGCGGTGGACCACTCACTGCGTTGCAGGCGCTGCCATATCTCAAGAATCTGACGTGCCTGATGAATTACCCGCTGGGCAAAGTGGTGCTTGAGGCGCTCACGGCTGGGGTCTTCTGGCTCGGTCATATCCTGACTACTAGTTAGGGTGCATGCTGAGATCGACTGGTGGCTCTATGCTAGCACCTCTTTTCCCTTACATCAGTGTCGTGCGTCAATAATCTGCGGTGCGACACAATTCAGTTTCTGACTGGCGGGTTTCAAAACGGACCTGTTCGTCGGGCAAGTCCCCGAAGGCCGGGGGTATGCGGTGGCTGGCGGGATCATTCACATGACTTTCCGCTGCGGCTGACATAAAGCTCTTGAATGGTTTTTGCGTGCCTGAAAAACCGTTCGGCGAAGGATTTTTGCCGGTGCGGTATCAGGTATTCCCCTAGACTCTGACGGATGCTTCGTCCGCGCCGCGGATTTGCTGCTTATCTTTACGGGCGGGTGCCGGCCTTGGCACGTTGTTGTATGGTTGTGGTCGAACCGTTGAACCCAAGTGATTGAAAGGATATCGCCATGCTGGACTGGAAGAACCGCGCGGGCAGCGCGCCTGAACGTGCCGCCGAGCCCAAGTCGGCCACCCGCAGCTATTTCGGCGGCCTGTTGTTCAGCCGTGCGCTGGCCACACTGGTCGGCATTTACCTGTTGGTGACCATCGCCCTGGGCATTTACTGGAGCGAGGAGCCGGCGCTGTTCCCGGTGGCGCAGAACGCTCAGATTGCGGCCGAAAAAGAAGGCAAGCAGATGGTCGTCGGCTACACCACGGTCGAAACCCTGAAAACCGTTGCCGGTACTTTGCTGAACAAGCCGGGCGGTTACATCGCCAATGACCGTTTCCCGCCGGGCCTGTGGATGGACAACATGCCAAGCTGGGAATACGGCGTGCTGGTGCAGGTACGTGACTTGACCCGTGCCTTGCGCAAGGACTTCGCCCGCTCGCAATCGCAGTCGGCCGAAGATGCCGATCTGGCCAAGGCCGAGCCGCGTTTCAACTTCGACAACAAGAGCTGGATCCTGCCGTCGAGCGAGTCGGAATATCAGGAAGGCATCAATTCCCTGAGCCGCTATCAGGCACGTCTGTCCGATCCTTCGCAGAAAAACGCGCTGTTCTATGCTCGCGCCGACAACCTGAACAACTGGCTGGGCGATGTCGGTACACGTCTCGGTTCGTTGTCGCAACGACTGTCGGCCAGTGTCGGTCGGGTCAAGCTCAACACCGCGCTGAAGACTGAAGTCGTGGCGCCGGGGCAGGTGCCACAGGTCGATGAGGAAGTTGTGGAAACTCCCTGGATGCAGATCGACAACGTGTTCTACGAAGCTCGCGGTCAGGCCTGGGCCCTGTCGCACCTGTTGCGCGCCATCGAGGTGGACTTCGCCGATGTACTGGCCAAGAAGAACGCCACAGTCAGCGTGCGTCAGATCATTCGTGAACTGGAGGCCTCGCAGCAGACGGTCTGGAGTCCGATGATCCTCAATGGCAGCGGTTTCGGGATTCTGGCCAACCACTCGCTGGTGATGGCCAACTACATTTCCCGGGCCAACGCAGCAGTGATCGATTTGCGTCAACTGCTCAATCAGGGCTGAGTCATGGTCGAGAGCGCCAAAGAGGCGGCCCACCGCGCCGCCTCCGATGCCGAACAGATCGCCTGGGTCGACGAGCAGGACAACCTGCTCGGCGCCTTGGTGCGGGCCGATTTGCGTGAACGCGGGCTGATCGGTCGCGGCACCTACATCATGCTGTTCAATAGTGCCGGTGAGCTTTGCGTGCATCGGCGCACCTTGAGCAAGGCGATCTATCCCGGTTACTGGGATGTTGCGGCAGGCGGCATGGTGCAGGCCGATGAAACCTACGCCGAATCCGCAGCCCGGGAGCTGGAAGAGGAGTTGGGTGTGAGCGGGGTGGAATTGACCGCCCATGATCATTTCTTCTTCGAAGACACCGGCAACCGTTTGTGGTGTTCGGCATTTTCCGCGGTGTGGGACGGCCCGTTGAAACTGCAGCCTGAAGAAGTGCTGGAAGCACGCTTCATTCCGGTCGAACAGGTGATGCGCGAAATCGAGCAAAAGCCTTACTGCCCGGACTCTCTGGCCGCGTTGAAGCGCTATCTGAAGGCTCAGCAAAGCGACGTCGCAAAGAACTCATAAATTGGCGCCGATTGGCTCTTAGCAATTGCGCTTTTTGCCGTTACACTGCGCGACCTTTTCAAGCTGCACCGACCTGCTTTTGTTGAAGCGCACGGTGCAGTAGCGCTGCCCCTGCCTGAGTGGGGCTTCGCGGTCGATGACCTTGCCCAAGGTTGCGATCAGTCTTTGTCCTCCCAAGAGGATTGCCGGTGGCCAAAAAAGCCGCATCCTTCGCCGCCCTTGGTGGCCTGGTATTTTCCACCGACGCAGGTCGTCATTGCCCGGAATGCAGTAAGCCGGTGGACGCCTGTATCTGCAAACAAACCGTGATCCCGGCCGGGGACGGCATTGCCCGCGTGCGTCGCGAGAGCAAGGGCCGTGGCGGCAAGACGGTGACCACCATTACCGGCGTGCCATTGGCCGAAGACGCCCTCAAGGAGCTGGCGACAACGTTGAAGAAACGTTGCGGCACCGGTGGGGCGTTGAAGGACGGGATCATCGAAATCCAGGGCGATCATGTCGAGCTACTCTTGGCTGAACTGATCAAGCTCGGTTTCAAGGCGAAGAAGTCCGGCGGCTAGCAGCCTCTGTGAAAACCACCTGCGGCTTGATCCGGCTCTGAAATGCTCAGCGCCGGCGTCGTCTCCATGGTTTTCACAGAGCCTGTTCATACCGGTTTCTAAACTACACGCGGTCAGCGCGGTCTACCGCCGCGCTGACGAATCGTCATTTTCATTCTTTAGACTGCGCCGGCCTGCGATCAGGCGACGCACTATGACTTCTTTATAGGGGACTTCGATGTCCGTACGACGCACACGTAAAGACGATGGCAGCCAATGGACAGTTGCGGACAGCCGCAGTGTTTACGGGATTCGCCATTGGGGGGCCGGGTATTTCGCGATCAATGACGCCGGTCGCGTCGAAGTTCGTCCGAACGGCCCGAGCAGTTCGCCTATCGACCTGTTCGAACAAGTCGACCAACTGCGCAAGAGCGGCTTGTCCCTGCCGTTGCTGGTACGTTTCCCCGACATCCTGCAAGACCGTGTCCGTCAGCTGACCGGTGCTTTCGACTCGAACATCGAGCGCCTGGAATACCAGAGCAAGTACACCGCGCTCTACCCGATCAAGGTCAACCAGCAAGAAGCGGTGATCGAGAACATCATCGCCACCCAGAACGTTTCCATCGGTCTGGAAGCCGGCTCCAAGCCTGAGCTGCTGGCGGTGCTGGCGCTGGCGCCGAAGGGCGGCACCATCGTCTGCAACGGTTACAAGGATCGCGAGTTCATCCGTCTGGCGCTGATGGGCCAGAAGCTCGGCCACAACGTGTTCATCGTGATCGAGAAAGAATCCGAAGTCGGCCTGGTGATCGAAGAAGCCGCGTCGCTGAAGGTCAAGCCACAGGTCGGTCTGCGCGTGCGCCTGTCGTCGCTGGCGTCCTCGAAGTGGGCGGACACCGGTGGCGAGAAATCCAAATTCGGTCTGTCGGCGGCGCAACTGCTGTCGGTGGTCGAACGCTTCCGCGCTGCCGGCCTCGATCAGGGCATTCGCCTGCTGCACTTCCACATGGGTTCGCAGATCGCCAACCTGGCTGACTACCAGCACGGTTTCAAGGAAGCGATCCGTTACTACGGCGAGCTGCGCAACCTTGGCCTGCCGGTCGATCACATCGACGTCGGCGGCGGTCTGGGTGTCGACTACGACGGTACTCACTCGCGCAACGCCAGTTCGATCAACTACGACATGGATGACTACGCCGGTGTCGTGGTCGGCATGCTCAAGGAATTCTGCGACGCGCAGAGCCTGCCGCATCCGCACATCTTCTCCGAAAGCGGCCGCTCGCTGACCGCGCACCACGCGATGCTGGTGGTGCAGGTGACCGACGTCGAGAAACACAACGACGAAATCCCGCTGATCGAAAACAAGGAAAACCTGCCGGAAACCGTGCAGTGGCTGGTGGACCTGCTCGGCCCGACCGACATCGAGATGGTCACCGAGACTTACTGGCGCGCTACGCACTACATGAGCGACGTGGCTTCGCAGTACGCTGACGGCAAACTGACCCTGGCGGAAAAAGCCCTGGCCGAGCAGTGCTACTTCGCTGTGTGCCGGCGCCTGCACAACTCGTTGAAAGCACGTCAGCGTTCGCATCGTCAGGTGCTCGACGAACTCAACGACAAGCTGGCCGACAAGTACATCTGCAATTTCTCGGTGTTCCAGAGCCTGCCGGACACCTGGGCGATCGATCAGGTGCTGCCGATCATCCCGTTGCATCGTCTGGACGAAGAGCCGCTGCGTCGCGCCGTGCTGCAAGACCTGACCTGCGATTCCGACGGCAAGATCAACCAGTACGTCGACGAGCAGAGCATCGAGACCAGCCTGCCAGTGCACGGTCTGAACGAAGGTGAAGACTACCTGCTGGGCGTGTTCCTGGTCGGCGCCTATCAGGAAATCCTCGGCGACATGCACAACCTGTTCGGTGATACCGACTCGGTGAACATCTACCAGAACGCCGATGGCAGCGTGTACCACGCCGGCATCGAGACCCACGACACCATCGAAGACATGCTGCGTTATGTGCACTTGTCGCCGGAAGAACTGATGACCCACTACCGCGACAAGTGCGCCAGTGCCCGTATCAGTGCCAGCGAGCGCACGCAGTTCCTCGATGCCTTGCGTCTGGGTCTGACCCGCTCCTCCTACCTGTCTTCCTGAGTCAGGTCTGTTGCACCGGGTTGTCTGAAATTTTTCCGCAAGCTGCGGAAAATTCGGATGACCCGGTGGGACATCTCCCAAATTCCCCGCGAAAAGACTGCATGACATCGCCCGTGAAGTCATCCGGTCTGCTTTTCGCGTAGGTCATTTCCTAAGTTGTACTTCAGCTCTCTACTCGGCCATGGCTCTCGGCGAGAATCCCCGGCCGTCCCTCCTGTAGAGATCCGCCCATGTTCGAATCAGTCAACGAGCCGTCGTTTCGTCTCGATGTAGCGGGGCTGCCCGACCCCTTCGAGGTGCTGGCCTTTACCGGGAGTGAGGGCATCAGCGAACCCTTCGTTTTTGCGATCGATCTGTTGATCGATGATCCGCAACTGGACCTTGCCGGTCTGCTTTTCCGCTCGGCGTTCCTGCAGTTCGGCCCCCTGCACAATGGCTTGAACGGACAATTGCAGAGTCTCGTCCAGCACGAGCACGCCGAGGGTTGCCGCTTGTGTCGGGTGACGCTGGGGCCGAAGCTGAGTTGCCTGGCGCTACGGTTCAGCCAGCGGATTTTCAGCAGCCAGTGCGTGCCGCAGATCCTCGCTCAGGTGCTCAAGGAGCACGGGATCATCGGTGGGCAACGACGCTTTGATTTGCACTGCGATTACCCGGTGCGCACTTTTTGTACCCAGTACTGCGAATCGGATCTGCAGTTTGTGCAACGCCTGTGTGCGCAGGCCGGGATTCATTACTACTTCGAGCACCGGCCCGACGGGCACTGCGTGGTTTTCGCCGATGATCCTGCGCGCTTGCCCGTGGCGGGTGTGGCGTCTGTGGACACGGGCGCGAGTGCGGCGACGGTACGACGCTGGCAGATAGAGATGAATGCGCCGGATGCGGGCGCGCATCCCACCCGGATCGGCAAAGCTTACGGCCACAGCGATCTGCCGACCTTACGCAGCGCGCAGTGGCTGGCGCTGACCGAACATCCGTTTACCGAGTGCAACCGCCGCTGGTTGCTGAGCCGGATCGAGCATCGTGCTGACCCCGCCAGCGAGCCGTCTTACAGCAATCGGATCGTTGCCGCCGCCCAGGCGCCACTCCCCCCGCTGGCGAGCACTTGTACCCGACCGCGGATGCACAGCCTGCAACGTGCCTGGGTGGTGACGGTCGATGAACCACAACCTGACGACCTGCGACCGGTGGCCGTGCAGTTTGACTGGCTTTACCAGGGCGAAGGCGCTGCCGCCAGCCACTGTTGGCTGCCGCTGGCGGCGGCGTTGAGCGACACGTCGCTGGCATCGTTGCGTGAAGGGGTCGAAGTGGTGGTGAGTTTTCATGAGGGCGATCCGGATCAACCGGTGATCAGTGGCGTGCTGCAGGAACCGGCGGTGATCGAAGACGTCGACGAGTCACTGGCGCTGCCGGACGTGCTGGCGAGTGCGGGTCTGGCGCAATGGCTCCAGTCCGCCGAACCGCTGTTGCTGTTGTGCCTGTTGCCCGGCGGCGGCAGTTACAACCATTGCACGGCGTCGATCTGCAGTTGCCGACTGGTCGCGTCGCTGGATCAGGGCGGCGCCACTTGAGCGGCGTCGGGTTTGCCCAGCAGGCACAGTGGCTGTTGCTCGACGGCACCGACGCGCAGCAGGCGTTGGCGACACTGCGTCAGGGGTTCGCCGGAGTACGTTGCACGCGGCTGCTCGAGGGCACCGAGTTTCAAGCGGTGAGCGAGTACGGGCCGCTGCTGGTCGAGTTGCACGAGAGCCCGGCACTGGCTGCGCTGTGCCACCGCGATCCGCAGACCTGGCGCGGTCTGCTGCTGGCCAGCGATGCTTCGCAGCAGACACTTCTGAGCCACCTGCGCCGGATGCTCAGCGTTTCGTTCGGGCTCAACCACCGTGCCTTGCTCGGTTACTACAACCGGCAGACAGCGAGTTACTTCTTCGATGCTTGTGATGCCGCCGACTTGAGCCGCTGGCTCGGGCCGATCCGGCTGATGCGCTGGTTCGGTGGCACCTGGGCCGACCTCGCCATCGGCAGTCAGGGCTGGCAGCAACTGCGCAATCCGCAGTGGGCGGTCGAGCCGCTGGGGATCGACGAAAGCCTTACCCATCGTCAGCGCGAACGTTTGCAAAGTTGCCTGTTGGAACACCACATCTGGCGCTGGTGCCAATCACTCGGAACCGACTACACGCGGATGGCCTCCCATGTGCAGGAGGGGCTGACGCTGGGTTTCAGTGACCGAACCGTGCTGGATGGCTGGTTGTGGCTACGCTTGCAGCATCCCCGAGCGGGATTGCCAGGCGTGCCGGACGGGCTGACCCAGCAGGAACGGCTCGAGCATGTGCGGCGACAGTGGCAGAACGATCAATCTTGAGGTGCGACATCCATGACAAATCCTCTGTGGCAGCGGTTCGGCGCAGTCCTCGGCGGGTTTCTGCTGCTGGTGCTGACGGGATGTTCCCCGGTCAAAGTGCTCAATGCGCTGACCCCCGACGACACGTTCCACAGAACCGCCGGGATTGCCTATGGCGATGATCCGCGACAGAAACTCGACGTCTACGTGCCGCGCCAGCCGCTGGAGGACGCGCCGGTGGTGGTGTTCTTCTATGGCGGCAGCTGGAACAGCGGTGAGCGTGGCGATTACGCGTTTGTCGGCGAGGCGCTGGCGTCGCGGGGGATTGTCGCGGTGCTGGCGGATTATCGGCTGTACCCGCAAGTGCGCTATCCGCTGTTTCTTGAAGACTCGGCGCGGGCGGTGGCCTGGACTCGCGCGCATATCCGCGAGTTCGCCGGCAACCCGCAACGCCTGTATCTGATGGGCCACAGTTCCGGCGCCTACAACGCCGCGATGCTGGCGCTGGACCCCGGCCTGCTGGGGGCGGTGGGCATGTCGTCGAAAGACCTCAGCGGCTGGATCGGCCTGGCCGGGCCGTATGACTTTTTGCCGATCAACAATACCGAGGTGCGCCCGGTGTTTTTCTGGCCGGACTCACCGCCGCAATCGCAGCCGATCAACCACGTCAGGGCGGGCGAGCCTCCGGCACTGCTGATCGCTGCGACCAAGGACAATCTGGTCAACCCGACGCGCAACACTGCCGGCCTCGCGAAAAAACTGCGTGAGGTCGGCGTGCCGGTGCAGGATCTGTATTACTCGCGCCCCAATCATGTGACGCTGGTGGCGACCCTGTCGCGGCCGCTACGGCGGCTGGCGCCGGTACTCGAGCAGGTCGTGGCGTTCGTCAAACACACGCCGACTCAGTGAGTGGCGCCGCTGAACCAGCCGTCGTTGCGCCGCAGCCACAGTGCCAGTGCGCCGAGGGTCAGGCTGCGCAAGACCATGAACAGCAGGAACGTTATCCACAGCCCATGATTGCCCAGCCCTTGCAGTGCCCAGGCGAATGGCAGCAGCAGGGCGATGGTCAGCAGCATGCCGTTGCGCATTTCCCGGGCACGGGTGGCGCCGATGAACAGACCGTCGAGCAAGTAGCTCCAGACCGCAATCAGCGGCAACACCGCCAGATACGGCAGGTAGATGAACGCGGTGTCGCGCACGCTCTGGATGTCGGTCTGCATCTCGATGAACAAGTGCCCGCCCAACAGAAACAGCGCGGCGAAACCGAGGCTGGCCAGCAGCGACCAGCCGCCGGCCACCACCAGTGAGCGGCGCAGGGCGAGGCGGTCGCGGGCGCCGATGGCGTGGCCGCACAAGGCTTCGACCGCATGGGCCAAGCCGTCCAGCGCATGCGCGGTCAACAGCAGGCCATTGAGCAGCAAGGCGTTCGCCGCCACTGTGGCATCGCCCAATCGCGCGCCTTGCACGGTGATCAGGAAAAACACCGATTGCAGCGCCAGGCTGCGGATGAAGATGTCGCGGTTGACCGCCAGCAGCGGGCGCCAGCTCTGCCACACCTTCAGCGCTGCCCAGGCGATGTGCCCGGGATAGGCGCGCAATGCGCCACGGGTCAGCCACAGGCCGAGCAGGGCGCCGCTCCACTCGGCAATCACCGAGGCCCGGGCCGAGCCGACCACCCCCCATTCCAGACCTATCACGAACCACAGGTTGAGAGCGATGTTGATCAGGTTGGTGGTCAGCAGAATCGCCAGTGGCGCCCGTGCATTCTGGGTGCCGAGAAACCAGCCGACCAGGGCGTAACTGGCCAGCGCTGCCGGCAAGCCGAATAGCCGGGTGTGGAAGAACTCGCGGGTCAGTTGATCGAGTTCTGCCGATGGCTGCATGAAATGCAGGGCCACGCCGCTCAACGGCACGCCGAGAGCGCCGAGCACGATCGCCAGTCCCAGCGCCAGCAGCAAACCCTGCAACAGAATCTGCCGTAACGCCGCGCCATCGCTGCGCCCGGCCGCCTGAGCGGCAAACCCGGTGGTGCCCATGCGCAGAAAACCCATGGCCCAGGCAAGAAAAGTGTAGAGGCTGGCGCCGACCGCCACCGCGCCCAACTGATGGGCATGGGGCAGATGGCCGATGACGGTGCTGTCGACCAGCGCCACCAGCGGTACGGAAATATTCGAAAGAATCATCGGCGCAGCGAGCGCCCAGACCTTGCGGTGAGTCGGGCGGTCGCGCCAGTCGGCGATCAGGTTGGACATGCGGGCTCCTTGGGGGAGCGGGGATTGTAGCGATTCATGCGACCTATTGTGGGAGCGGGCTTGCTCGCGAAGGCAGTGTGTCAGTCAAAACAGCTTTTACTGATCTGACGCTTTCGCGAGCAAGCCCGCTCCCACAGGGGAAGAGAGGTGTCAGTGGATGATCCAGCTCAACAACCACAACCCCAACAGCAACCAGATGATCCCGGCAATGATCGACGCATTCATGAACGCGCGAATCGCCGACCACAACAGCATCAAGCCAACGATCAGCGCGAGGATGCTGATGATCGAGGTGTCCATGCCCAACGTCTTGGCCAGACCGTCGACAAAGTTGCCGCCGGCATGGCTCAGCACATTGAACAGGCCACTGAGCCCATCAACGATAAAGCGGATGACCGAACCGAGCGCCTGGCCGAGCCATTCGAAAAAGCTTTCTACCTGCATGTGTGCATCCTGATGAAAGAGCTGAGCCTTGGGCCACAACGCAGGTGGCCGAGTTCCCTGCAACTATAGAGGGTTTGCCTCAATCCTGTGTGGGAGCGACGCGTGCCCCTTGCCTTCGTTTGGCATCCCCCCGAAGCTATACGCCTTCAGGAGAACCCGATGAACCTTGTTGAACTGACCGAACGCCTGCACGCCATTCGCGACCGCAATGACTGGCGGCAATTTCACAGCCCGAAAAACCTCGCCATGGCTGCCAGTGTGGAAATGTCCGAGCTGGTGGAGATCTTCCAGTGGCTGACGGAAGACCAGTCGCGCCAGTTGCCGGCGGACAAACTGGCGCATGCCGGGCAGGAAGTCGGCGACATCGTCTTGTATCTGTTGCTGCTGTGCAGCGAGTTGGGGCTGGACATGAATGAAGTGGTGCGCAGCAAGCTCGCCGACAGCGAACGGCGGTTCAGCTGATGAGCGACCGGCATTTCGATCAATTGGCGACCCGTTTCGCCGAAAAAATCTACGGCGGTGCCAAAGGCGCGATTCGCCTCGCAGTATTGCAGGCCGACCTTGCCGAAGCGTTGCCGGATCGACCGTTGCGCGTGCTGGACATCGGCGGCGGTCTGGGCCACATGTCGCTGTGGCTGGCCGAGCGCGGCCATCAGGTGACCTTTACCGAACCGGCTGAGCCGATGCTTGAGGGCGCCCGTCAGCGCTTCGCCGAAGCCGGGCAGAGCGCAACGTTCATTCAGGCGCCGTGGCAGGAACTGCTCGGTCAGCTCACCGAGCCCTACGATCTGGTGATCTGCCACGCCGTGCTCGAATGGCTGGCCGAACCGCATGCGATCCTGCCGGTGCTGCATCAACTGACCAAACCCGATGGCTGGCTGTCGCTGGCGTTCTATAACCGCGATGCGCTGATCTACCGCAACCTGCTCAAAGGCCATTTCAAGAAAATGCGCAAGAACACCCTGGCCGGGGAAAAGCAGAGTCTGACCCCGCAACAGCCGCTCGATCCACGAGAATTGGCAACGCAACTCGAAGGGTTGTGGCAGGTCGAAAGCCAGAGCGGGATCCGGGTTTTCCACGACTACATGCCGGTGGAATTCCAGGCTCGCGCCGAACTGGTGGATTTGCTGGAGATGGAGCTCGCTCACCGTCGCCACCCAAGCTTCGCCGGGCTTGGGCGTTACTTGCACTGGATCTGCCGGCCGATCTGATCGGAGCACCACATGAAAGCTCAATCCGGGTTATTGCTGATCTGTCTGGGGTTGGCTGCCTGCCAGGGCAGCAACCCGTACGTAGCGCAATCGCGGCCCTTGCCACCGGCGCCGCCTCAAGCCGCCAACACCTTTGATCGCAGCGCCTATCCGGCGCCGCCGCGCGACTATGCGCGCTATCGCAGCTGGACCTGGCTCAACGGCCAGTTGCCGCCGGGCACGGCCTGGGCCGATTCGGCGCAAGTGGCTGAAGCGGTGAGCAATGCACTGGATCAGCGCGGGTTGCGGCCGTTGCACGACAACCGTCCGGCCGACCTGCTGGTCAGCGCCAATCTGCGTCTGGAAACCCGCTTGCGTCAGGTCCAGGACGATTACGGTTACGGCGGATACAGTGGCTATGATCGCTACGGGCGCGGTTACGGCATGTACAACAGCGTGCCGATTGTTCGCACTTATCAGGAGCAAGTCGTGGTGGTGCAGGTCAATCTGTTCGACGCAGTTACCGGTCAACCGGTGTGGAGCGCCAGCGGCGAAACCGCCAATCAGGGCAGCCAGCTCGAACGCACCGATGCGATTCGCGAGGCTGTGGAAAAAGCCATGTCGGCCTATCCTCCGAGCTAGTCTGTATGTGAGAACGCATCGCAGGTTTATGCCTTCAACCGGAGAAAACCCATGTTCCGCCGTCTCGCTTTACTGGCCATGGCCGCACTGCTCAGCGCCTGCGCCGCCAACCAGGTCAATCACGACTTCGATGCCAGCCGCGACTTTGCCGCCTATCGCAGCTGGAACTGGAAAGAACCCGCGCTGCAATACCGCCCTGATGATCCACGGATCAAGAGCGACCTGACCGAACAACGCATTCGCCAGGCCGTCAGTGATCAGCTCGACCAGCGTGGCTTGCGTCCTGCGGCGGCGGGCACCAAGGGTGACCTGAGCGTGCAAGCCTATCTGATCGTCGAGGATCGCCAGCAGCAAGTCACCACCAACTACGGCGGCGGTTGGGGCGGCCCGTGGAACGGATACTGGGGCGCACCGATGTACAACGAAACCCGCAACATCACCTACAAAGTGGCGACCATCCAGATCGACCTGCTCGACGGCAAGGACGGCAAACTGGTGTGGCGCGGCAGCGACGAGCAGATGCTCAGCAGCACGCCCAATCCACAGGATCGCAGCAATGCGGTGCGCGAAACGGTGGGCCGGATATTGGCCAACTATCCACCGCGCTAAGCCGCTTTACACAACGGGAGCCCCAGCGGCTCCCATTTTTTTGCCCCACCACAAATCCCCATTGTGGGAGCAACTGTCTTACTGCCACCGTTCGTCACCGCCACTCTGTGCCGTCTCGCAGCATGGCATTCAGT
>NZ_JALMEX010000050.1:0-575 GCF_023100605.1 Pseudomonas sp. MWU12-2020
TTCATCCGACCCGATCAAACCGGAGCGATTCAGGTGCCGATATCGGTCTGGTTCACCGGTGGCGCCGGAAACTGGACGGGCTTCACGATTAAGGCCTCGAACGTCAATAGCACGCTGAGCGGGCAGTACTTCGTGGCGGCATGGGCCTCCATGGGAACCGCGACGTATGGCATGCGACTTTGGGATCAAGCCGGCGCGCTGGTTTATGACAGTGGCGCACCGGCGGTCGTTGTGACATTTGCTGCGGGTAACTGGACCTACCTCGGTAGTGAGGTGCTGACAGTGGGGCGTCGATACATTTGGGGTATCAGCAAGTTGCTTGGGGTCGGAGAGTACATCTCTCTGAACCCGTTCACGATGAACTGCCATAACGCCTCGTCGGGGGGCGGCTGCGCGCTTGGCGTCGACTACGGCGGCGGCCGAATCATGATGTACAGCCTGGCCTCAAACGCCTGGACCGATCAGGGCCACCGCCCGTTCCTCTGCGCCAAATTGCTGGCCTGAACCCAATTTTTTCTGGAGATACACGATGCCCTGGTACAAAGCCGGGACGGTTTCTGTCGTCCAAAGTCCAA
>NZ_JALMEX010000051.1:0-560 GCF_023100605.1 Pseudomonas sp. MWU12-2020
GATTCGGTCTATTCGACAGTCAGTTACACCCTGGGCGCCAACGTCGAGTACCTCACTTTGCAGGGCACCGCCAACATCAACGGTACCGGCAACAACCTGGCCAACCTGATCACCGGCAACTCCGGCGACAACATCCTCGACGGCGGCGCCGGCGGTGGTGACATTCTGGTCGGTGGTGCCGGCAACGACACCTACATCGTCGACAGCATCAACGACGCAATTTTCGAAACCAGCACCGTGGTCGGCGAGATCGATACCGTCCAGTCCTCCGTGGACTGGACACTGGGCGTCAATCTCGAAAATCTCGTGCTTACCGGCACTGCCAACACTTCGGGTACCGGCAACGATCAGGACAACGTGATCACCGGTAACGCCGGCAACAACATCATCAACGGCGGCGCCGGGGCCGACACCATGAATGGGGGTGCTGGTAACGACATTTATGTGGTCGACAACGTGGGTGACGTGGTCATCGAGAACGGCACCTCGGCAGCGGAAATCGACTATGTGTACGCGTCGGTCAACTACACCCTGACCAACAATGTCGAAAACCTGATACT
>NZ_JALMEX010000052.1:0-548 GCF_023100605.1 Pseudomonas sp. MWU12-2020
ATGTCGGGGTAAGGCAGGCCGCTGCCGGACTCGGACCGGATGACAATCGGCACTCCCTCTTCGGCAACGTCTTTGTCCACACCGCCGTTGACGATTTCCGGGGGAATGTACATGTACAGGTTGGAGTGACCGGGGGCCGGGTCGGTGTCCTGGCCACCGGGGAGTTCCAGTTTGACGAAGAGGTTGAGGGGCTTGTCCGGACGCTCTTCTTTTTGATTGGGCTGTTTGATTTCGTAGGTGAGCTCGTAAGAACCGGTCTGCAGATGACGGGGGGCCACCGACAAGACTGTGGGCTGGTCGAGTTCGCTCTTATTGATGATGGGACGCCCGTCGACCTCACGGCCATCGAGCAGCAGCTTGACGGTGTCGCCGATATCCTTTTTGGCCCAGGCGGGGATCAAGACAAGCATGCCGAGGTCAGGAAAGGCGAATACCGCCGCGCGGTTGATCCCCCACTGGCCGGAAGGCAGGAGGCGCCCGGGGACCCACGGGTCCAGCAGTGAATGGGGGGCAGAGATTCTCTTCTTGGGCTGAACGAGCATGGTCGG
>NZ_JALMEX010000053.1:0-497 GCF_023100605.1 Pseudomonas sp. MWU12-2020
GCGCCAACCTCGAAAACATCACGCTGACCGGTACCGGCAACACCTTCGCGGTCGGCAACAGCCTGAACAACGTGCTGACCGGCAACGATGGCAACAACGTTCTTGACGGCGGCGCTGGCCTGGACACCATGATCGGTGGCAAAGGCAACGATACCTACAGTCTCGACCAGTTCGGAGAACTGGCACTGGTTCAGGAACTGGCCAATGAAGGCACCGACACCCTGTCGATCACCTTCAATGCCACGCCACAGACCAGCACCATTGACTTGAATCAGAGCAATCTGAACAACATTGAGAACGTCGCAGTGTTGGGGGCCGGCGTATTCAGCCTGCTTGGCAACAGCCTCGACAACACCCTGATCGGTAACGGCGACAGCAACCTTCTCAACGGCGGCATCGGAGCCGACACCATGGTTGGCGGGGCCGGCAACGATATCTATGTGGTCGATAACGTCGGTGACGTGATCATCGAAACCAGCACGCTGGCTTCGGAAATC
>NZ_JALMEX010000054.1:0-492 GCF_023100605.1 Pseudomonas sp. MWU12-2020
TCTCGTCGCTGAGCAGGTTGTAGGACAGGTCCAGCGTGCCGCCCTTGAGCAACTTGAGGTGCCGGACGCCATCCACCTTGATGATGAAACCCAGCGGGTTGCTGGCGTCGGTCGCGCTGAGGATATGCAAGTCCAACTGCGGGTCATACGTGATCAGGTCGGCCTGGGTGCCCAGCCATTTGAGCTCAATGCCCATGTCTTCTTCGAAGCGATCGTCATGAGGGATGCGGATGCTCACGTGCTCCAGGTCGTGCTTGAGTGCACCGTCCACGGCATCGTCGGCGATCGGCGCGGCGAGGCGATAGGGGTCGCCGATGATGGTGATGAAGAGGCTCTTGGAGCGCTGAATCACTGTGCCGCCACGTTCCAGCTCGTAGAAGAACACCGCCTGGGTTTTGGCCAGCTCCCGGGCGGCGCTGTTGGGCAGAAAGACGCTGACCACCAGCGGCGGTTCTTTGTTGATGGTCTGGCGAGCGTCGTGCGCCACGGGAA
>NZ_JALMEX010000055.1:0-470 GCF_023100605.1 Pseudomonas sp. MWU12-2020
ACCGCCGCTGACGTTGGTGATGGCGTTGGTCAGCGGGGCATGGCCGGTCAGCGCATCGTTCGGCGCGGTGGTGGTCACGGTGCCAGTGGTTTTGCCCACTTCGATGGTGATGTTCTGACCATTGGCCAGAGTTACCACAACTGGCGAGCCAGTCACTGGCGCACCAACGGTCGCGGTGTAGGTGACGGTGCCACCTTCAGCAGCGGACTCGGTCGCGGTCAGTTTGACCGTGGTGGTGTCGATGGTGTCAGTGACGGTGGTCACGGCTGGCGTGGTGCTTGGTACCAGGTTCTCGAAGCTGCCACCGGTCGCCGACTTGATGGTCGCCTGCACGGTGCCGGCGTCTTTGTAGACGTCGTCGGCAGGCGCAGGAACAGTCACGGTGCCGGTGGTTTTACCGGCGTCGATGGTGATCACAGCGCCGTTCGACAGCGTTACGGTCACTGGCGAACCAGCCGCGTTGGTCAGCC
>NZ_JALMEX010000056.1:0-431 GCF_023100605.1 Pseudomonas sp. MWU12-2020
GCCGGGGTCGCCGTGACGTTTACCGTCCTTGATCTGGTGAACAACGCCGCGCAAGACTGGTGCAGCGAAACGCGCATCGTCGTCGACACCGGCAACTCGCGACTGGATGCGCCCATCCTTGAGCAGGCCAACGGCAACTTGCTGCACCTCGACACTCTGAAAGATGAAGAACTGGAGCTGAGGGTCTGGGCCACGTCGCCGGACTTCCAGGAAAACGACGTGATCATCATGCACATCGATGGCAGCACGCTGGACGGCGCTCCCGTGGCGCACGACGCTCGCCAGATCATCACCAAAGAACCGCCGCTGGTGGTCAGCGTCTTTCTGCCCAACAGCGCCGCCCGGGAACTGGCCAAAACCCAGGCGCTGTTCTTCTACGAGCTGGAACGTGGCGGCACAGTGATTCAGCGCTCCAGGGGCCTCTTCATCAA
>NZ_JALMEX010000057.1:0-409 GCF_023100605.1 Pseudomonas sp. MWU12-2020
ACGGTGTAGTCGTCAGGCGGGCATCGCAGCATGCAGAGCTGCTGACCGTGGGCGAAGCACAACTGGAACTGGTGCCCCCGATCGTCCAGGGTGAAGAGAACGGCATCCTGGAACCCGATGATCTGTCCGACGGCACAAGCAAAATCACTTGCCCGAACCCGCTCGCCAACCCGACCAAACCCCAGGACGTGGTCACCTGGCAACTGCGTGATGCCAATGGCGCGCTCCTGGACGAAGGCAGCAAAACCCTGAACGCCCTCACTGCCGGCAGACCCGTGGATTTCCCGCTTGATGCAGCCTTTGTGCAGAAGCATTTCGAAGCGCGGCGTGGGGAGAAACTCAGCGTCAGCTACAGCATCCTGCGGTTCGAGACGGGCAAGACCAGTTACTCGAATCCGTTGGTGTTCAC
>NZ_JALMEX010000058.1:0-390 GCF_023100605.1 Pseudomonas sp. MWU12-2020
ACCGGTCAGCGCATCGTTCGGCGCAGTGGTGGTCACGGTGCCAGTGGTTTTGCCCACTTCGATGGTGATGTTCTGACCATTGGCTAGAGTGACGGTCACTGGCGAACCAGTTACCGGCGCACCGACGGTGGCGGTGTAGGTGACGGTGCCACCCTCAGCCGCAGACTCGGTCGCGGTCAGTTTGACCGTGGTGGTGTCGATGGTGTCAGTGACCTGAGTCACAGCCGGCACGGTGCTCGGCACCAGGTTTTCGAAGTTGCCACCGGTAGCGTTGGTGATCGTTGCCTGAACGGTGCCAGCGTCTTTGTACACGTCATCGGCAGGTGCCGGAACGGTCACGGTGCCAGTGGTTTTACCGGCTTCGATGGTGATAACAGCACCGTTCGACAG
>NZ_JALMEX010000059.1:0-388 GCF_023100605.1 Pseudomonas sp. MWU12-2020
GCCGCCGCTGACGTTGGTGATGGCGTTGGTCAGCGGGGCATGGCCGGTCAGCGCATCGTTCGGCGCGGTGGTGGTCACGGTGCCAGTGGTTTTGCCCACTTCGATAGTGATGTTCTGACCGTTGGCAAGAGTCACGGTCACTGGCGAACCAGTTACCGGTGCACCAACGGTCGCGGTGTAGGTGACGGTACCACCTTCAGCCGCAGACTCGGTCGCGGTGAGTTTCACCGTGGTGGTGTCGATGGTGTCGGTGACCTGAGTCACAGCCGGCACAGTGCTCGGCACCAGGTTCTCGAAGTTGCCACCGGTAGCGGTGGAAATGGTTGCTTCGACTTTGCCCGCGTCTTTGTACACGTCATCGGCAGGGGCCGGAACGGTCACGGTGCCA